>NZ_BCSR01000021.1 GCF_001570965.1 Janibacter corallicola NBRC 107790 | reverse complement strand
GACCGGCTGGCGAGCCCCGCCACGACCACCGCGAGGTGCTCGGCGTGCGCCTCCGCGAGGTGGCGCACCCGGGGTGTCACCGGCCCCACCGTGCTCACGAGGAAGAGGTCGGCCAGCCCCAGACGCCGCTCCAGTGGTCCCTGCCGGAGGGTGATCGACTGCACCCGGCCGAAGGGGACCACCTGCAGCCACCGACCGGCCCAGCCGCCGCGGGTGAGCAGCGCACGCCCACCGATGAGGGCGCCGATCCGCTGGTGCGCCAGGGGGTCCAGCCACCGAGCGGCGGGCGGCTGGCCGAGGAACCCCGGCGGCGTCGACCGCACGAGCGCGGCCACCTCCTCGGTGGTCTCCCGGTCCCCGAGGATCGCCTGCAGCACCGTGAGCACCTGGCCGGTCGTCGCGACGGGGACGAGCAGGTCCCCGGAGCCGTCGCTGTCCGCGGACCCGAACGTGGCTCCGGCGACGTTGACCTTGAGCGACCACCACCCGGCGCTCCGCCAGAGCAGCGGCTGGTCGATCTGGACGGCCTGCACCCGGTGCAGCGGGACGCTCGAGCTGCGGGTGTCGGTCAGTCCGCGCTCGATCGTCACGGTCGAACCGCGCCGCGCGACGGCCGTGCCGTACCACCGGGTCAGCCGCATCAGGCTGCGCCCGCCGGTGATCAGCGCCGGCGGCAGCAACCCGCTCAGGGCCGGGGCGAGCCCGAACCCGAGCAGCCCGAGTGCGAACAGCAGGAGGATCCCGAAGGCGACGGTGTCCGCGGAGAGCAGCACCGACCCCACGAGCCGCTCCAGCGGTACCCGGAGCAGCGGCTCGGCCGGCTCACCCGACCCGCCCACGGTGGGGCCGTCGGACGTGCCGGTGGTGGCGGCGGGCGCCTCGGGTGCGTCCGTCTCCCGTGCGTGGGCGGCCAGGCCGAGCAGCCGGGCGCGCACCGCCTCGGCCTCGGGCTGGCGCAGGTAGGCGATGGCGACGTGGGAGTCCGACCCGCCGGCGGACTCGACCCGCACCTCGGCCAGGCCGGTCAGGCGGGCCAGCAGCGGGCGGACGAGGTCGACCGCCTGGATCCGGTCGTAGCGGACCTCACGGTGCTGGCGGTTCAGCCAGCCGGTGCGGATCTCCAGGTTCTGCGGGCCGAGCCGGTACCGGGTGAACCACCACGAAAGCAGTCCCAGGCCCACCGCACCAAGGATCACGAGACCGACGGCGCCGACCTGCACGAGCCAGGAGAAGGGTGCCTCCTCGCCGACGTCCTGCACGTCGGGCCCGGTGAGACGGTCCACCTCCTGGGAGACGAGGTAGCCGAGGACGCCGACGGCGATCAGTCCCCCCCGTACGAAGGGGGACAGCGGATGGACCCGGTGGAAGCCCCCTTCGCCCGGTTGATCCTGCTGCGTCACAGGCCCGCCCTCTTGGCCTCGCCGCGTGCGGCGAGCCGGACCCGAAGCTCCTCGGCGACCTGCGTGGGCAGGCCGGGGACCGTGCCGCTGCTCTCCGGCGAGGCGGTGTTGACGGTGATGGTGGCCATCCCCAGCGCCCGCAGCAGCGGGCCGGACTCGAGGTCGACGTACTGGATCCGCCCGTAGGGGACGGTCACGAGGGAGCGCCACATGCGACCCCGACGGATCGCCAGCTCCTCCGGCAGCTCGGCCCAGCTGATCGCCGGCACCTGGAGCAGGATGACCACCTGTGCCCAGACCCAGCCGATCGGCAGCACGACGACGGCGATCCAGGCCCAGGGCGAGAGGACGGCGGCCAGGACGACGGCGACGAGCAGCAGTGGGGCCGCCACCGCGGCGAGCGCGATGCTGCGGGCGGTGATGAGCCGCCGGCTCACCCCGCGCCAGGGCGCGCCGCCGGGGCCCCGGAGTGGGAGCACGGCGGGGCCGGGTTGGGCTGGGCTGGCTGGTTCGACCACGGGATCATCCAATCAGTCCCACCTCCTAGGCTGGGTCCCATGGTCGCTCCGAGGAGGGCAGAGCCGTGGGACGCATGACCCAGCGGCGCCGGGTGCTGCGGCGCAGCCCCGAGCCGAAGACACGTATCGAGACCCTCGCGGTCGAGGAGCCGCTCGAGATCCGTGTCGCGGCACTCCCCGCGGCCGGTATCGCGGCGGGAGGTGCCCCGGTCGAGCTGCGGCCCCCGTCGACCACCGTGACGACGACGATGCGCCTGCCCGGGGACGACTTCGATCTCGCGCTCGGGCACCTGCTCGCCGAGGGACTCATCGGCGAGGCCGAGGACGTCGCGACGATGATGCACTGCACCGACACCGCGGAGGACGGATCGCCGACCTTCAACGTCGTCGAGGTGACCCTCGCCGCCGGGGTGTCCCTGAGGCGACCGGTCACCGCCCGCACCGAGGTCGCCACGAGCGCGTGCGGGGTCTGCGGGTCCACCCGGGTCGAGGACCTCATCGCCACGCTGCCCCCCGGTCTCGCCGAGGACGCCGCCCGCGTGCCGCTCTCCCGGCTGCACGAGGGGATGGCAGCCATGCGCGAGCGGCAGAAGGTCTTCGGCGACACCGGCGGCGTGCACGCCGCCGCCCTGCTGGACCCGCAGGGCCGGCTCCTCGCCGTCCGCGAGGACGTGGGCCGGCACAACGCCGTGGACAAGATCATCGGGTGGGCCGGGCGCGAAGGGCGTCTCCCCCTTCGTGGTCACGTGATGCTGGCCTCCTCCCGTGCCGGCTTCGAGATCGCCCAGAAGGCCGCGGTCTGTGGGGTGCCGGTCCTCGCCTGCGTCTCCGCCGCGACGACGCTGGCCGTCGAGGTGGCCGAGGAGTCCGGGCTGACCCTGGCCGCCTTCGTCCGCGGCGACCGCGCCACGGTGCTCAGCCACCCCGGGCGGATCACGGACTGACACCCGATTGTGATGCCTGACACGTCACTGGGATGATGGGTGTGTCCTCTCAGAGACCCTTGGGAGGACTGCAGAGGAAAGGACGAGAACGTGCCCGGAAGCGCGGATCACCTGAGCGACGGCCCCATCCTGAACGGCATCCCGACCCATCTGCCGGACATCGACACCGAGGAGACCGGCGAGTGGCTGGACTCCCTGGACGGCCTGATCGACGCGTCCGGTCGTGAGCGCGCCAGGTACGTGATGCTGCGGCTGCTGGAGCGCGCCCGGGCCAAGAGCGTCGGTGTCCCGTCGCTGACGACCACCGACTACGTCAACACCATCGCCCCGGACAAGGAGCCCTGGTACCCCGGCGACGAGGAGGTCGAGCGCCGCTACCGGGCGTGGATCCGCTGGAACGCCGCGGTCCAGGTGCACCGCGCCCAGCGCCCCGACATCAGCGTCGGCGGGCACATCTCCTCCTACGCCAGCGCGGCGACCCTCTACGAGGTGGGGTTCAACCACTTCTGGCGGGGTAAGGACGCCGATGACCGCGGCGACCAGATCTTCTTCCAGGGTCACGCCTCCCCCGGCATGTACGCCCGGGCCTTCCTCGAGGGCCGCCTCTCCGAGGCCCAGATGGACGGCTTCCGCCAGGAGGCGACCACTCTTGCCGGGCAGGCCGACACGGGCATGCCCTCCTACCCGCACCCGCGGCTCATGCCGGACTTCTGGGAGTACCCGACGGTCTCCATGGGCATCGGTCCGGCGAACGCGATCTACCAGGCGCAGTTCAACAAGTACCTGCACAACCGCGGCATCAAGGACACCTCCGGGCAGCGCGTGTGGGCCTTCCTCGGTGACGGCGAGATGGACGAGGCGGAGAGCCGCGGCCTGCTGCACACGGCCGCCTTCGAGGAGCTGGACAACCTCACTTTCGTCATCAACTGCAACCTGCAGCGGCTGGACGGGCCGGTGCGCGGTAACGGCAAGATCATCCAGGAGCTGGAGGCCTTCTTCCGCGGCGCCGGGTGGAACGTCATCAAGGTCGTGTGGGGCCGGGGCTGGGACCCGCTGCTGGCCGCCGACCAGGACGGCGCCCTGATCAACCTGATGAACCAGACCCCGGACGGGGACTACCAGACCTTCCGGGCGAACGACGGCGCGTACGTGCGGGAGCACTTCTTCGACCGTGACCCGCGCACCCGCAAACTCGTCGCCGACTGGTCCGACGCGGACGTGTGGTGGAAGCTCAAGCGCGGCGGCCACGACTACCACAAGGTCTACGCGGCCTACCGCGCCGCGGTGGAGCACACCGGCCAGCCGACGGTCATCCTCGCCAAGACCATCAAGGGCTACGGGCTGGGCAGTCACTTCGCCGGGCGCAACGCGACCCACCAGATGAAGAAGCTGACCCTGGACGACCTGAAGGGCCTGCGCGACAACCTGCGCATCCCGATCGACGACGAGACCCTCGAGAAGGACCCGTACCTGCCGCCGTACTACAACCCCGGCAAGGACGACGAGGCCATCCAGTACATGCTCGAGCGGCGCGAGAAGCTCGGCGGCGGGCTGCCCGAGCGTCGGGTCAGCTACCCGGTGCCCGAGCTGCCGGAGGAGAAGTCCTACCGCCAGCTGGCCAAGGGCTCGGGCAAGCAGGAGGTCGCCACGACGATGGCCTGGGTGCGGCTGCTGAAGGACCTCATGCGCACCGAGGAGTTCGGCAAGCGGATCGTGCCGATCATCCCCGACGAGGCGCGCACCTTCGGGCTGGACTCCTTCTTCCCGACGAAGAAGATCTACAACCCGCACGGGCAGAACTACACCTCGGTCGACGCCGACCTGATGCTCGCCTACCGCGAGGCCACGGACGGCCAGCTGCAGCACACCGGCATCAACGAGGCCGGGTCGGTCGCCGCCTTCACCGCCGCCGGGACGAGCTACGCCACGCACGGCGAGCCGATGATCCCGATGTACATCTTCTACTCGATGTTCGGCTTCCAGCGCACCGGTGACTTCATCTGGGCCGCCGGTGACCAGATGTCCCGCGGCTTCATGCTCGGTGCGACGGCCGGCCGCACGACGCTCACCGGTGAGGGCCTGCAGCACGCCGATGGGCACTCCCCGGTGCTCGCGGCCACGAACCCCGCCGTCGAGCCGTGGGACCCGGCCTTCGGCTTCGAGATCGCGCACATCATGCGCGACGGCATCGAGCGGATGTACGGCGGTGACGCGCCCCAGTCCGACCCGAGCCGCAACGTCATCTACTACATCACCATGTACAACGAGCCCCTCGCGCAGCCGCCGGAGCCGGAAGGCCTGGACGTGGACGCCCTGCTGAAGGGCCTCTACCGCTACCGGGCGGGTGACGACTCCGATCTCGGGGAGACGCCCCCGCGCTGCCGGCTGCTCGGCAGTGGCGTGGGCCTGCCGTGGATCCTCGAGGCCCAGGAGCTGCTCCGCGAGGACTGGGGTGTCGTCGCCGACGTCTGGTCGGTCACGAGCTGGACCAAGTTGCGGCGCGAGGCCATGGCCTGCGACGAGGAGCGCTTCCTGCACCCGGAGAACGAGCAGCGCACCCCGTGGGTCACCGAGGCCCTCAGCACCAGCCTCGGTCCGGTCGTCGCGGTCTCGGACTACATGAAGCAGGTCCAGGACCAGATCCGTGGCTGGGTCCCCGAGGAGTTCTCCGCTCTGGGGGCCGACGGCTTCGGGTTCTCCGACACCCGCCCCGCGGCCCGGCGCTACTTCCACATCGACGGCCCCTCGGTCGCCGTGCGGGCGCTGCAGATGCTCGCCGACCGCGGCTGGGTCGCCGAGGACGTCCCGGCCAAGGCCGCCGAGAAGTACCAGCTGCTCGACGCCTCCGCCGGCACCTCGGGTACGGCGGGCGGCGACGCCTGAGGAGCACGGCTCGAAGGGCGAAGGGGGCCGTAGCATCGTGTTCGTGGAGGCCCCCTTCGTCGTCGCCGTGTCCCGGGACGGTCTGCACCGCTTCAGCAAGGAACCGCAGGAGTCCATCGAGCTGGTCGAGGACCTCGGCGTGCGCGGCGACGCCCATGCCGGGACGTTGGTCCAGCACCGCTCCCGGGTGCGGCGGGACCCGAACCAGCCGAACCTGCGCCAGGTGCATCTGCTCCAGTCCGACTGGCTCCGGGAGGCGCGGGAGGCCGGGCACGACGTCGTCCCGGGGTCGATGGGCGAGAACGTCCTCACCGACGGCATCGACCTGCTCTCGCTGCCCGAGGGGACGCGGCTGCGCCTGGGCGACGCGCTCGTACGGATCACCGGGCTGCGCAACCCCTGCCGTCAGATCAACGACTTCTCCCCCGGCCTGCTGCAGCTCGCCGTCCGCCGTGTGGACGGGGTGGCCATCGAGCGACGCACCGGGGTGATGTCGGTCGTCGAGCGTGGTGGCACGGTCCGGGAGGGCGCCCCGATCCGGGTCGAGCTGCCGGACGGGCCGCACTCCCCGCTGAAGGCGGTGTGACCCCGGAGCGGCGCGGACCGCTCAGCCGCGCGCGGCGACGACCGCGAGCAGGTCCCTCAGGGCGCGGGTCGCCTCGCAGCCGCACCGGACCGCCGCCGGGAAGGGCACCCGCAGGTCCCTGCGGCAGGTGCCGATGTACTCCCGCAGCACCAGCCCCCTCTCGTCGGCGAGCACCGGCCGGACGACCGAGACCGGCTGCACCCGGTCGGCCACGAGCTCGCGCAGGGTCTCCCGGTGGTGGGCGTCGAGGTGGGTGATCCAGCCGTCCTGCCAGCCCGCGAGGGCGTCGACCCCCGCGGCCGCGTACTCCTTGGCACCGACCTCGACGGCAGGGTGGTCCGCACGGCGCCGCTCGACGGTCCACTCCAGGGCGACCGAGTCCGGCACCAGCCGGATGACCACCCCGCCCACCGGCTCCCGGAGGTGCTCGCGCACTGTCTCCTCGAGGGTGTCGGCGGCCAGCACCTCACCGGTCCCCGACAGGTGGACCACCCCTCGGACGCGGCCGGGGTGGGCGACCCCCGAGACGTCCGAGACGCTCGCCTGGATCGTTGGGCCGGGCCACCCGGGGACCACGAGGTCCGCGCAGTCCGGCGCAGCCTCCGTCATCGAGAGGAGCAGCGCCCCCTGCTGGTCCACCGCGTGTGCGGCCACGGGCCTGCTGCGGCCCGGAACTCCCACCTCCACCGAGCAGGCGGTGGCGACGACGGTCCTGGCCAGGCGTGCGGGATTGTCCACGGGCTCCTCCTCGGCGATGAGTTCAGGTTAGGCTAACCTAAACTTATCGGTGCCGCTCGGCAACCCCCACGTCGGGATGGTCGCAGAAGAGCCCGTCGACGCCCGCCTCGAGGAAGGCGCGCACCTCCCCCTCGCCGTCGCCCCGGCCGGCCGGAGCCGCCCCCAGGCGCAGCTCGGTGGGGAGGAAGGCGTTCTCCGTGCGGAAGGTCCACGGGACCACGAGCAGCCCGGCATCATGGGCGTCCCGCACGAGCGAGGTCGGCTCCGCGAGGGTGCCGTCCTCGCGGCGGGGGATGACCTGCTCCTTGCCCGGGGCGACCCCGTCCACCGAACGGGCCAGCTCGGCGAGCCCCTCCGGGGCGAGCAGCCCCTCGTAGGTGGCGCTCCGAGCGCGAAGGTCCCACGGCCCCCCCTCCGCCTCGGTCAGCAGGACCGTGGCGACGCCCAGGCCGTGCCGCCGGCGCAGCTCCGCCAGAAAGGTCGGCTCGAAGCACTGCACCCACACCGGTGCCTGCGGGTCGTCCAGGCCGTGGGCCCGCAGGAGCCGGACCAACTCGGTGGCCGCGTCGAGGCCGTGGTCGTGCAGGTACGTCGGGTGCTTGACCTCGGGCATGATGCCGATCGGACGACCGGCCTCGTCCGACAACGTCTCCCGCAGCTGCAGGCACTCCTCGAAGGTCAGCACGCCGAAGCGGTCGTCGTACTCGCTCGAACGCAGCTCGGGCAGCCGTTCCCGCGCCCGGAGCGTGCGCAGCTCCGTCAGGGTGAGGTCCTCGGTGAACCACCCGGTGACCGACTGGCCGTCCACGAGCTTCGTGCGCCGACGTTCCGACAGCTCGGGATGGTCGGCGATGTCGGTGGTCTCCGAGACGTCCGGCTCGTGGCGGTCGACGAGCACTCCGTCGCGGGTCATGACGAGGTCGGGCTCGATGAAGTCGGCCCCCAGCTCGACGGCGAGCTCGTAGCTCGCGCGGGTGTGCTCGGGCCGGTAGCCGGAGGCCCCGCGGTGGGCGACCACGGTGACTGGGCCGTCGCGGTGTCCGCGCCCGTGGAGTCGTGTCGTGCTCGGGGCGAATGACGTCCTAGGGTGGGGCACGTGTCCAAGGTACTGACTTCCCTCCCTGTTGGTGAACGTGTCGGGATCGCCTTCTCCGGCGGCCTCGACACCTCGGTGGCCGTCGCGTGGATGCGCGAGAAGGGGGCGGTGCCGTGCACCTACACCGCCGACCTGGGCCAGTACGACGAGGACGACATCGCGTCGATCCCCGGCCGCGCGGGCCAGTACGGCGCCGAGCTCTCCCGACTCGTGGACTGCAAGGGCGCGCTGGTCGAGGAAGGGTTCTCCGCGATCGCGTGCGGCGCCTTCCACATCACGAGCGGGGGCCGGACCTACTTCAACACCACGCCCCTCGGTCGCGCGGTCACCGGCACGCTGCTCGTGCGGGCGATGAAGGAGGACGGCGTCTCCATCTGGGGTGACGGCTCCACCTTCAAGGGCAACGACATCGAGCGCTTCTACCGCTACGGCCTCATGGCCAACCCGGCGCTGCGCATCTACAAGCCGTGGCTGGACGCGGAGTTCGTCACCGAGCTCGGCGGGCGCCAGGAGATGTCGGAGTGGTTGACCGAGCGCGACCTCCCCTACCGCGACAGCGCGGAGAAGGCCTACTCCACCGACGCCAACATCTGGGGCGCCACCCACGAGGCGAAGACCCTCGAGCACCTCGACGAGTCGATCGAGGTCGTCGACCCGATCATGGGCGTGCGCTTCTGGGACCCGCAGGTGGCCATCGAGCCAGAGGACGTGACCGTGCGCTTCGAGCGCGGGCGTCCGGTGGCGATCAACGGTGACGACTTCGGTGGCGACGCCGTGCGCCTGGTCCTGGCGGCCAACGAGATCGGCGGCCGGCACGGTCTGGGCATGTCCGACCAGATCGAGAACCGCATCATCGAGGCCAAGTCCCGCGGCATCTACGAGGGGCCGGCCATCGCGCTGCTGCACATCACCTACGAGCGCCTCCTGGCCGCGGTCCACAACGAGGACACCCTCGCCAGCTACCACTCCGAGGGCCGCCGCCTCGGCCGCCTGATGTACGAGGGCCGCTGGTTCGACCCGCAGGCGCTCATGCTGCGGGAGTCCCTGCAGCGCTGGGTCGCCGGCGCCGTGACCGGCGAGGTCACGCTGCGGCTGCGCCGCGGCGAGGACTGGTCGATCGTGGACACCCGTGGCGAGAACTTCAGCTACCACCCGGACAAGCTCTCGATGGAGCGCACCGAGAACGCCGCCTTCGGTCCGATCGACCGCATCGGGCAGCTGACGATGCGCAACCTCGACGTCGCCGACAGCCGGAGCAAGCTCGAGCTCTACGCCGCCCAGGACCAGTTGAGCGGCGGCTACCTGGAGATCATGGGCGAGCTCGAGGCCGGCGGCGGCGCCCAGATCGCCTCCAACCCGGTCGCGGCGACCGCCGACGACCAGGACGACGCACTGGACCGGGCGGCGATGGAGTTCGGCACCGACTGACTCGGCGGCCACGTCCGGGGGCGCGAGCGCCTTTGTGTGCTTCGCACATAGACTTGTCGGCATGTCGCGCCGCGGTCTGGTCTCCCTGACGACCCGGCGACGGGTGCGCCGCAGCGCCGGTGACCTGGCCACGGCGGCCTCCCGACGGGTCGAGGAGCAGCACGTCTGGTACGCCTCCCTCACCGCCCAGGAGCAGTCCTGGGTCGGGATGGTGGCCCAGGCCGGGATCCTCAACTTCGTCGAGTGGCTCGACGGCGAGGTCAGCGCCGACACCCGGGCCGCCTTCGGCGCGGCACCCCAGCAGCTGACCCGCCGGATCAGCCTGGCCCAGACCCTCGAGCTGGTCCGCACCGTCGTCGAGGTCGTCGAGGAGCGCGTCGAGGAGCTCGCCCGGCCGAAGGACGTCAGCGACCTGCGCATCGCAGTGCTGCGCTACTCCCGGGAGATCGCCTTCGGGGCCGCCGAGGTGTACGCCAATGCAGCGGAGGCTCGCGGCGCCTGGGACGCCCGGCTGGAGTCCCTCGTCATCGACGCGGTCATGCGCGGCGAGGTGGACGAGGCGATCCGCACCCGCTCCGCCGCGCTGGGCTGGGACGCGGTCGAGGACGTCTTCGTCCTCGTCGGCGACTCCCCCCACGCCGTGGGCGAGGACGCGGCCAGCGGCGTCGCCGCGCTGCACCGAAGTGCCCGCCAGCTCGGCCTGCAGGTCCTCACCGGGGTGCAGGGCTCCCGGCTCGTCGCCATCGTCGGTGGCGTGGCCGACCCGAGCGCGACGGCCGAGGCGCTGGCCCCCTGCTTCCACGACGGCGACCTCGTCCACGGCCCGCTCGTCGACGGGCTGGCGCAGGGGGCCCTCTCCGCGCACGCCGCCGTCGCCGGCCACATGGCGGCCGCCGCCTGGCCCGGGCGCCCCCGCACGGTCGCCGCGGACGACCTGCTCGCCGAGCGGGTGCTCGCCGGCGACGAGCTCGCGGTGACCCAGCTCCGCGAACGGGTGGACCTCCCCCTTCGCGCCCACCCGTCACTGCTGGAGACCGCCCGGGCCCACCTGGACGCGACCGGGCTGGAGGCCACGGCACGGGAGCTCGTCGTCCACGTGAACACGGTGCGGTACCGACTGCGCCGCATCGCCGAGGAGGTCGGCTACGACCTCACCGTCCCGCACGAGGCCTTCACGGTCCGGGTCGCCCTGTCCCTCGGAGGCCTTTTGGAGGAACCCTCCAAAGTCGAGGACTGATTGTCTGTCCGTGTCGAGGTCGCCCCCCGGCACGCTCGGGCGGGAGAGTTGATCCCGTGCTCGCCATCACCTGCCCCGGTCAAGGATCACAGACCCCCGGCTTCCTCGCCCCGTGGCTCGAGCTGCCCGGCGTCGCGGACCGCCTGAACTGGCTGTCCACCGTCGCCGGCCTCGACCTCGAGGCGCACGGGACCACCTCCGACGAGGAGACGATCAAGGACACCGCGGTCGCGCAGCCGCTCATCGTCGCCTCCGGCCTCCTCGCCCTGCTGACCCTCTTCGAGCACCCCGCCGACGGCTTCCGGGTCGTCGGCGCCGGTGCCGGTCACAGCGTCGGGGAGATCACCGCGGCCAGCGCCGCCGGCGTCATCAGCGCCGAGCAGGCCATGGTCCTGGTCCGGGAGCGCGGTCGCTCGATGGCCGAGGCCGCCGCCGCGACCCCGACCGGCATGAGCGCCGTCCTCGGGGGTGACCCGGCCGAGGTCACCGCCGCCGTCGAGGCCGTCGGCCTCACCCCCGCCAACGTCAACGGCGCCGGCCAGATCGTCGCCGCCGGCACGACGGAGCAGCTGGCGGCCCTCGCCGAGAACCCGCCGGCCAAGGCGCGCGTCATGCCGCTGAAGGTGGCCGGGGCCTTCCACACCGAACACATGGCCCCCGCCGTGGACACCCTCGGCCGCCTCGCCAAGGCCGTCTCCACCCATGACGCCCGGGTGCCGCTCGTCTCCAACACCGACGGCGAGATCATCCACTCCGGTCCCGAGGTGCTGCGCCGCATCGTCAGCCAGGTGCGCAATCCCGTCCGCTGGGACCTGTGCATGGAGACGATGAAGGACATCGGCGTCACCGGCGTCATCGAGATCCCCCCGGCCGGCGCTCTCACCGGCCTGTGCAAGCGCGGGCTGAAGGGCGTGGAGACCCTCGCCCTGAAGACCCCGGACGACCTGGCGAAGGCCCAGCGGATGATCCGCGAGCACGGCTCGGCCCGGCAGCAGGCCTTCCAGCCCACGTGGCGCATCATCACCGCGCCGGTCAAGGGCACGGTCGCCATCCCCGGCAGCGCTCCGGGCACCGAGGTCGGCGCCGGCCAGGTCGTCGCCAGCATCTCCTCCCTTCGCGACACCCGCGAGGTGCTCGCCGACCACTCCGGACGGGTCGTCGAGTGGTTGGTCGAGGACGGGGACCCGGTCTCCCCCGGCCAGCCGCTGCTGCGCATGCACCCCCAGGGAACGTCCGCATGAGCGCGATCACCGTGCCCGACACGCTCCGGCACGCCCGGATCACCGGCGTCGGCGCCTACCGCCCCGTCGCGGTCGTACCCAACAGCGAGATCATCGGCCCGATCGACTCCTCCGACCAGTGGATCAAGGAGCGCTCCGGGATCGAGTCCCGCCACCGGGCCGGCGAGGGTGAGTCCGTCGTCGAGATGTCCGTGCAGGCGGCGAAGGGGGCCATGGAGCAGGCCGGCGTCGGTGCCGAGCAGCTCGGCGGCGTCATCGTCGCGACGGTCACCCACCCGTACCAGACCCCCGGCGCGGCGCCCGAGGTGGCGGCACGTCTCGGCAGTGGAGCGGCCGCCTTCGACATCTCCGCGGCGTGCGCCGGCTACTGCTACGCGATCTCGATCGCCAGCGACATGGTCCGGGTCGGCACCGCCGACCACGTGCTCGTCGTCGGCGTCGAGCGGATGCTCGACTTCACCGACCCCGAGGACCGGGGCTCGGCCTTCATCTTCGGTGACGGCGCAGGGGCCGTCGTCGTCTCCCCCAGCAACACCCCGGGCATCGGCCCGACTGTGTGGGGCAGCGACGGTGACAAGCGCCAGCTGATCGCCCAGCGCGACTCGTGGAACGACCTGCACACGGACCGTGGGCTGCGCTGGCCGGCGATCGTCATGGAGGGCCCGAGCGTCTTCCGGTGGGCGGTGTGGTCGATGGTCAAGGAGGCCCAGCGCGCCCTCGACGCCGCCGGCGTGCGCGCCGAGGACCTGGCAGCCTTCATCCCCCACCAGGCCAATGTGCGCATCATCGACCAGATGGCCAAGACCCTCGGCCTGCCCGAGGGCCTGCCCGTCGCCCGTGACATCCGCACCACCGCCAACACCTCCGCGGCCTCCGTCCCGCTCGCGATGGAGCGGATGCTGCGCGAGGGCGAGGTCGCCTCCGGCGGTCTGGCCCTGCAGATCGGCTTCGGTGCCGGTCTCGTGTGGGCCGCCCAGGTCGTGACCCTCCCCTGAAGTCCACCCGCCGGCCCGACGGGAGTCTTCGGGTCACCGCACAGCCGACACGCATAGGAGCTGCCCACATGGCACACAGCGACCAGGAGATCCTCGCCGGCCTCGCCGAGATCGTCTCGGAGGAGACGGGTATCGACACCTCCGAGGTGACCGCCGAGAAGACCTTCACCGATGACCTCGACGTCGACTCGCTGTCGATGATGACCATCGCCGTCACCGCCGAGGAGAAGTTCGGGGCCAAGATCCCGGACGAGGAGGTCAAGAACCTCAAGACCGTCGGCGACGCCGTCACCTACATCAAGTCCAACCAGCCGGCCTGATGCCATGCCGGTTCCCCCTTCGATCAGGGCGAAGGGGGAGCCGGCCACCCATTCCATCCCTCCTCCCCGTCCTCGACAGGAGTCATCCATGACCTCGCCCCGGCCCACCGTCGTCGTCACCGGTCTCGGTGCGACGACCCCGCTCGGCGGGACCGCCGAGCAGTCCTGGCAGGCGGCGCTCGCCGGGACCCCCGGTGCCTCTCCGCTCACCTCCGAGTGGGTCGAGGAGTTCGACCTGCCGATCACCTTCGCCGCCCAGCTGAGCACCCCGGTCGACGAGGTGCTCAAGAAGGTCGAGACCAAGCGGCTCGACCCCTACGCCCAGTACGCGCTCGTCGCGGCCCGCGAGGCGTGGGAGAACGCCGGCGCCCCCGAGGTGGAGCCGGAGCGGCTGGCCAGCGCGGTCGGCACCGGCATCGGGGGCGTGCAGACGCTGCTCACCGCCTGGGAGGCGCTGCGCACCAAGGGCCCGCGGCGGGTCTACCCACTCTCGATCCCGATGCTCATGCCCAACAGCGCTGCCGGCACGGTCTCCCTCGAGTTCGGTGCCCGGGCCGGGGCCCACACGATGGTCTCCGCGTGCTCCTCCGGTGCCGAGTCGATCGGCTACGGGCTCCACCTCATCCGTGAGGGCCTGGCCGACGTCGTCATCGCCGGCGGCTCCGAGGCCTCGATCCACCCGCTGCCCATCGCCGGTTTCGCGGCGATGCAGGCGCTCTCGAAGCGCAACGACTCCCCGCAGACCGCATCCCGGCCCTACGACACCGACCGCGACGGCTTCGTCCTCGGCGAGGGCGGCGCGATCCTGATCCTCGAGTCCGAGGAACACGCTCGCGCCCGCGGCGCGAACATCATCTGCGAGCTCGCCGGTGTCGGCGTCAGCGCCGACAGCCACCACATCGCAGCACCCGAGCCGGAGGGCGCAGGTGCCTCGCGCGCGATGCTGCAGGCCGTCGAGGACGCCGGCGCCAGCGCCGCCGACATCTGCCACATCAACGCCCACGCGACGTCCACCCCGGTCGGGGACGTCGCCGAGCAGGCCGCGATCCGTCGCGCCTTCGGCGACGAGGCCGACCACATGGCGATCAGCGGCACGAAGTCGATGACCGGTCACCTGCTCGGCGCGGCCGGGGCGCTCGAAGCGGTCTTCGCCGCGCAGGCCGTGCGGGACCGGGTCGCTCCCCCGACGATCAACATCGAGAACCTCGACCCCGAGATCACCCTCGACGTGGTGCGCGACGAGAGGCGGGCGCTGCCCGCCGAGGGTCAGCTGACGGTCCTGGACAACTCCTTCGGCTTCGGCGGCCACAACGTCGCCCTGGCCCTGCGGAGCCTCTGATGGCTCGGGAGCCCAACGCCGCCTCCGCCGCCGCCGGGAAGAGCCGTAAGCCGCCCCGGGAGGAGGACCCGCGGAACCCGAACACGCGCCTCGCTGCCTTCTTCGACGAGGGATCGGTCGAGCTGATCACCCCCGACGACGACTCCGGGATGCTCGCCGCGACCGGGACGGTCGACGGCAAGCCGGTGGTCTCCTTCGCCTCCGACGCGACGATCATGGGTGGCGCCATGGGCGTCGCCGGCTGCAAGGTCGTCGTCACCGCCTACGAGCGGGCCCTGGCCGACGGGGTCCCCGTCGTCGGGCTCTGGCACTCCGGTGGGGCGCGCCTGCCCGAGGGCGTGGTCTCGCTGCACGCCGTCGGTGAGGTCTTCGCGATCATGACCCGGGCCTCGGGCGTGGTCCCGCAGATCTCCGTGGTCATCGGCGCCGCCGCCGGCGGGGCCGCGTACGGACCGGCGCTGACCGACATCGTCATCCTCGCCCCGGAGGGGCGGATCTTCGTCACCGGGCCGGACGTCGTCCGCTCGGTCACGGGAGAGGACGTCGACGCCCTTCGCCTCGGTGGCCCGGAGCCGCACGGCCGTCGCTCCGGTGTGGTGCACGTGCTCGCCGAGTCGATCGACGACGCCTACGAGCGGGCCGGTGTGCTCTGCGGGCTGCTCTCCGATCAGGGTGACTTCGACGTCTCCGGCGTGACCGACGTGGACCTGGCCGAGCAGCTGCCGGAGTCGGACAAGCGCGCCTACGACGTGCACCCGCTCACCGAGATGCTGCTGGACTCCGGGCGGACCCAGGAGCTGCACGCGCGCTGGGCGCCGAACATCGTCACCACCCTCGGGCGGCTCGGCGGCCGCACCGTCGGCGTCATCGCCAACAACCCGATGCGCCTCGGTGGCTGCCTGGACTCCTCCTCCGCGGAGAAGGCCGCGCGCTTCGTGCGGATGTGCGACGCCTTCGGGGTGCCGCTCGTCGTGCTCGTCGACGTGCCCGGCTACCTGCCGGGCGTCGGCCAGGAGTGGGACGGCGTCGTGCGAAGGGGGGCGAAGCTGCTGCACGCCTTCGCCGAGGCCGTGGTGCCGCGCGTGACGGTCGTGACCCGCAAGACATACGGCGGGGCATACATCGCGATGAACTCCGCCTCCCTCGGGGCGACGAAGGTCTTCGCCTGGCCGAACGCCCACGTGGCGGTCATGGGCTCGGTCGCCGCGATCCGCATCCTGCACCGGCGCCGGCTCGCCGAGGTCGACGAGGCGGACCGCGAGCAGGTCGAGCAGGAGCTCGCCGAGGAGCACGACCGCCTCTCCGGGGGGCTGCAGCGGGCCGTGGAGATCGGCGTCGTGGACGAGATCCTCGAGCCGGACCGCACCCGATCGAGGCTTGCCGAGGCCCTCTCCGAGGCGCCGGCACGGCGTGGAGAGCACGGCAACATCCCGCTCTGACACTCCCCGCTCACTGAGGTGCGAGGCCGCCCACGGCTGAGCCTCGAAGTGAGCCCACCACAAGACAACCGCGAAGGGCGGGCCGCGCCAAGGAGGCGCGCGGCCCGCCCTTCGCCGTAGGCGGTGTCCTGGGGTCGGTCCTCAGCCGACCTTGTGCAGCCAGCGCACGGGTGCGCCCTCGCCGGCGTGGCGGAAGACCTCGAGCTCGGCGTCCCAGGCCTCACCGAGGAGCTCGCCGAGCATGTCCTCGACCGCCTCCCCGGACCCCTGCGCGAGCGACATGACCTCACGCAGGCGGTTCTCGTGGAGGAAGACGTCGCCCGAGGCGGAGATGTTCGCGTGGTGGATCCCCAGGCTTGGGGTGTGGCTCCAGCGGGAGCCGTCGAGACCCGGTGTGGGCTCCTCGGTCACCTCGTAGCGAACGCCGTCCCACCCGCGCAGGGCAGAGGCGAGCTTCGCTCCGGTGCCGGCCGCGCCGGTCCAGGAGAACTCGGCACGCTTGAGTGACCGGCCGAGGGGCTGCTCGGTCCAGTCCAAAGTCACAGCCTGATCCAGCACGGACTCCAGTGCCCAGGTGATGTGCGGGCACAGCGCCGTGGGGGTGCTGTGGATGAACACCACGCCGCGAGTGCTGATGCGCTTACCTGCAGACATCCTGATCCTCCTTGAGTGCGATGGACGTCTTCCCCAACGCCAGACACTCGGAACATCGGCTGCTGCGCGGTCACGCGGCTTGGTGCTCGTACGGTATGTGCACGTCACGTGCTTGTGGTGCCATTGTGCCCCAAGCGCACCACAAGCACCACCCCGGCCCATGGGTCACTTCTGCCCCACCGATCGGGTCCCCATCCGCGGCCGGGTAGCCTCGGCTCGTCGCCTCCGGGCGAAGGGGGCGATAGCTCAGTCGGTCAGAGCAACGGACTCATAATCCGTCGGTCCCGGGTTCAAGCCCCGGTCGCCCCACCCAGGACGTGCCAGTGTGGAGGGGTGCACGACCTCACCCACCCCATCACCTCGGGGATGCAGACCTATCCCGGAGATCCCTCCGTCACGTGCACTCCAGCGTTGCGCATCGCGACCGACGGCGTCTCGGTGGGCCACTGGGGGCTCGGATCGCACACCGGCACCCACGTCGACGCCCCCGCTCACGTCATCGAGGGCGGTCGGACCCTGGCCGAGGTGGCGCTGCACGAGCTGTGCGGCGAAGCGATCGTGCTGCGCGTCGAGGTCGGCGAGGGATCGCCCTACGGGCTAGCTGAGCTGGAGGCCGCTGTCCGGCTGCCCGCACGACTGTCGCCGATCGTCGTCATCGACACCGGCTGGGCCTCCTACTTCGGGACCGACCGGGCGCTGCTCCACCCGTACCTCGACGGCTCGGCCGCAGCCGAGCTGCTCCGACGCGGGATGCACGTCCTCGCCGTCGACACCCACAGCCCGGACCCGACCCATCTCGAGTCAGAGCTGCCGGTCCACCGGACCGTGCTCGGCGCCGACGGCCTCATCGTGGAGAACCTCACCGGCCTGGCCGCCCTGTCTCCCCGTGCGAGGGTCGGCTTCTTCCCCCTTCGCTTTGGTGGGGACGGCGCCCCGGCGCGGGCGGTGGCCTTCGCTGAGTGAACCCCCAGCCGCAAGAGAGGACCACCACCCAATGACTTTCGCCGACATCACCATCGTTCCGGTCCGCAGCGACCGCAAGGAGGTCTACTTGGAGTACTCGCGCCGCATGGCGGCGGTCTACCGCGACCACGAAACATCCAGCGTCGTCGACTACTGGCAGGCCGACGGCACTGCCGACCAGGACGAGTTCCACGCCGCAGGGCCAACTACGAACCGGGCCAGCTGACCGGCCTCGCGAGCGCGACAGCGGCGGTCCCGGTGAGTCCGTCGTCGTGACGGTCACGCAGTTGCCCTCACCCGAGGCACGCGACCGGGGTAACACGGCCATGACGAGGGCCCCGGATCGGTGAGAATGCCGATCCGGGGCCCGTGTCTGGCTCCCCCGGTTGGACTCGAACCAACAACCCTCCGGTTAACAGCCGAATGCTCTGCCAATTGAGCTACAGGGGATCGCGTTGCCGCGCTGCGTCACCATAACAAGAAGCGGGTCTGGTGACGAAACCCGTCCTTCGAGGCTCGCCTGCTGCGCAGACTCACACCTCAGGAACCGTCCTTCGAGGCTCGGCCGTGTACGGCCTCGCACCTCAGGGACCACCGGGCGCTGAGGTGCGGAGGCCGCCCGCGGCCGGAGCCTCGAAGCGCCGGTCACCCACTCTCGTGCGGTCACGTCCCTTCGAGGCTCACGCCCTAGCGGGCATTCGCACCTCAGGGACCGGGCGGGGCATTCGCACCTCAGGACACGGGAGCCGGGCTCAGCAGGTCTGCGTGGTGCCGGGCAGCGACGTCGGGGTGGGCGCGCAGCCGTGCCTTGAGCAGGTTCGCGCCGTAGGTGTCGTTCAGCACGTTGGCTTCGTCCTGGCTGACGCCGCGGGATCGCGCGGCCAGCTCCGGGGGCAGTTCCACCGGAGGCACTACGGCGTCGAGGCTCGGGTTGAAGAAGAACGGGATCGAGAGCCGCTCGGTACCCAACTCGGGCGCTGTGACCCTGTGGTCGGTGGCCCTGAGGTACCCGTCCGTGGCGACCTCCATCAGCTCACCGATGTTCACGACGAAGGCGTCGTCGCGCGGAGGCACGTCGAGCCAGCCGTCCTCGCTGCGCACCTGGAGGCCCGCCTTGCCCGGCTCGATGAGGAGCAGCGTGAGGATGCCGGGGTCGCTGTGCGCACCCACGCCCTGCCCCGCGTCGGCAGACCCCGGGTAGCGCACCACCTTGAGCATCATCGACGCCGGGTCGAAGCTCGGCTCGAAGTGGTCCGGCCGCGCCCCCAGCGAGATGGCCCACTGCGTGAGGAGCCGGTGGCCCAACTCCTCGAGCCGCTTCATCCACGCGGTGTACGTCGCGCGGAACTCGGGCAGTGCCTCGGGCCACTGGTTGGGGCCGTCGAGCCGCAGGTACGGCGGGTCCACGATCTCCCGCTCCGGCAATTCCGAGCCGAGGTCGATCTGCTCGCGGTGGTCGACCTGCCCCTGGGTGAACTCGC
The DNA here is from genome assembly GCF_001570965.1 of Janibacter corallicola NBRC 107790. Lineage (GTDB taxonomy): Bacteria > Actinomycetota > Actinomycetes > Actinomycetales > Dermatophilaceae > Janibacter > Janibacter corallicola. The sequence goes on along the minus strand of NZ_BCSR01000021.1, from coordinate 28,707 downwards.
CGTCGAGACGCGTCCAACCGCGGAAGTGCGGGCTCCGCGTCATCTCGATCGCCCTCTTGTCCGCCTCCGGCAGCGCGAAGAAGCGCCGGGCGACGTCGAAGAGCTCGTCGATGACCTCACGCGGGATGCCATGGCGGAGGTGGAAGAAGCCCACCTCGTGGGTCGCGGTGCGCAGGGTCTCGCGGAAACGCTGGGCCGCCTCCGGACCGGCGTCGAGGTCCGCGATGTCGAGGAGCGGGATGGAGCGATCAGCCATAACGCAAGGTTATCTGTTCCATCAGAGTAGGCCTTGAATGGTCGAAGTGTGGACCCTTCGAGGCTCGCCTGCTTCGCAGACTCGCACCTCAGGGACCGGGCTCGCGGCCCACCTGCTCCGCGAGGCTCGCGGCGACCTCCTCCGTCGCCGCAAGCAGCTCTGGGTCGTTCGGATCGCAACCGCGCCCGACGATCGTCTGGGCGATCAAGCGGTCCGTCGTCAGGTCCCTGCGCAGGACGACGCGAGCGCGGCGGGAGCGGTCGAGCTTGACCTGCTCGACGAGAACCACGCTGGCCTGCACCCGTTCGTGCAGGGCGTCGGGCACGCCGCCCGGCGACTCCAGCTCCCACGTCTCCTCCGGGTGCGCATCCACCCAGGTCACCCGCAGCAGGCCCTCCTCGGGATCCCACCGGCCGGCGTCCACGAGGTGCCAGGGCCGGCCGTCCACGAGGTCACCACCCGTGGCCACGAGCCGTCGGTTGGTGATCACGACGGTGGCACCCCCCTTCGCCCCGGCGGTGGCGAGCACCCGCTCCCCCCGCATCAGGGACACCTCGGGCGGGACGGGAGCAGCCTTGTCGCGCACCAACTTCGGCCACCGCACCTCAACCGACCTCCGAGCGAAGGGAGGCGCGCTCCCGCTCCATCGCGTGCAGGCTCGCCGAGAGCTCCCGCAGCGCTCCCTGGTCGGCATCGGGGTCCGCGGAGAGCCGGCGCAGCTGCGCCATCCCGTCGGAGATCCGCCGCCCCAGGGCGACGTCACGCACCTTGACCAACAGCGAGCGGATGTAACTGGGCGGGGGCATCCCCGTCGAGGGATCGTGCACCACCGGCAGCGGTGCGACGGACAGCTCGGCGACGAGCGGCGCCACGGCCAAGGGGGTCGCCTCGTCCACTCGGGCGTGCCAGGCAGCGAGGGTCTCCCCCGCCGCGACCGGTCCGACCTCGCGGACGGCGTCGAAGACCGCACGATGCGCGGGCGCGGTGAAGCTGAGCGGGTCCACCGCGTCCAGCGCCTCCCCGGTGAACATCGTCGGGTGCTGCAGCACCGCCTGGAGGAGCTGGCGCTCGGCCTGCACGATCGGGTCGCGCAGGTCCGGGGTGGGCATCCCGGAGCTCGCCTCGCCGCTCGTCGGCTCCGGCACCGGCTCCTGCCCGCCGGCGGGGGCCCCCTTCGCCTCATCCCGGGCCTGGAGGCGACCTGCCCGGGCCACCGCGTCCCACATCTGCTCGACCTCGACCCCGACCCAGCCGGCGACGGTTCGCACGTACTCCGGCCGCAGCGAGGAGTCCCGGATGCTGTTGATGATCGGCGCCACCGCCCCCATCCCGCGCACCCGGCCCTCGGCGGTGTCCAGATCGAAGCGATCGAGGGTGGTCCGCACCGCGAACTCGAACATCGGCACCGCGTCCTCGATGAGGTCGCGCACCGCCGTCTCGCCCTCGCGCAGCCGCAGGTCGCACGGATCCATGCCGTCCTTGGCGACGGCGACGAAGCTCTGGCTGGCCCACTTCTCGTCCTGGGCGTAGGCCTTCATCGCCGCCTTCTGCCCGGCCGCGTCACCATCGAAGGTGAAGACGACCTTGGCGGGCGCCAGATCGGCCTCGTCCCGCACGATCCGGCGCAGCACCTTGATGTGGTCGGCGCCGAATGCGGTCCCGCAGGTGGCCACCGCGCCCTCGATGCCGGACAGGTGCGCGGCCATGACGTCCGTGTAGCCCTCGACGATGACCGCGCGCCGCTGCGTGGAGATCGACTTCTTGGCCAGGTCGAGCCCATAGAGCACCGAGGACTTCTTGTAGATCGGCGTCTCGGTCGTGTTGAGGTACTTCGCGGCGATCCGGTCGTCGTCGAACAACCGACGGGCGCCGAAGCCGATCGTGTCGCCGGTGATGTCCCGGATCGGCCAGACGAGCCGGCCGCGGAAGCGATCGTAGAGGCCCCGGGAGCCCTTGCCGCACAGACCCCCGACGGTCAGCTCCTCGGGCGTGAAGCCCTTGCCGCGCAGGTACCGCGTGAGCTCCTCCCCGGCCCGGGGTGCGTAGCCGATGCCGAATTGGCGCGCCTCCGGGCTGGCGAAGCCGCGCTCGCGCAGGAAGTCACGACCCGCCCGCGCCTCGGCCGACTCCAGAAGCCGCTCGTGGTAGAACTCCGCGGCTGCACGGTGGGCCTCGATGAGCCGCGAGCGCTTGCCCAGCCCGACCCCGTCGCGGGGTCCGCCGCCGGCCTCGTAGCGCAGCTCCATCCCCACCTTGGCGGCCAGCCGCTCGACTGCCTCGGTGAAGGTCAGGTGGTCGATCGCCTGGACGAAGGAGATGACGTCGCCCCCTTCACCACAGCCGAAGCAGTGGTAGGCGCCGACGGCCTCGCGCACGGTGAAGCTCGGGGTCTTCTCGTCGTGGAAGGGGCACAGCCCCTTCATCGACCCGATGCCCGCCGGGCGCAGGCTGACGTGGTCGCCCGCGATGTCGGTGATCGAGGCGCGCTCCTTGACGGCCTGGACGTCCTCGGCCCTGATCCGGCCCGCCACCTGGCACCTCGCTCCCTCATCGACACCCGTGACCAGCCAGTCTAGGGCCGCTCTTCCCCCGCCCGAGCCGTCCGTCCCCAGGGGCTGGCCCATCGCCGCCGAGAGGCCTAATGTGAGTTGCGTGGGTCACACACGTGAGTCCACGACGTGGACCAGGATCGACGGCCCCGACCACGCTTCCTGCGCGGCAGGGCCGACTCCCTCGGCCTGAGGACACAAGGAGGAAGCAATGGCGGAAGAGACCCAGAACATCAGCGCGCTCATGGCTGAGGAGCGCACCTACCCGCCGGACCCGGAGTTCACCGCCCAGGCGAACGCACAGCCCGGCTTCTACGACCAGGACCCGGACGAGTTCTGGGAGAAGGAGGCCCGTGAGCGGATCAGCTGGTTCACGGACTTCACCAAGCTCAAGGAGTGGGACCGTCCGCACGCGAAGTGGTACCTCGGTGGCCGGCTCAACGTCTGCTACAACTGCGTCGACCGCCACGTGGAGAACGGTCTGGGCGAGAAGGTCGCCTACTACTGGGAGGGCGAGCCGGTCGACGACCGGCTGACCATCACCTACGCGGACCTGCAGTCCCGGGTGGTCAAGGCCGCCAACGCCTTCAAGTCCCTCGGCATCGGCAAGGGCACGAAGGTCGCGGTGTACCTCGGCATGATCCCCGAGGCCCCGGTCACCCTGCTGGCCCTTGCCCGCCTCGGCGCCCCCTTCACCTTCGTCTTCGGCGGCTTCTCGGCCAACGCTCTCGGCAGCCGCATGGTCGAGATGGAGTGCGAGTACCTCATCACCCAGGACGCGAGCAACCGTCGCGGCAAGGCCGCGGTGCTCAAGTCCATCGCGGACGAGGCCATGGACATGGCCCCGACCGTCAGGACCTGCCTCACGGTCAAGCGCACCGGCAGCGACGTGACGATGAAGGACGGCCGCGACCAGTGGTGGCACGACGTCGTCGACGGCCAGTCCGACGACCCCGCCTCCTGCCCCTGCGAGCCGATGGACGCCGAGGACATGTTCTTCCTCATGTTCTCCAGCGGCACCACGGGACGACCGAAGGGGATCGTCCACACCACTGCCGGTTACCTCGTGGGCGTCGCGACGACGCACTACTACGTCTTCGACATCAAGCCGGACACGGTCTACTGGTGCGCCGCCGACATCGGCTGGATCACCGGGCACAGCTACATCGTCTTCGGGCCGCTCGCCAATGCGACGACGAGCATCATGTACGAGGGCACGCCTGACTTCCCGGACAAGGACCGCTGGTGGGACATCATCGAGCGCTACCGGGCCAACGTCCTCTACACGGCACCGACCTCGATCCGCACCCACATGAAGTGGGGCGCCGAGTACGCCCAGCGCCACGACCTGTCCTCGCTGAAGGTCCTCGGCTCCGTCGGTGAGCCGATCAACCCGGAGGCATGGGTCTGGTACCGGGAGAACATCGGTGGCGGGAGGACCCCGATCGTCGACACCTGGTGGCAGACCGAGAACGGCATGATCCTCGTGACCCCGCTCCCGGGGATCACCACGCTCAAGCCCGGCTCGGCCACCCGCCCCTTCCCGGGCGTCAAGGCGGCGGTCTACGACGAGGAGGGCAACGAGATCACGCCCGGGGACGGGGCCGGCTACATGGTCGTCAAGGAGCCCTGGCCGGCGATGTTCCGCACCCTCTACAACGACGACGAGCGGTTCAAGGAGACCTACTGGCAGAAGTTCCCCGACGCCTACCTCGCCGGTGACAGCGCCCGCGTCGACGAGGACGGCGACTTCTGGATGATGGGCCGGATCGATGACGTCATGAACGTCTCGGGCCACCGGCTGTCCACCATCGAGGTCGAGTCCGCGCTCGTGGACCACCCCGAGGTCGCCCAGGCCGCCGTCGTCTCCCGCGCGGACGCGACGACCGGTCAGGCGATCGTCGCCTACGTGACGCTGAAGGAGGGGGCCGAGGGCAGCACGGAGAAGCTGACCGAGCTGCGCAACCACGTCGGCACCGTCATCGGCCCGATCGCCAAGCCGGCGAACATCGTCTTCAGCAACGAGCTGCCGATGACCCGCTCGGGCAAGATCATGCGGCGGCTGCTCAAGGACGTCGCGGAGAACCGCGAGCTCGGTGACACCACGACGCTCGCCGACCCCTCCGTCGTCGAGGAGCTGAAGGCCCGCTCCGAGAGCTGATCACGGCCCGCACCACCGACCGGCCGGGGAGGAGGTGATCGCCCTGCAGACCCCCCTACGAGCCGCACCCAGATGACGTTCCGGCTACACCGGGTGGCGGGCTCCGGACGTGCCCGACCGCCCAGGCTCTCCCCCAACGTGTCCGAGTGGAGCTCGCGACCACACCCCGTGGCGCCGCGAGCGGAATCGCGGCGCGCGACACCAGGAGAAGACATGTCGCAAGCAACGCACCCACACCAGACGACGCAGCACCAGCAGCCCCCGGACCGGCCGGACCCCGGGGTCCACGAGAAGCCCGCACCGGGAGCCTCCATCGCCGACCCGGCAGCCCTCGGGCTGGCCGGCTTCGCCCTGACCACGATGGTGCTGAGCATCGTCAACGCCGGCTGGATCCCCAGCACCGTCGAACCGGTCGTCTTCGGTCTCGCCTTCGCCTACGGCGGCCTCGCCCAGCTCTGTGCCGGGCTGTGGGAGTTCGCTCGGGGCAACACCTTCGGGGCGACGGCGTTCAGCTCCTACGGCGGCTTCTGGCTCTCGTTCTGGTACCTCACCGGCCACACCGACCTCAGCGGGGCCGGGGCGGACGTCAACCAGGGCCTCGGGGTCTACCTGCTCGCCTGGGGTGTCTTCACGCTCTACATGACGGTCGCGGCCACCCGGACCAACACGGCGGTGCTCACGGTCTTCGTCCTGCTGACGATCACCTACATCCTCCTCGGCTGGGGTGAGCTCGCCACGAGTGACGGCCTCACCAAGGCCGGTGGGTACCTCGGCATCCTCACCGCGCTGGCCGCCTGGTACGGCTCCTTCGCGGTCGTGACGAATGCGACCTTCAAGAAGACGGTGGTGCCGATCGGGCCCCGGGAGTGACGACCTGCCCGTGCAGCTCGAGGGCGCGCACGTCGGTGAGGGAGGCGACCTGGTCGATGACCACGCGCAGGCGGGAGTCCGTGTCCTGCGCGGCGGCCAGGTCGAGGCGCAGGTCCGGGTCGAGGCGCGACTCCGGATCCTCCCGGAACCACGCCGCCAGGTCGCCGACCACCCGGCGCTGGAAGGTGTACTCCTCGTCGCGCTCCCCCGAGAACATCACGAAGTGGGCCGCGACCGCCTTGAGCACCGCGACCTCGGCCCGGGAGTCCTCGGGCACGACGAGGCGGGCGTCGTAGCGACCCAGCGGCCCTTCGCCGTGCACCTGACGGGTGGCGGTCTCGGCCGCGTGCACGAAGCGGCCGATGAGCCGGGAGGTCATGTCCTTCAGCGCGGCCAGCGAGGCCCGTGACCCGTCGTGGGAGTCGGGCACGGCGCCGGTGGCCAGCAGCCGCTCCAGCCCGGCCGCAAGGGCCCCGCCCCCGAGGTCGGGGGCGAAGTCCGCCGCCCGCGTCACGACGGCCGCCACCTCGGCGGGGTCGCGCAGCTGGCGCAGGTCCAGGCGGTGGGAGGCGACGGCGTCCTCGACGTCGTGGACGCTGTAGGCCACGTCGTCGGACCAGTCCATGACATCGGACTCGAGACACCGGACGAAGGGGGCGGGACTCCCTTCGCGGATCCACGCGAAGGCGTCCAGGTCCTCCTCGTAGACCCCGAACTTGCGCGTCGGCTCGGGGCCCATCCCCCGTCGCCACGGGTACTTGGTCGTGGCATCGAGGCTGGCCCGGGTGAGGTTGAGCCCGGCGGGGCGTCCGCCGGGGTGGACCCGCTTGGGCTCCAGGCGGGTGAGGATGCGCAGCGTCTGGGCATTGCCCTCGAAACCGCCGATGTCGGCCGCCACCTCGTCGAGGGCACCCTCGCCGTTGTGCCCGAAGGGGGGATGCCCCAGGTCGTGCGCGAGGCAGGCCACCTCCACGACGTCCGCCTCGCAGCCGAGCGCACCGCCGAACTCCCGGCCGATCTGGGCGACCTCGAGGCTGTGGGTGAGCCGGTTGCGCACGAAGTCGTTGCTCATCGGCCCGAGGACCTGGGTCTTGGCCGAGAGGCGACGCAGGGCAGCGGAGTGGATGAGCCGCCCGCGGTCGCGGGCGAAGTCGTCCCGGTCGGCACGCTTGTGCACCGGGTCCTCCGAGACCCAGCGCTCCCGGTCGCTGACGTTGCTCACGTCGAGGAGCCTACGGGGCGGGCCCCCTTCGCCTCCCGCCGCCGCAGTGATCCGCATGGCGGTACGTACGGTGTCCGCCCTGTGGTGAGCGCCATACTGGCCGGGTTCGTCATGACCGGGAAGGGACCCATGTTCGAGAAGATCCTCGTGGCCAACCGTGGCGAGATCGCGGTGCGCGCGTTCCGTGCCGCGACCGAGCTCGATGCCACCACCGTGGCCGTCTACCCGGTCGAGGACCGGATGTCCGAGCACCGGATGAAGGCCGATGAGGCCTACCAGATCGGTGAGGAGGGCCACCCCGTCCGGGCCTACCTGGACCACGAGGCGATCGTGCGGGTCGCGGTCGAGTGCGGCGCGGACGCGATCTACCCCGGCTATGGCTTCCTCTCGGAGAACCCGCTGCTGGCCGAGGAGTGCGCCCGGCACGGGATCACCTTCATCGGCCCGCCCACCGAGGTGCTGGAGCTGACCGGCAACAAGGCCCGGGCCATCGCGGCGGCGCGGGATGCGGGGTTGCCGACGCTCGCGGGCGCCGAGCCGACCGAGGACCTGGACGAGCTGGAGGCGGCCGCGGCGGAGATCGGCTTCCCCGTCTTCGTCAAGGCGGTGAGCGGCGGTGGCGGCCGGGGCATGCGTCGTGTCGAGCGGGCCGAGGACCTGCGCGAGGCCCTCGAGGCCGCCCAGCGCGAGGCGGACGCGGCCTTCGGTGACGCGACGCTCTACCTCGAGGAGGCCGTGGTACGCCCCCGGCACATCGAGGTGCAGGTCGTCGCGGACGCGACCGGCGAGGCGATCCACCTCTACGAGCGTGACTGCTCGGTGCAGCGCCGCCACCAGAAGGTCGTCGAGATCGCTCCTGCGCCGGGGCTGGACCCGCAGCTGCGGGAGGCGATGTGCGCGGACGCGGTGCGCTTCGTGAAGTCCATCGGTTACGTCAACGCCGGCACGGTGGAGTTCCTCCTCGGCGAGGACGGCCGCTACGTCTTCATCGAGATGAACCCGCGGATCCAGGTCGAGCACACCGTGACCGAGGAGGTCACCGAGTTCGACCTCGTCGTGACCCAGATGCGGATCGCCGCCGGCGCCAGCTTCGCCGAGCTGGGGATCAGCCAGGAGGACATCGTCACCCGCGGTTTCGCGCTGCAGTGCCGGATCACGACCGAGGACCCGGCCAACGGCTTCCGTCCCGACTCCGGGACGATCTCGGCCTACCGCTCCGCCGGCGGCACCGGGGTGCGGTTGGACGGCGGCACCACCTTCGTCGGGGCCGACGTCAGCGCGCACTTCGACTCGATGCTCGTCAAGCTCACCTGCCGGGCGCGCACCTTCCCGCTCGCGGTGCGGCGCGCGCGGCGTGCGCTCGCCGAGTTCCGGGTGCGGGGCGTGGCCACCAACCTGCCCTTCCTCGAGGCGGTGCTCACCGACCCCGACTTCCGGGCCGGCGGGGTGAGCACGAGCTTCATCGACGAGCGGCCGCAGCTGCTCGAGGCGCCGAGCGGCAAGGACCGCGCGACGCGGCTGCTGACCTACCTCGCCGACGTCACCGTCAACCAGCCGAACGGCCCGCGCACCACCGACATCCGACCGCGCGAGAAGCTGCCCGAGCTCCCGGACGGCGAGCTGCCCGAAGGGAGCGCCGACCGGCTGCGTCGCCTGGGACCGGCCGGCTTCGCCAAGGACCTGCGGGAGCGCACCGACGTGCCCGTGACGGAGACGACCTTCCGCGACGCCCACCAGTCGCTGCTCGCGACGCGGGTGCGCACGAGGGACCTGGTCCACCCCGCCGAGCACGTCGCCCGGCTCACCCCGCAGCTGCTCTCGGTGGAGGCCTGGGGCGGGGCCACGTACGACGTCGCGCTCCGGTTCCTCCAGGAGGACCCGTGGGAGCGCCTCGCGGCCTTGCACGAGGCGATGCCCAATGTCGCCCTCCAGATGCTGCTGCGCGGGCGCAACACCGTCGGCTACACGCCCTACCCGACGACGGTCACCGACGCCTTCGTCGGCGAGGCGGCGCGCAGCGGCCTCTCGATCTTCCGGATCTTCGACGCGCTCAACGACGTGGAGCAGATGCGTCCGGCCGTCGAGTCGGTGCTCGCGACCGACACCGCCGTCGCCGAGGTCGCGCTCTGCTACACCGGCGACCTGCTCGACCCGGACGAGACGATCTACACCCTCGACTACTACCTGCGCCTCGCCGAGCAGATCGTCGACACCGGCGCGCACGTGCTCGCCATCAAGGACATGGCCGGGCTGCTGCGGGCTCCCGCGGCCGCGACGCTCGTGCAGGCCCTGCGCAGCCGCTTCGACCTGCCGGTGCACCTGCACACCCACGACACCGCCGGCGGGCAGATCGGGACGCTGCTCGCCGCGATCAACGCGGGCGTGGACGCCGTCGACGCGGCCAGCGCCACGATGGCCGGGACCACCTCCCAGCCCTCGCTCTCCGCGCTCGTCGCCGCGACCGACGGCAGCGAGCGCACCACGGGACTGGACATCCGCAATGTCTTCGCGCTGGAGCCCTACTGGGAGGCGGTGCGCACGCTGTACGCCCCCTTCGAATCGGGGCTGGACTCACCGACCGGCCGGGTCTACCGGCACGAGATCCCCGGTGGGCAGCTGTCGAACCTGCGCACCCAGGCCACGGCGCTCGGCCTCGGGGACCGCTTCGAGCAGATCGAGGACATGTACGCCGCGGCCAACCAGATGCTCGGCAACATCGTCAAGGTGACCCCGAGCAGCAAGGTCGTCGGGGACCTCGCGCTGGCCCTCGTCGGTGCCGACGCGGACCCGGCCGACTTCGAGGCCGATCCCACGGCCTACGACATCCCCGACTCGGTGATCGGCTTCCTCGCCGGCGACCTCGGCGACCCTCCGGGCGGCTGGCCGGAACCCTTCCGCAGCCGCGCGCTCGAGGGTCGGACCGTGCGCCCGCCCTCCGGCGACCTGTCCGCGCAGGACGAGGCGGCGCTGCGCGAGGACCCTCGCCCCACGCTGAACCGGCTGCTCTTCCCCGGCCCGACGAGCGACTTCGAGGCAGCGCGGGCCGAGTACGGCGACACCTCGGTGCTCAGCACGATCCCCTTCCTGCACGGGCTGGAGCAGGGCACCGAGTGGGAGGTCGAGATCGAGCCGGGCAAGGTCCTCACCTTCGGCCTGACCTCGATCAGCGAGCCGGACGAGCAGGGCATGCGCACCGTCATGGGCACGGTCAACGGCCAGCTGCGGCCACTGCGGGTGCGCGACCGCTCGGTCGCCTCCGAGGTCGTCGCCGCCGAGAAGGCCGACCCCGCCCGGCAGGGGCACGTCGCGGCCCCCTTCGCCGGGGTGGTCAGCCTGCAGGTGGACGAGGGCGACCGGGTCGAGTCGGGCGACACCGTCGCCACCATCGAGGCGATGAAGATGGAGGCCGGCATCACCACCGCCACCGCGGGGATGGTCTCGCGCACCGCCATCAACAGCCAGCAACAGGTCGAAGGGGGCGACCTCCTGGTCGTCGTGGAATGAGCCCATCGCCTTCGCGCTGGTGCACCCAGGTACGCCCCTCAGTTGCCGATGCTTCCCTCCTCACCGAACGTGTCGGCCCTGTCCTTCAGCTCGCTGCTGCGCCGAGCAGCTTGTCGAAAGGCCCATGGCGCCCTCCAAACCAATGCGGGTGTGTCTCCCGCGCCAGTTGGGCAAGAGCCTTGGCTAGCCCCTCACACAGCAATGCCAGCCCATGTTTCGGAGCCTAGGTTTAACGCTCCGTCAAGTTTCGCTAATATCAAGCGACTCCTTAAGCCCGCGATGCACCAGAAATGACCGCGCATCGGGTACAAGCTTGACTGACTCGCCTTGATAGCGAAAGTGATGACTCCTCCCCGATCCACTACTTCTGGTTTTCTCGAAGCCGACGACAGAGAAGTCATAGAAGAAACCGAGCAACTCCTCGGGGCCACCCCAAGGAAGACGGGTCCGTGACGCAATTCGCTGATAGGCGGCGTCAAAGTCCTTCCGCGTGAAACTCGCCGCCCCGATGGCCTTGAGGACCTCCAGGCCCTCCTCCCACTTCGGCTCCGCCTCGCCAAGCTCATCATCCAACTCCAGTTGAAAGTATTCAGAGTAGGAACCCCTAGCCGCCTTGATGTCATCATTCGTGATCTTCAGTTCCCCTTCACCCCCTTCGCGTTCGGCGCGATCCTTCGCCTCGGCCAGTGCGAAATTGCAGAACTGGATCACGTCTCGCGGACGCAGGAAGGTCCGAAATGTGATGTGGTGAAATTTGTGCTGGGTTCCGCGCGTTAGCCTATCCTCGAACGCTTCCTCCCAAGCCCCTTCCTCATAATCAAGCCCCAGCGACTCCTTTATCCGCCAGTCCATCAACTCCTTGAGACTGGCGTCGTTATAATTCAAGTCGTCGTTCCACATCAGCTCGACTCGATTTGCATTGCGAATCTTATTCTTGTCGCCAAACTTAAGAATATCAAATATATCTGACCGCAGGAATACGATGGGTCGCACGGGAACGCCACTCCTTTTTGCCCAGCTCGCAAACCTCCTGACGGCAATCAGAAGCCCAATTATGCGGCTTACGTAGTTTTTATCGTCAGGCGAGAACCCAAGATCGAGCTCATCAAAGAGGACGTACGTTGTTGGCACCTCGCCACCAACAGACCCCAACTTCAATTCAAGCCACTCATTGAGACGTGAAAGTGTTTCTCCGAGGGCAGCAGACTGACTCGACCGCTTACCAGAGACTCCACCAAGACCCGAACCAGCGAACTGGGGACTTACGTTGACTGCATCCAAGGAGAGACCAGCGCCCGGAAATACCTTCTTAAAGTCCAATCTCGTCGAGCCATAGTTGTCTCTCAAGAATTTGGCAACTTCACCAAGAGCTCGATTTACGAAATGAGGGAGGTCGACGCTTCCCGATTCTAGAATTTCAGAGAGCGCAGTCACAAGAATCAGAAATTTCCACGACTCGACAAACCGCTCAGCCTCGGTGACGTCTGTCGAGGCATACTTGTAATGGGCCGACCATGGGTACTGAGCGAACGAAAGCGACGCCGCCAAGTCGCCATTCGTGCGTCGGGCCTCATTTGCGAGAGCCATGTAGAGAGCAGTTTTTCCGGAGCCCTTGCGACCGACTACTACTTGTCGCTCACCGGAGCGAAGTGCCTCAAAAGCTGGAGTCCGGACGAAAAATCGATCAATATCATCGTCCTCGGCAGCACTCCCACCGAAAGATTGAATTTCCCTGAGTGATGGCATGCACGACCTCCAAGCCGGTAACGGGCGCCTATTCCCGATGCTACTGGAATACGCAGCGATCTGAACGTTGGTAGTCAGCCCCAGGTGACGGACAGCTCGGCTCGGGCGATCTGCTCACGCTGGGCGGAGAAAGGTGACCGGGTCGAGTCGGGCGACACCGTCGCCACCATCGAGGCGATGAAGATGGAGGCCGGCATCACCACCGCCATCGCGGGGACGGTCTCGCGCACCGCCATCAACAGCCAGTAGCAGGTCGAAGGGGGCGGCCTCCTCGACATCGTGGAGTGAGCCGGTGTTCGAGGGGTGGGGTCGGCCCGACTCAGGACGTAGGCCGCCCAGCGGCCGGAGTCCAAGGGCCGCGCCCCACTCCTCGGAGACCGGAGAGCTCAGCCCTGGTGACCACCGGGCGCCTGGCCGTCGGTGCCACCGCCCTGCTCACCGAGCCTGCTGACGCCGTCCTTCGCGGCCCCCTTCGCCTTGTCGATCTGGCCCTCGAAGCGGCCCTTGGTCGCCTTGTTGGCCGTGTCGCCCGCCTTGTCGAGCCCCTCACCGATCTTGTCGCCGTACTGGTCCGCATACTTGCCGGCCTTGTTCTTCAGCTCGTTGCTGCGCCCGAGCAACTTGTCGAGAAACCCCATGGTCTCCTCCATCGATCGGTTTCGATCGCCCCAGCCTACCCGCTGGCCCCGGCGGCACACCTCACGCGGCGACGGCCACGACCGCGAGCGAGATGTAGGTCAGGCAGGCGCCGACCCGGACCAGCCGCGCCCCCCGGGCCGAGGACTGCACGCGGGTGGCCAGCCCTCCGGCCCCGAGCGCGTAGGCGCCGTCGCAGCAGAGCGCGAGCAGGACGAAGCACAGCCCCAGCGACGCGAGCTGGTGGGTCATCGGCCCCCGGTGCGGGTCGACGAACTGGGGCAGGAAGGCGAGGAAGAACAGCGCCGTCTTCGGGTTGAGCAGGTCCACCACGAGGCCCTCCCGGAAGAGCTGGCGTCGACTCGGCGCGGCACCTGCCGGGCCCGCTCCCTGCCCTCCGCCACGCAGCTCCCGCAACGCCAGCCACAGCAGGTAGGCCGCACCCCCCCAGCGCAGCAGGTCCAGCGCGACCGGGGTGCGCTCGAGCACCGCGGCCAGTCCCGCGGTCGCCGCTGCCACGTGGACCAGGGCACCCGCCTCGATCCCGAGCACGGAGCACAGACCTGCTGCCCGCCCGTGCTCGAGACTGCGGGTGACGACGTAGAGCACGGACGGCCCGGGCAGTGCGACGATCGCCAACGTCGCTCCCCCGAAGGCCAGCAGGGTCGCGAGCGTCGGCAGCGTCACACCGGCCTCCGCCCCCTCGTGCAGACGAACTGGTAGAACCACGCCGTGAACCCCGGGTCCAGCATGAGCTCGCGGTAGCGGGCCAGCTCCTCCTCCGTGGCGCCTGCGGCACGCAGCGGGGCGTCCGCCTGCAGGTTCAGGTTCCGGTGCAGCAGGCAGCCGTGGTCCCCGCCGACATTCGTCCGGGACCACTCCGTGGCCCGGACCTCCTCGAGGCCCTCGCGGGCCATCCGGTCCGGCACCTCGGCCCCCCACTGGAAGGAGATCCCGCCGGCCGGTGAGACGACGTCCATGGACAAGTGCTGCATCCGCTCGAAGAGCTCCCGGTCCGAGGACCGCGGCGCCGCGAGGACCCGCGGTGGGCGAGGCGTCAGCTCGCCGAGCACCAGCCACCCTCCCGGGGCCAGTGCCCGCACCAACTCGGTGAGGACGCGTTCCCGCTGCGGCAGGTGCGTCAGCACCAGCCGGGCGTGGATGAGGTCGAAGGGCCCGCCGGGCGGCACCCCCTCGGTGATGTCGCCCCGGTGGATCTCCACCCCGGGGTGCCGAGCGATCTGCTCGGTGGCCACGTCCGTGGCGACCACCCGACCCCCCGGCACGACCCGCTCGGCCAGCCAGCGGGCGATCGATCCGCTGCCGGCGCCGATCTCGAGGCAGTGGTGCCCCGGTCCGATCCCCGTCCCCTCCAGCCACCGTGTGGTCGGATCGTCCAGCAAGCTCTCCAGGTGCCCCACGTGCTCGGCCCCCAGGTCCGAGCCACTGTCGAAGAGGTAGTCCTCCTCCGTCCTCGTCTCCCCCACGTCCACGTCCCCTTCCTCGTGCGGTCGGTCCCAAACCCCCCTGGTCTGAGTCGTCCGGACAGCGAAGCAGGGAATACCTAATGGGTCAAGGAGATTCTTGGGCATTAGTTGACAAGACTCCGCGGCACGCCTCGTCACACGGTCCGAGCGAGCGGATACCATTAGTGGGTGATCCCCCTGCCCTCCGGACTCCCAGTCCTCAACAGCGAGCCCCCCGCGCTGGACCTGGTCAACACCCACCTCGTCCTCGCGGACACGTGGGTCGACCTCCTCGAGGACTCGGCTGGCCGCACGGAGTGGCTCGCGATGGAGACCGAGCGCATGGGGCTCGACGTCGACCCCCGCACGCTCACCGACGCCGACTGGCGAACCCTCCAGGAGCTGCGTGATCACGCCGCCGTGACCATCGAGGCCGCCCGCCACGAGAAGCGGCCGCCGCGACGTGCCGTCTCGGCGCTCAACGACGTGGCCGCAGCCGCTCCCGCCGCGAGTCGCGCGCGGTGGGACGGCAGCCGTCTGGTCGCGGCGCCGCACCGGAGCGGGCCGGTCGGCAGCCGGGTGGCCGCCGGCTTCGCCGACGCGGCGGTGGAGCTCCTCACGTCACCGAACATCCTCAAGGTGCGCCGCTGCGAGGCCCCGGCCTGCGTCGTGCGCTTCCTCGCCCGCAACCCCCGCCGCCGGTGGTGCACGCCGGAGATCTGCGGCAACCGGGCACGCGTGGCCCGGTACTACATGCGCCGCAAGGCGGAGGCGAACGCACGTTGAGCTGAGGCTCAGCCCCCGTCGACGACCGACTGCTCGGCCTGGGCGACCTGCGCCTGCTGGTCCTCGTCGAGCTCCCGGCTGGCCAGCCAGTTCTCCGGCAGGTGGACCACGCGCGAGGAGCCGGCACGGCCGCGCTGGCCCTCGGCCGCCTCTCCCGGCCAGGGCGTGTCGGGGTCGAGGGTCGCGATGAGCTCGTCCAGGGCGGTCAGGGAGTCCACGAGGGCGAGCTGGTTGCGGATCCGCGAGCCGGCCGGGAAGCCCTTGAGGTACCAGGCGATGTGCTTGCGGATGTCGCGGCAGGCCTTCAGCTCGTCGCCGTGGAAGTCGGTGAGCAGCTCGGCATGGCGACGCAGCGTCGCCCCGACCTCACCGAGCGTGGGCCGCACCCGAACCGTCGTCCCGGCGAAGGCGGCGGCCAGGTCGGCGAAGAGCCACGGCCGACCCAGGCAGCCGCGCCCGACGACGACGCCGTCGCAGCCGGTCTGCTCGACCATGGCCAGCGCGTCCTCGGCGGACCAGATGTCGCCGTTGCCCAGGACCGGGACCTCGGTGATCTCCTGCTTCAGCAGGCGGATGCGCGACCAGTCGGCGGTGCCGGAGTAGGCCTGGCTCGCGGTGCGCGCGTGCAGCGCGACCGCGGCCACGCCCTCGTCGACGGCGGCCCGCGCCGCGTCGAGATAGGTCAGGTGCTCGTCGTCGATGCCGGCGCGCATCTTCACGGTCACCGGCACGTCCCCCTTCGCCCCCTCGGACACCGCCGCGGCGACGATGGAGCGGAAGAGGTCGCGCTTCCACGGCAACGCGGCGCCGCCGCCCTTGCGGGTGACCTTCGGGACGGGGCAGCCGAAGTTGAGGTCGATGTGATCGGCCCCCTCCTCGGTCACGAGCATCCGCACTGCCTTCGCCGTGGTCGCCGGGTCCACGCTGTAGAGCTGGACGCTGCGGGGGACCTCGTCCTCGTCGTGCTCGATGAGGCGCATCGACTCCGGCGTGCGCTCGACGAGCGCGCGGGAGGTGACCATCTCGTTGACGTAGAGGCTGTGCGCCCCCGTCGCACCGCTGGCGGCCAGCCCTGCGTCACCGGCCTCGCGGCAGATCCGGCGGAAGGCCCGGTTCGTCACGCCGGCCATCGGCGCCAGGACGACCGGGGACTCGATGACGTGGCGCCCGATCCGCAGGGGCGGCAGCACCCGCTCCCCGGTGGTCGCGGCGGTGTCGGTGGCTTCGGTCAGAGTGGTCATGGCGAAGCCCAGTGTCCCACCGTGCTGCCCGCGAGGGACAATCGAGGGCATGAGTCGGCCACGGACCCAGCAGGAGACGAAGGGGGAGGCTCCCGCCTCCCTTCGCCCGGCCCTGCCGTGGCTGCTCGGCATGCTCGCCCTCGGGGCGCTCGCGATCGTCGTCGGCCTCGTGCGCCTCGATCAGCTGCCCGACCCCTACCCGGTCCACTTCGGACCGGCGGGTGACCCGGACCGCTTCGAGGCGCGCTCTACCGTCACCGTCCTCATGCCGGCAGTCGTCGGGCTGCTGAGCGGTCTGGCCGTCTTCGCCACGCTGCTGCTCGTGCGCTCGCAGGGGCACGGCCGACTGGTGCAGCCGCTCGCCGCGCTCGGCTTCGTCATCGGTGGCGGGATCTCGCTGGTGTCGCTGGCGCAGTACCTCTCCGAGGACGCCGTGGCGCCCGGATGGGGCCTCTGGCTGGTCCTCGCCGCGATCCTGGCCACCCTCGTGTGGATCGTCGTGGCCTCGCTGCGCTCCGGCGGCGGCTCGCGGGACGACCGGGAGGGATGGCGCCTCTGGGGCCTGGTGTACGCCGACCCGGAGGA
This sequence comes from Janibacter corallicola NBRC 107790, assembly GCF_001570965.1. Classification (GTDB taxonomy): domain Bacteria; phylum Actinomycetota; class Actinomycetes; order Actinomycetales; family Dermatophilaceae; genus Janibacter; species Janibacter corallicola. Next base: position 11,685 of record NZ_BCSR01000021.1, on the reverse strand, counting down.
TCCCCACGTCTTCGTCCCCAAACGGACCGGGGTCGGCACGACCGTCAACTTCGGGCGGCCGATGGGCTGGGTCGTCATGGCACTGATCCTCGTGCCCGCGGTCGCGGTCATCTGGTTCGCGGCGAGCGTGGGATGAGCCCGGAGACCGGCGGCCTGCCGCGCGGCGCCCTGGAGAAGTTCGCCTGGCTCTCCATCGGCGCCGCCCTCGCGACGATCGCGCTGAAGGCCGGCGCCTGGTACGTGACCGGCTCGGTCGGACTGCTCGCCGACGCCGCGGAGTCGATCGTCAACCTCGTCGCGGCGGTCGCGGCCCTCGTCGCGCTGCGCGTGGCGGCCCGGACCGCCGACGACAACCACCACTTCGGGCACAGCAAGGCGGAGTACTTCTCGGCGGCGCTCGAGGGCGGGATGATCTTCGTCGCCGCCGGCTTCATCATCTGGCAGGCGATCGGCCGGCTGCTCGACCCGACACCCATCGACCAGGTCGGGCTGGGGCTGGGCATCTCCGTGGTCGCCTCGGTGATCAACGGTGCCGTCGCCGTCGTCCTGCTGCGGGCCGGTCGGGCGCACCGTTCGATCACGCTGCGCGCCGACGGCCGGCACCTGCTCACCGACGTGTGGACCTCCGTCGGGGTGATCGTCGGCGTGCTGCTCGTCGCCGTCACCGGCATCGACCGCCTCGACCCGGTGGTCGCGCTGCTCGTGGGCGCGAACATCCTCTGGACCGGGTGGCGCCTCATCGACGAGTCCGGCCGGGGGCTGATGGACGAGGCGCTCCCCCCGGAGACCAACGCCGGGATCGCCGCCGTGCTCGCCGGGCTGCGGACCGACGACGTGGACTTCCACGGGCTGCGCACCCGGGTCGCCGGTCATCTCTCCTTCGCCGAGATGCACCTGCTCGTGCCCGGCTCGTGGTCGGTGCGACGCGCCCACGACACCGCCGAGGAGGTCGAGCAGGCACTCATGCGCGCCGTTCCCGGGCTGCAGGTGACGACCCACATCGAGCCGCGCGAGGACCCGCGGGCCTATGCCGACTTCGGCAGCTACGAGGTACCGATCGAGGCCCCGGAGGACTCCGGGACCGACACCGAGGAGGCGACGTGAGCGCACTGATCACCCCGACCGAGCTGCACGAGCGGCGGCGCCGCGAGGACCTGACCGTCCTCGACGTGCAGTTCACCCTGGACGGACGGGGCCCGGCGCTCTACGCGGACGGCCACCTGGCGTCGGCCCCCTTCGTCGATCTGGACGCGGTGCTCGCCGGTCCGGCCGGTGCCGGTGGTCGCCACCCGCTGCCGGACCCGGACGTGCTGCAAGCCGGGCTGCGGGCGGCCGGCGTCGCTGACGGCGCGACGGTGGTCGTGTACGACCAGGCGACCTCGCTGTCCGCCGCGCGGGCGTGGTGGGTGCTGCGGTGGGCCGGGCTGACGGACGTGCTCGTGCTCGATGGTGGCCTGCAGGCTTGGCGCGCAGCGGGTTTCGAGGTCGTGACGGACCCCGTGCAGCCGCGACCGGGCGACGTGACCGTCCGGCCTGCCTCGCTGCCGGTGCTCGACGCAGACGCGGCCGCCGGGATGGCCGCCCGCGGACGGCTCGTCGACGCCCGGGCGGCCGAGCGCTTCCGCGGCGAGACCGAACCGATCGACCCGGTCGCCGGTCACGTCCCGGGGGCGGTCAACGTGCCGATGTCGGACCTGACCAGCGACGAAGGGAGCCTGCGCCCCCCGGAGGAGCTGCGGGCGCGCTTCGCGGAGGCGGGGGTGACCCCCGGCACGGAGGTCGGCGCCTACTGCGGCTCCGGCGTCACGGCCGCGCACTCCGCACTGGCCCTGCACGAGATCGGGATCGAGGCGGCGGTCTACGTCGGCAGCTGGAGCCACTGGGTCACCGACCCGGCCCGGCCGGTCGCCACCGGCCCCGACGTCAGCCCAGGGTGGTGATGAAGTCGGTGAGGGCCGCGGCGACGGGGACCGGGTGGGTGACCGGGGCGAAGTGGGTCGCTCCACGCACGTGCACCACCTGCAGGTCACGGCGCAGCCGTTTGGCCATGGCCTCCCCGACGCGGAACTGGTCGTACTCGCCGTTGATGGCCAGCACGGGGGCGTCGACGTCGACGAGCAACCGCAGATCGACCTCGTCCATGACCGCGTCCCAGGAGTCGGGGATCGCCCCCAGACCGGGGCCCCGGGCCACGACCGCGTCGGTCACCTCGTCCCCGATGATGCGGCGCATCCCGGCCTCGTCGGACCCGCGGATCGTGTCCGCCCGCCTCGGGTCCTCCAGTCCGGTGCGCAGCAGGCCGCCGACGGCGCGGTAGATGCCGGCGAGCCGGCTCGAGGGCTGGGCGGTCGCCCCCATGAGGACGAGCCCGTCGAGGATGCGGTGGTTGCGTGCGGCCCAGGTGAGGGCGACGTAGCCCCCGAGGCTGTGGCCGGCGAGCACGATCCGGTGCCGACGGGGGTCGAGGTCGAGGACGGCCTCGGTGACCGCGGCGCGGGCCCCCGCCAGCGTGAAGCGCTCACCCGCCGCGTGACCGTGCCCGGGCAGGTCGAGGTGGTCGCAGACGACCCGGCCGAGCAGCTCGCGCTCCAGCGGCACCCACGCGGCGGCGTTGAGGCGGCTGCCGTGGACGAGCAGCAGCCGGACGTCCGCACCCGCCGGCGCCACCCGGATCAGCTACCGAGCAGCTTCGGGGCGAGCCACGCCTCGACCTGGTCGAGCGAGACCCGCTCCTGGGCCATCGTGTCCCGGTCCCGGATGGTCACGGCCTGGTCCTCGAGGGTGTCGAAGTCGACCGTGATGCAGTACGGGGTGCCGATCTCGTCCTGGCGGCGGTAGCGCTTGCCGATCGCCTGCGCGTCGTCGAAGTCGACGTTCCAGTTCTTGCGCAGCTGCGTCGCCAGGTCGCGGGCCTTCGGGGAGAGGTCGGCGTTCCGCGAGAGCGGAAGCACGGCCGCCTTGACCGGTGCCAGCCGGTGGTCCAGGCGCAGCACGGTGCGCGTGTCCACGCCCCCCTTCGCGTTGGGGGCCTCGTCCTCGGCGTAGGCGTCAACGAGGAAGGTCATGATCGAGCGGGAGAGCCCGGCCGCTGGCTCGATGACGTACGGCGTGTACTTCTCGTCGTTCGCTTGGTCGTAGAAGACCAGGTCCGTGCCGGAGTGCCTGCTGTGGCTGGTCAGGTCGAAGTCGGTGCGGTTGGCGATGCCCTCGAGCTCGCCCCACTCGTTGCCGGCGAAGTTGAAGCGGTACTCGATGTCGACGGTCCGCTTTGCGTAGTGGCTCAGCTTCTCCTCAGGGTGCTCGAAGTGGCGCAGGTTCTCCGGCTTGATCCCGAGGTCGGTGTACCAGCGGGTGCGCTCCTCGATCCAGTACTCGTGCCAGTCCTCGTCGTCGCCGGGCTTGACGAAGAACTCCATCTCCATCTGCTCGAACTCCCGCGTGCGGAAGATGAAGTTGCCGGGCGTGATCTCGTTGCGGAAGGACTTGCCCGTCTGCGCGATGCCGAAGGGCGGCTTCTTCCGCGAGGTCTGCAGCACGTTGTTGAAGTTGATGAAGATCCCCTGCGCGGTCTCCGGGCGCAGGTAGTGCAGCCCGGACTCGTCCTCGATGACGCCCAGGTAGGTCTTGAGCATCATGTTGAACTCGCGCGGCGCGGTCCACTGCCCCCGGGTGCCGCAGTCAGGGCAGACGATCTGCGACATCGGGACCTCGTCGGGGTCGATCTCCTTGCCCTTCTTGGCGGCCTTGTCCGCGAGGGCCTCCTGCAGGTGGTCCTGGCGGTGGCGCCGGTGGCAGCTGAGGCACTCCACGAGCGGGTCGCTGAAGGTGCCCACGTGGCCGGAGGCGACCCAGGTCTCCCGCGGCAGGATGATCGAGGAGTCCAGACCGACGACGTCGTCGCGGCCGATGACCATCGAGCGCCACCACTGGCGCTTGATGTTCTCCTTCAGCTCCACGCCCAGGGGTCCGTAGTCCCAGGCGGAGCGGGTACCGCCGTAGATCTCCCCGCACGGGAAGACGAATCCCCGGCGCTTGCAGAGGTTGACGACGGTGTCCACGGTGGAGGTCGGCTTGGCCATGGGGGCAGGCTAACGTTCCGCGCCCGCGGGCCGCCCATCGGCCTCGATGACGAAGGGGGCCCGCGCCCCGCCTACCCTGAGGGGGTGAGCAGACCGCCTTCGCAACGCCCCGAGCCGGTGGCGACCAATGCCCTCGAGCGGGCCAGCCTCCCCGCGATCACGTTCATCAGCCGCCTCCCCCCGGCCGTGCCGATCATCGTCGTCTTCGCGCTCGTGCTGATCGGCGGCTTCCTCGGCCCGTGGGGCGCGATCGCGTGGGGCCTGGTCATCCTCTACCTCGCGTGGATGCTCGCCCTGAGCTGGCCGCGCCTGACCGTGGCGGAGCGGCTGATGCGGATCGCGGTCATCGTCCTCATCGCCGGCCTGACGGTCATCCAAGTGGTCCCCCGCTGATCGCCCTCCCCCCGAGATTGACAATCATTCTCACTTAAGTTGAGAATGATTGTCATGTTCATGACCCGTGCACTGCAGTGCGCCTGCTGCCTCTCCCTCATCACCGCAGCCGGCTGCACCGGCCCGAGCAGCACAGGGTCCGAGGACGGCCGGCTCGAGGTGCTCACCTCCTTCTACCCCCTCGAGTACGCCGTCGAGCAGATCGGCGGGGAGCACGTGGTGAGCAGCAACCTGACCCAGCCGGGGACCGAGGCCCACGACCTCGAGCTGACGCCCAGGCAGGTGCTCGAGGTCAAGGAGGCCGACCAGCTGATCTACCTGAAGGACTTCCAGCCCGCCGTCGACGACGCCGCGGCCGGGGCCGGCGACGCGGCCTTCGACGTGGCACCCGCCGCGCACCTGGCCCCGGAGTCCGCGGAGGGCGAAGGGGGTCACGACCACGAGGGCCACGACCACGGCGAGCACGAGGGCCACGATCACGGTGGGATGGATCCCCACTTCTGGCTCGACCCGACGCGCTACGCCGACGTCGGCGAGGCGATCGGTGACCGGCTGGCCGAGGCGGACCCGGAGCACGCGGCCGACTACCGGGCCGACGCGAAGGACTTCGCCAAGCGGCTGCACCGGCTCGATCGAGAGCTGAGCTCGGGCCTGGCGGACTGCGAGCGCCACGAGCTCGTCACCGGCCACGCCTCCTTCGGCTACTTCGCCGACCGGTACGGCTTCACCCAGGAACCCATCGCGGGCCTGAGCCCGCACGACGAGCCGAGCCCGAGGGTGATGGCCGAGCTGATCCACCACATCCGCGACGAGGGGATCGAGACGGTCTACACCGAGCCGCAGCTGCCGGCGGCACTGGCCGAGACCATCGCCGACGACGCCGACGCCACGGTCGCCGTGCTCGACCCGATCGAGGGCCTCTCGGACGACTCGAAGGGGTCGAACTACTTCCAGGTCATGCGCAGCAACCTCGCCGCGGTGCAGGAGGGAGCAGCATGCAGCTGAGGACGAGAGCGACGCCCGCGGCCGCCGGGGCCGAGCCGGTCCTGGAGCTGCGGGGCGCGGCCTTCGGCTACGAGGACCGCACCGTGGTCCGAGATGTCGACCTGACCATCGGCCGCGGCGAGGTCGTCGCGGTCCTGGGCCCCAACGGCGCCGGCAAGTCCACCCTCGTGCGCGGTCTGCTCGGGCTGGCCGACCTGCACCGCGGCAGCGGTCGGGTCGGCGGCGCCCCCCTCAGGTCACGCGCGGCGGCAGCGGGTCTGGGCTACGTCCCGCAACGGCACACCCTCGCCTCTGCCGTCAAAGCGACGGCCGAGGAGATCGTCACCATGGGACGCACCGTGCGCACACCATGGTGGGCGCCGTGGCGGGTCCGCTCCCTCGCCGACCGGGCCCTGGTCACCGAGGCCCTGGCCGTCGTCGGCCTCGGCGACCTCGCCCAGCACGACGTCGCCACCCTGTCCGGGGGCCAGCAGCGGCGGGTGCTCATCGCCCGGGCGCTGGCCAGCCGACCCGAGGTCTTCCTCATGGACGAACCGACCGCCGGTGTCGACCGGGGCCACCAGCAGGTCCTCACCGCGGTGATGCGCCGGCTCGTCCAGCGCGGCGCCACGCTCGTCATCGTCACCCACGAGCTCGCCCCCCTCGCCGACGTCGTCACCCGGGCGGTGCTCGTCCGCGGCGGCCGCGTGGTCCACGACGGCCCCCCTTCGCAACTGCCGGGCGACCTCGGTCCCGCCGATCACGACGTCACGGCGCCGACCGCCCCCTCCCCCGTGCAGACCACGGCGCTCCCACCGACCGGAGGCCCGCGATGATGGACCTGCTCAGCCTGGAGTTCATGCGCAACTCGCTCATCGCGGCGCTGCTGGTCGGCGCGTCCGCACCACTGGTCGGGGTCTTCCTCGTCCAGCGCGGCCTGTCCCTCATCGGCGACGGGATGGGCCACGTGGCGCTGGCCGGGGTCGGGGTCGGGGTCTTCACCGGCAACTCCCCCGTGCTGACCGCTCTCGTGGTCGTCGTGGCCTGTGCGGTCGCGATCGAGGTGCTGCGCCACCACGGCCGCACCGGCGGGGACCTCGCGCTCGCGGTGATGTTCTACGGCGGCATCGCCGCCGGTGTCGTCACGATCTCAAAGGCACCCGACGGGTCGAGCACCAACCTGCAGGGATACCTCTTCGGCGCCCTCAACACCGTCTCCCGGGGCGACCTCATCGCCTTCGCGGTCCTCGCCGCGGTCGTGCTCGTGACCGTCCTGCTGCTGCGCGACCGGCTCTTCGCCGTCGCCCAGGACGAGGAGTACACCCGCGCCTCGGGTCTGCCGGTGCTCGCGACGAACATCCTGCTCGCGGTGCTCACCGGCGTCACCGTCGTCATCTCGATGCGCGTCATCGGCCTGCTGCTCATCAGCGCCCTGATGATCCTGCCCAATGCCACCGGGCAGCACCTGGGCCGTTCCTTCCGCGGGAGCCTCCTCGCGGCCGTCGCCGTCGGACTGCTCACCAGCGCCGGCGGCGTCTTCACCAGCTTCTACGCCGACACCCCCTCGGGGGCGACGATCGTGCTGCTCGCGATCGCGGTCTTCGTGGCCTCCGCGCTCGGCTCCTGGCTGCTCCACCACTCCCGGATGACACGCCACCGCAGCGCCGAGACCCACGAGCACGTGCACTGGGAGGAGTGCGGCCACGACGTCGTCCTGCACGGCGACCACGTCGACTACCTGCACGACGGTCACCGGCACGCCCGCCACGGGGACCACTGGGACGAGCACGGCGACGTCCCCGGCGCCGAGGGCGATCTCGAAGGGAGCCGATGATGAGCAGCGGAACCACCACCAGACGTCCGACCCGCCAGCGCATCGCGATCGAGCGCGACATGGAGGGTGTGGACGGCTTCCGCTCCGCACAGGAGGTCCACGCCAGCCTGCACCGTGGTGGCGAGCGGATCGGGCTGGCCACCGTCTACCGCACCCTGCAGGCGATGGTCGCCGAGGACATCGTCGACACCCTGCGCACCGACGAGGGCGAGCAGGTCTTCCGCCGGTGCAGCACCGGGCACCACCACCACCTCGTCTGCCGCGACTGCGGCCGCACCGTCGAGGTCGAGGGGCCGACCGTGGAACGCTGGGCCGACCGGGTGGCGGCCGAGCACGGCTTCACCGATGTCGCGCACACCCTGGAGCTCTTCGGGCGCTGCACCGACTGCGCCGGTGACCACGGAGGCTGAAAGGGCGTCGCGCAGCGGGTCTCGCGGGCACGGAGCGGGACTCGGCGATCCACGTGTGGTAGACGTTGACGTTCACGCCACACTCGTCGCCGGACCGAACGAAAGCATGCCTGCTCCCACCACACCCTTGCTCAACGGCATCGCCCCGCCCCCGAACTCCTTCGTGCTGCCGGACCACAAGATGGTCTACATGTCGGTCACGAAGGCGGCCTGCACCAGTCTGCGCTGGATGGTCGCCGATCTCGCGGGTGAGAACCCCCAATCCTTCGTCGGCGCGATCGGAGGCCAGCAGAGCCGCCTCCTCGGGATCCACGGCGGGCGCCAGCGCTGGCAACGGACCCCGCAGCTGACCCAGCTGCCGCCGGAACAGCTGGCGGCCATCGACCCCACGGACGACTGGTTCGTCTTCGCCGTCGTCCGCAGCCCCTTCAGCCGGCTGTGGTCGGCATGGGAGTCGAAGTTCCTCGTGCGGCACGCGAGGTACGTGGAGATGTACTCCGACCAGCCGTGGTTCCCCCGCACGCCGACGTCGGCGGAGCAGGTACTCGAGGACTGGCGCGCCTTCGTCCACGCCCGCCCGTGGGAGACCCACCCCGAGCTGCGTCACGACGTTCACTTCCAGAACCAGGTGCGCTCGGTGCGTCCCCAGAGCGTGAACTACACGAGGGTCTACGGCCTCAAGGAGCTCGGCACGCTCTTCGCCGACGTCCACGCCCACCTCGAGCCGCTCGGCAAGGACCAGCCGCTCTACACCCCTCGTGCGAACGAGACCCCCCTGGCCATGACGCCGGAGGTGCTCGAGGGAGGGGTCCGCGAGATCATCGAGGACTCCTACGCCAAGGACTTCGACGCCTTCGGCGAGCGGTGGAGCTTCGAGAGCCTCAGCTTCGTCGACGGCTGGTCCGCCGATGCCATCGACCACGCCGCCCACCACACGGTCGCCAACCAGCGCATCGGTGACCTGAGCGCCGCCGCGCGCGGGCTGCGGCGGGACCTCAGGCACGCCGATCGTGATCTCGAGCGCACCAATCGGGAGCTCCAGCACGCCGACCGAGAGCTCCAGCGGCTCACCGAACGGTCGCGCACGGAGTCGCAGTCCGGCCCGGAGACGCCGGGTGCCCTGGCCCGGGACCTGCGTCGCCTCCGCCGGCGTGCCACGCGCACGGTGCGCTCGGCCCGCCGGCGGGGCTAGGCCGTCACGCGCCCGGGGCGTCGACCGCCCCGCCGTAACGCCGGTCCCGCCGGGCGTATGTCTCGATGGCCTCCCAGAGGTGGCGGCGGTCGTAGTCCGGCCACAGCGTGTCCTGGAAGACCATCTCCGCGTAGGCGGACTGCCAGAGCAGGAAGTTGCTCGTGCGCTGCTCGCCGGAGGAGCGCAGGAAGAGGTCCACGTCCGGCATGTCCGGCTCGCTGAGGTAGCGGGCGATGGTGCGCTCGTCGACGCGCGAACCCTTGAGCCGTCCGGCGGCCACGTCGGTCGCGATCCCGCGCACCGCGTCAGCGATCTGGGCGCGGCCACCGTGGTTGACGCAGAAGTAGAGCGTCATCGCGTCATTGTCCCGGGTCATCTCCTGGGCGATCTCGAGCTCCTTGATCACCGAGCGCCACAGCTTCGGTCGCCGGCCGACCCAGCGCATCCGCACGCCCCAGGAATGCAGCTGGTCCCGGCGGCGGCGGATCACGTCACGGTTGAAACCCATGAGGAAGCGCACCTCCTCGGGCGAGCGGCGCCAGTTCTCGGTGGAGAAGGCATAGCTCGACAAATGCGGCACCCCGATCTCGAGCGCGCCGGCGACGACGTCGAGCAGCGCCCCCTCCCCCGCCTCGTGCCCCTTGGTCCGGGGCAGGCCACGCTGGTTGGCCCACCGACCGTTGCCGTCCATGACGATCGCCACGTGGTTCGGGATGAGCTCGGCGGGCACCGGCGGCGGCGTGGCACCGCTGGAGTGGGCGAAGGGGGTGGCGTAGCGACTCATCCGGTCCTCTGGTGTTGGCTGCGGTCGACGTGGCGAAGGGAGAGCACACCGCGCTCGAGGTGCCACTGGAGGAAGGCCGAGGTCAGCCCGGACCCCTCCCGCCGATGCCGCACCAACGAGGCGTCGGCGACCACCCAGTCACCGGTCAGCAGTGCGGCGAGCAGCTCGAGGGTCTCGGGGGCGGGTGCCGAGGAGCCAGGTACCCGGCAGTCGCGGCACAGCACCCCACCGGAGGCGACGTGGAAGGCGCGGTGCGGGCCGGTCTGGCCGCACCGGGCGCAGTCGTGGAAGCTCGGCGCCCAGCCCGAGACGGCCACCGCCCGCAGCAGATAGGCGTCCAGGACCAGCTCGGAGGCGTGCTCGTCCTGGGCGAGGGAACGCAGTGCTCCGGCGAGCAGCAGGTGGTGCTGCACCGCCACCTGGCCCTCCTCGGTGAGCCGGTCCGCGGTCTCCAGGACGGCGGCTGCCGCGGTCCACCGCCGGTAGTCCCGGGCGATGGTGTCGCCCCAGGGGTCAAGGGTCTCGGCCTGGGTCACGGTGTCCAGGTTGCGCCCCTCGTAGCACTGCAGGTCCACGTGCATCCCGGGCTCCAGGCGGGCACCGAAGCGGGACTTGGTGCGGCGCACCCCCTTCGCCACGGCACGGATCTTGCCGCGCTCGCGGGTGAGCACGGTGATGATCCGGTCGGCCTCACCCAGTTTGTGGGTGCGCAGGACGACCCCGGAGTCGCGGTATAGGGGCACCGGACCATTCTCTCCCCTGCCGGCGACAGCGATCGACACCCCTCGGCCCCGGGCGATCCTCTCGAACACCAGTTCGAGGGATGGTGGTATGTTTGAGGGGTGATGGCGCTGCAGTCCTCGCTCTTCGACGACGCACCGACCCCGACCCTCGGGCGGCTCGGCGCAGCCCACCGCCGCCACCTCGACGAGAGCGCCTGGCTGGACCTGCTGCCGGGGTGGGCGACCGGCGCCGACGAGGTGCTCGCCACGCTGCTGCGCGAGGTCCCCTGGCGCTCGGAGCGGCGCCGAATGTACGACTCCGTCGTCGACGTGCCGCGACTGCTGCGTTTCTACGCTGAGGACGAGCCCCTCCCCCACCCGCTGCTGACGGACATGCGCGAGGACCTCTCCGCGCACTACGCCCGCGAGCTCGGCGAGCCCTTCGTCACGGCCGGGCTGTGCCTCTACCGCGACGGCGCGGACTCGGTCGCCTGGCACGGGGACCGCATCGGGCGCGGCCGCGAGGAGGACACGATGGTCGCGATCGTCTCGCTCGGCTCCTCCCGGCACCTGGCGCTGCGCCCGCGCGACGGCGGCGCCTCACAGCGGGTCTCGCTCGGGCACGGCGACCTGGTCGTCATGGGCGGCGCCTGCCAACGCACCTGGGACCACGCCGTCCCCAAGACCAGCGCGACCGTGGGGCCGCGCGTGTCCATCCAGTTCCGGGTGAGCGGAGTCCGTTGAGAGGCTCCACACCCACGTCAGGAGAGGAAGCGATCACCATGAGCGCACGGCTCGACTACTTCTCGGTCGACCCCGAGGCGGGCAAGGCCGTCCTGGGGATGGAGACCTACGTCCGCAGCAGCGGGCTGGACACCGGTCTCTACGAGCTGATCAAGCTGCGGGCCTCGCAGCTGAACGGCTGCGCCTTCTGCCTCGACATGCACGCCCGCGACGCCCGCACGAACGGCGAGGAGCAGCGCCGGCTGGACATCCTCGTCGGGTGGCGGGAGGCGCGGGACTTCTTCACCGAGGCGGAGCAGGCCGCGCTGGCCCTCACCGAGGCGGTCACGCTCATCGGCGAGCAGGGCGTGCCCGACGAGGTCTGGGAGGCCGCCGCGGCGCAGTTCTCGAAGGAGGAGCTGGTCCAGGTGCTCCTCGCGATCGCCACGATCAATGTGTGGAACCGGTTGGCCGTGGCCACCCACCAGCAGCTGCCGAAGGACCCCGGGGCCTGAGCAGACGGGGCGAAGGGGGCCGGTGACCGGCCCCCTTCGCCCCGCCGCC
>NZ_BCSR01000020.1 GCF_001570965.1 Janibacter corallicola NBRC 107790 | reverse complement strand
CAGGGGCCCGCGCGGTGCGCGAGCCCCTGCCACTGCATCGGGGACGGACCCGGGAGGCCGGGTGAGGTCGGGTCAGTTGCCGTAGAGGGCCTCGACCTCGTCCTCGTAGTCGGTCATGATGACCTTCCGCTTCAGCTTCAGGGAGGGGGTCATCGTGCCGTTCTCCTCGGTGAAGTCCTCCTTGAGGATCGTGAACTTGCGGATCGACTCGGCCTTGGAGACCGCCTTGTTCGCGTCGTCGACCGCGGACTGGACCTCGGCGAGCACGGTCTCGTTGGTCCGGGCCTGCTCGAGGGTGAGCGAGCCGAGGCCGTTGTTCGAGGCCCAGCCGGGCAGCATCTCCTCGTCGAGGGTGATGAGCGCGGCGATGAAGGGCTTGCCGTCGCCGACGACGAGGCACTGGCTGATGAGCGGGTGGGCGCGCAGCCGGTCCTCGAGGACGGCCGGGGCGACGTTCTTGCCGCCGGCGGTCACGAGGATCTCCTTCTTGCGGCCGGTGATCTTCAGGAAGCCGTCCTCGTCGAGGTCGCCGAGGTCGCCGGTGTGGAACCAGCCGTCCTGGACCGCCTCGGCCATCGCCTGCTCGTTCCCGTGGTAGCCCTTGAGGACGTTGACGCCCTTGATGAGCACCTCGCCGTCATCGGCGATCCGGACCGACACGCCCGGCAGCGGCAGGCCGACGGTTCCGATCTTGGTGTTGTCCGGCAGGTTGACCGTGGCCGGGGCCGTGGTCTCGGTGAGGCCGTAGCCCTCGAGGATCGTCACGCCGATGCCGCGGAAGAAGTGCCCGAGGCGGGTCCCCAGGGCCGCGCCGCCGGAGACGGCGTACTCGACCTTGTTGCCCATCTTCGAGCGCAGCGTGGAGTAGACGAGCTTGTCGAAGAGCGCGTGCTGCAACTTCAGCTTCAGCGGCACCGAGCCGGTGTCCTGGGCCTCGGACCAGGCGATGGCGGTCTCCGCGGCCCTGGCGAAGATCTTGCCCTTGCCGCCCGCGGTCGCCTGCTCGTTGGCCTTGTTGTAGATCTTCTCGAAGACCCGCGGCACGGCGAGGATGAAGGTCGGCTTGAAGGCCTGGAAGTCGTCGAGGATGTTGGCGATGTCGGCGCTGTGGCCCATCCGGACCTCGGCGGTCACGGCCAGGACCTCGATGAAACGGGCGAAGACGTGTGCGAGGGGCAGGAAGAGCAGCGTCGAGGCGTCCTCCCGCTCGAGGAGGTCCTTCATCTTCGCCTGGGTGTTCTCCGCCAGACCGAGGAAGTTGTCGTGCGTCAGCTGGCACCCCTTCGGGCGACCGGTGGTGCCGGAGGTATAGATGATCGTCGCGACCGTCTCGCGTCCCGTGCCGGCGATGCGGGCGTCGAGGTCCTCGTCGCTGACCTCGGAGCCGCTGGCGACGACGGTGTCCAGGTCGCCGTTGTCGATGGTCCAGACGTGCCGTACCCCGGACTGCTCCCGGGTGGCCTCGGTCGCGATCTGCTGGTGCTTGGCGGTCTCGACGATGAGCAGCGAGGTGCCGGAGTCCTTGACGATCCACTCGATCTGCTCGGCGGAGCTGGTCTCGTAGATCGGGACCACGACGCCGCCCGCGGCCCACGCCGCGAAGTCGATCACGGTCCACTCGTAGCGGGTGCGCGCGACGAGTCCGATCCGGTCGCCGGCCTCCAGGCCCTGGGCGATGAGGCCCTTGGCGAGGCCGCGCACGTCCTCGTTGAACTGGGAGGCGGTCACGTCACGCCAGGAGTCGGCCTCCTTGACGGAGAAGGCCACCCGCTGCGGGTGCCGGGCGGCGTTGCGGCCGGGAAGGTCGGCGAGGGAGTCCTTCGGGTCACCGTCGACGATCCGAGGCATCGAGTTGTCGTTCACATGGTCTCCTTTGTGTCGCCGGTTCACCGTTCTCCGCCCACTCCGCAGGGGCGCACGCTGCCCTTGACCTTACCGGGCATGGGCGGGCGGCGGGCTGGCACCGGGCGTGATCGAGGCCATAATCTGTGCCGGTGTCCCTCCGCCCCCGCACCGTCGACGTCGTGGACGAGACCTTCGTGCGCGCCCGGCCCGCGACGGTGCGTGCCGCGCTGGACGAGCCGGGCCTGCTCGACCGGCTCTGGCCGGGCCTGCAGCGGGAGGTCCTCCAGGACCGGGGGACGAAGGGGGTGCGCTGGCGCGCCGCCGGCGACGTCGAGGGGCGCCTCGAGATCTGGCTGGAGGAGGCCTCGGGCGGCACCATCGTCCACCACTTCCTCCACGGGAGGCAGCGCCGGGGAGGTCGGCGCTGGGTGCAGCAGCACCGTCGCCGGTGGAAGGGCGGCCTGCATGTGATCAAGGACCACCTCGAGGGTCGGCGGCCACGAGGCGGTGGCCTGTAGTCTGCCCGCCATGGCCGACAGCACGCGCTCCAGCATCGTCGTGGACGCTCCCTGCGGGGACGTCCTGGACATCATCGCCGACCTCGAGGCCTACCCGGAGTGGGCCAAGGAGATCACCCGCGTCGAGATCCTCACCGAGGACGGGGACGGGTGGCCCGACCAGGCCCGCTTCTCCCTGGACGCCGGGGCGATCAAGGACACCTACACCCTCGAGTACACCTGGGACGTCGAGGAGTCCGGTGCCGGTGTCGCCTCCTGGCAGCTCGTCGAGGCCACCATGCTCAAGGCGATGGACGGCTCCTACACGCTGACCGAGTCCGACGCGGGGACCGAGGTCGTCTACGAGCTGACGGTCGACCTCAAGGTGCCCATGCTGGGGATGCTCAAGCGCAAGGCGGAGAAGGTCATCGTCGACACGGCGCTGCGTGACCTGAAGAACCGCGCCGAAGCCTGACCCCGTGGGAGTTCATCTCGTCATCGGCGGCGGCGAGCACAGCGAGGCCGTCACCACCCGGATCAGCGCCGGCCTGCAGTCCGCGGGTCCGGTCGTGCACGCCTCCTCGGGGGAGGGCCGGGACCCCGTCGTGGTCGCCGTCCGCGCCCACCTGGACCGCCTCTTCGCCGCGCTGGACCTGCCGGCGCCGGTGATCGCCGACCTGCTCGCCCGGGTCCTGCCCCCCGAGCTGCCCACCCTGCTGCGGCTGGCCCGCGAGGTGGACCAGGCGAGGGCCCAGGGGGTGGACCTCGTCGCCGCGGTGCCGCTGGAGGTCGGGCGGCTCCTCGACCTGCCGCAGCGCATCGCACGGACGATGGAGGCCTTCGTCCCCGTGGTGGCCCGGTGGGAGACGCTCGTCGCGCCCCCGGGAGTCGGGTCCCTCCCCGCCCCCACGAGCACGCTGCTCACCGCCCTTCGTGAGGGTGGTGAGTTGCTGGCGGACCTCGACGAGGTGCTCAGTGACGCGTCCGGCACCGCGCTGCACCTGGCGGCCCCCGCCGGGCCGGTCGGGTCCGCCCGCCGGGCCGACGCCGAGGTGCTCCTGGCGCTGCGCGGCCGGACCCTCACCGCCGTCCACCCGCCCGGAGCGGCCGGGATCGAGTACCTGCCCCAGGTCGAGGCAACGGCACGGCCCCTCGTGGAGCGCAGCGAGGACGTCTGGTTGCTGCGGGTCGCGCTGCCGGGGATCCGGGCGGGCGACCTGGAGCTGGTCCGCCACGACGACGAGCTGCTGCTGCAGTGCGCGGGTCGCTCCCGCCGGGTCCTGCTGCCCTCGGTCCTGCGGCGGTGCACGGTCGAGCGGGCCGGCGTCGCCGGCGGCGTCCTGACCGTGGCGATGTCCCCCGACGAGGCGGTGTGGCCGCGTGGTTGACGGCACGGACCACGGCGGCGGAGCGGCGGACGACGTGGGCGAGGCCGTGGCCTCGCTGCTGCGCCTGCTCTCCGAGATCGACATGGACGAGCTGGGCGAGGACCTGCGCGAGCTGGACTCGGCGACGAGCCAGCGTGCCCTGACGGGCGTCAGCCTCCTCGCCGAGGCCATCACCCGTGCGGTGCTCGGCGCCGACGGAGTCGCGGACGTGCTCGGCGTCGACCTCGACCAGACGCCGGAGCACACGCCGCACACCGACCGGGGTGAGCGGATCGTGGTGCACGACGACGACGCGGGCGCCGGGTCCGGGGCGGGAAGTGGAGCATGAGCCGACCCGAGCGGGAGGCACCCGCCATCGGCATCGACATCGGCGGGACCAAGCTGGCCGGCGGGCTCGTCGACGCCGGCGGACGCATCAGCCACCGCACGCAGGCGGCGACCCCCGAGGACACCGTGGGGATCGTCGCTGCCATCGCGCGGCTGGCCGCCGAGCTGCTGGAGACCGCTGACGGCCCCGTGGCGGGAGTCGGTCTCGCCTGCGCCGGGCTCGTCGACGGTCACCACGGCCACCTGTGGTTCGCACCGAACCTGCCCTGGCGGGACATCGACCTCGCAGGTGAGGTGGAGCAACGACTGGGACGCCCCGTCGTCGTGGAGAACGACGCGAACGCCGCCGCCTGGGGCGAGTACCGCCACGGCACCGGGGCCGCCGCGGACACCGACGCCATGGCGCTGATCACCGTGGGGACCGGCATCGGCGGTGGCGCCGTCGCCGGCGACCAGCTGCTGCGCGGCAGCTTCGGGGCGGGCGGCGAGATCGGCCACGTCGTCCTGGACCCGGACGGGCCGCGCTGCGGCTGCGGCAACCGTGGGTGCCTCGAGGTCTTCGCCTCCGGCAGCGCCCTCGTGCGCACCGCCCGCGAGGTGATCCACTCCTCCTCGCCCCACGTCCAGGGCCTGCGGGACCGCTGCGGGGGCGACGCCGACCGGCTCACCGGCGAGGACGTCACCGCCGCAGCCGTGGACGGGGACCAGGCCGCCGTCGAGCTCCTCGCCGATCTCGGCGCCCGGCTCGGGGAGGGGATCGCGACGCTGTGCGCGGTGCTCGACCCCGGCCTCGTCGTCATCGGCGGGGGCGTCGCCGACGCCGGTGACCTGCTGCTCGGGCCGGCCGCCGCCTCCCTCGGCCGCCGGATCGTCGGGCGTGGGTACCGCCCTTCGCCCGACCTGGCCCTGGCCACCCTGGGCAACGACGCCGGCATCGTCGGCGTGGCCGCCCTGGCCCGGGAGAGCGCCTCGTGAGGACCGCGATCGGTCTGGACATCGGGGGCACGAAGGTCTCCGGAGGCGTCCTCGACGAGGAGGGACGCATCCTCGTGCGCACCCGGCGGGACACCCCCGACCGCTCCAACGCGCCCCGTGTCGTCGAGGACACCCTCGTCGAGGTCGTCGACGAGCTGCTCGCGATGGCCGAGGAGGACGGCATCGACCGGCCGCTCACCGTCGGCATCGGCGCGGCCGGCTTCGTCGCGGCGGACCGCTCCACGGTCGTCTTCGCCCCCCACCTCTCCTGGCGGGACGAGCCGCTGCGGGAGTCCCTCGGCTGCCGGATCGACCTGCCGATCACGATCGAGAACGACGCCAATGCCGCCCTGTGGGCGGAGCACCGCTTCGGGGCGGCCGCGGGGGCCAGCCACGCGGTGATGATCACCCTCGGCACCGGGATCGGTGGCGCGATCCTCGTGGAGGGCGCGCTCGTGCGGGGCCGGTACGGCATCGCGGGGGAGTTCGGGCACATGCAGGTCGTCCCCGGCGGTCAGCGCTGCGAGTGCGGCAACCGCGGCTGCTGGGAGCAGTACTCCTCGGGCAATGCCCTCGTGCGCGAGGCCAAGGGGCTCGCCATGGCCCACTCGCCGATGGCCACCGATCTGCTCGCCCACGTCGGCGGTGACGTCTCGCGCCTCACCGGGCCGGCCATCACCGACATCGCCCGGTGCGGCGACGCGACGGCCATCGAGCTCCTCGCCGAGATCGGTCACTGGCTCGGCGTCGGTCTGGCCAACCTCGCGGCGGCCCTGGACCCGGAGGTCTTCGTCATCGGTGGCGGTGTGAGCGCCGCGGGCGACCTGCTCCTCGGCCCGGCGCGGGAGACCTTCGCCCGGCAGCTGACGGGGCGTGGGTACCGACCGGCGGCGCGGATCACCGCGGCCCGATTCGGCCCCGACGCCGGTCTCATCGGCGCTGCCAGTCTCGGGGCGCGCGAGGGGAACTCGCCCCGCTAGACCCGTGCGCCGTCGTCCGGGTCGTCGCCGCGGTGGGTCGGCTGGCGCAGCACCAGGCAGGTGAAACCGCCGACGATCAGCCCGAAGACGACCACCTTGGTGAGGAAGCCGGCCTCCGGCCGGAGGAAGACGAGCCAGACCAGGCCGAGCGGGCCCAGGACGAGCCCGACGAGCGCGCCCCAGAAGAGCCGGTCGCTCAGCGGCGGCAGCGGCCGGGTGGGCGGGGGAGTGAAGCCCTCGTCGTCCTCGGCCGTGCCGGGGTGCTCCGGCTGGCCGAGCAGGTCGGCGACCGAGTTCGTCGGGTCCACCCGCCACGGCACCGAGCCGTCGTGGGCGAAGGGGGAGACGTCCCCCTTGCCCTCCTCCTCCGCCTCCGGGTGGCGGGCCCCCCAGGGCGGGTTCGTCGCGCTGCGACGGCTCGGGGGTGGATTGGTCGCCCCACGACCGCGCGGCGCAGGATTCGTCGGCCCGTGTCGGTGGGGCGGCGGGGCGCCCCCTTCGTCATCCGGCTCGGTGGGTCCCTGCTGCGGGTCGAGTGCCTCGTCCTCCCAACGGGCAACGATCGACTCGAAGATCGCGTCGACGTCACGCTCGTCGGGCTGCTGTGCCTCGGCCATCTCCCGCTCCGTGCTCGCCTCCGGTGATGCTGCTGCTCCCATCCTCGCACGGTCGCCGCCGGAGCCCTCCGCCGTGCACTACAGTTCGACCAGAATGGAGGTGGCGCGTCGGTGCTGTACTGGGTCCTCAAGAGGATCATCGTGGGTCCCCTGCTGCGGGTCTTCTTCCGTCCGTGGGTCGAGGGGATCGAGCACGTCCCGGACGAGGGTGGCGCGATCTTCGCGAGCAACCACCTGTCCTTCTCCGACTCGATCTTCCTGCCGCTCATGATCGAGCGACGCGTGACCTTCCTCGCGAAGTCCGACTACTTCACGGGCACGGGCATCAAGGGGTGGCTCACGGCGGCCTTCTTCCGCGGGGTCGGGCAGGTGCCGATCGACCGCAGTGGCGGGAAGGCGAGCGAGGCGGCGCTGCGCTCCGGCCTGCGGATCCTCGACTCCGGTGACCTGCTCGCGCTCTACCCGGAGGGCACCCGCTCACCGGACGGGCGCCTCTACCGGGGCCGCACCGGCGTGGCCCGGATGGCGCTGACGGCCGGGGTCCCGGTCATCCCCGTCGCGATGATCGACACCGAGAAGGCGCAGCCGACCGGCCAGATCATCCCCAACATCCACCAGGTGGGCGTCCGCATCGGTGCCCCGCTGGACTTCTCCCGCTACGAGGGCATGGAGGGGGACCGCTTCGTCCTGCGCTCGATCACCGACGAGGTCATGTACGAGCTGATGCGGCTCTCCGGCCAGGAGTACGTCGACACCTACGCCACGGCCGAGAAGGAGCGCCTGCTCGTGCGCGCCAAGCGCCGCGCCCGGGAGCTGCAGGAGGCTGCCATGCCCGGCCGGGCCGCTCCCGAGCTGGAGGCGGCCCTGGACCCACAGGACGACCCGAACAACCCCTGGGCCGAGGGGCAACGGGAGATCTGAGTGGACCTCCCCGTCGGTCGCGCCGACCAGAGGCACTACCACCCCTCGCCGCTCATGGACAGCGCGGCGGGCAGAGGGTTGGCGCTGTACCGTTTCGTCGCGATCGGCTACGC
Source organism: Janibacter corallicola NBRC 107790 (assembly GCF_001570965.1). GTDB lineage: Bacteria > Actinomycetota > Actinomycetes > Actinomycetales > Dermatophilaceae > Janibacter > Janibacter corallicola. The sequence goes on along the minus strand of NZ_BCSR01000020.1, from coordinate 40,605 downwards.
GGCGGCGCTCATCGCCTTCGTCCACCGCGAGCACGTCATCAGCTGGTGGCCGATCATCGCCTACGGCTTCGTCATCGTCGGCTGGTCGGTCGTGGCCCCGCTGCGGCCCCGTCCGACGCGACTGGCGATCGTCATCGAGCTGGCCATCGCGGTCACCGGCATCTTCCTGACGAACATCGTCTACGAACCGGCCGAGGTGACCGCGGGGATCTCCACGGTCCCCGGCGTGTGGGCCGGTGCCCCGGTGATGGCCGCCGCGCTGCTGTCGGGGGTCCGGGGCGGGGTCCTCGCGGCGACCGTCATCGCCACGACCAACATCATCCAGACCCAGCACGAGACCCAGCTGACCTGGCACAACATCATCCTGCTCTACCTGCTCGGTGGCCTCGTCGGGTTGGCCGTGCAGCTGGCCACGGAGAGCCAACGACGTCTCGAGCGGGCCATCGCCATCAGCGAGCGCAGCGCCGAGCGGGACCGGATCGGTCGGGAGGTGCACGACAACGTGCTGCAGGCCCTGGCCCTGATCAACCGTCGCGGTCGCCAGATGGGGGGCGAGGGCACGGCGCTCGCCGACCTCGCGGCGGACCAGGAGCGCTCGCTGCGCAGCCTGATCTCCCGGCTCTCCTCCGAGGCCCATGGGCCGCCCGAAGGGGGCGCCGGGCGCGGGGCCGACGGGCGGACCGGCGCCGGACCCGGCGGGCACGATCAGGAGGTCGACCTCGGCGACCTGCTGGGCCGGCTGCGTCGCGACGGTGTCGAGATCATCCTGCCGGCGGGGCCGGTACGCCTCTCCGAGGGCGTCGCCAGTGAGATCCGCGCGGCCGTCTCCGCGGCCCTGGACAACGTGGCGCTGCACGCCGGTGAGGGCGCGCGGGCCTGGGTGCTCGTGGACCGCACGGACGAGGCGGTCCAGGTGGTCGTGCGCGACAACGGCCGTGGGATGCCCTCGGACCGGCTCGTGCAGGCCGCGGAGGAGGGGCGTCTCGGGGCGAGCAGCTCGATCCGCGGGCGCATGCTCGACCTGGGCGGTGACGCGACGTGGCGCACCCCCGCCGGCGGGGGCACGACCGTGACGCTCACCGCCCCGGCCCGACGCGTGGCAGGCTCTCCCTCATGAGTACCGGAACCGACGGCGGCAGCGGCCTGACCGTCCTCGTCGCCGATGACCACCCGCTGTGGCGGGACGCGCTGGTGCGCGACCTGCAGGAGACGGACTTCGAGGTCGTCGGCACGGCGGCCGACGGTCCCGCCGCGGTGCGGCGCACCCGCGCGACCGTCCCCGACGTGCTCGTGCTCGACCTGAACCTGCCGGAGATGAACGGCGACGAGGTGTGTCGGGCGATCAGCGATCTGCCGACGAAGGTCCTCATCCTCTCCGCGAGCGGGGAGGAGCGTGACGTCCTCGCCGCCGTGAAGGCCGGGGCCAGCGGCTACCTCGTCAAGTCCGCCTCCCCGGAGGAGATCCGCGCTGCGGTGACCGCCACGGGGGCGGGGGAGGGGGTCTTCACACCCGGGCTGGCCGGGCTCGTCCTGGGTGAGTTCCGCGAGATGCACACCCGCTCCCGGGGCTCGGACCCGCAGCAGGACACCGCCCCGGTCCCCGAGCTGACCGAGCGGGAGACCGAGGTGCTGCGCCTCGTGGCGATGGGCATGACCGCCAAGGAGATCGCCGCCGACCTCGTCCTCTCCCACCGCACGGTGCAGAACCACGTGCAGAACATCCTCGGGAAGCTGCACCTGCACAACCGCGTGGAGCTGACCCGGTTCGCGATCAGCAGGGGCCTGGACAAGCCGGACTGAGCCGCCCGGGACGTCTGTCTGGTGGACGTCTGCAGTCTCCGAGGGACCGGCGACCTATCCTTGGGGTGTGACCACTGCACCGCCCACCTTCGACACGCCCAGCCATGCGCTCACGACCGACCTCCCGGCGGCCCAGCAGCCCTCCTGGCCGGACCGGACCGCCCTCGACGAGGTCGTGTCGACGCTGGGCAGCTGTCCGCCGCTGGTCTTCGCCGGCGAGTGCGACGAGCTGCGGGACCGGATGGCCCAGGCATCGATCGGCGAGGCCTTCGTCCTGCAGGGCGGGGACTGCGCCGAGACCTTCCAGCACGCGACCGCCGACAACATCCGCGACCGGATCAAGACCGTGCTGCAGATGTCGGCGGTGCTCACCTACGGCGCCGGCATGCCCGTGGTGAAGATGGGGCGGATGGCCGGCCAGTTCGCCAAGCCACGCAGCAAGGACACCGAGACCCGTGACGGGGTCACCCTGCCGGCCTACCGCGGGGACATGGTCAACGACTTCGAGTTCACCGCCGAGTCCCGGGAGCCGGACCCGAAGCGGTTGTTGCGCGGGTACCACACGAGCGCCTCGACCCTGAACCTCGTGCGTGCCTTCACCCAGGGCGGCTTCGCCGACCTGCGGATGGTCCACGACTGGAACGTCGGCTTCGTCTCCAACGCCGCCAACCGCCGGTACGAGGGCCTCGCCCGGGAGATCAGCAAGGCGCTGCGCTTCATGGCCGCCTGCGGGGTGGACTTCGACGCGATGACCGCGACCGAGTTCTGGTCGGCCCACGAGGCGCTGCTGCTGGACTACGAGCGGCCGATGACCCGCGTGGACTCCCGCACCGGCGACCTCTACGACACCTCCGGGCACTTCCTGTGGGTCGGCGAGCGCACCCGGCAGCTGGACCACGCCCACCTGGAGTTCGTCAGCCGGATCCGCAACCCGATCGGGATGAAGGTCTCCGACAAGGCCGACCCCGAGGAGCTGCTGCGCGTCATCGACCTGCTGGACCCGCAGCGCGAGCCCGGCCGGCTGACCTTCATCACGCGGATGGGGGCCGGCAAGATCCGGGAGGCGCTGCCCCCGATCATCGAGAAGGTGCGCGACTCCGGTGCGACCGTGACCTGGATCTGCGACCCGATGCACGGCAACACCTTCGAGTCGGCCTCGGGCTTCAAGACCCGGGACTTCGAGGACGTCGTGGATGAGGTGCGCGGTTTCTTCGAGGTGCACCGCAGCCTCGGCACCGTCCCCGGCGGGCTGCACATCGAGCTGACCGGCAACGACGTGACCGAGTGCCTCGGTGGCGCCGAGCGGATCCTCGACGAGGACCTCAACAAGCGTTACGAGAGCGTCTGCGACCCGCGGCTGAACCACCGGCAGAGCCTCGAGCTGGCCTTCCTCACCGCGGAGATGCTCGCCGAGGGCTGATCCTCACACGACGAGGATCGTCACGGTCGAGCCCTTCTCGGCGCGTTCGCCGCCACCGGGTCGGGAGGCTCGCACCTCGTCCATCGGGGCGCCGAGGAACTTCTGGACGGTGACCTCGAAGCCGGCCGACTCCAGGGCCCGGGTGGCCTCCGCGAGGCTCATCCCCTCGACCTTCGGCACGGTGACCATCTCCGGCCCCTTGGAGACGGTGACGGTGACGGTCCCACCGCGCGGGAGCGTCCCGTCGGCCGGCGACTGGTCGGTGATCGCCCCCTTCGGCACGTCGGAGGAGTAGGCGTCCGCGCTGCGGTCGACCTCGAAGCCGGCCTCCTCGAGGGTGGTCGTGGCCGCTGCCAGCCTCTCGCCGGTCACCGAGGGCACGTCGACGGGCTCGGGACCCTTGGAGAGGACGAGGTCGATGCCGGAGTCGCGCTTCAGCTCGGTACCCGCGTCCGGTTCCGTCGCGACGACCCTGCCCTTGCGGACGGTCTCGTCGTAGCGTCCGGTGGTCCCGTCGACCCGGAGGTGGCGCCGCTCGAGGAGGGACTCGGCGCGCTGGCGCGACGTGCCCGCGAGGTCCGGCACCGCGTACCGCTCCGGGCCGCGGGAGAAGACGACGGTCAGCTCGTCGCCCCGGCCGACCTCGGTGCGCGCCGGCGGGCTCGAGGTGATCACCCGCCCCTTGGGGACGTCCTCGTCGTAGGCCCGCTTCGCCTCGAGTCCCAGGTCGTGCTCCCGGAGGGTCTGCTCCGCCTGCTGGCGGGTCTGGCCGGCGGTGTCCGGGACGGTGACGTCGCCGCCCGGCCCTGCGGTGGCGTACCACCAGTACCCGGCGCCGAGGACGAGCAGCAGTGCCAGCAGCAGTGCGACCAGCCGGCCCCGCGAGGACGAGGCCGGAGGGAGCGTGCCCCCGGTGGCACCGGGGTGCGCCGGTGCGGTGAGTGAGCGGGTCGGGGCCGGGCGCGCGTGGGCGACCGTGGCGGCGTTGCCGGGCGCGGCGGCACCCGCGGGGTGTGGGGCCCCGGCGGGTCGGCGGTCCAGCTGGGCGGGCGTGAGCGCCCGGCGCACCGCACGGACCTCCGCGAGGTACTCGCCGGCGTCGCGGGGACGCTGGTCCGGGTCGCGGTGGGTGGCCACGGCCACGAGGTGGTCCAGCTCCGGCGGCAGGCCGGGCACCCGCTCCGAGGGGGCCGGGATGTCCGCGTGCACGTGCTGGAAGGCGATGTGGATCGGCGAATCACCCTGCAGCGCACGGGTGCCGGTGAGCAGCTCGAAGAGCACCAGGCCCGCCGCGTAGACGTCGCTGCGAGCATCGGCGATGCCACGCTCGACCTGCTCGGGGGAGAGGTAGGCGACGGTGCCGTAGAGGACGCCCTCGTCGGCGGTGTGCGTCTGGGAGGTGACGGCCCGGGCCAGACCGAAGTCGGCGACCTTGACCCGGCCCTCCTCGGAGATCAGGACGTTCTCCGGCTTGACGTCCCGGTGGATGTAGCCGGCGTCGTGGGCCACCGCCAGGCCGGTCAGCACCGGCGCGAGGAGGTCGAGGGCCTCCCGCGGTGTGAGCGCCCCCTCGGTGCCGATGCGTTCCCGGAGGGTCTCACCGGCCACGTACTCCATCGCGAGGAAGATCCGGCCGTCGTCCTCGCCCTGGTCGTGCACCTGCACGACGTTGGGGTGGCTGAGGCGGGCGGCGGAGCGCGCCTCGCGCCGGAAGCGGGAGACGAAGGTCTCGTCCGCGGCCAGGTCCTCGCGCATGACCTTCAGCGCCACCTCGCGGTCCAGCCGCGTGTCGGTGGCGAGCAGGACCGTGGCCATCCCGCCGTCCGCGAGATGGCTGAGCACGCGGTACCGGCCGTCGACCAGGTGGCCGACGAGCAGGTGGGACGAGGTGGTCACTGCCACAGTCTGGACCGGCCCCCTTCGTGGGTCACATCTGGTGTCGGAGCGCCTTGACCTTCGAGACGTACTCCTTGGTGTCGTCGTACATACCGCCTCGCTGTACCGAGGCGAGGCCCTGGTAGTACCCGGCGATCGCCTCCGAGGTGTTCGATGCCTGCTCGGTGAGGGACTTGATGAGCACGACGCCGGCGGTGATGTTCTCCTCGGCGTCGAGCAGGTCCAGGTCGCGCCCGGTCATGCTGGAGGCCCACCGGCCGCTGCTGGGGATCAGCTGCATCGTGCCCACGGCATTGGCCACCGACACCTGCCGATGATCCCAGCCGGACTCCTGGTAGGCGATGGCCAGTGCGAGGGAGGGGTCGACGCCGTGGCGCTTCGCGGTGCGCACGATGGTGTCCTTGACCTCCTGACGGGAGGGTGTGTCCCGGGCGGCGAGGGTGCGCCGGTTCTCGTCCGCCGCGGCGACGGTCTCGTCGGAGTAGTCCCGTCCCGCGAAGGTGTTGTGGTCGTACTCCGCCGGCCGGTCCCGGGCGACCTTGAGCTCCTGCCCCGGCCGGATGACCGTCCCGGGGGTGAGCGAGTTGGTCTTGGCCAGCCGGGTCGGGCTCATGCCGTGGCGGGCGGCGATGCCGGTGAGGGTCTCGCCCGCGCGCACGGTGTGGGTGTCGGTCGCCGGGGAGCGGTGGGTCGCCCGCTTCGCGGGGCGGTGGGCGGTGCCGTGGACGCGGAGCTTCTGCCCGGTGCGGATGGGGTCCTGCCCGAGCCCGTTGAGGCTCCGCAGGCGGTCCACACCCATGTCGTGGCGGGCGGCGATGCCGGTGAGGGTGTCGCCGGTGCGCACCGTGTAGCTGCGGGTCGGGCCGGAGCGGGCCGGCGTGGAGCGGGAGGCCTGGGCCTGGGTCCCGGCGTGGGACTCCCGGGGCGGGATGCGCAGCTGCTGGCCGGGGTGGATGTAGGCGCTCGAGGAGAGGTTGTTGCGCTCGAGGAGCCGGCCGACGTCGACCCGGTAGCGGGTGGCGATGGCGGTGGCGGTCTCGCCGACGCGCACGGTGTGCTCCGCGGAGCCGTTCCGGGCGGTCGCGGGCGCGGTCACCGTCGTCTCGACCGTGGGGGCCTCGGCGGGCGTCGCGGGGGTGGTGACGAGCAGTGGCAGGACCAAGCGGGCCTCCAGGGGTCGGGGCGGCGAAGGGGCCACCCGGCACGGGCGGGATGAGTGGTGCTGGCGTTGCCTGTGTGACGAAACGACATTCGTGTGCTTTGTGTGATCGACGGTAGCGAAGATCCGACCGGATCCGTCGGACCCTCGGTCGGCAGGGGCGCGCTCGACCGGACCCGGCGAGGCGGGCGTGCCCCGTCACTGCGGGCCCGCGGACCTGAGAGACTGACCGGCGTGCAACAGAGCGACACGCCGAAACCCGATGAGTGGCTGACCGTGCCCGACCTCGCCGAGCGGCTGGGGGTGCGGATCGGCGACGTGCGCCGGATGCTCGAGGAGCGTCAGCTGGTCGCGGTCCGACGCGGCGAGCGGAACGTGCTCTCGGTGCCCGCCGCCTTCCTCGACGAGGAGGGCCCGCTGCCCGCGCTCGCGGGGACCTTCACGGTCCTCGCCGACGGCGGCTTCGGCGACGAGGAGATCGTCGAGTGGATGTTCGCCGAGGACGAGCGGCTGCCCGGGGGCAGCCCGATCGGCGCGATCCGCTCCGGTGCCAAGACCGAGGTGCGCCGCCGCGCCATGGAGGAGGCCCTGTAGCCGGGCACCGCTGCGGAGAGCGGCGGCCCCCTTCGCCTCAGGTGCTGCGCGCGGTGGTCCGGTCGATGAGCTCGGCGAGGACCTCGCGGGGCTCGTCCGGGACCCCCTCCGCCTCGGCCAGCGCCTGTCGGGCGGCTTCGGCCCCCTCGGCGATGTCGGCCTCGACCCGCTCCAGCGCGCCGGTGTCGACGAGCAGCCGGCGCAGCTCGAGGACCTCCTCCTGCGTCAGGTCCGGCGCCCCGAGCCGCTGCTCCAGGCGATCGGCGTCGGTCGCGGTCGCCCCGGCGAGGGTCCGTGCGATGAGCACGGTCCGCTTGCCCTCGCGCAGGTCGTCGCCGGCGGGCTTGCCGGTGACCTCGGGATCACCGAAGACGCCGAGCACGTCGTCGCGCAGCTGGAAGGCCTCACCGAGCGCGAGTCCGTAGCGGGAGAGCGCCGCCAGGTCCTGCTCGCCCGCGTCGCCGGCGGTGGCGCCGATGAGCAGCGGGTGCTCGATGGAGTACTTGGCGCTCTTGTAGCGGATGACGTGGCGGGCGCGATCGGTGCGCTCCTCGTCCCCGAGCCGGCGCCACGGCCGCATCGAGGTGACGATGTCGAGGAACTGCCCGGCCATGAGCTGTCCGCGCATCCGCTCGAAGACCGGCCGCGCGGCGGTGAGGGAGTCCGCCGGCAGTCCCGAGTCGGCGAAGAGGTCGTCGCACCAGCCCAGGCAGAGGTTGCCGGCGAGGATGGCTCCCGCGGCGCCGAATCGCTCCGGGTCGCCGTGCCAGCCGCGTGAGGTGTGGGTTCCGGCGAGCGAGCGGTGCATCGCGGGGCGCCCGCGACGGGTCTCGCTGTCATCCATGACGTCGTCGTGGATGAGCGCGGCGGCCTGGAAGAGCTCCATCGAGGCGGCGAGCGAGATCGCCCCGTCGTGGTCCTCGCGGCCGGCGGCGCGCCAGCCCCAGTAGGCGAAACCGGCCCGCAGCCGCTTGCCGCCCTCGAGGAGCTGGCGGATGGGGGTGAGCAGGTCCACGACGTCGGGGCCGATCTCGGCGAGCTCACGCTCCCAGCTGCTCAGCTGGTGATCGATGCGGACCTGGACCCGGGAGCGCAGGTCTGCTCGGTCCAAGGGGTGCGGCACGTGGGCTCCAGTGACGAAGGGTCGGTGACGGCCCGGGCGGTCCCGCACGGGCCGTCCTCAGCCTACGTCGGGAGGACTTGACGCGCTGTCGGGCCCTCGGTCTACTGTTGTTCGAACAGGCGTTCGAAAAGTGGTGAGGAAGGGAGCAGCCATGGTCCGGCTCGTCGAGGAGGACATCGAGGTGCGGGTGGCGCAGACCGCGCAGCAGCAGTGTGCAGGCGAAGGGGGACAGCCCCCGGATGCGCCGGAGCAGTTCCTCTGGCGCGGGCGGCTCTACCGGGTGACCGAGGTCGTCGACCACTGGCAGGAGCGGCGCGACTGGTGGCGCGAGGCGGCCACGCGGCCGCTGGACGAGGTGTCACTGGCCAGGCAGGTCTGGCGGGTCAGCGCCAGCCCGGGCCGTTCGGAGGTGCCCGGGGTCTACGACCTCGGGGTGGACACCGGCGCCGGACGGGATCCGGCGGCGGCCGATCGCGCCGCCCGGTGGCTGCTGCTGCGGACCCAGGACTGATGGCTGTGGTCGCGCTGCCGATGTTGGACACCCACCGGGTCGAGGCCGCCGTGGAGCTGCTCCACGCCGCCGGTGAGAGCCTGACCGCCGCTCACCTGGCGGGGAACGTGCGGGCGCGGGCCGCGGCGACCCGGCTGGCCGTCCTGCGCGCCGCGACGGCCGTGCTCGCCGTCCGCCCCGCGGCCCCCCTCCGGGGCTCCTCCGTCGCCCCGCCCACGCGGAACGTGGGGCCCGGGGAGCCGCCTCGAAGGGCCCTCGACGTGTGGTCCGCCCTGCCCCGGGTCGCGCCCGAGCTGACCGAGTGGGCGCAGTTCTTCGCCGCGGTGCTGCCCGAGGAGGGCGACCGCGGTTGGTGGCCGAGCGTGCGCGAGGCCGACGACCTGCTGCGGCAGGGGGAGGAGTTCGCCACGGTCGTGGCGGGGCAGCTCGGGCTGCCGCCGGTGCCGGTCACCGGTGCCCTGACCTCGTTGGGCCCTGCGAGCGGAGGAACGAGACGGTGAGCTTCGCCCATCTGCACGTCGCGTCGGGCTTCTCGCTGCGGCACGGCACGAGCACCCCGGAGGACCTGGTCGCCCGGGCTGTCGAGCTCGGCCAGCCGGCGCTGGCGCTGACCGACCGGGACGGCCTCTACGGGGCGGTCCGCTTCGCACGGGCCGCGGGCGAGGCCGGCATCGCCCCCGTCCTCGGGGTGGACCTGGCCGTCGGCCCCGGTGCGGGCGCAGGTGTGCCGGCACCGCGACGGCGCACCCCCGTGCGAGGGGGCGCCGACGTCGACCCGCGGCACCCACGGGTCACGGTGCTGGCCCGCGGCGGCGGCGCGGGGGTGCCGCACGGGCTCGGGTGGGCCCGGCTGTGCCGCCTCGTGAGCGAGGTGCACCTGACGGGGGAGCGGGACGACCCGGTCGCCGACGCGTCGATGATCGCCCGGCACGCCGCCCCGGCCGTGCCCGGTGAGGCGGCCCCCCTTCGGGTCCTGCTCGGCCCGGCCTCCGACGTCGGGGCCGCGCTGCTCGCCCGCCGACCGGACCTGGCGCGGGAGCGGCTGGCGGCCTGGCACCGGCTGCTGCCGCCGGATGCGGTGACCATCGAGGTCGTCGACCACGGGGGGCCACCCGGTACCCCCGCGTCCACCGGGCACGCCATGCACCTGCTGGGTCTGGCCGACGAGACGGGCACGCCGGCGGTGCTGACCGCGGCGACCCGGCACCTGCACCCGCAGGACGCGGTCGTCGCCGACCTCCTCGACGCCACCCGCCGGCTCGTGGTCCTCGACGCCCGCCACCTGGACCGGACGACCGACGCCGGCCACCTTGCCGACGACCGGGCGATGGCGGTCACCGCCCACCGGGTGGCCGCCGCGCTCGGCGGCGGCGTCGGGATGCTCGCCGGACTCGGCCCCCGGCAGCGGGCCGAACGGCTGCTGGAGGAGACCACCCGGGTGGCCCTGGAGTGCGCCCAGGGGGAACGCACCGACCTGGGCATCGGGCGGGTCCATCTGCCCGAGGCGCGCCTGCTCGGCCTGGCACCCGACGAGGACCCGCAGACGGTGCTCGCGCAGCGGTGCCGGGCCGCGGTCGGTCGGCGCTATCCGGGCGCCTCCCCGTCGCTGCTGCGGCGGGTCGAGGGCCGGCTCGAGGACGAGCTGGACGTCATCGCCGCGCTGGGGTACCCGACCTACTTCCTCACCGTCGCCGAGGTCGTCGACCTCATCGTCGACGCGGGGGTGCGGGTGGCCGCCCGCGGCTCCGGCGCCGGCAGCCTCGTCAACCACCTGCTCGGGATCAGCGCGATCGACCCGATCCGCCACGACCTGCTCATGGAGCGCTTCTGCTCGCCGCTGCGGGCCGAGCTGCCGGACATCGACATCGACGTCGAGTCCGCCCGGCGCACCGAGATGTACGACCGCATCCTCGAGCGCTTCGGGCGCGATCGGGTCACCTGCGTCTCGATGATGGACACCTACAAGGCGCGACACGCGATCCGCGACGTCGGTGCCGCGCTCGGCATGCCTCCGGCCGAGGTCGACCGGGTCGCCAAGGCATTCCCGCACATCCGGGCCCGGGACGTGCGCAGCGCGCTCGCCGAGCTGCCCGAGCTGCGCACCCGGGGGGTGGGGGACGGCGGGCCGGGGTTGGGGACCCTGCTGGACCTCGTCGAGCGCCTCGACGGGCTGCCCCGGCACATCGCGATGCACCCGTGCGGGGTGGTGATCTCCGACGGTGGCCTGCTGGACCGGACCCCGGTGGAGTCCAGCTGGATGGGCTACCCGATGAGCCAGTTCGACAAGGACGACGTCGAGGCGCTCGGGCTGCTCAAGCTGGACGTGCTCGGCATCCGGATGCAGTCGGCGATGGCCCACGCGACCGACGAGATCGAGCGGGTGGAGGGGGAGCGGATCGACCTCGACGACCGCGCCCGGGTGCCCCTCGACGACGCGTCGACCTACGCGATGATCCGGACCACGCACACCCTGGGCTGCTTCCAGATCGAGAGCCCGGGGCAGCGCGAGCTCGTCGGCAAGCTGGGGCCGACGACCTTCGAGGACCTGGTCATCGACATCTCGCTCTTCCGTCCCGGGCCGGTGAAGTCGGACATGATCCGGCCCTTCCTCGAGGCGCGGCACGGGTGGGCCCGCCCGCGCTTCCTCCACGACCGGCTCGTCCCGACGCTCGCCGAGACCGAGGGGGTGGTCGTCTTCCACGAGCAGATGCTGCGGATCATCGCCGAGACGTCCGGGGTGGACCTCGCCCGGGCGGACGAGGTGCGCCGGACGATGGGTACTCCGGACGGGCAGGCGCGGATCGAGGCGTGGTGGCGTCCGGCCGCCGCGGCCCGGGGGTACCCGCCCGCGGACGTGGACCGGATCTGGGAGGTGCTGGCCGCCTTCGCCTCCTTCGGCTTCTGCAAGGCGCACGCGGCGGCCTTCGCCATGCCGACCTACCAGTCCGCCTGGCTGAAGACCCACCACCCGGCCGCCTTCCTCGCCGGGGTGCTCACCCACGACCCGGGGATGTACCCCAAACGGCTGCTGCTGGAGGAGGCCCGCTCCCTGGGCGTCGCCGTGCTCGGCGTCGACGTCAACGCGAGCACGGGGGAGTACCGCGTCGAGCGGGTCGGCGTCCCCGGCCGGCCGCCGGAGGACCCGGACCTGCCGGACGGCTCCGGGTACGGCATCCGGCTCTCCCTCGCCGACGTCAAGGGGATGAGCGAGGGGGAGATCGAGCGGGTGGTCGCAGGCGCGCCCTACGAGTCGCTCGCCGACTTCTGGCAGCGGGCCCGGGTCAGCCGTCCCGTCGTCGAACGGCTGGTGCTGGTGGGGGCCTTCGACTCGATCCACGGCACCGGCGCCGGCGCCGCGGTGCCCGGTGTGGGTCACCGCGGCCGGCTGACCCGGCGGGACCTGCTGCTGCACGTGGCCGAGCTGGACCGGTGGAGCCGGGCGAGCGGGCCCGGGCGGGGGCGCTCGCGCCGGAGGGAGCCGCCGCCGGCATGGGCGGCGGACGGGCCGGGGGCCCACCAGGTGCGCACGCAGGCCGTGGCACCCGTCGCCAGCCAGCTGACCCTCGACCTCGGGGACGAGCCCCAGCTGGGCGAGGCGGCGGGCCTGCCCGAGATGAGCGTCTCGGACCAGGTGGGGGCGGAGCTGGAGATCCTCGGGCTGGACGCCTCCCGGCACGTCATGGGCTTCTACGCGCCGATGCTGCAGGCGCTCGGGGTGACCCGCAGCGCCGACCTGCTCTCGGTGCGCAGCAACACCGAGGTGCTCACCGCCGGGGTCAAGGCCGCCACCCAGACCCCACCGGTCCGCTCCGGGCGGCGGGTGGTCTTCCTCACCGTCGACGACGGGAGCGGGCCGGTGGACGCGACCTTCTTCGAGGACGCGCAGGGGCCCTACGCGGCGACGATCTTCCACTCCTGGCTGGTGCTCGTGCGCGGCACGGTGCGTCGGACCGGCGACCGGGGGCTCTCGCTGCTCGGCTCCGGGGCGTGGGAGCTCTCCGGCCTCTGGGACGCCTGGCAGTCCGGGGGTATCGAGGCGGTGCACGCCGCCTTCGCCGAGGCCGACGACCTCGCCCGTACCCGGGACGCAGCACACCGACAGCCCGAGGGGCACCGGGTGCTGGTGCACGCCTCCGGGTTCCGGCAGTCCCCCTTCGCCGACACCCGCCCCGCCGGCACCGGCGTGCAGCCGCCGCGCAAGCTGTGGCACGCCTCGCCCGGCAGCTCCGGCCACTGAGGTTCGCCCCATGAGTCACCCGATTCTCGGGTCACCCGAGAAACTGCCCCTTGGCAAGAGTTTGAAACTCCTGCGAAGGGGGTGAAAGTCCTGCAGAGCACTCGGCAGCCGGGGCAGCAGAGCCCCCTTCGTCCCCTCCTGCGGGGGCGAACGTGCTGGGATGGCAGACATGGATGAGTCCGCACTCGCCACCGTCCTCGAGCTCGAACGCGAGCTGCAGTCCCCGGCCACCCGGGCCGACGAGCACCGGCTGCGCCAGCTGCTCGCGCCGGACTTCCTCGAGGTCGGGGCCTCCGGCCGGCAGTGGGACCGCGAGACGACCCTCGCCCTGCTGCGCGAGCAGTCCGAGGACGAGGAGACCCCGCCAATCGGGATCCACGACCTGCGCGGTCGCATCCTCACGCCGGGCGTTGTGCAGGTCTCGTGGGACTCCAGCACGGGGGCCCTCCGAGCGCGACGCACCTCGATCTGGTGCGAGCGAGGCTCGGGCTGGCAGCAGGTCCACCACCAGGGGACCCCGATCCCATGATGCCCACGAGACTGCCGCGGATCCTTCGGCCTCCGGCCCTGCTGCGTCCTTTCGCGGACATCGACGCCGATCTGGTCCGATCCATCGCCGATGACCCGCTCATCCCGCTCATCACCACGGTCCCGACGAGCGGTACCCGGGGTGACGCGCTGTCCTACATCGAGCGACAGCACGCACGACTGCGCGACGGACAGGGCTACTCCTTCGTGATCGCCGACGCCGTGCAGGGACATGCCGTGGGGCAGATCGGGCTGTGGACACGTGACATCAACGCCGGACGTGCCTCCACCGGCTACTGGGTCGCCCCGCAGTTCCGTCGTCGAGGCTACCTCCGCGCAGCACTTGCGGGCCTGACGGAATGGGCGCTCACCCACGACGAGATCAGCCGCATCGAGCTGCACGTCGAGCCATGGAACGCCGGATCGTGGCGTGCGGCCCGGGCCTGTGGCTACGAGCGCGAAGGGAGGCTGCGCTCCTGGGAGCAGGTCGGCGAGGAACGCAAGGACATGGACGTGTGGAGCGTCGTCAGCCACCCCTCCGAACGATTCGAGGTCCCAGGGGGCGAATAGCCGAGCGCCGCAACCTCGACCCACGTGTGGGGCCGATGCCGGGAGCCGTCGTCAGCGGCGACCACTAGGCTGGAGCGGGTCCGCCGGGCAGGGCGGGCCCGCGGCCAGCAGCACCCCACAGGACCAGGAGCAGGCGTGAACGAGGAGTACGGATGGCGACGCGGCGACGGGGTGGCGGACAACGTGCGCACCGCGGCCGTGTGGTCCCAGGTCCGTGAGCTCGGCGAGTCCCGGCAGCAGGAGCTCTCCCGGCCGCTGCGGGTCCTCGACCTCGGCGGGGGCACCGGCGGCCTGGCCGTCGCCCTGGCCGAACGCGGACACACCGTCACCGTCGTCGACCCCAGCCCGGACGCCCTGGCATCCCTCGGCCTGCGCGCCGAGCAGTCCAGCGCCGCCGAGCGGGTCACCGCGGTCCAGGGGGACGAGGACGACCTGGCCGACATCGCCGCCCCCGGTTCGATCGACCTGCTGTGCTGCCACGGCACCCTCGAGTACGTCGAGGACCCCGCCGCCACCCTCGTTCGGATGGCAGAGGTCCTCGCTCCCGGGGGCCACCTCTCCCTGCTCGTCGCCCAACGAGTCGCTGCGGTCCTGGCCCGCGCCATCGCGGGGCAGTTCGAGCAGGCGCGGGCGGCCCTGACGAGCGCGGACGGGCGCTGGGGCGAGGAGGACCCGATGCCGCGACGCTTCGACCGCGCCGAGCTGCGCGAGATGCTCGGCCGGGCAGGATTCACCACCCTCGACGCCCGCGGCGTGCGCATCTTCAGCGACCTGGTGCCGGGCACCTATCTCGACACCGACGCCGAGCGCACCGCCCTGCTCGAGCTGGAGGAGCTGGCCTCCACCGACGAGGGCGACACCGGGCTGGCGCGGCTCGGTGGTGCCGTGCACGTCGTGGCGCGCCGGGACTGAGCGAGCGGGAGCGCAGATGAGCCGGCGCCAGTTCCGGCCGCCGCCGCGGGCGGGTGACGGGCCCCCGGACGACACCGGGTGCACGGTCCTGCACGTCGACATGGACGCCTTCTACGCCTCGGCGTCGCTGCTCTCCCGTCCCGAGCTCGTCGGCACGCCCGTCATCATCGGTGGTGGCAACCGCGGGGTCGTGCTCTCCGCGACCTACGAGGCGCGCGCCTTCGGGGTCAGCTCGGCCATGCCGATGGGCCGGGCCACCCGGCTGTGCCCGCAGGCGACCATCATCGCGCCCGACCACGACCGCTACGCGCGCATCTCGAAGGCGGTGATGGCCACCTTCGCCGACATCACCCCCTTCGTGGAGCCACTGAGCCTCGACGAGGCCTTCCTCGACGTCGCCGGCGCGGTGCGGCTCATGGGCAGCCCCGCGACGATCGCCGGCCGCATCCGCGACACGATCGCCGACGAGCAGGGCATCACCTGCTCCGTGGGGGTGGCCGGCAGCAAGTTCGTCGCCAAGCTCGCCTCCGCGCTGGCCAAACCCGACGGGATGCTCGTCGTCCCGGAGTCCGAGGTCGTGACCTTCGTCCAGCAGCTGCCCGTCGCGGCGCTGTGGGGGGTCGGGGACCGGACGGAGGAGCAGCTCGCCCGCCTGGGGCTGCGCACGGTCGCCGACATCGCCCACACCCCCCGGCAGACGCTGGTGCGCGCCCTCGGCGAGGCGACCGGAACCCACCTGCACGACCTGGCCTGGGGGCGTGACCCGCGCAGCGTGGAGCCGATCCGCAAGGAGCGCAGCATCGGCAACGAGCGCACCTACGAGCACGACGTCGACGACCCGGACGTCGTCCACCGCACGATCCTCGGCCTCGCCGGCACCACCGCGGCCCGGTTGCGGGCCGCCGGCCTCGTCGGCCGGACGGTGAGCATCAAGGTCCGATTCGCCGACTTCACGACGATCACCCGTTCGAAGACCCTTCGGGACCCCACCGACGTCACCCGCGAGGTCGCCGCCGTCGCGCGCGGCCTCTATGACGCCCTCGGCCTGCAGCGGGCCAGGGTGCGCCTCGTCGGGGTGCGGGTCGAGGGGCTGAGCGAGGCCGCGGCCACACCGGTGCAGGCCACGCTCGATGAGCCCGAGCACGGGTGGCGCGAGGCGGATCGTGCAATCGACCGCGCCAGGGCCCGATTCGGGACCGGCAGCGTGGGTATGGCCAGCCTGCTGGCCGACCGCGAGCGGCGTGGGAGGCGTCCACCTACCGAAGGAGAGGGGCACGACATAGAATGAGAGGACCACGGCGGGAAGCGTCCGTCGTGGGGTTCGGCGGACGAACACCTCGTCCACTGGTCAGGCGAGTAGGAGGTCACCGTGGCGCTGTCAGAGCGTGAGCGGCAGATGCTCGAGGAGATGGAAGAGGCCATCCGGGCCGAGGACCCCCGCTTTGCCTCGCAGATGAACGGCACCCGAGGCCACATGGGCGCCAACCGCAAGAAGATCGTCATCGGCGTCGTGGGCGCACTCGTGGGGCTCGGCCTCGTCCTGCTCGGGGTCAACACCAGCATCTGGGTGGGTGTCGCCGGCTTCGTCATCATCGTGGCCGCGGTCGCGTACGCGGCCACCCCCGGCCAGGCCGGCCTGAAGGTCGTCGCGGAGGACGGCAGCATCCAGCAGCCCGGCGGCCACGGCTCGCGGACGAAGGGGGCCTCCCGCGCCCCGAAGGGCCGGTCCCGGAAGACCCCGAACCACGGCAGCTTCATGCAGCGCATGGAGCAGCGGTGGGAGGAGCGTCGTCGGCAGGGCTACTGAGCCGGCCGCCCACGCGCCCCACTGACATGACGGCGGCGGGGGTCCTCAGTGGAGCAGGATCCCGCCGATCCACACCACGGCGATGACGAATGCCGTGGAGAGCTCGATGCCCATGCTGTGCAGCACGCCCCGCACGGCGGACTTGGTCATCTCCCACGCGCGCACACGGTCCCGGTAGCGCAGCAGCTCGACCGCGAAGATCCCCAGGACGAAGCCCACGGGCGCCCCGAGGAGCGGGATGACGAAGAAGCCCACGACGGCGGCCACGAGCCCGAGCAACAGCGTCGACGTGCTCACCCCGGCTCGCTTCATGCGCCGCCCCGGGACGAGGTACTGCAGGGTCAGCCCGCACAGGTAGAGCGCGAGCACCACGCCGAAGGTCCCCCAGGCGAGCGGCCCCGAGGTCCCGGCCGCCCAGAGCAGCACCGCCGCCACGCACACGAGCAGGCCGGGCAGCACCGGGAAGATGATCCCGAAGACCCCGACGAGATAGAGCAGCGCCGCGAAGACGAGGACGACCGAGGTCGGATCGGGTCCGGCCTCGGTCGTCAGGGTCAGCACGGCTGGTGCGGCGGCGGATCAGCGCTCGTCGACGGGCGCGGACGCGGGGGTCTCGTCGTGGAGCTGGTCGCTCTGGTCCTCGATCTCTGCCAGGCCCTTCAGTGCCGGGATGTGCTCACGGCCGTGGTGGGCGCAGAACAGGAGCTCCCCACCGGCGTGGAGACGAGCACGCACGTAGGCCTTGGCTCCGCAGCGGTCGCAGCGGTCGGCTGCGGTCAGGGGGGTGGCCAAAGTCGCGTTCACGGTTGCCTCTTTTCCTCCGTGGTTCGTGGACGTCCGGGACAACAGTCAAACACGTCGTGAACTTCCCTCGGTGCATGGTCTCGCGCGAGTCGTGACCGAGGACACAATGCGCTCCCTTCGCGACACCACCGCCGGGTCCGCCTCCCGGGCGCCCCCGGGAGCGCGGACTACCCTGCGAGTGACCACCAGCAGTCAGCCCACGGATAGGAACCGGTCACCGACGTGTCCCCTGCCACAGCCAAGAAGGCGGCCAGCACCAAGTCCGCCAAGGACTACACCGCGCACCACCTGCAGGTGCTCGAGGGGCTGGAGGCCGTGCGCAAGCGACCCGGCATGTACATCGGGTCCACCGATCGCCGCGGCCTCATGCACTGCATGTGGGAGATCATCGACAACTCGGTCGACGAGGCGCTCGGTGGCCACGCGACCCGCATCGAGGTGCTCCTGCGCGCCGACGGCTCGGTCGAGGTGAGCGACGACGGACGCGGCATCCCCGTCGACATCGAGCCGCGCACCGGGCTGACCGGGGTCGAGGTGGTCTACACCAAGCTGCACGCGGGCGGGAAGTTCGGCGGCGGCTCCTACACCGCGTCCGGCGGCCTGCACGGCGTCGGCGCCTCCGTGGTCAATGCGCTGGCCTCCCGGCTGGACGTGGAGATCGACCGGGGCGGCAAGACCTACGCCATGAGCTTCCGCCGGGGAGAGCCCGGCAGCTTCTCCGACGTCGCCGGGTCGAAGGGGAGCAAGTCCCCGGAGAACGACTTCACCCCCTACGACCGGGGGAGCGAGCTGGAGGTCGTCGGGAAGGCCAAGCGCGGCGTGACCGGCACCCGGGTGCGCTACTGGGCCGACCCGCACATCTTCCTCCAGAGCGCCACGGTGGACCTGACGGCGCTGCTGGACCGGGCCCGCCAGACCTCCTTCCTCGTCCCCGGGCTGACGCTCGTCGTGCGCGACGAGCGCGGCGAGGAACCGGTCGAGGAGGTCTTCCACCACGAAGGGGGCATCAGCGAGTTCGTCGACTTCCTCACCCCGGACCAGCCGGTCACGGACGTGTGGCGGCTGCAGGGGAGCGGTACCTTCACCGAGACCGTGCCGGTCCTCGACGACGCGGGCCACATGACCCCCACCGACGTCGAGCGGGAGTGCGAGGTGGACATCGCGCTGCGCTGGGGGACCGGGTACGAGACGAGCGCCTCCTCCTTCGTCAACATCATCGCCACCCCCAAGGGCGGCACCCACGTCACCGGCTTCGAGCAGGCACTGCTGAAGGTCTTCCGCAAGCAGCTGGAGGCCAACAGCCGCAAGCTGAAGGTCGGGAACGACAAGGTGGAGAAGGACGACGTCCTCGCCGGCCTCACCTCGGTGGTCACCGTCCGGCTCGCCGAGCCCCAGTTCGAGGGGCAGACCAAGGAGGTGCTCGGCACCAACGCCGTGCGCAGCATCGTCGCCAAGGTGGTCGAGAAGGAGCTGACCGCCCGCATCACCAACCCCAAGCGCGGCGAGAAGCAGATGGCGACCCAGCTGCTGGAGAAGGTCGTCGCGGAGATGAAGTCGCGCATCTCCGCGCGGATGCACAAGGAGACCCAGCGTCGCAAGAACGCCCTGGAGACCTCGACCCTCCCGCCCAAGCTGCGCGACTGCCGCAGCAACGACGTCGACGCCACCGAGCTGTTCATCGTCGAGGGGGACTCGGCGATGGGCACCGCGAAGGAGGCCCGCAGCAGCGAGTTCCAGGCCCTGCTGCCGATCCGCGGCAAGATCCTGAACGTGCAGAAGGCCGCCGTCGGCGACATGCTCAAGAACGCCGAGTGCGCCTCGATCATCCAGGTCATCGGCGCCGGCTCGGGACGGTCCTTCGACATCGACGCCGCGCGCTACGGCAAGGTCATCATCATGACCGACGCCGACGTCGACGGCGCCCACATCCGCACCCTGCTGCTCACCCTCTTCTTCCGCTACATGCGCCCGCTCGTGGAGGCCGGCAAGGTCTACGCCGCGGTGCCCCCGCTGCACCGCATCGAGGTGATCAACCCCGGGTCGAAGAAGAACGAGCTGATCTACACCTACTCCGAGGCCGAGATGCGCAAGGCCCTGGCGAAGCTGTCCTCCAAGGGGAAGAAGGTCAAGGAGCCGATCCAGCGCTACAAGGGTCTCGGCGAGATGGACGCCGACCAGCTCGCGGAGACCACGATGGACCCCGCGCACCGCATGCTGCGGCGGGTGACCACGGCCGACATGGAGGCCGCCGAGGAGGTCTTCGAGCTGCTCATGGGCAAGCACGTCGACCCGCGGCGGGAGTTCATCGTCTCCTCCGCCGACCAGCTGGACCGGGAACGCATCGACGCCTGAGGGCCGGCCGACACCTCCACCCGAGACCCACCGGCGTGTCCGGGGCGAAACAGTTGCGTCGGGGAGTGATCCGGACCACGGTTGGTTCATGGCGCGCACGGGTGCGCCATGAATCGAGGGAGGTCCCATGACCGAGGACACGACGGATCGCGCCGCCCAGGGCTCGGGTGAGCTCAAGCGGGTCATGGGGCCCAAGCTGCTGCTCCTCTTCATCGTCGGCGACATCCTCGGTACCGGCGTCTACGCCCTGACCGGGGACGTGGCGGCCGAGGTCGGCGGGGCGGCGTGGGCTCCCTTCCTCGTCGCCTTCGTCGTCGCGGGCCTCACCGCCTTCTCCTACCTGGAGCTGGTGACGAAGTACCCGGCGGCCGGGGGTGCCGCCACCTTCGTGCACAAGGCCTTCGGCATCCATTTCCTGACGTTCCTCGTCGCCTTCGCCGTGATCTGCTCCGGCATCACCTCCGCCTCGACCGCCTCGAGTGCCTTCGCCGGGTTCCTCCGCGATGGCCTGCTGGCGGACTGGGATGCCGGCTCGACCCCGCTGCTGATCGTCGCGCTCGGCTTCATGACGCTCATCGCACTGATCAACCTGCGCGGGGTCGGGGAGAGCGTCAAGGCGAACGTGGTGCTCACGCTCGTCGAGCTCTCCGGTCTGCTGATGATCATCTTCATCGGCCTGTATGCCGTCACCCAGGGCAATGCCGACTTCTCCCGGGTCGTCGTCTTCGAGAGCCCGAGCGACAAGAACACCTTCTTCGCGGTGACGACCGCGACCGCCCTGGCCTTCTTCGCCATGATCGGCTTCGAGGACTCGGTGAACATGGCCGAGGAGACGAAGAACCCCTCCCGGGACTTCCCGCGGATGATGCTCACCGGCCTCGGCCTCGCCGCGGTCATCTACACCCTCGTCTCGATCACCGCGGTCGCGCTCGTACCCGTCGGCAAGCTCGTCGGTGGCGAGCAGTCGGCCCTGACCCAGGTCGTCGAGGTCGGGGCGCCGGGCCTTCCCTTCGACCGGATCTTCCCGTGGATCGGGATGTTCGCGGTCGCCAACACGGCGCTGATCAACATGCTCATGGCCAGCCGGCTCATCTACGGCATGGCCAAGCAGGAGGTGCTGCCCCCGGTCCTGGGCAAGGTCCACGCGGGCCGGCAGACGCCGTGGGTGGCCATCATCTTCACCACGCTGATCGCCTTCGGACTGATCAGCTACGTCAGCCTCGACAGCGAGTCGCCGATCGTGGCGCTGCTCGGCGGGACGACCGCCCTGCTGCTGCTGTGCGTCTTCGTCGTCGTCAACATCGCGGTGCTCACGCTGCGCAAGGACCGGGTCGGGCACAAGCACTTCGTGACCCCGTCCGCGTTGCCGATCCTCGGCGCCGTGACGAGCGCCTTCCTCGTCGGTCCGTGGGCCCGCAGCCCCGAGCAGCAGCAGCAGTACGAGATCGCCGGGATGCTCCTGCTGCTCGGCGTGATCCTGTGGGTGATCACCTGGTTCATCAACCGGGCGGTCTACTCCAAGCGGACCTACATGCGCGACCCGGAGCACCTCGAGGAGTGAGCCCCCCCCCGGGACCCCGACCCGGTCGAGGTCCCGGCGCCCCGGACGGACGAGCGGCTGGACCTCGAACCGACGGGGCCGGGCGTTCAGAGAGAGCCGATGCCGCCGATCACGGCGCGAGCCGGCTCACCGGAGCCGTCGCGGCGCCCCTCGGGCTCCGGGAGGGTCACGGCGACGCCGTTGGGCTGGGCCGCGCGGGCCCCGGCCCGGCCGGCCCAGGCGAAGAGCAGCGTGTCCTCACCCTTGAGGAAGCGGTGCGCCCGCACGCCACCGGTGCCGCGGCCCTTGCTCGGGTACTCCGCGAAGGGGGTGACCTTCCACGCGCCCGCGTCGGTCCCGGGCAGCGAGTCCGAGGAGCCGGAGACGGTCACGACGATGTTGTCCACGTCGGGGTCGACGACGCCGAAGAAGAGCACCCGGGCGCCCTCCGGGACGCGGATGCCGCTCACGCCACCGGCGGTGCGTCCCTGCGGGCGGACCGCTTCGGCGGAGAAGTGCAGCAGCTGGGCCTGGTCGGTGATCATGACCAGTTCCTCGTGCCCGGTGCGCAGCTGGGCCGCCCCGACCACCCGGTCGCCGTCCTTGAGGGAGATCGCCTCCCAGTCGTGGCCCTTGGGGTAGTCGGTGTTGACCCGCTTGACCACGCCGTGGGCCGTGCCGAGGGCGAGGCCGGGAGTGTCGGGGGAGAGGGAGGCCAGCGTCAGTGGCATCTCCCCGTCGGCCAGGTCGACGTAGGCCGCGAGCGGCGCGCCGCCGGAGAGGTTCGGGGCGCTGGAGGAGGCCGGCAGCGCAGGGAGCTCGAGGGCGCTGAGGCGGATCATCCGGCCGTGGGAGGTCACGACGGCCACCTCGCCGCGCGCGGTGGTCGCCACCGCGGCGACCACGGCGTCGTGCTTGGCCCGGCCCCCTTCGCGCGGGAGGGGCTCGGCGTCCGCGGTGCGGGCCAGCAGCCCGGTGCTGGAGAGGATCACCCAGCACGGATCGTCGGGGACCTCCAACGGGGTGGCCTCCGCGGCCGGCTGTCCGGCGGACTCCAGCAGGACGGTGCGTCGGGGGTCACCGTGCTTCTTCGCGACGTCGGCCAGCTCGCGGGAGATGAGCCTGGTGAGGACCGACTCGTCGCCGAGGATCTCCTCGAGCTCGGCGATGGCGGCGAGCAGCTCCTGCTGCTCGGTCTCCAGCTCGATCCGGGAGAACTTCGTCAGGCGCCGCAGCTGCAGGTCCAGGATGTAGCCGGCCTGGGCCTCGGAGAGGTCGAAGACCTCCTGTAGCCGGGTGCGGGCAGTGGCCGCGTCGTCGCTGGAGCGGATCAGCTGGATGACCTCGTCGATGTCGAGGATGGCGATGAGCAGCCCCTCGACGAGGTGCAACCGCTCCCGCCGCTTGGCCAGCCGGTACTCGCTGCGTCGGCGCACGACGTCGCGCCGGAAGTCGATGTAGACGGTGAGCATCTGCTTCAGGCCCATCGCCTGCGGCCGCCCGTCGACGAGGGCGACGTTGTTGATCCCGAAGGAGTCCTCCATCGGGGTCAGCCGGTAGAGCTTCTCGAGGACCGCCTCTGGGTTGAAGCCGTTCTTGATCTCGATGACGAGCTGCAGCCCGGACTGGCGGTCGGTGAGGTCCTTGACGTCGGCGATGCCCTGCAGCTTCTTGGACTGCACCGCGTCCTTGATCTTCTCGATGACCTTCTCGGGGCCGACGAGGTAGGGCAGCTCGGTGACGATGATCCCCTTGCGGCGGGGCGAGACCTTCTCGATCCGGGTGGTGGCCCGGGTGCGGAAGCTGCCGCGGCCGGTGAGGTAGGCCTCCCGGATGCCCTCGAGGCCGACGACGCGCCCCCCGCCGGGCAGATCGGGCCCGGGGACGAACTTCATCAGGTCGTCCAGGCTCGCGTCCGGGTGCTTCAGCAGGTGCCGGGTGGCCCCGATGACCTCGACGAGGTTGTGCGGCGGCATGTTCGTCGACATCCCCACCGCGATGCCGGTCGTGCCGTTGACGAGCAGGTTCGGGTAGGCCGCCGGCAGGACGTCCGGCTGGGTGAGCTGGTCGTCGTAGTTCGGGACGAAGGGGACCGTGTCCTCGTCGAGGCCCGTCACCATGAGCAGCGCGGCCGGCGCCATCCGCGCCTCGGTGTAGCGGCTCGCGGCCGGTCCGTCGTCGAGCGAGCCGAAGTTGCCGTGGCCGTCGACGAGGGGCAGGCGCATCGAGAAGGGCTGGGCCATCCGCACGAGTGCGTCGTAGATCGCGCTGTCGCCGTGCGGGTGGAACTTGCCCATGACCTCGCCGACGACGCGGGAGGACTTCACGTGGCCTCGCTCGGGGCGCAGCCCCATCTCGCTCATCGAGTACAGGATCCGGCGGTGCACCGGCTTCAGCCCGTCACGTGCGTCCGGCAGGGCCCGGGCATGGATCACCGAGTAGCTGTACTCGAGGTAGGCGTTGCGCATCTCGTCCGCGACGTCGATGTCGACGATCGTCTCGGGGACGTCCGGTCGGGGAGCGGGAGCGGAGCGACGGGCCACGGGCAGGGGTCTCCTGGTCGGCAAGGGGGCGATGGACCCCTCCATCCTCACCCCTGTGCGCGTGCTGCCCCGGCATCGACACTCACGGTGAGTACCCTTCGCCATCGTCACCCCGGGGGCGGGGTGTCAGAATTCACACCAGGGCATGGCCAACCGGGACCGGGTCTGCGGCGTCGATGAGGATGTGACGACGGTAGCGCTGGTACCCCTGTCGGGGAGGCGAGTGGTGGCACGAGCGGACACCGCGGACGAGGCTGCCGTCCAGGAGATCTACCGCGCCCACTACGGGCGACTGGCCGGCTGGGCGACTCGACTGGTCGGTGACCCGGACATCGCCCACGACCTGGCCACCGAGGCCTTCGTACGGCTGCTCTCGCAGTTCGGGGGCGTGACCGAGCCCCGGGCGTGGTTGTACACGGTCACCGGCAACCTCGTGCGCGACCACTGGCGCAAGCGGGGCAGGGAGGCCGAGGCCTACGGCCGCCACGAAGGGGGCGCCGACCTCGACGGCTTCGTCGACGTCACGACCCGGGTCACCGTGCGGGAGGCCGTGCGCTCGTTGCCGGACCGGCTGCGGCTGTGCGTCATGCTCTACTACTTCGCCGACCTGCCGGTGGCGACGATCGCGAAGCAGATCGACCGGGCGCCGGGTACCGTCAAGCGGGACCTGTTCGAGGCGAGGCGCCTGCTCGCGCAGCTGTTGGAGGGTGACGGATGAGAGGCGATCCCGCACCCCACGACGACGAGCTGCCCGAGCACGGCCCCGTCGAGGACTTCTTCGGCCACGAGCGCGAGCGCATCCCCGAGCTGCCGGGACACGAGCTGCACTGGCGCGGGATCGTCCAGCAGGCACGACGCACCCGCCGCCCGCGCCGCACCGGTCGCGCCCTCGCCGGCGTCGCTGCAGCGGCGGTCCTCCTCGTCGGCGGCGGCCTGGTCTGGCAGGACGTCGTGGGCTCGGGTGAGGGTGGCGCGGGGGAGGGCAGCGCCGCGGATGCCGAGCAGTCCAGCGACATGAGCGCGATGTCCTCACCGCAGGTCAGTGTCGGGGGGACCCAGCGGGTCCTGGCCTTCTCCGCCCGGGACGACGACTCCCGGGAGGTGCTCACCTCGGCCAGCTGTGACGGGCAGGCGGGCTGCCCCGTGCTGTGGCGCACCGACGACGACGGCGACACCTGGCAGCAGCGGGCCCTCCCGCGGCTGCGCGCCACACCGGAGGACGGCATCGCCACCGGCCCCGGGCAGGTGGGGCTCGTCCGCCTCGGGTCCGACGGACGCGGCTGGCTCGCCGGTTCGACGATGCTGCGCACCGAGGACGGTGGTCGCACCTGGAGCGACTTCGCCTACCCGGGTGGGACCGTGCTGGCCGTGGCGGCCGACCGCGACGCCGTGACGGCCGTCGCCGGTAACTCCTGCGACGGGGGCGAGTGCGACGGTCGGTTGCGGGTCCATCGGGCCGGTGCCGGTGCCTCCCGGATGGAGCAGGTCGTGCTCGACCGGGACCTCGGCAGCTACCGAGACGTGGACCTCACGGATGCCAAGGGGAGCGCCTACCTCTCCCTCGACACCGACGACGGCCCCCGGGTGTGGCGCATCACGGGGCACCGGGCCCGGGAGCTGGACGTCTGCCCCGGGGCGGACTCGCTCGACCTCGCCGTCCCGGCCGACGGCAGCGAGACCATCACCGCGCTCTGCGAGACGACCGACGGCGACTCCACCCGCCTCGCGGCCTCGACCTCCGGCGACGGCGGCGACACCTGGAGCCGCCCCGGCGCGGGCCGCACGGTGCCGGGGAGCCCCGTCGACGTGACCGCGCCCAACGGGGACGCGGTCGTCGTGGCGACGGATGCCACGCGCGGCTCCGGGATCCACCGCAGCACCGACGGGGGAGCGACCTGGACCGAGGTCGAGGGCCCCCACGGGCCGTGGCGGTGGACGTCCGCCGGCGGTGCCGGACGGGTCTACGCGATCTCCGCAGACGGCCGCCTGCTGGAGAGCCGCGACGGCGGCGTCACGTGGGAGCGCGTGCGGTTGGACTGAGGTCGACCTCTCCTGCGTGGCAGGATGGTTGACATGAGCGAGGGACTTCCCGCGGGATACCCGGAGCGAGCCGAGGCGGATGTCGTCCTCAAGGACGGCACCGTCTGCCGCCTGCGCCCGATCAAGCCCTCGGACGCCGAGGGCATCCAGCGCTTCCACGGCCGCCAGTCCGAGGAGTCGATCTACCTGCGCTTCTTCGCCCCCATGCGGCGGTTGAGCGAGCGCGACCTGCAGCGCTTCACCCACGTGGACTACCAGGCCCGGATGGCCCTCGTCGCGACCATCCACGACGAGATCGTCGGCATCGGCCGCTACGACCAGATCGAGGAGGGCCTCGCCGAGGTCGCCTTCAACATCTCCGACAACCTGCACGGCAAAGGCATCGCCTCCGTGCTCCTGGAGCACCTCGCCGCGCTGGCCGCGGCCGCCGGTATCAGGGAGTTCGAGGCCGAGGTCCTCCCGCACAACCGCAAGATGCTCTCGGTCTTCTCCGAGGCCGGCTACGAGGTGGCCCGCCGCTTCGAGGACGGCGTGGTCATGCTGCGCTTCGCGATCGAGCCGACCGCCGAGTCGCTCTCGGTCCGGTTCGCGCGCGAGCACCGCGCCGAGGCCCAGAGCGTGCGCGCGATGCTGCACCCGACCTCGCTGGCGGTGATCGGGCCGAGCCGCAGCGGGCGGGGTATCGGCCACCAGGTCCTCAGGCACATCGTCGACGGCGGCTTCTCCGGTCGGGTCCACGCGGTCAACCGCGGAGCCGGCGAGGTCTACGGGGTCCCCGCGGTCGCCTCGGTGCGCGACATCGAGGACGGCGTGGACCTGGCGGTGGTCGCCGTCCCGGCCGAGGAGGTCCTGCCGGTCGTGCGTGACTGCGCCGCCTCAGGGGTCAAGACGCTGCTCATCATCTCCTCCGGCTTCGCCGAGACCGGCGACGCCGGGGCCCGGTTGCAGAACAAGGTGCTGCGCCTGGCGCGCGACAACGGCATGCGCATCGTCGGGCCGAACTCCTTCGGCATGATCAACTCCGACACGAGCGTCAACCTCAACGCGACGTTGACCTCGGTGATCCCCGAGCCGGGACAGCTGGGGCTCTTCTCCCAGAGCGGCGCCCTGGCCATCGCCAACCTCGACTCCGCCGCGCGGCGCAACCTGGGCATCTCGGTCTTCGCCTCGGCCGGCAACCGGGTGGACGTCTCCGGCAACGACCTCATGCAGTACTGGGTCGACGACCCCCGCACCCACGCCGTCGGTCTCTACCTGGAGTCGATGGGCAACCCGCGCAAGTTCAGCCGGATCGCGCGGCACCTCGCCTCCCGCAAGCCGGTGCTCGTCGTCAAGTCCGGCTCCGGCAGCTACGGCGTCCCGCCCGGCCACCGGGTGCGCCGGCCCAAGGTCAAGCCGCACGCCTTCACCGCCATGCTCGAGCAGGCCGGGGTCATCCGCTGCGAGAACGTTCACCAGATGTTCGACGTCGCCCAGCTCGTGGTCCACCAGCCGCTTCCGCAGGGGAGACGGGTGGCCGTCGTCGGGAACTCCGCGCAGCTCGCCGCGCTGTCCGCGGACAACGCGGAGTCCCGGGGCCTGCAGGTCACCCACGGCCCGGTGGCCGTCCCCACCGAGGCCACGGCGGAGCAGTTCCGGGTGGCCGTCGACGACGCCTTCGCCGATCCCGAGGTCGACTCGGTGATGGTGTGCTTCATCCCACCCGTCGGGGTGCTCGACGAGGAGGTGGTCGACGCCCTTCGCCATGCCGCGTCACGCTCGGAGAAGCCGTGCGTGGCCACGCTGCTCGGGATGCGTGGGGTGGACCCCTCGACGAGCGAGGGCACCTACGTGCAGGAGTCCGGTGACGTGCCCGAGGGCCGGCCCCGCCAGGCGGTGCCGATCTACCAGATGCCGGAGGAGGCGCTGCACGCGCTCGCCGCGGCCACCGACTACGCCCAGTGGCGCACGAAGGACAAGGGGGAGCGCGTCACCCGCGAGGGGGTCGACCGCTGGGCGGCCCGGGCGGTGCTGGACCGGGTCCTCGAGGAGGACCCGGAAGGACGGGCGCTCACCACCGAGGAGACCAGGGAGCTGCTCGGCGCCTACGGCATCGACGTGTGGCCCCGCCGGGAGGTCGCCAGCGCCGAGGAGGCCGTCCTCGCCGCGGAGGAGGTCGGCTACCCGGTCGTCATCAAGTCCCTCTCGCCGATCGTGCGCGGTCAGTCCGTGCTGGAGGGCATCCGCGTGGACCTGCACTCCCCGGCCGCGGTGCGGGAGGCCTTCGAGGCCCTCGACCGACGCCTGGCGCCCCTCGACGCCAACTACCTCGTCGTCCAGCGGATGGCCGAGCGCGGCGTCTCCTGCGTCCTGGCCACGCTCGAGGACCCGCTCTTCGGCCCGGTGGTCTCCTTCAGCCTCGCCGGCGCGACCCGGGACCTGCTCGACGACATCGGCTACCGCATCCCCCCGCTGACCGACGTCGACGTGCGCGAGCTCGTCGACGAGGTCCGGGCCAAGCCGCTGCTGGACGGTCGGGGCGGCGCCCCGCCGGTGGACCGCGCGGCCATCGAGGACGTGCTGGGGCGGCTGTCGCTGATGTCGGACGACTTCCTCGAGCTGTCCACCGTGGAGCTGAACCCGGTGATGGTCCACGGCGACGGCCTGACCGTCCTGGGCGCGGACGTCGTCATCACCCCGGCGGCGCGTCGCACCGACACCGTGGCCCGGAGCCTGACGGGGGGCTGAGGCACAATGGCGGGCATGTCCGTTCCAGTCGACCTCGACGCGATCACCCTGCCCGACGCCCTCACCGACGACATCGAGCAGGCCGGCTACTACCCAGCCCTCGTCGTGGACGTCATCAAGGCGGCAGTGGGCCCCGAGGCCGTGCACAGCCACCTCGTGCACCAGGAGACGACCTTCGACCAGGACCGGGTCCGGCGCCACATCACCGCCTTCGTGCGGACCGGCACCCGCCTCGTGGTCGCGCACGCGGACGACTTCACCGAGAGCGACGGGGCGCCCCGCGAGGTGGCGGCCGCGACGACCGAGTGCATCCCCCTCAGCGCCGTCCGGGGCGTCATGCTCAGCCACGTCGCCGCCGACCCGGCCAACTACGTCCCCGGTTCCCTCGGCCGAGAGCTGACGCTGACCATCGGGTGGGGCGCGGTCAGCCGGGTCGACCTGCTGCCCGGCCAGTGCGCCGACCCCGAGTGCGAAGGGGGCGACCACGGCTACGAGGGCACGATCACCGCCGACGACATCGCACTGCGCATCAGCGCCGAGGCCGAGGGGCGGGGGGCTCTCGAGCGGGCCATCGAGTTCGCCCGCGACCTCTCCTCGAGCATCGGGCGATGAGCCCGGTGGCGGGGCACTCCCACGGTTCCCTGCTCGCCGGCCCCCGACTGGACCGGCTGCTGCCGGCGGTTGCCACGAGCATCGGTGTCCCGGGGCTGGCGAAGGGGGGCGACCGCGCCTTGCGGTCGGCCCGCCGCAGCGTGGTCGTGCTCGTCGACGGGCTCGGCTCCCGGCTCCTCGAGCGCAGGGGAGGGCACGCCCCCTTCCTCCGCCGCCTGCTGCAGGAGCAGGACGCCGGGGCGACGCTGGCCTGCGGCTTCCCCTCCACGACGGCCACGTCGATGGGCAGCTTCGGCACCGGCACCCTCGCCGGCACCCACGGGCTGACCGGCTACGAGGCCTACGACCCCGACACGGACACGGTCTTCAACGAGCTGTCCTGGCAGGACGGGCCGGACCCGCGGCGCTGGCAGCCCCTCCCGACGGTCTTCGAGGCCGCCTCGGACGCCGGGGTGGCGGTGACCCGGATCGGTCCCGGCTACTTCGACGGCTCCGGGCTGACGAATGCCGCCCTTCGCGGGGGTCGGTTCGTGGCCGCCGAGTCCCTCGCGGCACGCGTGGACGAGACGGTCGCCGCGGTGCGGCGCGACGAGCGGGCCCTGGTCCACCTGTACTGGGGCGACGTGGACAAGGTCGGCCACATGCACGGCTGCGACTCCTGGCAGTGGGTCGAGGAGCTGGAGTCCGTGGACGCCGAGCTGGCCCGGCTGGCGGGCCTGCTGCCCGCGGACACCTCGCTGCACATCACCGCCGACCACGGCATGGTCGACGTGCCGCTGGACGCCCGGACCGACCTGGCAGAGGACGCCGAGCTGGACTCCGGCGTGCGACAGGTCTCCGGTGAGCCGCGCGGCCTCCAGCTGCACGTCGTCGACGGGGCCCTCGAGGACGTCCTGGCCACCTGGCGCGGCCGGCTGGGCGAGGACGCCCTCGTGGTCTCCCGCGAGGAGGCGATCGATCGCGGTTGGCTCGGTCCGGTGAGCGACCGGGTGCGCGCCCGGCTCGGAGACGTCATCACGGCGATGACCGGCCCGGTGGCGGTCGTCGACAGCCGCCGCCACCGCCCGCTGATCCTCTCCCTGCTCGGCGTGCACGGGTCGATCACCGAGGACGAGCTGGCCATCCCGTGGCTGACCCTGCCGGCGACGGACTGACGTGGCCGAGCTGATCTTCTTCGCCGGCACCATGGACTGCGGCAAGTCCACCCTCGCCCTGCAGGTGGCCCACAACCATCGTGCCCGGGGCCTGCAGGGGATGATCTTCTGCCGGCTCGACCGGGCCGGCGAGGCCCGGCTGTCCTCGCGGCTCGGCCTCTCCGAGCCCGCGATCGAGGTCACCGACGACCTCGACCCGTGGGAGTCGGTGACGGCCCGGATGAGCGCCGGTGCGCGGGTGGACTTCCTCGTCTGCGACGAGGCGCAGTTCTACACCGCCCACCAGGTCGAGCAGCTCGCCCGGATCGTCGACGAGCTGGACGTGGACGTCTACGCCTTCGGCATCACGAGCGACTTCCGCACCGAGCTCTTCGTGGGCAGCCGCCGGCTCATCGAGCTGGCCGACGAGACCCGCACGCTGCAGGTCCCGGCGCTGTGCTGGTGTGGTCGGCGGGCCACCCACAATGCGCGCGTCGTGGACGGTGTCATGGTGCTCGAGGGGGAGCAGGTGGTCGTCGGTGACACCTCACCGGCCGACGCGACGGAGGACCCGGGCACGTCCGGTGAGGTCGAGTACGAGGTGCTCTGCCGCCGACACCACATGCGCGGGATGAACTCCCGTGCGGCCCGCGCGGCGGCCCTCTCCGCCGAGGTGCTTCCCTTCGAGCTGGACGCCCACCCGGCGCCGGGGAGCGAGACGGACTAGCGGCTCACTCGCGCCCGGAGCCGAACATCACGTCGTCCCAGCTCGGGACGCTGGCCCGGCCACGCTTGCCCTTGCCCTTTCCCTTGCCCCTGCTCTTGGACGAGGACCGGTCCGACGACGAGGGCTGGCTCTTCGCCTCCTCCGTGGAGGCGTCGTCGTCCCCCTTCACCTCGGAGGTCGTGGTCTCCTGCGCGGAGGACGGATCCTCCCCCTTCGCCGGAGTGGCTGCGGACTCCTCGGTCTCGGGCGCGGGACCGACGTGTCCGGTCCGGGAGTCCTCGGGCGCCGGCTCCTCGTCCTCGGGCGCGGGCGGGGTGATCGGGACCTCCTGCGTGGGAGCCTCGTCGTCCCCGAGGGCGTCCTTCGGGTGTGTGCCGCGGGCGGCCGGCGGCGTCTCGTCGGTCTCGAAGGGCAGCGCCTCCTCGGTGGCCGGCGTCGCCCGGGGCTTGCGGCGAGCACCACTGCGGCCGCGCTTCTTGGCCCCGGAGTGCTCCCGCATGGAGTTGATGAGGTCGTCCGGCTGCGGTCGGTTCGCGCGCTCGGCGCGCTCCTCCTCGACCTCCACGTCGAAGACGGCGTTCGGCCGGTGCGTCGTCTCGGGCACCGGGCCCGCGGCGGCCTCGGCCTCGGAGAGCCACTTGGCCTCGTCGTTCTTCGCGACCACGCTCATCCCGGCCTGGTCGAACCACCAGACCGCGGCGCGCTCCCGCCCGCCGGCGATGAAGGTCGCGCTCACGGTCCACTGGCCCTCGGAGTCCCGGCAGGCGTCCCAGGCGACCGTGCTGCTGTCGACGTCGCGGGTGGCCAGGCGTGCCGCGGTGCGCTGGGCGAGTGTCTCGGGGGCGCCCGCCTGGTTGGCCCCGCGCATGCGTACGGACTGCGCCCGGGTGGCCACGTGGTCGCGCTCGGCGAGGACCGGCCCCTCGAAGCGGGCGATCTTGTCCGGCTCCCACCCGGTCAGCGAGGCGACCTCGTCGGCCGTCGAGCCGGCCCGGATCAGGGCCTGGACGTCCCGCGCGCTCACCTGCGCCGGGTCGATCTCCCGCTGCTCCACCCTGGGGCGGTCGCGGCGGACGGCCGCGCGCAGCCGGTCGTCGATGCGCAGTCGGAACTCGTCCCCTGCGTCACCGGTCAGCACGAGGTGCCCACCGTCGTCGTGCACCCCGATGAGGCGAAGCTCCCGCATCACGTTCCCTCTCGATCTCCTCGGTCCCCACGACTGTGCCACCTGAGAGCCCGCTTCGGCCGGTGCACACGCCGCGGGGATACCTTGTCTGCATGCCTATCGAGCCCCCTGACCACGCCGAGCCGGCCGAGGCGGCAGAGGACCACCTGCTGCGACCCTATGATGCCGTGCTCCTGCAGTCCTTCGGAGGCCCGGAGGGGCCGGACGAGGTCCTGCCCTTCCTGCGCCGGGTCACGGCCGGCCGGGGAGTTCCGGACGAGCGCCTCGTGGAGGTGGGGCAGCACTACGACCGCGTCGGGGGCATCAGCCCGCTGCCGGCCCTGAACCGCGCTCTCGTCGGGGCGCTGCGCGCCGAGCTGACCCGTCGCGAGTGCCCCCTGCCCGTCGTCCTCGGCAACCGGAACTCCTCTCCCTTCGTCGCCGATGCGTTGGGCGAGCTGGCCGATGCCGGTGCCAGGCGGGTGCTCGCGGTGCCGACGAGCGCCTGGCGCAGCTACTCCTCCTGCCGGCAGTACCGCGAGGACCTCGCGGAGGCCGTCGAGGGGCGTCCCGAGCTGGTCGTGGACAAGGTCCGGCCGTACGGGGAGCACCCCGGTTTCGCGGGGCCGGTGGCCCGGGTCACCGTCGACGCCGCGCGGGAGGCCGTCGAGCAGGTCGGAGGCGGTGCCGTGGCACTGCTCTTCGTCACCCACTCGATCCCCGAGGCCATGGACGAGACCTCGGGCCCGGGCGACGGTGACGGGCGCGCCTACAGCGGTGACCAGGCGGAGGCCGCGGCGGCGGTCCTCGCCGAGGTCGACACGGCGCTCGGCACCGACCTGCCCGGTGGCCTCGCCTTCTGCTCCCGCTCCGGGTCACCGCACACCCCGTGGCTGGAGCCGGACGTGGGCGACCGGCTGCGCGAGCTGGCCGACGAGGGGATCCGCCACGTCGTGCTCGTCCCGATCGGCTTCGTCTCGGACCACATGGAGGTCGTGCACGACCTCGACGTCGAGGCCGAGGAGACCGCGGCCGAGGTCGGGCTCGACCTGACGCGGGTCCCGACGCCGGGGGAGGACCCCGCCTTCGTCGCCGGCCTCGTCGACGTGCTGCTGGAGCGGGCCGCCGAGGCCCGTGGCGAGGCGCCGGTGCGTGCCACGTGGCGTGACCTGGACTCCCACCCGTCGATCTGCCCGGCCGGATGCTGCCCCAACCTGCGCACCGCGAAGCCGGCGCTGTGCGGAGAGGACTGAGATGAGCACCGACTTGCCCGTCGAGCTGCCCGACGGGGTCGACCTCGCCGAGCTGCGCTCGGTCGCGACGGCGGTCGCGGTGGAGGCCGCGGCCCTCATCGTCGACGAGCGCCCGAGCGGCCTCGGCGTGAGCCGGACGAAGAGCTCGCGCACCGACATCGTCACCGTCATGGACCAGCGCAGCCAGGACCTGCTGCGCTCGCGGCTCGCGCAGCTGCGGCCGCAGGACGCCTTCCACGGAGAGGAGGAGGGCCAGCGGGCCGGCTCCTCCGGCATCACGTGGGTCGTCGACCCGATCGACGGCACCGTGAACTACCTCTACGAGATCCCCGCCTACGCGGTGTCCGTGGCGGCCGTCGTCGGGGACCCGACGCGCGAAGGGGGCTGGCGGCCCGTCGCCGGCGCCGTCGTCAACCCCGTCACCGGGGAGCGCTTCGCCGCCGCGCTGGGGCACGGCGCCACCCGTGCGGTCGGAGACGGCCGGGCAGAGACGCTCGCCGTCGGCGACCCGGAGCTGGCCGTCTCGCTGTGTGGGACCGGCTTCGGCTACGACGCCGACCGGCGGGCCTGGCAGGGAGCCGTGCTCGCGCAGGTGCTGCCGTCGGTGCGGGACATCCGGCGGATCGGCAGCGCCGCGCTCGACCTGTGCCACGTCGCCGACGGTGGCCTCGACGTCTACTACGAACGTGGCCTCGGCGCGTGGGACATGGCCGCCGGCTGGCTCGTCGCGACCGAGGCGGGGGCCGTCGTCACGACCGTGGCAGGCGACCCGCCGGGCACCGCGTGGACGGTGGCCGGGGGACCGCGCAACCAGGCCGACCTGCGGGCCGTGATCGGCCGGGCGGTCGAGGTCGTCGGCGAGGAGGACTGACCAGCAGACGGCCCCGGGGTGGCGCGGATGAGATTCATGGGGCACAATCCGGGCGCCGGGCACAAAATCAGCATCTGCTGCGTTGACGACGGCGCACCAGTTTTATTGCCGGCCCGGAAGACCTAGGACAGGGGAGAGATGGCAACTGACTACGACGCCCCTCGCAAGACTGACGACGAACTGTCGGAAGACTCGATCGAGGAGCTGAAGACCCGGCGCAACGAGGCCACCTCGTCGAACGTCGACGTCGACGAGACGGAGATGGCCGAGGGCTTCGAGCTCCCGGGCGCGGATCTGTCCGGCGAAGAGATGTCGGTGCGGGTCGTGCCGCGCCAGGCGGACGAGTTCACCTGCACCAGCTGCTTCCTCGTGCACCACCGGAGCCAGCTGGCCAGCGAGGGCAAGAACGGTCCGATCTGCACAGAGTGCGCCGCGTGACCCGTGTGTGAGGACCCGGACATCCGCCGGGTCCCGGTGCAGCTGCTGCACCGGGATGCGCGCCTGCCCGCCCGTGCGAAGGAGGGGGACGCCGGGGCCGACCTGACGTCGGTCGCGGAGGTCACCCTCGCGCCGGGCGAGCGGGCGCTGGTCCCCACGGGGATCGCGCTGGCGCTGCCGACCGGGTGGGTCGGCCTGGTCCACCCGCGGTCCGGGCTGGCCGCGCGTCACGGGATCTCGGTGGTCAACGCACCGGGGACGGTGGATGCGGGCTACCGGGGTGAGATCATGGTCAACCTGATCAACCTCGACCCGTGCGAGACCTTCACGATCCACCCTGGTGACCGGATCGCCCAGCTGCTGCTGCAGGAGGTGGCTCGGGGGGACTTCCACGTCGTTGATTCGCTTCCCTCCAGCACCCGGGGGGAGACTGGACACGGATCCAGTGGAGGCTTCGGCCCACAGTCGAGCAGGACAGGACGAGGATGATGTTCGGGCGCAGGAAGAAGGCCGACCGCGAGGCGGACGTGACGGAGGCGGCCGAGCGGCCGCAGGACTCCGCGGCGGACGTCGTGGAGGACGGCGAGGCACACCCTGCCCCCGAGACCGCTGCAGCGAAGGGGGACGGCCCCCGTGACGCCGACGACGTCACCGACACCGAGGACCGTGCGGACCTCGGCGCACTGCGCATCGCGCCCCCGTCCGGCATGGAGCTGCGCCTCGAGATCGATCAGGGCAGCAGCGAGGTGACCGCGGTGCAGGTCGCCGACGACCACGGCTCCGTGCAGTTGCAGGTCTTCGCCGCGCCCCGCTCCAGCGGGCTCTGGGAGGACATCCGCGAGGAGATCTCCGGAATGATCGACCGCGGCGGGGGCACCGTCGAAGAGGTCGACGGGCCCTTCGGGACGGAGCTGCGCACACGACTGGCCCAGTCCGGCCCCCAGGGCCGCACCGTCTTCGCGCCGGCGGTCTTCGCCGGTGTCGACGGCCCGCGGTGGTTCCTGCGGGCGGTCTACTCCGGGTCGGCGGCCGTCGACGAGGAGCGCCGCGGCGCCTTCGACGAGGTCGTCCGCTCGGCCGTCGTCGTCCGGGGCGACGAGGCCCGTGCGCCGCGGGAGATGCTGCCGCTGCGGATGCCCGAGCAGAACCGGCCCGCGCCGCAGGAGAGCGGGGAGCAGGACCTGAAACCCTTCGAGCGAGGGCCCGAGATCACCGAGGTCCGGTGATGGTCGGCCTGCTGCGCCGCCTCGTCGACCTCGGTCGCTCCGATGACGACATCGAGGCCGGTGAGTTGCGGGCCGCGGCCCAGACGCACGGGGGCACGCCGGCGACGGGGCACGTGGACCGGCAGGTCATCACGGTCGCCGGCAGCATCGCCTCGGTGACACTGCGGCCCCGGGCCACCGTCCCCGCGCTGGTGGCCGAGGTCTACGACGGGTCCGCCACGGTCCAGCTGGTCTGGCTGGGCCGGCGCCGGATCCGGGGCATCGACCCCGGCGCGTACCTCAAGGCCACCGGGCTCCTCTGCCACCCCGGGGCCGTGCCCACGATCTACAACCCCGCCTACGAGCTGGTGCCCCGGCATGAGCACTGAGCAACCCACGGAGACCGCACTGCCCGCCCCGACCACGACCGTCGAGAGCCTGATCCGGCACCGCCTCGGTGAGGCCCTCGGAGGCATCCGCGGCTCGTTGGAGACCGCGATGCCGATGCTCGGCTTCGTCATCGTCTGGTCGAGCACCGGGGACCGGGAGATCTCCCTCGGTGTGGCCGCCGGGTTGACGGTCCTCTTCGCCGTCGCCCGGCTGGTGCAGCGACAGACCCTGCAGTTCGTCCTCAGCTCGATCATCGCGACCGCCGTGGCCGCGTTCTTCGCCCTGCGGTCGGGGGAGGCCCAGGACGCCTTCCTGCCCGGCATCCTCACCTCGCTCGCCTACGGCATCGCCACCCTGGTCTCGGTGCTGGTGCGCTGGCCGGTCGTCGGGCTGCTCGTCGGTGTCGCGGACAAGGACGCGGTCGCCGCGGGGGACCCCTTCCGGTGGCGCCGCAACCCGGCCGCGGTCAAGGTGTGCACCCGACTGACGCTCGTCCTCGTGGTCGTCTACGTCATCCGGGTCGGCATCATGGGCCCGCTCTACCTCGCCGACAACGTCGTCGGCCTGACGATCACCAAGGTCGTCCTCGGCTGGCCGCTGTGGGCCCTCGCCGTCGTGACGATGGGTGCGATGCTCCTCAAGGGCCAGACCCCGATCGACCCCGAGGACGACCTCGTCCACGGCGTCGACCGCGAGCAGGACTGACCCGGGCGCGCCCCGCGTGGGCGCGAGTCCACCTCAGTCCACGTGGCGTGGGCGCACCATGCGGGCCAGGTGGGGCTCGCTCTCCTGGGTGGTGAGGAAGAGCAGCTCGTCCTGGGCCTCGAGCGAGTCGTCGGCGGAGGGGCCGATGGGCCGCCCGTCGCGGATGATGCCGACGAGCAGGGTGTCGTCGGGGAAGTCGATGTCGCCGATCCGCCGCCCGACGTTGGGGTTGTCCGGCGGCAGCGTGATCTCGGCCATCGCCGCGCTGCCCTGCTGGAAGTCGAAGATGCGCACGAGGTCCCCGACGGTGACGGCCTCCTCGACGAGGGCGGTCATCAGCCGCGGGGTGGAGACGGCCACGTCCACGCCCCAGGACTCGTCGAACATCCACTCGTTCTTCGGGTTGTTCACCCGCGCCACCGTGCGGGGTACGCCGAACTCGGTCTTGGACAGCAGCGAGACGACGAGGTTGACCTTGTCGTCGCCGCTGGCGGCGACGACGACGTCACTGGTCTCCAGCTCGGCCTCCTGGAGGGTGGAGATCTCGCAGGCGTCGCCGGCCAGCCAGCTGGCCTCCGGTGCGGTGGTGACCCGCTCCTCGTCGGCCTCCTTGTCGATGAGCAGCACCGTGTGGCCGTGCTGCACGAGCTCCCGGGCGATGGAGCGTCCCACCGAGCCCGCTCCGACGATCACGACTCGCACTGCTCAGTCCTCCTGCGGGGGCGCGGCGTCCAGGATGCGCTCGACGTCGTGGATCCGGCTGCGTTCGATGACGAGGTGGACCAGGTCGCCCTCCTGGTGGACGCTGGACGGCGAAGGGAGCGTGCCCTCACCCAGGCGGGTGAGGTAGGCGACCCGGGCACCGGTGACCTCCTCGAGACGTCGGTACGTGCGGCCCACCCACCGCTCGTCGACGGCGACCTCGGCGATGACGAGCCGGCCGGAGGCGTCGGTCATCTCCGAGACCTGCCCCTCGGGCAGCATGCGTCGCAGGACCTGGTCGGCCGTCCAGCGGACGGTGGCCACCGTAGGGATCCCGAGGCGCTGGTAGACCTGCGCACGGTCCGGGTCGTAGATGCGGGCCACGACGTGGTCCACGCCGAAGGTCTCCCGGGCCACCCGCGCGGCGAGGATGTTGGAGTTGTCGCCGCTGGAGACGGCCGCGAAGGCGTAGGTCTCCTCGATGCCGGCCTTGACGAGCGTGTCGCGGTCGAATCCCACGCCGGCGACCCGACGTCCCTTGAACTCGCTGCCGAGGCGGCGGAAGGAGGCGGGGTTCTGGTCCACGATCGCCACGTCGTGCCCGATGCGTTCGAGGGAGCGGGCCAGGGAGGAGCCCACACGGCCGCAGCCCATGATGACGAAGTGCACGGCAGCACCGTACTCCGTGCCCTCGATCCGGGCCTACACTCGCGTGGTGTCAACAGGTCAGGTCCTCAAGCGCCTGCTCGTCGGTCGGGCCGTGCG
The DNA here is from genome assembly GCF_001570965.1 of Janibacter corallicola NBRC 107790. Taxonomy (GTDB): domain Bacteria; phylum Actinomycetota; class Actinomycetes; order Actinomycetales; family Dermatophilaceae; genus Janibacter; species Janibacter corallicola. Next base: position 2,076 of record NZ_BCSR01000020.1, on the reverse strand, counting down.
CAGCGACAACCTCGGTCAGACCCTGCTCACCAAGCGGGTCGCGCTGCCGGTCTTCGCCAGTGACGCGCTGAGCTCCGTCGCCTACGCACCGGACGAGATCCTGCTGACCCTCGGGCTCGCCGGTGGCGCCCTCGCGATGACCCACTCCTGGCCGGTCGCCCTCGGAGTCGTGCTCGTCATGACCGTCGTCGTGGCCAGCTACCGGCAGAACGTGCACGCCTACCCCTCCGGCGGCGGTGACTACGAGATCGCGAGCACCAACCTGGGCCCGCGTGCGGGCACGACGGTCGCGAGCGCGCTGCTCGTGGACTACGTCCTCACCGTCGCGGTGTCGATCTCCTCGGGCGTGCAGAACGCAGCGGCCGCCTTCGGCTTCATCCGCGGTCACGAGGTGCTCATGGCGCTCGCGCTCATCGCCGCCCTGACGGGGATGAACCTGCGCGGCGTGCGGGAGTCGGGCCGGGTCTTCGCCATCCCGACCTATCTGTTCATGTTCGCCGTGCTCGGCATGGCCGCGGTGGGCCTGGTGCGGCACCTGCTGGGCGACCTTCCCATGGCCGAGAGCGCCGGCCTCACGCTCGCGCCGCAGCCGGGGCACGAGCAGCTGGGCGACCTCGCACTGGCCTTCCTGCTGCTGCGGGCCTTTTCCTCCGGCTGCGCGGCGCTGACCGGTGTCGAGGCGGTGAGCAACGGCGTGCCCGCCTTCCGCAAGCCCAAGAGCCGCAATGCCGCGACGACGCTGCTGCTCATGGGGGTCATCGCCATCACGCTGCTGGCGTCGATGATCGCGCTGGCCCGGTGGACCGGCGTCAAGGTCGCCGAGGAGCCGAGCACCCAGCTGCTGCGCGACGGGGTGCCGGTCGGGAACGACTACGTCCAGCAGACGGTGATGGGCCAGGTGGCCCACGCCGTCTTCGACGGCTTCCCCGCGGGCGTCGTGGTCGTCTCGATCGTCACCGGGCTGATCCTCGTGCTCGCCGCCAACACCGCCTTCAACGGCTTCCCCGTGCTCGGCTCGATCCTGGCGCGAGACGGGTACCTGCCCCGACAGCTGCACACCCGCGGGGACCGACTCGCCTTCTCCAACGGCATCATCCTGCTCGCCGCCGCGGCCGGGCTGCTCGTGGTCATCTACGACGCCGAGGTCACCAAGCTGATCCAGCTCTACATCGTCGGGGTGTTCGTCTCCTTCACCCTCAGCCAGTTCGGCATGGTGCGGCACTGGAACCGGCAGCTCGCGGTCGAGAAGGAGGACAAGGAACGGAAGGTGGTGCAGCGCCGTCGGGCGATCAACTCCGTCGGTGCGGTGATGTCCGGGACCGTTCTCGTGGTCGTCGTCATCACGAAGTTCGTCCACGGGGCCGGTTTCGCGATCGCGGCGATGCTCGTCCTCTTCGTGCTCATGCGGGCGATCCGCCGCCACTACGACCACGTGCGCGAGGAGCTGTCCGTGCCCGAGGGGGACACGCGCTATCAGCTGCTGCCCTCGCGGGTGCACGCGATCGTCCTCGTCAGCACGATCCACCGGCCCACGCTCCGGGCCCTCGCCTACGCGACGGCCACCCGGCCCTCGCGCCTGGAGGCGGTGACGGTGGACGTCGACGCGGAGGCGACCGCCGCCCTGCAGACGGAGTGGGACAGCCGGGCGATCCCGGTTCCGCTCAAGGCCCTGGACTCCCCGTACCGCGAGATCACCCGTCCGGTCGTGGACTACGTCAAGAGCCTGCGCACCGGCCGCCCCCGTGACCTCGTCGTCGTCTACATCCCGCAGTACGTGCTCGGGCACTGGTGGGAGCAGCTGCTGCACAACCAGTCGGCGCTGCGGCTGCGGGCCCGGCTCATCTTCACCCCGGGCGTCATGGTCGCCTCCGTGCCGTGGCAGCTGGAGAGCGCTGAGGGCGCCGAGGACCGCATGGACGGGCCCGTCGCCGGCGACGTGCGGCGTGGGGGAGCATGAGCGGTATGGAGACCGCAGTGGACGACCTCGCGGCAGGTGACGAGATCGAGGTCGAGGTCGGCCCGATCGCCCACGGCGGGCACTGCGTGGCCCGCCACCACGGACGGGTGGTCTTCGTC
>NZ_BCSR01000019.1 GCF_001570965.1 Janibacter corallicola NBRC 107790 | reverse complement strand
GACCGCGGCGCGGCGGGCCGGGTCGGTGAGCCACCCGAGCAGCCGGTCGGCGAGGGCCTCGGCGGAGTCCTCGACGAGGTCGTTGGGCTCCCGGACAGCCTCGTCGTTGGTGCCGCACCGGGTGGTGACGACGGGCAGGCCACTCGCCTGGGCCTCGAGGTAGGCCAGACCGAGCTGCTCGGTCCACTTCCACGTCGGGCGGGGTGCGGTCGTGAAGACCGCGGCCGAGCGCATCAGCTCGGCGACGCCCGCGGTGTCGAGGGACCCGACGAGCTCGACGCCGGACCCGGGGCGGTCCGCCTCGGCCCGGACGAGGTGCTCGAGCGGGCCCCGGCCGGCCACCCGCAGGCGCGCCTCGGGCACGCTGCGGCGCACGATCCGCATCGCCTCCAGGACGCGGTCGATGCCCTTGTTCTCGGCCAGCGGCGAGGCGAAGACGACGATCGGCTCCTCGGTCGGTGCCTCCGCGGGGTGGAAGAGGTCGGTGTCGACGCCGGGCTTGACCACCCGGATCAGCTCCTGCGCGAATCCGTTCTGCAGGAGGTGGTCCCGGGCCGCATCGACCGTGCACAGCAGCAGGTCGGCGTCGCGGCAGGAGTTCAGCGCCTGCCGGTACGGCGGGATCCGGTACAGCGGCTGGTCCGGGAGGTTCTCCCAGGTGATGACCGCCTGCAACGGCCGGCGGGCACCGCTGCGGCGGGCGCGCCGACGCCAGGCCGAGGCCTGGCCCGTGACGAGCGAGCACAGCTCGAGGGAGGTCACCCAGTCGTACTCACGGGGGTCCTGCTCGGCCAGCCCCCGCACCCACGCGAGGGCGCCCGCCTCGATGAAGCGCTTGATCGGGCGCCGGTAGGTGCTGGGGATCCAGTCGACCTCGCCCGGGGGCTCCTGCCGGGCCATGGCCCGCACCCGGGTGCCGGGCATGAGGGACATCCAGTACAGCTCTCGGCGGGCCCGCTGGTCGGGCAGCGAGACCCAGAGCATCCGGCGCGCTCCCTCCGGGCTCATCGGGTGGCCCGGTCCTTGCGCCCGCGCCGGGCGCCGGCGGCGTAGCCACCGGCCTCCATGGCCCGCAGCAGGACCATGCCGACGGCGTGGGCCGGGTCGCGCAGCAGTCGCCGGTGGTTGCGCACGTAGGAGCGCAGCACCGCACGTCCCTGGGCGCTGACGGCACCCTCGTGCTCGCTGGCGAAGGCGGGGATGCTGCGGCCGTAGTAGTAGCGCTTGCGCAGCACCTCGGCGACGGTCAGGCGCCCTTCGTCGTGGTCGATGATGATCGGCGCGAGCTCGATCCCGGCACCCGTCGAGCGCATCTTCATGCGCAGGTCGGCGTCCTCCGGACCGGACATGTCCGTGTGGAAGGCCCCCGCCCCGAGCAGGTACTCGCGACGGACCAGACGCGGGTTGTGCAACCACGGGTCGTCCAGGTAGCACTCGCGCTCCAGGGCCCGGCAGGCCGTCCAGAAGCCGTCGCCGATCGTCCGCTCCGGCAGCGCGATGCCCACCGCCCCCGTCGCGGCGGCGGTCTCCAGCGCCGCCGCGATGCTCCGGGGCGGCAGGATCATGTCGCTGTCGAGCCACAGGACCCACTCCGACCCGGCCTCGGCGACGCCGGTGTTGCGCTGCGCGGAGCGTTCCGGCCCGGCGGTGATGACCCGGTCGGCGAGACGCCGGGCCACCTCGAGCGTTCCGTCGGTGCTGTGGTTGTCCACGACGATCAGCTCGACCGACGGCTCCTGCTCGACCACCGAGCGCAGGCAGGCCTCGATGGTGCGGAGGTTGTTGCGGGTCGGGACGACCACGGTCACCGAACCCGGGTCGGGTGACGTCACGGCTGCTCCTTACGGGTCACGCCTGAGGAAGGTGGCGAGGATCGCCAGGACCAACCCCGCACCGGCGATGTGGTGCGGGACCGTTGCCGACTTCACGGCATCCGCACTGACCGTACCCAAGGTTCCCGTGACCAGGCCCAGGTACGCGACGAAGACGACACCGGCGAGGACGACGAGACCCGCTCCGGCGACGAGCAGGGCTCCCGGCCGCGGGTCACCGCGCCGGATGAGCAGGACGACGGCCAGGGCGGCGAGCCCGCCGCCGATGCCGGTGAGGGCCAGCGCGCCGATGACGAGGGCGGCCTCGGCCAGGTTGCGGGAGGCCCCGCTGCGCGCCCGCAGCGCCGCCGTGAGCCCGCGGTGGCGGCGCTCCCGCCGGGTCCGCCCCCTTCGGCCCCCGGTGGTGGCCTCCTCGGGCTCCGGCGTGGCGACCGGCTCCTCGGGGGTGCCCTCCGACGGGCCGCCCACGGTCGCGGTCGCTGCCTCGGTCAGCTCGTCCACGGGCCAGTCGGCCGCCCGTTCGGTGCGTAGCTGGTCGCGCCGACGGCGCAGTAGCGGGGTGAGGAAGAGGACGAGGGCGGCGATGAGCGCGACACCGGAGACGAGCATCGCGACATTCGCCCGCCGCTGCGGGGTGTAGCTGATGTGGATGTCGTGCGCGGCGGTGTCGTCGACGTACCACCCCGTCGCGTAGCCGTCGACGACCACGGGCTCGCCGAGGTCGGTGCCGTCCTCGAGGGTGGCCCGCCACCGGGGGTCGTACCCCTGCCCGATCGCCAGGAAGTACGGCTGCGAGGCCTTGCCCACCTCGACGTCGATCGAGGAGGTGACGACCCCACGGTCGGCCTGCACCACGGGCGCGGGCACCTCGTGCGCCGCCGTGTTGCCCTGCGCGGCCGTGCTGCCCTGTGCGTCGCGCAGCATCAGCGAGTCCAACTGGATGCCGTCGACCGGGCGGAGCTGGTGCTCACCCCAGACGAGGGGTTCCTTACCGCAGCCGCGCCAGTCGCTCCCGGCCTCGCCGGTGCCGCTGATCCGCGAGGGGTCCTCCGGTCGCATGCGGACCGGCTCGCCGTCGATCCTCGCGACCGCGACGCAGCGGTCCTGCTGGCCCGTCTGCTCGATCTGCACGCCGGTGTCGATGGCGCTCACCCGCGGCGGGCGCTCCCCCGCCGAGTCGTCGACTCCCCCGAGCTCGACGCGGACCCGCTCGCCGGTCGTGCCGGCGGGCACCTCGACCGTGCTCGTGCCCTTGCCGATGCTGCCGCTCGCGACCTCCTCGCCGTCGACCAGGACGCGCGCCCGGGTGGCCCAGGCGGTGTCGTCGTCGTCGCCGGGGCCGGGCTCCTGGGTGATCTCGATGTCGGGGACCTCCCGCTCGGGCCCCTCGATCTGCCACCAGGCCTTGCCGAGCTTCCCGCCCGGGACCCACGCCGTCGCCTCGTCCTCGTCGGCGGCCCTCGAGGCGCGGCGGTCGAGGTCGTCGAAGTAGGTGCGGTTCGACCGCGCGGTGTACGTGGTGTCCATGCCGGAGAGCCGGTCGGCCAGCGGCTCGAGCGGGCCGTCCACGCGGACCGCGGCGCGGGCCTTGAAGGTGCGGTCGTCGGGCAGGGTGAAGTTCCGACGCAGGTCCTGCTCGGTGTCGTCACTGACCGAGTCGGTGTTGAGCGCCCGGGAGAAGCTCACGTCCAGCGGGACGCCGGTGAAGTCGCGTCGCTCGCCGGCGTCGAGCCTGCCGTAGAGGTCGTTCAGGGTGTTCGGCAGCCGGATCGTGCGGCGGGCGTGCGGAGCGTCCTTGCCGAGGTCGATCTCGGCGATCCCCACGAGGCTGACGCCCTCACCACGCAGGCTGTCCACGCGCAGCTTCACCGTCTTGGCGCGCACCCCGTCGAGGTCGACCCGGGCACGTCCCTTCGCGTCCGTGGTCACGGTCCTGTGGGTGTCCCCGGCGGTGACGGCCAGCTTCTCGATCTGCACCCCGCCGAGGGCGGTGGTGTCGATCGTCACCTTCCCGAGCCGCTGCTTCGTCGGCAGCGTCAGGGTGAGGCTCTCGCCCTTCGCCCGGCCGAAGTCGCCGAAGAGCCAGGAGGTGCTCGGGTCGCCGTCGATGGCGTTCTCCGGGATGCCGTGCGGCAGGTCGAAGAAGGCGCCGCCGGTCATCGTCGCCTTCACCTTGACCCCGCTGCGCACGAGGGTGCTCTGGTCCTTCGCGGTCCCGAGGGCCCGGCTCGTGCCCGGGTCCTCGTTCGCGGCGACCACCGCACCCTGCCCCTCGGTGAGCCGGTTGGTGATGGCGGACCTGCGACGGTTGGTGTCGGTCAGGACCATCCGGGCGTCCCGGTCCAGGAGGTGCTGCAGCTGCTTGCCGCTCATGTCGTGGGCGTAGCGGATCGACGGGGTGCCCTTCAGCAGGCCGGCCTGCTCCAGCGTGGGGATGGACCAGGCGTCGCCGGCGACGACGAGGGTGCCGGCGGTCGGCGTGGCGTGCACCATGGCGCGCGAGTTCTTGACCCCGTAGAGCTGGAGCGGGGGCAGCAGCGCCTCCTCCTGGGACTGCGGAGGCGTCGCCTTCGTGAAGGTGTTCTGCCCCGGCTCGCCGAAGTTCGCGATGCCCTGCAGGCCGTCGTCCTCGCTCAGCGCGGCGGCGGTCTCCCCCGGCCGGGCGCCGCCGGTGTCCTCCCACACGATGTCGTGGCGTAGCAGCACCTGGTCCACGCCCAGGTAGCGGGCGAAGGGGGAGACGTCCCGCGAGCCGGCGTTGCCCGACTGCAGCGTGTCGTCCAGGGCGGCGAGGAAGTTGCCGCCGGGAGGCGAGGTGTTGGGGTGGGTCTCCGGGATGACCGCGTCGCGGTGCAGCAGCGAGTTGGGCAGGTCGTCCGGCCGCTCCGGGGTCCACCGGTAGTGCGGCCGGGTCTGCCCCGGCAGCAGGAGCACCCGCTTGTCGGCGTCGCCCTGGTCGACCCGCTTCGCCGCCTGCTCCCAGTAACCGGGCACGTCCAGCGGCGAGACGTAGAGGTTGCCGGTCACCGCGGGCGCGATGAGCGCGGCGACCGTGGCCAGCCCGAGCCCGCCGGCGAGCGGCCCCAGCCCCGGGCGCCTGGCCAGGCGCGGCAGCACCCGCACCGCCGCGACGCCCAGGACGAGGGCGAAGGCGAGCGCGAGGCCGGCCCCGATCTTGTTCGTCGTGCGGAAGGCCTCGAGCGGCCCGACGGTCTCGAGCACCACGCGCAGCGCCGCGGCGAAGGGGGATGCCCCGTACCCGCCCGGGTAGAGCCCGACCATGATCACCGCGACCATCCCCGTCATCGCGGCGACGAGGCGGGCCAGCCGGACGGGCGCGACACGAAGGGAGGCGAGCGCCGCGGCGGGCCACAGCAGGGTGAAGAGGATGACGACGCCCGAGGTGAAGTAGATCGCGTACTCCGGCAGCCAGGGGCCGGCGTCCGAGGAGCCGTAGTAGGACCAGAGCCCGAGACCGCGCAGGACCTCGACGAAGGAGCTGACCTTCGCGATGCCGTCGAGGCTCTCGGAGCCCTCGACGATCTGGCTGCCGGTGCTGGTCGCCGCGGCGCCGGGTACCAGCCAGTAGGAGGAGACCGCGAGGACGAAGAGGGCCGACTTGCCGAGCGAGGTCGCGATCTCCCGCCAGGTCCGACCCCGCTCGGAGCGCACGAAGAGGGCGAGGGGGATGACGAGGAGGAGCTGGTAGACGGGCACGACCCCGACGTTCATGCCGCTCATCGCGAAGAACACGAGGCCGACCGCGGCGGGCCAGGCCCAGCTCGTCGGCTCGCGGAGGGAGCGGGTGAGCGCGATGAGCAGCCACGGCAGCAGCGCCATCGGGAGGGCGATCGCCAGGGTTCCTCCGGCGGCGACCGCGTAGGGGTTGGCGATGTAGGCCACGCCGGCGAGCAGCCCCGCCCAGCGACCCGCGGCGGGCAGCAGGGTGCGCAGCAGCCGGTTGGCACCCCAGGCGGCGAGTCCCCAGAGGATCAGGTGGTAGACCTTGAAGGCCATCTCGGGGTCCAGCCCCAGGGAGCGCAGCAGCCAGGTCACCGCGAGGACGGGCACCAGCCCGACGTTGAAGTTCGGGGAGCCGAGGTACGGCGAGAAGGTCCACGCGGAGAGGTACCTCGGCAGCACCTCCTGCGGGGCCAGGTAGACCTCCGGCTTGATGTCGGTGTTGAAGACACCCCAGCCATTGACGAAGACGATGACCGCGAGCACGATCAGCAGGACCCCGGAGAGGACAGGCACCCTCAGGAGCCTGGAGAGCCGGCTGCGCACTGGCACGTCTCCTCTCGTCCTGACCGATCCGTGACGCACCTGCAGCACGCCGACGAAACATCGTAACCGAGGAACCCGAGACCGCTACCGGGGCGTAACATCAGCCGGACAGCCCAGCCGTACCGCCCAGAGGATTCCATGTCGACACCCCTTCGCCGGGCGATCCCGTTCGCCGGGCTCGGACTCGGCGTCGCCATGGGACTGGCGAACGTCATGAGCTATGTCTTCGTGGCCCTGGTCTCCTCGACGCTCGGCCCGGAGGACTTCGGTGGCTTCTCGGCGCTGAACACCTACGGGATCCTGCTCGCGATGCCGGCGGGGGCCTTCCAGGTCGTCGTGGCGCGGCGCCAGACCGTGGCCACCCGCGACGCGGGTCACCACGTGACGGGGCTGGGCCCGGCACTGGCGGTCGGGATGATCCTGGCCGCCCTGAGCATCGCGATCGCCCCGGTGCTGCGCGACGTGTTGCGGCTGGAGAGCGCGTGGGCAGTGGTGTGGCTGGCGCTGATGCTGCCGCCCATGACCGTGACGGGCGCGCTCCAGGGGGTCCTCCTGGGCCGGGAGTCCTTCGGCCGGCTGTCCATGGTCTACATCGCGACGGCGGCCACCCGCCTCGGGGCTGCCGGGTGTGCCCTGCTGTGGAGCTTCGGGGTCACCGAGGTCTTCACCGCGATCATGGTCGCCTCGCTGGTCACGGCCGTGCTCGCGCTGCTCCTCACCCGGGCGGAGCTGGACCGGGGACGCGAGGCGCCCCGCTGGCAGGAGCTGCTCGACGAGCTGGTGCGCAACAACGTGGCGCTCGCCGGGCTGATGGCCATCTCCAGCGTCGACGTCGTCCTGGCGCGGACCGTCCTGGACGACCACTCCAGCGGGGCCTACGCGCTCGCCGCTCTCTTCGGGAAGGTCGTCTTCTGGGGGACCCAGTTCGTGGCCCTGACGATCGTGCCCACCATCGCCAGTGCCGGCACCCGCTCCACGGTCCGCACGACCCTCCACCGCTCGGGACTGGGTGTCCTGGCGATCGGTGGCCTCGTCGCGTTCGTGTGCTGGGCGCTGCCCGGCCCCCTCGTCGCGCTCTCCGGTGGTTCGGCATTCGTCGACGCCGAGCCCCTGCTCGTCTTCACCGCGCTCATCGGGACGATGTGGGCGGTCACCCAGGTCTGGCTCTTCGCGGGGATGAGCCAGGGGCGGCACGTGATGACCGTGGCAGTCTGGGTCGGTGCGGCCGTGCAGTCGGCACTCGTCCTGCTCTGGCTGAACGAGTCGCCGTACGAGGTGCTGGCGGCGGTGGGCGCGACCGCGACCGCCGTCGCCCTCGTGGGGTTGCTCCAGGTGCCGAAGGGGGCCCGCTCCCCCGCCCCGGAGTCGGCGGAGAACCTCGAGGCGCTGGACCTCACCCGGGAGTGAGCTCAAGAAGTGCTCAGTCGATCGAGCTGGCCTTCTTGGACGGGTAGAGCCGCTTCGCGAGCGGGATGAGACCGGGGAAGCGCTCGATGGCCGTCCAGGCGGCCTTCTGCCCCGGCCCGAGCGCCGCGCGGTAGGCCAACCGCCGCCACTGCACGTCCCAGGGCTCCGCGGCGCCCCGCGGGTTCGCGGCGTCCCGCCGGAAGGCGAGGGCGTGCAGGCCGTTGGCCCAGCGGGGGTCGTTGTTCTCCCGCGCGTCCCAGCGCCGGACGACCTGCCACTGGGGGTGCCGCGCGATGTACTCCTCGTGCGCGTCGCTGACCATCGGGTAGGTCGCGTCGTCGACGAGGACGATCGCCTCGTCCGCGAGCCACGGCTCGATGATCCCGAGCGCGAGGTAGTGCGAGAGGCCGGTGTGCTCGCCGTCGTAGAAGTAGACACCCACCGGCCGGTCGATGACCCCGGGGCGGCGCAGCAGCTCGAAGCAGTTGCCCTCCAGCAGGCGCACGTCCGCGTGGGAGGCATGGGCCCGCAGGTTGTGCTCCAGCTCCTCCCGGGCCCGCCGGCCCTGCATCCCGAACTCGAGGTAGTTCTCGAGGACGTAGAAGGTCTTGTCGGACACGCCCTGGACAGCTCCGCACATCGAGCGGCCCTTGTAGCTGCCGACCTCGAGGTAGCACTCGTCCGAGGGCATGACGCGCGCGGCGGCGTTGAGCACCGCCAGCTCGTTGGCCGAGGTGTAACCGGCGACGGCGCCGGCCAGCTCGGCGAAGTGGGGGTCGAGCGGGTCCCGCTCCTGCGGGTCGCCGCCGAAGGCGCGCTCGACCTCCTCGAGGAAGGCCTCGAGCTGCATCAACGCCACCCGTCCGAGGCCCAGTCGTCGTCGCTGCGGCGGTCCCTGGCGGGCCGCCGCCGGCGCTCCGTGTCCTCGTCCGAGCGCGCCGACCGGCGGTGCCGCGCGCTGCGGCTCTCGGCGGGGTCGAGGAGCTCGTCCCGATCGCGCTCGTCCTCGTCGCGGTCACGGTCGCGGTCGCGGCGCTCGCCCCGGTCCCGGTCGCGCTCCTCGTCCCGATCCAGCTCCTCGTCCTCGTCATCGAGGAAGGCACGGTTGCGCACGCTGTCGGTGCCGAAGAGCGCGAACCCGAGGACCACGACGAGCACGCCCAGCCCGAGCGCCAGCAGCGCCCTGGCATAGTGCAGCTGCTCGGGCGCGCCGCAGATGTTCTTCGCCTCGGTGTTCGGGGACGAGGGCGAACCGCACTCGAAGACGCCGCCCTCGGGCTTCAGGAGGTAGACGGGTGTGAAGTAGTAGTAGACGGCGACACCGATGAGGCAGAGCCCCACGATGACGGCTACCTTTGTCCCGGTCCGTATCGTGCTGATGGTGCGCGCCTCGCGCGTGGTCTCGCTCATGGCAGCAGTGTACGGACGAGTAACCGCCCGTCAGGTCCAGCCCCGGAATGTATTGGAGATCACCGTGCCACGCAGGTCGCCCGGTCCTCTCCTGACCTACCGGCCGGCCGTCGACGGGCTGCGCGCCCTGGCGGTGCTGTCGGTGATGGCCTTCCACATGCTCCCCGATGCCCTGCCCGGCGGCTGGTACGGGGTGGACACCTTCTTCATCATCTCGGGCTTCCTCATCACCTCGTTGCTCCTCGCCGAGTACCGGATGCGGCACGGGCACATCGACCTGCTCGGCTTCTGGCTGGCCCGCTGCCGACGGCTGCTCCCGGCGCTCTTCGCCGTCCTCCTGCTCGTGCTGCTCCTCGCCCCCTTCCTCACGGACCCGGGGCGGGTCTCCAGCGTCGGCACCGACGTCGTCGCCACTATCTTCTACGTGGCCAACTGGCGCTTCGTGCTCGGCGACGAGGCGTACTTCGGCGACATCGCCGCCCCCTCGCCCGTCCTGCACACCTGGTCCCTCGGGGTGGAGGAGCAGTTCTACATCCTCTTCCCGCTGCTCCTCATCGGGCTGCTCGCCGTCATCCGGCGGCGGGCGGCACTCGCCGGGGTGCTCGGCGTCCTGACACTCGGCTCGGCCGCGCTGATGATGGTGCTGCACCACCCCGGGCTGGAGCCGACCCGCGTCTACTACGGCACCGACACCCGGGCCCACCAGCTGCTCGCCGGGGCCGCGGTGGCCGTGCTGCTCAGCCCCGGTCCGGGGAGTCTTCCGCTCCGCGTGGTCCGCGGGATCGACCGATGGTGCCGATGGCTGTCCCCGGTGGCGCTGCTGGTGCTCCTCTCGGCGTACTGGTGGGCCGGCGACGCGCGCAACGCCCTCCTCGAGGGATGGCTGCTGCCGCTCTCGGGTGCCGTCCTCGTCGTGATCGTCGCGGCGACGAGCCCGTCTCGGTCACCGGTCCGGGAGCTGCTCTCCTGGGAGCCGCTGCGCCGCATCGGGGTCGTCTCCTACGGCCTCTACCTGTGGCACTGGCCGATCGTGGTCTTCCTCAACGACGAGCTCCTCGACCTCCCGACGCCGGCGCTCGTCGCGCTGCAGGCCGTGCTCACCGGTCTGCTCGCCGCCGTCTCCTACCGCTGGCTGGAGCGGCCGGTGCGCAGGCACGGTCTGCGCGCCCTCGTCCCCCGGCTCCCCCGGGTCGGCCCCACCGTGGCCGTCGCCGGGGTCCCGGTGGTGCTCGCGGGGGCGCTCGCCCTCGGTGTCGCCGGCACGTCGGTGAGCACCGCGCTCCCCTCGGGCCCCGGGGTGCACGTCGCCGAGGGCAGCTACGAGTCAGGGACCCGGATCACCCAGGCCGCCTTCATCGGCAACTCCGTCCCCGAGGGACTCATCGACTACTTCGACGAGGAGTCCTACCCCGACCTGCGCCTCACCGACATCACGAATCCCGGGTGCACGACGCTCGCTGCCCCGGGGTACGTGGACGGCGAGGAGAAGCCGGAGCAGGACGGCTGCACCCGGTGGCGGGAGAGCTGGCCGAAGCGCATCCGCGGCACCGACCCCGACCTCGTCGTGTACTTCGTCGGGCAGAACACCGTCACCGACCGCATGGTCGGGGGCGAGGTGGTCCGCTTCGGGACGCCGGAGTGGACGCGGTACATCAGGGACAGCCTCGATGACGTGCGCCGCATGAGCGGTGACCGGGCGATGGCGGTGGTCAACCTCTCGTGCCACGCCATGCCGACCTTCGGCAAGGAGGACCTCGAGCGGATCAACGACCGGAGCTACGTCGAGGAGGTCAACGAGACCGTGGCGGCGTGGGCCGACGACCACGACGTCGAGGTCATCGACCAGTACTCCCTGCTCTGCCCCGAGGGGCGCTTCAAGGACAGCATCAACGGCGTGCCGCTGTACCAGGACGCCCTCCACTTCAGCGACGAGTCCGGCGACATCTTCTGGCGCTGGCTGGCCCCCAGGCTGCAGCACGCCGCCGGGGCGCGCGAGGCCTCCCAGGACACCCCGTCGGACGGGGGCCGGTCCTGACCGCCGCCGTCGTGCTCGCCGGGGGTCGCGGCCAGCGGATGCACCCGCTGACGCTCGACTGCCCGAAGCCCCTGCTGCCCGTGGGCGGGCGCACCCTGCTCGAGCACCAGGTCGAGCGCCTCGCCGCGGCGGGCGCCGAGCGGATCGTGGTCTCGACCGGGTACCGGCACGAGGACTTCGCCGACGTCGTGGCGCGCTCGCGGGCCGCCGGGGTGGACGTCGTCACAACCCGCGAGGAGGAACCCCTCGGCACCGGCGGGGGTCTGCGGGAGGCGTTGCGGGCGCTGCCCGGGGCCGAGACGGTCATCGTCCTCAACGGGGACCTGCTCACCGGTCACGACCTGGGGGCACAGGTGGCCCGACTCGAGCTCGCCCCGAGCGAGGTGCTCGCGTGCCTGCACGTGCGTCGCGTGCCCGAGCCGCAGCGGTACGGCAGCGTCCTGCTCGGGCCCGGGCACCGGATCACCGAGTTCGCCGAGAAGTCCGCGGCGCCACCCGCTGCGACGATCAATGCCGGCACCTACGTCGTCCGGCAGCAGCTGCTGGAGCAGATCCCCGCCCGGGGGCGCGTCTCCCTGGAGCGGGACGTCTTCCCGCTCCTCGTCGACGCCTCGGCGCTCGTGGGACATCCGCAGGAGGCCTACTTCCTCGACGTCGGCTCCCCCGCCGCGCTGCTCCGGGCCAACCGCGACCACGTCCGCGGCCGCCTCCCCGGCACCGACGCGAAGGGAGACCCCCACCGGGAGAGCCTGTGCCTTCCCGGCGCGGACGTGGCGCCCACCGCGCGCGTGACGGGCGGCGCGGTGATCCACCCCGGCGCGGTGGTCGGCCCCGGGGCCGAGGTCACCGGTTCGCTGGTGCTCCCCGGCGCCGACGTCGGCGCCGGCTCCGTGGTGCGGGAGAGCGTCGTGGGCCGTCGCGTCGTCGTCGGGGCCCGGGCACGGCTGCTGGGCTGCGCCGTCGGCTCCGGGCAGCGGGTCGCGCCGGGAGAACGCCTGGACCAGGTACTGCGGCCGGCGGAGCCGACCGGGGCCTAGTGCGCCGCTTCGTGCCAGCTGGCGCCGAGGCCGACCGAGACGTCCAGCGGGACGTCCATCTCGCCCGCGGCGCCCATCTCGGAGCGGACCAGCTCCTCCACGGCGGCGGCCTCCCCCTTCGCGATCTCGATGACCAGCTCGTCGTGCACCTGGAGCAGCACCCGTGAGTCCAGGCCGGCGGAGACCAGCGCGCCCTGGACACGCAGCATGGCGGCCTTCATGATGTCGGCCGCCGAGCCCTGGATCGGGGCGTTGAGCGCCATCCGCTCGGCCATCTGCCGGCGCTGCCGGTTGTCGCTGCCGAGATCGGGCAGGTACCGGCGTCGGCCGAGCATCGTCTCGGTGTAGCCGGTGGCCCGGGCCCGGTCGACGACCTCCTCGAGGTAGTCGCGCACCCCGCCGAAGCGCTCGAAGTACTCCTCCATCAGCCCGGTGGCCTCGCCCGTGGAGATCCCGAGCTGCTTCGACAGGCCGAAGGCGCTCAGCCCGTAGGCCAGGCCGTAGGACATCGCCTTGACCTTGCTGCGCATCTCGAGGGTCACATCGGCCGGCTCCACGCCGAAGACCCGGGCCCCGACGAAGCGGTGCAGGTCCTCCCCGGTGCGGAAGGCGTGGATGAGGCCCTCGTCCCCCGAGAGGTGGGCCATGACCCGCATCTCGATCTGGCTGTAGTCGGCCGACATCAGCGACTCGTACCGGTCGCCGACGACGAAGACCTGCCGGATCCGGCGGCCCTCCTCGGTGCGGATCGGGATGTTCTGCAGGTTCGGGTCCGTCGAGGAGAGGCGCCCGGTGGCGGCGATCGTCTGCTGGTAGGTGGTGTGGATGCGGCCGTCGTCGGCCACCGACTTCAGCAGTCCCTCCACGGTCACCCGCAACCGGGTCGCGTCCCGGTGACGCAGCAGCGCCTCGAGGAAGGGGTGCTCGGTCTTGGCGTAGAGGTCGGCCAGCGCGTCCGCGTCGGTCGTGTAGCCGGTCTTGGTCCGGCGGGTCTTCGGCAGGCCGAGGGTCTCGAAGAGCACGACCTGCAGCTGCTTCGGCGAGCCGAGGTTGATCTGCTCGTCGCCGATGGCCGCCCACGCGTCGGCCTGGGCCTCCTCGACCTTGCCGGCGAAGTCGGACTCCAGCCTGGTGAGGGCGTCCATGTCGACGGCGATGCCGGCACGCTCCATCCGCGCCAGCATGTCGACGACCGGCAGCTCCACCTCCCGCATGAGCCGGGTGCCGCCGGTCTCCTCGACGAGCTCCACGAGCACCTCGGCGAGCTCGACGGCGGCCGTCGCCCGGACCATGGAGGTTCGGCCGGCCTCGGCGTCGTCGGCGGAGAAGTCGAGCATCCCCTGGTCCGGCTCCTCCCCGCCGCTGCCCAGGTCACGCCCGAGGTGGCGCACCGACAGGTCCTCGAGGTCGTAGGAGCGCTGGTCCGGGCGCACGAGGTAGGCCGCGATCGCGGTGTCGACCGCGAGGCCCGCCAGCGGGAGGCCGGTGGCGGCGAGCGCGAGCATCGGCCCCTTCGCGTCGTGCATGACCTTCGGCCGGTCGGGGTCGGCCAACCACGCGCGAAGGGAGTTCTCGTCGCCCGGGGTCAGGTCCGCGATGACGACGTGGGCGGCCTCGCCCCCGGACGTCGCGAGGCCCAGCCCGACCGCCTCGCCGGTCCCCCGGCCCCACTCCCCCGACACCTCGAGGCCGATCCGCTGGTCGCCGTGCTCGGTGAGCCAGCCCGCGAGCTCGTCCTCGCCGAGGACGCGTCCGCTGATCTCCACGCCGCCGGCGACCTCGGCCTCGTCGGTCTCGAAGGTCTGGAAGAGGCGGTCGCGCAGCACCCGGAACTCCAGGCTGTCGAAGAGGGTGTGCACCCGCTCGCGGTCCCAGGTGCGTCGCTCGAGGTCCGCGACCTCGACCGGGACGGGGGCATCGCGCACGAGGGAGTTGAGCCGGCGGTTGCGCAGCACCTGGTCCAGGTGGTCCCGCAGCGACTGCCCGGCCTTCCCCGTGATCTGGTCGACCCCGGCGACGATGCCCTGCAGGTCACCGTGGGCGTTGATCCACTTCGCGGCGGTCTTCGGCCCGACACCGGGCACGCCCGGCAGGTTGTCGCTGCTCTCCCCCACGAGGGCCGCGAGGTCCGGGTAGCGCTCGGGACCGACCCCGTACTTCTCGGTGACCGCCTCGGGGGTCATCCGGACCAGGTCCGAGACCCCCTTGCGCGGGTAGAGCACCGTCGAGTGGTCGTCGACGAGCTGGAGGGTGTCCCGGTCGCCGGAGCAGATGAGGACGTCCATGTCCTTCGCGCGGGCCTGCGTGGTGAGGGTGGCGATGACGTCGTCGGCCTCGTAGCCGTCCATGGAGACGTGGGTGATGTTGAGGGCGTCGAGGACCTCCTTGAGCAGCGGCACCTGCCCGGAGAAGGCGTCCGGGGTGGCGCTGCGCCCGGCCTTGTACTCGGAGTACTCCTCGCTGCGGAAGGTGGCCCGCGAGACGTCGAAGGCCACCGCGACGTGCGTGGGGTCCTCGTCGCGCAGCACGTTGATGAGCATCGCGACGAAGCCGTACACGCCGTTGGTGTGCTGGCCCGTGCTCGTCGAGAAGTTCTCGGCGGGGAGGGCGAAGAAAGCCCGGTAGGCCAGAGAGTGTCCGTCCAGCAGAAGAAGTCGACTCACCCGCGTCACCCTATGCGCTCCCCCTGACATCCGCGGCGGAGGTGACCGCCGGTGACGAACCCGTCACGTCACCCAGGCGTTCCCGACTACCGCCGCGTAGCATGTGCGCGGCCCGTCATCGGGCCCGCTCGGCCTGAGCGACCGAAGGAAGGAGCCGTGCGTGTCCGAGAGCCCCGTACCGCGCGGCTACCGCCCTCCGCTGGACGGCCTGCGCGGGATCTCCGTCATCGCCATCGTCCTCTTCCACGCCGGGGCGACGTGGGTGGCCGGCGGCTACTGGGCGGTCAACGTCTTCTTCATCGTGTCGGGCTACCTCATCACCGGTCTGCTGCTCGCCGAGTACGACCGTTGGGGCACCATCGACCTGGTCAAGTTCTACGTCCGGCGCGCCAGGCGCCTGCTGCCCGCGCTGGTCACCACCGTGGCCCTCACCGCGGTCGCCACCCGCTTCCTCCTCGGCACGTCGATGCCCGAGACGAGCAAGGGCGATGCCATCTCGAGCCTGTTCTACGTGGCGAACTGGCGCTTCATCCTCACCGGGCAGTCCTACTTCGCCGAGTTCGGCTCCGCCTCGCCCTTCCGCCACATGTGGACCCTGGCGATCGAGGAGCAGTACTACCTCATCTTCCCGACGCTCCTCCTCGTGCTGCTGACGTGGCTGCGCCGCAAGTGGCACGTCACGTGGGGGCTGGTCGTGCTCATCGGGGCGTCCGCGACCCTGATGTTCCTGCTCCGGCCGGAGCCGGGCGCGGACACCTCGCGCATCTACTACGGCACCGACACCCGGATGCAGGACATCTTCTCCGGCTGCGCGCTGGCGCTGGCGGTGTGGGCGGCACGCACCCGCGACCTCGCCCGGCTCGCCTCGCGGCGGCGGCTGCTCGACGTCGTCGGCGTCATCGGCGCCGTGGGCCTGATCGCCGCGCTGCTCCTCCTCCAGCTCTTCCACTGGGTCTACCCGTGGGGGTACCTGCTCTTCAACACCGGCTTCGTCGTCCTCGTCCTCGGCGTCGTCGAGATCGCGCCGGGCGGCCTGCTGGCCCGCGTGATGTCGGTGGGACCGCTCGTGTGGGTAGGCAAGCTCTCCTACTCCCTGTACCTGGTCCACTGGCCGGTCATCGTCCTGCTCGACGAGTCCGTCACGGGGCTGGACGGTATGGCCCTCTTCGCGCTGCGGATGGCGATCTCCTTCCCGCTCGCGGCCGGCTCGTACTACTTCATCGAGAACCCCGTACGCAGGGGCCGGCTCTCCACGCTGCTCACGCCCTCCCGGACCGGTCTGGTGGGTGTCACGGCCATGGCGCTCGGCGTCGCCTGCGTGCTGACCTCCTTCCAGGGCATCAAGGGCACGCCCAATGTCGCCACCGGTGATGCCCAGCGCGTCTCCGCCGACGCGGGATCCGGGGACTTCCCGCTGCTCATCGTCGGGGACTCCGTGGGCTTCTCCCTCGGGTACAACTTCCCGAAGGAGGACTTCCCGGACGTTGCGCCCACCGCCCAGGTGCGCTTCGGCTGCGGCACCGCGATCCAGCACCTGGCCGTCGACGGCCACCAGCAGGAGCCCGGCACCGAGAAGTGCGAAGGGATGTTCCAGGAGTGGACCACCGCCGCCGAGGAGACCCGGCCCAAGGCCGTCGTGTGGAGCCTCGGGGGCTGGGAGGTCTTCGACCACGTCGTCGACGGCAAGATCGTCTCCCCCGGTTCCCCCGGCTACACCGAGCACCTCGAGAGCCGACTGGAGGAGGGCCTCGCGGCCCTGCCCGAGGACGTCCCGGTCTTCATCCCCGACGTGCCCTGCTACCACCAGGAGTCCTTCGTCGTCGACGGCGAGGACCTGGCCCCCGACCGCAACGACACCAGCCGCAGCAAGGCCGTCAACCGGGTGCTGGAGGACTTCGCGAAGAAGCACGACCGGGTGCACGTCCCCGACACCTACTCCTACCTCTGCCCCAACGGCAGCTACGAGAAGCGGATCGACGGGGTGTGGATGCGCGATGATGGCGTCCACTACAGCGCCGAGGGCGCCCACGAGTTCTGGTCCTGGCTCATGCCGCAGATCAACGAGACCGTCAAGCGGGAGGGCGGCCGATGATGCCCCTTCCCACCACAACAGGAGGACCCACGTGAAGGACCTGACGTCCCCGCCCACCTCGACACCGACCCTGGAGGAGCTCAACGCCCACCGCGGCGCGCTCAACGAGCGAGTGGGCCTCGAGCTCATCGAGGCCACGCCCGAGCGGTGCAGCGCCCGGATGCCGGTGGAGGGCAACACCCAGCCGTACGGGATCCTGCACGGCGGAGCCAGCGTCGTCATGGCGGAGGCCCTGGGGTCCACCGGCGCGGCACTGCACGCGGCGACGCTGGGCAAGATCGCGATCGGCCTGGACATCAACGCGACCCACCACCGGGCGGCGCGGCACGGCAACATCACCGGTACGGCGGTCGCCCTGAGCCTCGGCGGCAGCATCGCCAGCTACGAGGTCACCATCGTCGACGACGACGGTCACCGCATCTGCACCTCGCGGATCACCTGCATGATCCGGGACCTGCCCCCGGGCGCCTGAGTGCGCCGACCCCGGTCCCGTGCGGGGTCCGGTCTCCGCGCGCTGCTGCGCGGACACGACCTCCTCATGGTGCTCGCGGTCCTGGCCGTGCTCATCGCGCCCGCAGCGGCGCTCGGCCAGGCCCTCGCCCACGGATGGGCCCCGCACGGTGACGACGCGACCATCGCCCTTCGGGCCGCCGACGTGCTGGACGGGCGCTTCCCCCTGACCGGGATGCGCAGCACCGCCGGTGCCGGCGTCGACCCCACCCTCTCGACCCACCACCTGGGGCCGGTGCAGTTCTACCTCCTTGCCGTGCCGTTGGCCCTCGCCGGTGGTTCCGCGGTCGGCATCGCCCTCGGTGGTGTCCTCTTCGTCGCCGTCTCCTCCGTCCTGACGGTGGTGTGGGCACGCCGGCTCGGTGGCTGGCCGGCGGTCCTGGTCCTCAGCGGTGGGCTGCTGCTCACGCAGTGGGCGATCGGTCCCGCCGTGATGTTCCGGCCCTTGAACCCCTTCGCCCCGCTGCTGCCGCTCTACCTGGCCCTGGTGCTCCTGTGGGCGCTCACCGCCGGTGACCGGCGCGCGCTGCCCGCGCTCGTGGTGGCGCTCTCCCTGCTCGCCCAGGCCAACCTGGCCTTCCTGCCCCTGGCCGCGGCCCTGGCGGTGGTCGCGGTCGTCGCGGTGCTGGGTCCCGGGCGCCTCACCTCCCCCCGGGCCGCGCGCCGGGTCCGGCGGGACCACCGGCTGGCCCTGCTCCTCGGCCTCCTCGTCTGGCTGCCCAGCATCGTCGAGCTGTTGGTCCACCGTCCGAACAACCTGATCCAGCTCGTGCGCTGGCTGGCCTCCGGATCCGGCTCGCAGGCCCAGGACCCGATCGGTCCGGCGGCGGCGTTGCAGCACCTGAGCCTACTCGCGCCCGTCCCCGGGGGCTTCCAGCGCTACCGCCTCTCCCTCCTCGACGAGACGAGCACCACGGCCGTCGTCGTCGGCTGCGTGGTCCTCGCCCTCCTGCTCCTCGCGAGTGTGGGCTGGCTGCGGGCCGACGGGCGCCCGGTCAGCGTGTGGCCCGCCCGGATCGCGCTCGTGGCCAACCTCGCGGTGCTCGCGACGGCGTCACAGTTGCCGCCGGCGTGGGCACCGCCGTACTGGGTGATCACCTGGTTGCCGGTGGTCGCCTTCAGCTATGCCGCGCTCGTCTGGCGCGTGCTCTCCCACCTCGGCGGGACCAGCCCGGACCTCACTGCCCGGCTGCGCCTCCCCGTGGGCGGGGCGCTGGTGGTCGGGGGCGTGCTCGCCGCCGCGCTGGCGCTGTTCCCGAGCTGGACCGTCAGCGATGCCATGACCGGCGTCGGGCGCACCGCCGCCGCCTCGCTCGGCCCCGGGGAGGGCCGCGCCGCACGCATCACCGGGTACGGGGCCACCGCCAACCTCGGGGCGGTGCCGGCCGTCGCCTGGCACCTGCACCGTGCGGGGTGGCAGCCGCACTACTTCTGGGCCTGGCCCTACGACGAGGGCACCGAGCACCTCTGGTCCGACACCGCACCACCGGAGGCGGTCGAGGTGTACGTCACCGACAGCGACGACCCGCAGGGAGCCGAGCACCTGCCGGGTCCGGTCCACGAGGTGGACACGATCCCCTTCGGGGAGGACCGGCACTTCACGGTGTACCGGAGCGAGTGAGAGCGGAGCGAAGGGAGTGACGTGGACTTCGTCGGTGCGGGCACGGCGCTGAACGTGCTCACCGTGGTGGCCGGTGCCCTCGCGGGCATGGCCGTGGGCAACCGGCTACCGGAGCGGACCCGGGTGGTCGTCACCGACTGCCTCGGCCTCGTGACGCTGCTCATGGCGGCGCTGTCGGCCTTCGAGGTCCTCTCCCCCGAGCTGTCCGGCCTCGTCGGCACGAGCGCCCCCACGCTCATCGTGCTCGGCTCGCTGCTCGTCGGGAGCATCATCGGCTCGCTCCTGGGCATCGAGCACCACCTCGGTTCGCTCGCGGGCCGGGTCCATGCCCGGATGGGGCGCGGCGGGGACGACCACGCCGCCCGGGAGCGCTTCGTCGAGGGCTGGCTGACCGCGACCCTGCTCTTCTGCGTGGGGCCCCTGACGATCCTCGGCACGCTGGACGACGGACTGGGCCGCGGCATCGACAAGCTGGCCCTGAAGTCGGTGCTCGACGGCTTCGCCGCGCTCGCCTTCGCGTCCACCTTCGGCTTGGGCGTGCTCTTCTCGGCGCTCAGCGTGGCCGTGGTCCAGGGTGGCCTCACGATCGTGGGCGCTGCCCTCGGCACCGTCCTGCCCGCCGCCCACGTCGCGGCCCTGACCGCCACCGGCGGCCTGATCCTCGTGGGGATCGCCCTGCGGCTGCTACGGATCCGGGAGATCCCGGTCGGCGACATGCTCCCGTCGCTGGTGGTCGCGCCGCTGCTGACCCAGCTGGTCGCCGTGCTCGGCTGAGGTCAGGCCTTCTCCATACCGGCGACCACCGCGTCGGCGACCTCACGCATGCCCATGCGCCGGTCCATCGCCGTCTTCTGGATCCACCGGAAGGCCTCGGCCTCGCTGATCTTCAGCTTCTTCATCAGGACGCCCTTTGCCTTCTCGACGGCCTTGCGGACCTCGAGCCGTTCGGCGAGATCGGCGACCCCGGACTCCAGGGCCTTGACCTCGGCCCACCGCGAGAGGGCGACCTCGATCGCGGGGGTCACGTCCGAGACCGTGAAGGGCTTGACGATGTAGGCCATGACGCCGGCGTCCCGGGCCCGCTCCACGAGCTCCTTCTGGGAGAAGGCCGTGAGCATGATCACGGGGCAGATGCGCTGCTCGCCGATGGTCTCGGCAGCGGTCAGGCCGTCCATGACCGGCATCTTCACGTCCATGATGATCAGGTCCGGCCGCAGCGACTCGGCCATCGAGACGGCTTCCTCGCCGTTGCTGGCCTGCCCCACGACCTCGTACCCGGCGTCGGCGAGCATCTCGGCGAGGTCGAGACGGATCAGCGCCTCGTCCTCGGCGAGCAGTACCCGGTGGCCTTCGGGGGCCTCGTTGTCCGCCGTCATCATTCACCCTTCGTCGTTGGCTGGTCCCGGTGCCGGGAGCGGGACTCGAACCCGCACGCCCTTGCGGGCAGAGCATTTTGAGTGCTCCGTGTCTGCCGTTCCACCACCCCGGCTGGAGTGCGCGGCCAGCATACCCAGCGGTCGGGGGCAGACCGCCAATCAGCCCATGCCACCGGGCAGCGCGCCGGCGGGCCGTTCCCCACCCTCCCGGTACGCGGTCGCCCGCTGGTTCCGCGCGTCACCGATCCGGTGCACCCGCAACGCATTCGTCGAGCCGGGCACTCCGGGCGGCGAGCCGGCGACGATGACCACGCGGTCCCCTTCGTCGCACCAGCCCAGGGCGAGGAGCGCCTCGTCGACCTGCATCGCGTACTGGTCGGTGTGCGTGACGTCACCGGTGAGGAAGGTCTGCATCCCCCACACGAGGGCGAGCTGGGAGCGGGTGTCCTGCTTCGGGGAGAAGGCGAGCATCGGCAGGCGGGGCCTCGTCTGGGCGAGGTGGCGTGCCGAGGCGCCGGTCTGGGTGAAGGCGATGAGGTACTTCACGCCGAGGGCCTCCCCGACCTCGGCCGCGTGGGCGGTGACGACACCGCCCTGCGTCGTCGGGGGGTCGACGAGCTCCTGCATCCGGGCGAGCCCGCGCTCCTCGGTGGCCTCGATGATCTTGGCCATCGTCCGGACCGCCTCGGTGGGGAACCTGCCGGCCGCGGTCTCGCCGGAGAGCATGAGCGCGTCGGCGCCGTCGAGCACCGCATTGGCGGCGTCGGAGGCCTCCGCGCGGGTGGGACGGGAGTTCTCGAGCATCGAGTCCAGCACCTGTGTGGCCACGATGACCGGCTTCGCCTGCTGCCGGCAGAGCTCGACGGCCCGCTTCTGCACGAGGGGGACCCGCTCGAGGGGCATCTCGACCCCCAGATCACCCCGGGCGACCATGATGCCGTCGAAGGCGTCGATGACCTCCCCGAGGTGCTCGACCGCCTGGGGCTTCTCGATCTTGGCGATGACGGGCAGGCGCACCCCGATCTCGTCCATGACCGCGTGGACGGCGCGGACGTCCTCCGGCGAGCGGACGAAGCTCAGCGCGATGTAGTCGGCCCGCAGCCGCAGGGCCCAGCGCAGGTCCACCTCGTCCTTCTCCGTCAGGGCGGGGGCGCTCACGGCCGCGCCGGGGAGGTTGATCCCCTTGTTGTCCGAGAGCGGGCCACCGTAGACCACCCGGCAGCGCACGTCGGTGTCGTCGACGGACTCGACCGCGAGGGTGATCTTGCCGTCGTCGATGAGGATGCTGTCCCCGGCCGTCACGTCACCGGCGAGGCCGGAGTGGGTCGTGCCCACGATCTCCCGGTCCCCCGGCACGTCCCGGGTGGTGATGGTGAAGTGCTGCCCGGGGACGAGCTCGATCGGGCCGTCGGCGAACCGCCCGACGCGGATCTTGGGTCCCTGCAGGTCCACGAGGACCCCGACGGCACGGCCCGAGTCGTCGCTCGCGGCGCGCACCTGCTCGTAGTTGCGCTCGTGGACCGCGTGCTCGCCGTGGGAGAGGTTGAGCCGAGCGAGGTCCATGCCGGCGTCGACGAGCTCGCGGATCGCCTCCGGGGTGGAAGTCGAGGGGCCGAGGGTCGAGACGATCTTCGCGCGGCGCATGGCCCCAAGACTAACGTTCAGAGGCCGGTGGGCCGATCGGTCGGGTCGATGGCCCGGGGCAGGCGCACCTCGCCCAGCAGCCAGGCGTCGACGGCGCTCGCGGCCGAGCGGCCCTCGGCGATGGCCCACACGATGAGCGACTGGCCGCGACCGGCGTCCCCGGCGACGAAGACCCCGGGCACGGAGCTCATGTAGTCCCCGTCACGTTCCAGGCCCGATCGTTCGTCGAGGTCCAGCCCGAGCTGGTCGACCAGTCCCTCCGACTCGGGCCCGAGGAAGCCCATGGCCAGCAGGACCAGCTGGGCGGGCAGCACGCGCTCGGTGCCGGGGACCGGCTCGGGGCCGGAGGCGCCGAGGGTGACCTCCTGGACACGCAGGCCGCTGACCCGCCCCTCCTCGTCCCCGATGATCTCGGTGGTGGAGACGGAGTAGAGGCGCTCACCCCCTTCCTCGTGGGCCGAGGCCACCCGGAAGATCGTCGGGTACGTGGGCCAGGGCTGGCCCTCCGGGCGCTCGGCCCCCGGTCGCGGCATGATCTCCAGGCTGGTCACGGAGCGGGCCCCCTGACGGATGGCCGTGCCGAGGCAGTCCGCGCCGGTGTCCCCGCCACCGATGATGATGACGTCCTTGTCCAGGGCGGTGACGTGCTCCGCCACCTCCTCGCCGAGCGCGACGCGGTTCGCCGGCGGCAGGAAGTCCATGGCCTGGACCACCCCGTCCAGCTGACGTCCCGGGACCGGCAGGTCCCGGGGGACGGTGGACCCGGTGGCGAGGACGACGGCGTCGTAGCGGTCACGCAGCTCTCCCCCGGTGATCTCCGTGCCGACGTCCACGCCGCACCGGAAGCGGGTGCCCTCGGCCTGCATCTGCTGGATCCGTCGGTCCACGATCCGCTTCTCCATCTTGAACTCCGGGATGCCGTAGCGCAGCAGCCCGCCGGGGCGGTCGGCCCGCTCGTAGACCGCGACCGTGTGCCCGGCCCGGGTCAGCTGCTGGGCGGCGGCGAGCCCCGCGGGACCTGACCCGACCACGGCCACCGTCTTGCCGGTGAGCCGGTCGGGGATCTGCGGCGGTACGTCACCGCGGCCGAAGGCCTCCTCGATGGTGCGCACCTCCACCTGCTTGATCGTCACCGCGGGCTGGTTGATGCCGAGCACGCAGGCGGTCTCGCAGGGGGCGGGGCAGAGCCGACCGGTGAACTCCGGGAAGTTGTTCGTGGCGTGCAGCCGCTCGATGGCGTCGTGCCAGTGGCCGCGCCAGGCCAGGTCGTTCCACTCGGGAATGAGGTTGCCGAGGGGGCAGCCGCTGTGGCAGAAGGGGATGCCGCAGTCCATGCAGCGACCCGCCTGCCGACGCAGCTCGGCCTCGGCCTGCTCCTCGTAGACCTCGTGCCAGTCCTTGATCCGGACATCGACGGGGCGGCGGGCGGGCAGCTCGCGCCCGCGGGTGGTGAGGAAGCCGCGGAAGTCAGCCATGGGAAGCCTCCATGATCCGGCCCCAGACGAGCCCGCCGTCGACGTCGAGGCCCTCGGCCTCGGCCTCGGCGCGCACATCGAGGACGCGCTGGTAGTCGCGGGGCAGGACGAGCGATATCCGTCCGAGGTCCCCGCCCTCGAGGATTCGGCGCGCGGGCGTCGACCCGGTCCGCTCGAGGTGGTCGCGCAGCAGCCCGAGGAGGACGGGTCGGTCGCTCTCGCGCAGCGGGAGGACGTCGACGAGCCCGGGGTTGACCAGGGACTCGTCCAGGTCCAGGACGTAGGCCCGCCCGCCCGACATGCCGGCCGCGAAGTTCCGGCCGACCGGGCCGAGCACCAGGACCGTGCCACCGGTCATGTACTCGCACCCGTGGTCGCCCACCCCCTCCACGACGGCGGCGGCGCCGGAGTTGCGCACGCAGAAGCGCTCACCGACCACGCCGCGGAGGAAGAGCTCGCCGGAGGTCGCCCCGTAGCCGATGACGTTGCCCGCGATGACGTTGTCCTCGGCGACGAAGGGGGCCGGGTCCGGTGGCCGGACGACGATCCGGCCACCGGAGAGCCCCTTGCCGACGTAGTCGTTGGCGTCCCCGACGAGGTCGAGGGTGATCCCCCGCGGCAGGAAGGCACCCAGGCTCTGGCCGGCCGACCCGGTGAGCGACAGCTCGATGGTGCCGTCCGGGAGTCCGTCGGGGTGGCGGCGGGAGACCTCGTGCCCGAGCATCGTGCCGACGGTCCGGTTCACGTTGCGCACGGCGACCGCCTCCCTGACCGGGCTCCCGTCACGCAGGGCGGGTGCCGCCAGCTCGATGAGCCGGTGGTCCAGGGCCTCCTCCAGGCCGTGGTCCTGCGGGCGCTGGTGACGGTTGCCGGACCCGTCGGCGGCGGCGACCCGGGTGAAGATCGGCGACAGGTCGAGGCCGGCGGCCTTCCAGTGCCGCACCGCCCGACGGGTGTCGAGCAGGTCCACCCGCCCGATGGCCTCGTCGAGCGAGCGCAGGCCGAGCTCGGCGAGCAGCTCGCGCACCTCCTGGGCGATGAACTCGAAGAAGGTCTCGACGAACTCGGGCCGGCCGGAGAAGCGTTCCCGCAGCTCGGGGTTCTGGGTCGCGACGCCGACCGGGCAGGTGTCCAAGTGGCACACCCGCATGAGGATGCAGCCGCTGACCACCAGCGGGGCGGTCGCGAAGCCGTACTCCTCGGCGCCCAGCAGCGCGGCGATGAGCACGTCCCGACCGGTCTTCAGCTGGCCGTCGGCCTGCACCACGATGCGATCCCGCAGCCCGTTGAGCACGAGCGTCTGCTGGGTCGCGGCGAGGCCGAGCTCCCAGGGTCCGCCGGCGTGCTTGAGCGAGGTCAGGGGGGCGGCGCCGGTGCCGCCGTCGTGACCCGAGATCAGGACGACGTCCGCGTGCGCCTTGCTCACTCCGGCGGCGACGGTGCCCACGCCGATCTCGCTGACGAGCTTGACGTGGACCCGGGCCCGCGGGTTCGCGTTCTTCAGGTCGTGGATCAGCTGGGCCAGGTCCTCGATGGAGTAGATGTCGTGGTGGGGTGGCGGGCTGATCAGGCCGACCCCCGGCGTGGAGTGGCGGGTGCCGGCCACCCATGGATACACCTTCGTGCCGGGGAGCTGTCCCCCTTCGCCCGGCTTGGCCCCCTGCGCCATCTTGATCTGGATGTCGTCGCTGTGGGTCAGGTAGGTGGAGGTGACGCCGAAGCGCCCGGAGGCGACCTGCTTGATCGAGCTGCGCCGCTGCGGGTCCAGCAGGCGCTCCAGGTCCTCACCACCCTCCCCCGTGTTGGACCGGGCCCCGAGCCGGTTCATGGCCACGGCGAGGGTCTCGTGCGCCTCCCGGCTGATCGACCCGTAGCTCATCGCCCCGGTCGAGAAGCGCCGGACGATCTCGCTGACCGGCTCGACCTCGTCGACGTCGACCGAGGCCCGCTCGTGTCCCTCGGCGAGCGCGAAGAGGCCGCGCAGCGTCATCAGCCGCTCGGACTGCTCGTCCACCCGGCGGGTGTACTGCCGGAAGATGTCGTAGCGACGGGCTCGGGTCGAGTGCTGCAGCCGGAAGACCGTCTCCGGGTCGAAGAGGTGGGGCTCCCCCTCCCGGCGCCACGTGTACTCGCCGCCGGCCTCGAGGGTGCGGTGCGGCAGCCGGGTGCCGTCGGGCGGGTACGCCGCCGCGTGCCTGGCGGCCACCTCGGCGGCGATCACGTCCAGCCCGACTCCGCCGAGCTGGCTCACGGTTCCGGTGAAGTACTCCTCGACGAGGTCCTGGCCGAGGCCGAGCGCCTCGAAGACCTGGGCACCGCGGTAGGAGGCGACCGTGGAGATCCCCATCTTGGACATGACCTTGAGGACACCCTTGCCGAGTGCCGTGATGAGGCCCGCGACCGCGGTCTCCTCGTCCACGTCGGTGATCACCCCACGACGGACCATGTCCTCGACTGACTCCATGGCCAGGTAGGGATTCACGGCAGCGGCGCCGTACCCGATGAGCAGCGCGACGTGGTGCACCTCGCGCACGTCGCCGGCCTCGACGATGAGCCCGACCTGGGTCCGGGTGCGCTCCCGGATCAGGTGGTGGTGGACCGCCGAGGTCAGCAGGAGCGAGGGGATCGGCGCCCGGTCGCGCCCGGAGTCGCGGTCGGAGAGGACGATGAATCGGGCGCCCCGCTCGATCGCCTCCGAGACCTCCCCGCAGACCCGGGTGAGTGTCGCGCGCAGCGCCTCCTCGCCGCCGGTGACGTCGTAGAGGCCGCGCACGACGTGGGTGGAGCGCTCGGGCCCGTCCCGGTCGGCGTCGATGTGGACGAGCTTGGCCAGCTCGTCGTTGTCGATGACGGGGAAGGGCAGCACCACCTGTCGGGCGTGCTCCGGGTCCGCCGCCAGGGCATTGCCCTCCGGCCCGATGGCCGTGCCCAGCGCGGTGACGACCTCCTCCCGGATCGAGTCCAACGGCGGGTTGGTCACCTGCGCGAAGAGCTGGGTGAAGTAGTCGAAGAGCAGCCGGGGCCGCTGCGAGAGCACCGCGATCGGCGAGTCGGTGCCCATGGAGCCGAGGGCCTCTGCGCCCGACGAGGCCATGGGGGTCAGCAGGAGGTCCAGCTCCTCCCGGGTGTAGCCGAAGGTCTGCTGCCGGCGGGCCACCGACGCCGGGGTGTGCAGCACGTGCTCCCGGGGAGGCAGGTCGCCGAGCATGATCCGCCCCTGCTCCAGCCACGCGCCGTAGGGCTGCTCGCCGGCCAGCCGGGACTTGATCTCCTCGTCCTCGACGATCCGCCCCTCGGCGGTGTCCACGAGGAACATCCGGCCGGGCTGCAGGCGCCCCTTGCGCACCACGCGCTCCGGGTCGATGTCCAGCACCCCCGTCTCGGAGGCGAGCACGACGAGGCCGTCGTCGGTGACCACGTAGCGACCGGGGCGCAGCCCGTTGCGGTCGAGCACCGCGCCGACGAGGCGCCCGTCGGTGAAGGTCACGCAGGCCGGGCCGTCCCAGGGCTCCATGAACATCGAGTGGAACTCGTAGAAGTCCTTGCGGGAACGCTCCAGCGTCGCGTGCCGCTCCCACGCCTCCGGGATCATCATCAGCACCGCGTGCGGCAACGACCGGCCGCCGAGGTGGAGCAGCTCGAGCACCTCGTCGAAGGAGGCCGAGTCCGAGGCTCCCGGGGTGCACACGGGGGTGATCCGCTGCAGGTCCCCGGGGACGAGGTCGCTGCGGAGCAGGGACTCCCTGGCACGCATCCAGTTCCGGTTGCCCGTGACGGTGTTGATCTCGCCGTTGTGGGCGATGAGCCGGAAGGGGTGGGCCAGCGGCCAGCTCGGGAAGGTGTTCGTCGAGAAGCGGGAGTGCACCAGCCCGATCTCGCTCTCGAAGCGCGCATCGGTGAGGTCGGGGTAGAAGGGGGCCAGCTGGGAGGTCGTCAGCATGCCCTTGTAGGTGATGGTCCGCGCGGAGAGGGAGGCGATGTAGGCACCGCTCTCCTTCTCGGCACGCCGGCGGGCCACGTAGCAGCGACGCTCCAGGGTCAGCCCCGACACCTCACCGCCGGGGGCGGCGACGAAGAGCTGCCAGAAGTCGGGCATGCAGTCACGGGCGAGGCGGCCGACGATGCCCCGATCCACCGGGACGTGGCGCCAGCCGAGCAGCTCCAACCCCTCCTCGGTGACGATCTGCCGGATGCGCAGCATCATCGCTTCGCGCTCGGCGGGGGCGGTCGGCACGTAGGCGGTACCGACGGCGTAGTGGCCGGGCTCCGGCAGCTCGAAGTCGACCACCTCGCGGAAGAAGCGGTC
Organism: Janibacter corallicola NBRC 107790; assembly: GCF_001570965.1. Taxonomy (GTDB): domain Bacteria; phylum Actinomycetota; class Actinomycetes; order Actinomycetales; family Dermatophilaceae; genus Janibacter; species Janibacter corallicola. The sequence continues at coordinate 21,126 of NZ_BCSR01000019.1, read as the reverse complement.
CGGGACCTGGGTGAGGATCCCGGCACCGTCGCCGACGTCGGGGTCGGCACCCGTGGCTCCCCGGTGCTGCAGGTTGGTCAGCGCGAGCAGCGACTGCTCCACGATGTCGTGGCCGGCACGGCCGCGCATCGTGGCGACCATCGCGACGCCGCAGGAGTCGTGCTCCTGCTCGCGTGACCAGAGGCCGGTGTCGGGGGGCAGCGCGGACCATCGCTCGAAGGCAGAAGGGGTCGCGGGTGTCACGTCGGTCACCGTCCTCACGGGAGGCGAAGGGGGAGTCGGATCCCCCGTTCGGGTGGGGACGGGGAGTGCGGCTCGGGCGTCTGTGGACGGCGCCGGCCACCTTGGGAGGCAAATCCTAGCACGAGAAATCTCGCTAGGTGAGACCTTGCTCTCGCCAAGTGGACGGAGCGGCTCCCGCGGGGTCACTCAGCGCCGGGCGTGCCGCCTGCTCCACACGACGATGGCCACACCGAGGATGAAGACGCCGATCGAGGTCCAGATGTTGACGCGCAGGCCGAGGATCGTGTTCGCGGCGTCGGTGCGCATCATCTCGACGACGATGCGCCCCACGGGGTAGCCGGCGACGTAGAGGCCGAGGAACTGCCCGGGCGCGAGCCGGGTCCGCCGCTCGATGACGAGCAGCAGGATGGCCAGCAGCAGCAGGAAGAAGGACTCGTAGAGGAAGGTCGGCTGGAAGGTCCCCAGCACCACGGGATCACCGGAGGCGTCGAGCACCGCCCGACCCCTGCTCGCATCCCACTCGTGGATCCGCAGTCCCCAGGGACGATCGGTCGGCTCGCCGTAGATCTCGTTGTTGAACCAGTTGCCCCAGCGGCCGAGGGCCTGCGCGACGAGCACCCCCGGGGCCGCCGCGTCGGCGACGTCGAGGAAGCGCAGGCCCGCCTGGCGGGCACCGATCCAGGCACCGAGGGCGCCGAGGGCGACCGCGCCCCAGATGCCGAGTCCGCCCTGCCAGATCTTCAGGGCGTCGATCGGGTGCCCGCCCTCCCCGACGTAGGGCTGCGGGGTCGTGATGACGTGGTACAACCGGCCGCCGATGATCCCGAAGGGGACCGCCCACATCGCGATGTCGAGCATCACCCCGGGCTCGGCCCCCCGGTCCCGCAGCCGCCGGTCACCGATCCAGACCGCGAGGAAGATCCCCGCGAGGATGCACAGGGCGTATGCGTGGATGGTGAGCGGGCCGAGCTCGATGACCCCGACGGTCGGCGAAGGGAGGACCGCCGGCATCACTGCTGGAGCACCATGTCCTTCGGGACCTTGCCGTTGGTGAGGATCTTGGCGAACTTCTCGGTGTCGAAGCTCTCCAGGCTCTGGCCGTCGGTCAGCTTGGTCCAGTCCAGCTGGGTGCCGTTGACCTTCGTGGCCGGCGTGCCGTTGATGCCGGACTTCGTCGCGGCCTCGTCCACGCTCTTGACGTAGTCGACGTAGGTCTGGTTGTCAGTGCACTGCTGCCACTTCTCCAGGCCCTTCCCGCTCAGCCCGGCCTCCTTGGCCGCCTTGGTGTAGTCACTCTCCGGGAAGCCCTCGGCGTTCTCCTCCGACGGCTGCAGCTCGAAGAGCGCGCGGTGGTACTCGGTCCACTTGTCCTGCTCGAGGGCGCAGACCGCGCTGGAGCCGGCGACGGCCGAGGAGTGACCACCGGTGTTGGCGTCGATCACGGTCATCAGGTGCACGCGCAGCTTGATCTTGCCCTGCTCGGCCAGCTTGGTGATCGTCTGGCCGGCAGCACCCTCGTACGCCTTGCAGATGGGGCAGCGGAAGTCCTCGTAGACGTCGACGACGGGGGCGTCGTCGGCGGGCTCGGCGTCCTTGTACGGCTGCAGCGGCTGGCCGGACTCCACGGAGGTCGGCAGCTTCTGCTCGCCCTTGGCCGAGTCGCTCCCGTCGCTGGTGGCTCGCCAGATGGTGAAGACGAGGACGAGCACCATGATGACGACGATCGCCAGTCCCCCGATGATGATCGCGTTGGCCCCGCGGCCCGAGCTGGTGTCGGCTGCCCGGGCCTTGGCCTTTCGGTCCTGGGGGGTGCTCATGTGCTCTCCTTCCGGTCCCCGAAGAGGACCCGATCGGTGCTGAGGATGGAACGGGGACGGATCACCAGCCAGGCCCCGCACAGGGCGAGCCCGAGGTCCCGGGCGATCTCCTGCCCGTACTTCGTCTGCTCGGGGGCCACCTGACCACCACCGCCGAAACAACCGCAGTCGATGGTAAGGCCCCTCGCCCATGCCTGCGCGATGCCCACGACGAAGGCGAGCATGAGCAGGCCGCCGACGAGCGCCGAGACCCGGGTGAAGAGGCCGATGACGATGAGTGCCCCGACGGCGATCTCGAGCACGGGCAGGCCGTAGCCGACGTACTCGGCCACCTCGAAGGGCATGACGTCGTAGGCCTGGACGGCCCGGGCCGAGCCGAGGGGCTTGTCGACCTTCAGGGCACCGGCGACGACCAGCGTCCCGCCGAGAACCAGCCGGGCGAGCAGCCCGACGACGTCGCGCAGGCGGCCGGCGCTCATGCGCGGCCCCGCACGCCCCGCGCCAGCTCCGAGGTGAGCTCGCGCAGCGAGGCCAGGCGCTCGGCCGACGAGCCTTCCATGAGTCGCTCGACGAGCGCGGAGCCGACGATGACGCCGTCGGCGAAGGAGGCGACCTCGGCCGCCTGGGCCCCGTCGCGGACCCCCAGCCCGACGCACACCGGCAGGTCGGTGACCTCGCGGAGTCGGGTGACGAGGTCGGGGGCGGCCGAGCCGACCTCTCCCCGCACACCGGTCACGCCCATCGTCGAGGCGGCGTAGACGAAGCCGCTCGTGGCCGCGGTCACGGCGGCCAGCCGTTCGGTGGTCGAGCTCGGGGCGACGAGGAAGATCCGGTCCAGACCGTGGGTGGTGGAGGCCGCGATCCAGTCCCGGGCCTCCTCGGGGACGAGGTCCGGGGTGATGATCCCCGCTCCCCCGTGGGCCGCCAGGTCACTCGCGTACCGCTCGACGCCGCGCCGGAGCACGAGGTTCCAGTAGGACATGACCACAGGGACGCCACCGGCGCCACGGACCGCCTCGACGGCCCGGAAGACGTCATCGATGTGCACCCCGCCGGCCAGGGCCTCGGTGGCCGCCCGCTGGATGACGGGACCGTCCATCATCGGGTCGGTGTAGGGCATGCCGACCTCGACGACGTCCGCACCGGCCTCGACGAGCGCGACCATGGCCTCGATGGATCCGTCGACGGTGGGGTAGCCGACGGGCAGGTAGCCGATGAGGGCGGCGCGGTCCTCGGCGCGGCAGCCCCGGAAGACCTCGGCGAGCCCGCCCCCGGGCTCGTGGGTGGGGCTGCTCACCTGGCGCTCCCTTCGTCGTCGACGAGGCCGAACCAGGCCGCGGCGGTGTGCATGTCCTTGTCGCCACGCCCGGAGAGGTTGACCAGCAGCAGCGCGTCCGGCCCGAGCTCGCGGCCCACCTCGAGGGTCGCGGCGAGCGCGTGCGCCGACTCCAGCGCCGGGATGATGCCCTCGGTGCGGCACAGCAGCTCGAAGGCGTGCATCACCTGCTCGTCGGTGGCGTACCGGTACTCGGCCCGTCCGCTGTCACGCAGGTGCGCGTGCTCCGGTCCCACGCTCGGGTAGTCCAGGCCGGCGGAGATCGAGTGGGTCCCCAGGGTCTGGCCCTCCTCGTCCTGCATGAGGTAGCTCATCGCGCCGTGGAGCACACCCGGCTCGGCGGTGGCGAAGCGTGCCGCGTGCCGGCCCGAGTCGATGCCCTCGCCGCCGGCCTCGACGCCGATGAGGCGCACGCCGGCGTCGGGCACGAAGCGGTGGAAGATGCCCATGGCGTTCGAGCCGCCGCCCACGCAGGCCAGCACTGCATCGGGCAGCCGACCGGTGAGCTCGAGGACCTGCTCGCGTGCCTCCTCGCCGATGATCTGGTGGAAGTCCCGGACCATCTCCGGGAAGGGGTGGGGGCCGGTGACGGTACCGAGGACGTAGTGGGTGTGGTCGACATTGGTGACCCAGTCCCGCATGGCCTCGTTGATGGCGTCCTTGAGGGTGGCGCTGCCGTGCTCGACGGGCACGACGGTGGCGCCGAGGACCTTCATCCGGGCGACGTTGAGCGCCTGCCGCTCGGTGTCGACCCGGCCCATGTAGATCGTGCACTCCAGACCCATGAGCGCGGCCGCGGTGGCCGTGGCCACCCCGTGCTGTCCGGCGCCGGTCTCGGCGATGACGCGCCGCTTGCCCATCCTGCGGGTGAGCAGCGCCTGGGCCAGGACGTTGTTGATCTTGTGGCTGCCCGTGTGGTTCAGGTCCTCTCGCTTGAGGACCACCCTGGCGCCGCCGGCGTGCTCGGCGAAGCGCGGCACCTCGGTGATGATGCTCGGGCGGCCGGTGTAGGTCCGGTGCAGCCGGGCGAGCTCGTCGGTGAACTCCGGGTCCACGCTCGCCTTGCGGCGTGCCTCGTCCAGCTCCTCGAGGGCGGGGACCAGCGCCTCGGGCACGTAGCGCCCGCCGAAGGCACCGAAACGGCCCGGCCGGGAGCGCTGCTCGGCGCCCTCGGAGGCCTCTCCCCCGGTCATCGGGTGACCGCCGCGCCGAGCATGCCGCGCACGCCCGCGACCGGGTCGCCCCCGACGACGAGCGCCTCACCGACGAGGATCGCGTCGGCGCCGGCACGGCGGAAGAGCGCCGCCTCCTCGGGTCCGCGGACCCCGGACTCGGCGACCCGGACCCGTTCCTGCGGGATGAGCGGGGCGAGCCGGGCGAAGGTCGTGGTGTCCACGTCGAGGGTCTTCAGGTTGCGGTTGTTCACGCCGATGACCCGGGCACCGAGGTCGACTGCCCGCCCGGTCTCGGCCTCGTCGTGCACCTCGACCAGGCTGGTCATGCCGAGCGAGCCCGCCAGGTGCATCAGGTCGCGCAGCTGCTCGTCCGGGAGCGCGGCGACGATGAGCAGCACGATGTCGGCCCCGTGGGCGCGTGCCTCCCAGACCTGGTACTCCGAGACGACGAAGTCCTTGCGCAGGACCGGCACGTCCACCACGGTCCGCACCGCGTCGAGGTCCGCAAGGCTGCCGTTGAAGCGACGCTCCTCGGTGAGGACGGATATCGCGCTCGCGCCGCCCTCGACGTAGGAGGCGGCCAGGGCCGCGGGGTCGGTGATCTCGGAGAGCTCGCCCTTGCTCGGGCTGGAGCGCTTCACCTCGGCGATGACCGACAGTCCGGGTCGCCGCAGCGCGGCCTCGGCGTCCTTGGCCGGTGGTGCCGCCTCGCAGGCGTCGCGGAGGCGGTCGACGGGAAGGGCGGCCTCCCGCCGGCCGGTGTCCTCCCGGACACCGGCGATGATCTCGTCGAGCACGCTGGGCATGGCAGACAGGCTAGTCGACGCTCGGGTCGTCACCACGGCTGACCCGGTCCCATGCCGAGTCGACGCGTTCGCCCCGGGCGCCCCGGGTTTCGGCGTCCTCCGGAACCGGGGAGTCGTACCTGCTGGAGAGGCCGGCCCACCGCTTCGAGCCGAGGAGGGCGCCCAGGCAGGAGAGCAGCAGGAGCACCCCGGAGACGCTCGCCAGCCACGGCCATGCGGAGGCCGACCCGGTCGCCTCGAAGGCCCCGGTGCCACCGGACTGCGCCGCGGCGACGGACCCGAGCACCCCGGCCGGATCGAGCAGCGTCCGGGCGCTCAGGGCGATGACGCCGAGTCCGACGGCCGCGAGGGCGACCAGGGCGATCCAGCGTCCGATGCGGCCGGAGGTGGCGGTGGCCACGGCGGCGGCGATGCCGACGAGGGCGAGTCCGGCGAGCCCGGGTGCGGCGTCGCTGCCCGGTGCGGCGGCTGCCGCCGGGCCGGTGACGCCGTCCACGGTCCCGGTCACCCAGTCGGCCCGACCCGCCGCGAGCAGCAGGATCCCGGCGGCGACGGCGATGAGGATGACGACGGGCTTCTTCGTGATGAGGTTCATGCCTCCCCCTTCGCCACCGGGCGGGTGGCCCGGGCCTCGGCCACGGCGGTGAGCGCGGAGCGGGCCTTGTGCACCGTCTCCTCCTGCTCCAGCCGCGACACGGAGTCGGCAACGATGCCGGCGCCGGCCTGCACGTGCGCGGTCCCGTCCTTGATGAGGGCGGTGCGGATCGCGATCGCCATGTCCATGTCGCCGTGGAAGTCGAGGTAGCCCACGACGCCACCGTAGATGCCGCGTCGGCTCCGCTCGTAGCGCTCGATGAGCTGCAGGGCACGGGGCTTCGGCGCCCCCGACAGGGTCCCGGCGGGGAACGTCGCGACGAGCGCGTCGAAGGCGGTGCGCCCCTGCCGCATCGTGCCCACGAGGGTGGACTCGAGATGGATGACGTGGCTGTACCGGCGCAGGCTCATCAGCTCCACGCAGTCCACGGTCCCCGCCTCGCAGACCTTCTGCAGGTCGTTGCGGCCCAGGTCGACGAGCATGAGGTGCTCGGCGCGCTCCTTCGGGTCGCCGAGGAGGTCCTCCTCGTTGCGCAGGTCCTCCTCGGGGGACTTCCCACGGGGGCGGGTGCCGGCGATCGGGCGGGTGATCGCCTGCCGACCGGTGGCCTTGACGAGCGCCTCCGGGGAGGAGCCGACGACGTCGTAGACGCTGCCGTCGGGGTGGGGCAGCCTCACGAGGTACATGTACGGGCTGGGGTTGTTGCGCCGCAGCGCCCGGTAGACCTCGAGTGCGTCCGAGGGGCACGGGAGGGAGAAGCGCTGGGAGAGGACGACCTGGAAGACCTCGCCGTCGCGCACGTCCTCCTGCGCGGTCTCGACCAGCTCCTCGAAGGCGTCGACGGTGGTGTCGCTGCCCACCTCGGAGCGCGCCCTCGCCACCTCCTCGGAGTCGATGGTGGCCACGGTGCTCTCCGCCGGGGTCGCGAGGCGCTCCACCATCGCGTCCAACCGGGCGACGGCGTCCTCCCAGGCCTCGTGCACCCGCTCGTCGGTGTCGTCGTAGTTGATCGCGTTGGCCACGAGGAGCAACGAGCCGTCGCTGTGGTCGAGGACCGCGACGTCGGTGGCCAGCACCATCCCGAGCTCGGGCACCTGCAGGACGTCGGGAAGCTCGCTCGGGATCCGCTCCCACCGGCGCACCGCGTCGTAGGAGATCGCCCCGACCATGCCGCTGGTCAGTGGCGGCAGCCCCTCCAGCGGCTCCGTGGCGAGCACCTCGAGGGTGGCGCGCAGCACCTGATCGGGTTCGCCCTCGGTGGGCACGCCGACCGGCGGCTCGCCGATCCAGTGCGCCCGGCCGTCCTTCTCGGTCAGCGTCGCCCGGCTCCGCGCGCCGATGATCGACCATCGGGACCACACGCCGCCGTGCTCGGCCGACTCCAGCAGGAAGCTGCCCGGGACGTCCCCGGCGAGCTTGCGGTACACGCCGATCGGGGTCTCCCCGTCGGCCACCACCCGGCGCACCACCGGCACCACGCGCCGGTCCCGGGCGAGCAGGGCGAAGGTGTCCGCGTCCGGCCAGGTGGCGCCCGGCACCAGGTCCGGCACCCGCGGGGCGGCCCCGGTCATGCCGATCCCCCGACGACCGCACCGAGATCACCGGCGTCGAAGCAGGTGTGATCGCCCGTGTGGCACGCCGCCCCCACCTGGTCGACGCGCACGAGCAGCGCGTCCCCGTCGCAGTCCAGGGCCACCGAGCGCACGTGCTGGACGTGGCCGGAGGTGTCGCCCTTGCGCCAGTACTCGCCGCGACTGCGGGACCAGAAGGTCACCCGGCCCGTGGTCAGCGTGCGGTGGAGGGCCTCGTCGTCCATCCAGCCGAGCATGAGCACCTCGCCGGAGTCGTGCTGCTGGACGATGGCGGCGACCAGGCCTGCGGGGTCCCGGCGCAGCCGGGCCGCGATGTCAGCGGGCAGGGGTGATGGCGAAGGGGTGGACACCCTGCACATTGTGCCTCCCGTCCCCCGGTCCCACCGCAGCCCCCTTCGCCCATCGCGGGGCGTTACCCTGCGGGACCAGAGAGCCGTCCGCCACCCGGAGAACCGATGACCCGTCACGCCCAGACCGAGCGCCAGGCCCTGTGCCAGACGCTGCTCGATGCCGGCCCGGAGGAGTCCACCCTGTGCAGCGGGTGGACCACGGGGGACCTGGCAGCCCATCTCGTCGTCAGGGAAGGACGCCCCGACCGGGCGGCGGGCGTCGTGGTCAAGGCCCTGGCGGAGCGTTCCGCGCGGGCGATGCGGCAGCTGCGGGAGCGCCACAGCCACGAGGAGATCGTCGAGCAGATCCGGCAGGGACCACCGAAGTGGAGTCCGGCCCGGGTCCCCGCCATCGACGAGCAGCTGAACCTCGTGGAGATGTTCGTCCACCACGAGGACGTGCTGCGCGCCCACCTGGCCGCACCGCGCCGCTCCCCGAGCACCGAGTTCGTCGCCGCCCTCGGGGACCGGCTCGCCCTCATGGGGCCGATGCTGTTCCGGAAGGTCCCGGGAGTGGACATCGAGGTGGTCACCGCCGTCCGGCACCAGCGCGTCCGCCGCGGCAACGAAGGGGACCCGGTCGTGCAGGTGCACGGCCGGCCCGGGGAGGTCCTGCTCTTCGGCTTCGGTCGGACCGCGGTCGCCGAGGTGGAGCTCATCGGTCCCCCGGACGCGGTGGAGACCCTGCGCACGGCCCGCCTCGGGGTCTGAGCTCAGCTCGAGCTCGCCCGCCGCACGGGGTGGCCGGCGCCGGCGAGGGCGTCCTTGGCCTCGGCGATCGTCACGTCGCCGAAGTGGAAGATGCTCGCGGCGAGCACGGCATCGGCGCCCGCCCCGATCGCCGGCGGCAGGTCCTCGGCGCGTCCGGCCCCGCCGCTCGCGATCACCGGGATGCTCACCTCGCGGCGCACCGCGGAGATCAGCTCCAGGTCGAAGCCGGACTTCGTGCCGTCGGCATCCATGGAGTTCAGCAGGATCTCCCCCGCCCCCAGCGCGGCGGCCCGGGCGCACCACTCGAGGGCGTCGATCCCGGTGCCCCGACGACCACCGTGGGTGGTCACCTCGAAGCCCTCGACGGGTGAGCCGTCCTCGCCCCGCCGACGGCGCACGTCCGCGGAGAGGACGAGCACCTGGGCCCCGAAACGCTCGGCGACCTCGCTGATCAGCTCCGGACGGGCGATGGCCGCGGTGTTGACCCCGACCTTGTCGGCACCGCTGCGCAGCAGCCGGTCGACGTCCTCGACGGTGCGCACTCCCCCGCCGACGGTGAGCGGGATGAAGACCTCCTCCGCGGTGCGGCTGACGACCTCGTAGGTGGTGCTCCGGTCCCCGCTGCTCGCGGTGATGTCCAGGAAGGTCAGCTCGTCGGCCCCCGCCTGCCCGTAGCGGCGGGCCAGCTCGACCGGGTCACCGGCGTCACGGAGGTTCTCGAAGTTGACGCCCTTGACGACGCGGCCGGCGTCCACGTCGAGGCAGGGGATGACTCGTACGGCGACAGACACGGGGGCAGCCTATCCCGCGGCAGTAGGGTCGTCCCGGTGTCCCCGCTGCAGCAGGTCCTCGCCCACGCCGAGCACGCCGCGCCCTCGTGCGGCACGGTGCACGTCGTGGCCATCGACGGCCGCAGCGGGGCGGGCAAGACCTCCCTGGGGCGGGAGGTGGCCACCGCGTGGGCGGCCACGCTCGTCTCGATGGACTCGATCTACCGCGGGTGGGACGGGCTCGCCGCGGCGGTACCGCTGCTCGTGGAGCGCGTCCTGCGCCCACTCTCGCGAGGCGAGGGGGCCGAGGTCCCCACGTGGGACTGGTCGCTCGGACGCCCCGGGGCCATCATCCCGCTCGGAACCCCGGCACGGCTCGTGGTCGAGGGGTGCGGGGCGTCCGTCGGCGAGGCGGGGCGGTACGCCGGCACCCGGGTCTGGCTCGAGCTGGACGCCGCGGAGCGCAAGGAGCGCGCGCTGGCACGCGACGGAGAACTCTTCGCCCGGCAGTGGGACCGGTGGGCCGCCCAGGAGGAACGCCTCTTCTCCGCCGACGGCACGGCCGGCCGGGCACACCTGGTCATCGGCACCTGAGGGCGCCAGCACCGACCCTCGAGGGGTCAACGACCGATGAGGTCGGCGAGCCGCTGGGCCTCCTGCACCGAGCGCTCCCCGTCCGAGCGCTGGATCGCCATGAGCGTCATGTCCATCCCGTTGCTGAGGTCCAGGCGGGGGAAGGGCATCCCCTGGGAGAAGCGGATCGCCTCGATGTCCTCCCACGGGACGCGCTCGCCGGGCCCGAGGTTGCGCACCCAGAGCCCGTCCGCCTCCGGCCGGGCGTGGATCGTCGCGAACCGGGAGAGGAAGATGCCGGCGGCGATGCCGATGCCGCCGGCGATGAGGCGGTCCATGACCCCGAACTGGTCGCCGGGCAGGGCCACCGCCAGGGCGATGCCGCCGAGCGTCACCGCGACGCCGAGGACGCCGGCGATCCAGGTGCCTCGCACCGGTCGGAAGACGGGCGCGTCGGCCCGACCGCGGCCCGTCACAGCCGGCACGCGGTGATCTCGGTGACGAGGATCCCTCGCGCGCCGAGGTCGTACAGCGCGTCCATGACGCCGTTGGTCCGGCTCCGCGGGACCATCGAGCGCACCGCACACCACTGCTCGTCGTGCAGCCCGCTCACCGTCGGCGACTCCAGCCCCGGGGTGAGGCGCACGGCCTCCTCGAGGTCGTCGATGTGGCAGTCGTAGTCCAGCATCACCCAGCCGCGGGCGGTGACGACACCGGTGAGCCGGCGGTGCAGCACGTCCAGTCCCGACTCGCTGGCGTCGTTGCGGCGGATGAGCACGGCCTCGCTGCGCAGGATCGGCTCGCCGAAGATCTCCAGGCCCTGCTGGCGCAGTGTCGTGCCCGTCTCCACGACGTCGGCGATCGCGTCGGCGACACCGAGGGTGATGGCCGTCTCGACAGCACCGTCCAGGTGCACGACCTCGGCGTCCACCCCCTTCGCCGCGAGGTGGTCACGGACCAGACGGGAGTAGGAGGTGGCCACCCGCTTGCCCTGCAGGCCGGTCACCTCGGTGACCTCACCCGGCCGGGCCGCGAAGCGGAAGGTCGAACCGGCGAAACCCAGCCCCATGACCTCGCTCGCCGCGGACCCGGAGTCCAGCAGCAGGTCACGGCCGGTGATCCCGGCGTCCACGCGGCCCTTGCCGACGTACACGGCGACGTCGCGGGGGCGCAGGTAGAAGAACTCGATCCCGTGGACCGGGTCGGCGACGATGAGCTCCTTGTTGTCCCGACGGACCCGGTATCCGGCCTCACGGAGCATCTCGACGGCGGGTTCGGACAGGGATCCCTTGTTGGGTACGGCGACGCGCACGGAAGTCCTCTCAGAGGTGGGTGTAGACGTCGTCGAGGTCCAGACCCCGATCGATCATCATCACCTGCAGGTGGTAGAGCAGCTGGCTGATCTCCTCGGCCAGCTCCTCCTTGCTCTGGTACTCGGCCGCCATCCAGACCTCTGCGGCCTCCTCGATCACCTTCTTGCCGATGGCATGGGTGCCCGCGTCGAGCTCGGCGACGGTGCCGGAGCCCTCGGGTCGCGTCGCGGCCTTGTGCGTCAGCTCATCGAACAGGGTCTCGAAGGTCTTCACGTTGCCCCAGCCTAGTTCGCGACGGCGCTGGGCAGGTCCGCGGGTTCAGCCTCCGGACGCTCCGTCGGGGTGGCGCGGCGCCACACGACGAAACCGGAGATGACGAAGCCCGCATACACCGCGTAGAGGACGGCGGTCGGCAGGTATCCGCTGTGCCACAGCAGCGGGACACCGACGAGGTCGACACCGATCCACACGAGCCAGAACTCGTTCCAGCCACGCGCCATCGCGTAGGTCGCGAGCAGGCTGCCCATGAAGATCCAGGCATCGGCGACGTGGTACCAGCGGGGCGCGGGCCACCCGGCACCGAGCATCGTGAAGACCTGCTGCACGACCGCCACACCGAGGAGCATCGTCACGGCCAACCCGGCGCGCTCGGCCCAGCCGGCCCAGCGCGGGGTGATCGCGTGCTCGGCACCCGGGTGGCGAGCCGCCCTGGCCCGTCGCCAGCGCCACCAACCGTAGACGGAGGTGATGATGAAGAAGACCTGTCGGGCGGACTGCCCGAAGAGCGGCGCCTTGTCGTCGACCCCCATCGTCACGCCGATGTAGACGAAGAAGAGGATCGCGTTGCCGACGATGCCGATGGGCCAGGCCCAGACGCGGCGGAGCATCCCCCCGATCGCACAGGCGAGACCGAAGCCGATCCCGATGACCTCCATGAGGGAGAGTCGGTAGCCGGCGATGTCGGTGCCGGTCGAGTAGATCCATTCGATGATGGACATGCGTGGTCCGATCCGCGCGTGCCGCTCTCGTCCGGACTCTCACCGTCGGCCCCGGGGTCCTGACCGGAGTCCACCGTCCGCCCTCGGGCGGCCGGGTCGCGGGCTCTCACCGCCGGTGCGGAATTCCACCGCGTCACGTGGCACGTGCGTCTCCATTGTGCGAAGGGGGCCTGCCTCCGGCAATCTCGTGCTGCCGTGAGGTGGACCACCCGTCAGGGCCTGAGCCCTCGCACCGGGTGGAGGACGCCTCCCGGCAGCTCGCACGGCAGTTCGGCTGGGGCGCGAGTCGCAGGCCCCGGAATCCGGGGGGTGCTGCTGGCGATGAGGAGCGAACTGCCGCACGACACGCCGTGCACCGGTGGGTCAGTGGCCGTGGCGCAGTGCCAGACCTCGCAGCTCGTCGACGGCAACGGCCGCCGACTCGGCCCCGTAAACCGCGGACCCCGCGACGAAGACGTCGGCACCGGCCTCGGCGCACTGCTCGATGGTCTCTGCGGAGACTCCCCCGTCGACCTGGACCCAGATGTCGCCGCCGTGCTTCCTCACGGCCTCGCGGACCTGCTCGACCTTGGGCATCTGGTCGGCCATGAAGGACTGCCCGCCGAAGCCCGGCTCCACCGTCATGACGAGCACCATGTCCACCTCGGGGAGCAGCTCCTCGTAGGGCGCGAAGGGGGTCCCCGGCTTGATGGCCATGCTCGTCCGGGCCCCCTGGGCACGGATGTCGCGGGCCAGGGTGACCGGGTCCTTCGCCGCCTCGACGTGGAAGGTCACGCTCCCCGCCCCGGCCTCCGCGTAGGGCGGAGCCCAGCGGTCGGGGTCCTCGATCATCAGGTGGCAGTCGATCGGGATCGGGCTGACCTTCAGCAGCGACTCGACGATCGGCAGCCCGAGGGTGAGGTTCGGCACGAAGTGGGCGTCCATCACGTCGACGTGCGCCCAGTCGGCGTTGCTGATGGCGTCCAGCTCGGACTCCAGGTTGGCGAAGTCGGCCGAGAGGATGCTCGGTGAGATCTGCACGTGGGTTCCTTGCTCGGTGGTGGTGGACGGGTCAGGGCAGCTTGCGCAGGAGGGCGAGGAACATCCCGTCGGTGCCGTGCCGGTGCGGCCAGAGCTGCGCGTGCGGGCCGGTCCCGAGGGAGTCCGCGGCCAGGCGGCCGTCCGTGACCCCGGAGAGCACCTCGCGGGCGTCGAGCACCTCGACATCGGAACGCTTCCGCGTCACGTCCGAGACGACGAAGTTCGTCTCCGACAGGTGCGGGCTGCACGTGGCGTAGCCGATGACCCCGCCGGGGCGGGTGGCCTCGATGGCGCTGCCGAGGAGCTCACGCTGCAGCGGGCCGAGGCCGACGAGGTCCTCGGGCTGGCGACGCCACCGGGCATCGGGCCGACGCCGTAGCGCGCCGAGCCCGGTGCACGGAGCATCGACGAGGACTCTGTCGTAGGTCCCCGGCTCGTCGGCACCGATCTCGCGTCCGTCCCCGGTCCGCACGGTGAGGGTGCGCCCGGCGCCCACCGCGGCCTCCAGTGCGGGGCGAAGGGTGCCGCGCACCAGGTCGCTGCGCTGCTCGTTGACCTCGTTGGCGACCAGGTCGCCGCGCTGCTGCAGCGCGAGGGCGGCGAGCAGCCCGGCCTTGCCGCCGGGTCCGGCACACAGGTCCAGCCACTGCTCGGGCGAGTCGTCCCGCGCCGCGCCCGGGACCGCCGCGAGCGCCAGGGCCAGCAGCTGGCTCCCTTCGTCCTGGACGGCGGCGCGACCCTCACGGACCGCGTCGATGGCTCCGGGGTCGCCGCCGGGCAGCTCCGCGGCGACGGGCGACCACCGGCCGGCGGTGGCTCCGGCCGCGACCAGCTCCTCGACGTCGGCCAGTCCGGGGCGGGCGACGAGCGCGACGGGAGCCGGCTCGTTGTGGGCGAGGAGCAGCTGGTCGAGGACCTCGTCGATGTCCTCCTTCGTCGCGGCACCGTGCCCGATGAGCGCCTGGCGCAGAGCCTTGACCACCCACTCCGGGTGCGAGCGCAGGACGGCGAGCCGGCGCGCCACTGGTTCGGCGGGGACGACGGTCTCCTCCCACTCCGAGCGGCTGCGCTCCCCCACCCGGTGGAGCACGGCATTGACGAGACCGGCCGCGCCCTGCCCGGCGACGGCGCGAGTGAGGGCCACGCTCTGGTCGGCGGCCGCGTGGGCCGGGACCCGCATGCCGAGCATCTGGTGCGCGCCGAGCCGCAGCACGTCGAGTACCGCCCCGTCGAGGCGCCTCACCGAGCGGTCCGCGGCGGCGGCGATGACCGCGTCGTAGAAGCCCTGCATCCGCAGCGTCCCGTAGGTCAGCTCCGTGGCGAAGGCGGCATCACGCCCCCGCAGCCGGGCTCTTCGGAGCTGCCCGGGCAGCTCGAGGTTGGCGTAGGCCCCCTCGGCGACGGCCCGCAGCACCCGGTGGGCGGTGGTGCGCGCCGGGTCACCACCGCGGGAACGCTGGGAGGGTGCCGTCGCGGACCGCTGTCGGGGACCGCGTGCCCCGCCGCGCCCGCTGCGTCGCTCCTGGCTCATGGGCTCTCCTCACCGAGCTGTTCGTCCTCGCCGATGCGCACCCCGCGGGCCCAGTCCGCGGCGGCCATCGGCTTCTTGCCCAGCGGGGTGACCTCGCCCAGCCGGACCGCGGTGTCGCCGGTCCCGACGAGCACCTCGCGCTTGCGTGCCTCGATGCGCCCGGGCGCCAGCGTCTCGTCGGTGACGGTGACCGGTCCGATCTTCAGCCGGTCCCCGCGGAAGGTGCTCCACGCCCCGGGTGACGGGGTGGCGCCGCGGATGTGCCGGTCGACCGCCGCCGCCGGCAGGCCGAAGCGCACCCGCGCCTCGTCCACGGTCAGCTTCGGTGCGTGGCTGACCCCGTCGGCTGGCTGGGGCCGCGCCTCGAGCTCACCGGAGGCGATCCCGTCCATCGTGGCCACGAGCAGCGGGGCCCCGCCCTCCGCGAGCCGCTCCAGCAGCGTGCCGGCGGTGTCCTCGGGACGGATCCGCTCGGTCATCGACCCGAGGACCG
This sequence comes from Janibacter corallicola NBRC 107790, assembly GCF_001570965.1. Taxonomy (GTDB): domain Bacteria; phylum Actinomycetota; class Actinomycetes; order Actinomycetales; family Dermatophilaceae; genus Janibacter; species Janibacter corallicola. The sequence continues at coordinate 5,764 of NZ_BCSR01000019.1, read as the reverse complement.
GACCGGTGTCCAGGCCCGCCTCGATGCGGAAGGTGCTCGCCCCCGTGATCTCGTCACCGGCCATGAGGGCCCACTGCACGGGGGCCGCCCCGCGCCACGCGGGCAGCAGGGAGAAGTGCAGGTTGATCCAGCCGTGCTCCGGGATCGCCAGGACCTCCGGGGGCAGCAGCGCGCCGTAGGCGACCACGGCACAGGCGTCCGGGGCGATGTCGGACAGCTCGGCGACGAAGTCGGGGTCCTTCGCGCTCGCCGGGGTGAGCACCGGCAGCCCGGCCTCCTCGGCGGCCACCCGCACGGGTGAGGGCGTGAGGCGGCGGCCGCGTCCCACCTTCGCGTCCGGTCTGGTGACGACGCCGACCACCTCGTGCTCGGACTCCAGCAGGGCACGAAGGGATGGGACGGCGACCTCGGGGGTCCCGGCAAAGAGCAGTCGCACCCGCGAGAGTCTAGGCTGCGCCCGCTCCCGCCGTCCCGGGGGCCGGTGTAATGTCCGAAGCATCGGCCACGAGCCGAGAGTTTCAATGGCGAAACACAAGGAGATTGTCGTGAAGGACATCCGAGGTCCACGGAAGCTGGGACCGCTGACCCCGCTGGTCGGTGAGTGGGAGGGCGACGTCGGAGTCGACCTCTCGTATCACAACAAGGATGACGAGACGAGCGAGACGGGCTACTTCGAGAAGGCCTGGTTCAGGCCGATTCCGCTGCACGAGAACGGGGACCAGCAGCTCGAGGGCGTCACCTACCAGATGACGGCCTGGCGGCACGGGGAGGAGGCGATGGTCCCCTTCCACGACGAGGTCGGCTACATCATGTACGACAAGGCCAACCGTCAGGTCATCCGCACCTTCGCGGTGCCGCGCGGACTGGCCATCCTCGCCGGCGCCACCGCGGACCCGTACGACACCCGGATCGACTTCACCTGCACCCCGGGGGACCCCTGCTACGGCTTGGTCCAGAACAAGCACCTTCTCGAGCGGGCCGAGGCGAAGTCCCTGGACGCGGTCTTCTCCTTCAACGATGACGGGACCTTCAGCTACACCTCGGACCTGGTGCTCAAGCTCAAGGCCACCGGCGAGGAGATGCACCACACCGACCGCAACACCCTCCACCTGGTCAAGCGCTACCACCCCGGCTCGGAGTTCCAGTAGGAGCATCCGTCCGGTCCCGGCCACCTCGCGCCCTCACAGGGGGCCGAGGTGGCCGACCTTCACCGACGTGAGCTGCTCGGCCTTCCGCGCGCTCTCCCCGGCACGCAGCTGCCCGAGGGCCTCGGCCACCCGGTCACCGGCCTCGTGCGGTGCCTTCAGGATGACCCGGCGGCGCCCTTCGTCCCCCTCCAGCGGGAGGGGCCCGAGCAGCTGCACGCCGTCCACGGACCCGACCGCCGCCTCGAGCTGCCCGACCTGTCGCCGGGGCGCGATGACCTCGGCGCACCACGTGACCGGGGGCAGACCCAGCTCGGCCCGCTCGGCCACCTCCCGCCCGACGAACCACTGCGGGTCCCAGCGCACGAGTGCCTCGACCGCCGGGATCGTGGCGTGGGTCGGGGCGCCGCACAACACGACCACTCCCCCGTCGCGCCAGGACCGTGCCAGCGCCGCCGCCGCGAACCAGCGACGCACCGCCTCCTCCCCCGCACGCAGGTCCGGCCGGTCCAGGCTCGCCCAGGCGTCGAGCAGCAGGGCCGCCGCATAGCCACCCTCGGCGACCGGCTCGGCGCCCGGCGTGGCCACGACGATCGCCGGATCCGACCCGACCACCTCGAGGACCTCGCCCGCACCGGAGGTCAGCACCGGGAACCCGGGGAAGGAACGGCCGATCTCCTCCGCCGTCCGCCGGGCCCCGATGATGCCCGCGCGCAGCCGCGTGCCGTTGCACTCGGGACACCGGAAGCCCTCGGGCGCCCGGCCGCACCACCGGCAGCGCGGCGGCCCGGAGGGGCCGGCCAGCGCCAGCGGGCCGCTGCACTCGGGACACCGGGCCGGGCGCCGGCAGGTCGCGCAGGACATGGCGGGCAGGTACCCGCGGCGGGGCACCTGGATGAGCACCGGCCCCTCGGCGAGGGCCCGGCTGGCGGCCCGGTGGGCCGACGAGGGCAGGTGCGCGCGGGCGCCCGGCCCGTCACGCTCGAGCTCTGCTCCCTCACCGGCGACGAGCACCCGGGGCGCCTCCGGTCTGGGGATCGCGCCGCCGACCGGGTGCGCGCCGCCCGCCGAGACCAGCGCGGCGACGTCGGTGGAGACGGTCAGGCCGCCGGCCAGCAGGGCGGCACCCTCGAGGTCGGCACGGGCGGTGAGCACGTCGCGCACGTGGGGGTAGGGCGCTCGCGGCTCGGTGTGCGAGTCATCGCCGTCGTCCCACCAGGCGACGAGGCCGAGGTCGTGGACGGGCGCGTAGGCGGCCGCGCGCGTGCCGAGGACGACCCGGACGTGCCCGCGCAGGACCTTCAACCACGCGGTGTAGCGGGCCTGCGGCCCCTGACCGGCGGTGAGGCTCACGTGCCGGCCCGCCCCCAGCACCCGCGTCAGCTCGGCGTCGACCCGGGCAACGTCCCGCTGGTCCGGGACGACGAGCACGCTCCCCCGGCCGGAGGCCAGTGCGGCCCGACCGGCCTCGGCCAGCGCCCTCGGCCAGTCCTCCTCCGGTGGCCGTGACGGTGCCGCCAGCCACGCCGCCCGCGGGGACTCCCCCTTCGCCACCCGGGACCACCACGCGGCACCGGCGCGGTAGCCGGACCACACCGACGGCACCCGAGCGGGCGAAGGGGGTGGCCCCTCCTCCGGTGGGTCGGCGGGCAGCGCCTTCTCGGCCCGGGCGTGCCGCGGGGGGATCGCCAGGCGCAGCACGTCCATGACGGTCCCGGCCTGCTCACCCGCGATGCGCCTCGCGAGCTCGAGGACGGCCGGGGTGAGCACCGGCTCCTCGGAGACGACCGTGCGCAGCGCGGCCAGCTTGCCGGAGTGCTCCGGCTCCTCGACCCGCTCGACGAGGTAACCGGGGCGGTCACGACCGGCGAAGCGCACCTTGACCCGCACGCCCGGGCGGGCCGTCTCGTCCAGCTCCTCGGGCACGAGGTACTCGAAGGGACGGTCCAGGTGGACCAGTCCCGTGTCGACGAGGACCCGGGCGACGGGCTGGGACGGTGGCACGGGGCCAACCTAACCGGGAGGGGTGACAGGCCACCCGGCGGCGCTCAGCGGACGGCGGCCTGCAGCTCCTCGACGCGGTCGGTGCGCTCCCACGGGAAGGGGTTGTCGTACCCGTGCGCCTCGGTGCGGCCGAAGTGGCCGTAGGCGGCCGTCGGCGCGTAGATCGGCCGGAGCAGGTCCAGGTCCTCGACGATCGCGAGCGGGCGGAGGTCGAAGACGGTGTCCACGGCCCGCTGGATCTTCTCCACCGCGACCTTCTCGGTCCCGAAGGTCTCGATGTAGAGGCCGACGGGCTGGGCGGCGCCGATGGCGTAGGCGACCTGCACCTCGCAGCGGCCGGCGAGGCCGGCGGCGACGACGTTCTTGGCGACCCACCGCATGGCGTACGAGGCGGAGCGGTCGACCTTCGAGGGGTCCTTGCCGGAGAAGGCACCACCACCGTGGCGGGCCATCCCGCCGTAGGTGTCGACGATGATCTTGCGGCCGGTCAGACCGGCGTCGCCCATGGGACCGCCGATGACGAACTTGCCGGTGGGGTTGATCAGCGTGCGGTACCCGCTCGTGTCCAACCGGACGCCGGAGTCCAGCAGCTCCCCCATGACCGGGTCCAGGACGTGGCTGCGGATGTCCGCGGGCAGCTGCCGGTCGTGGTCGATCTCGGCGGAGTGCTGCGTGGAGAGGACCACGGTGTCGAGGCGCACGGCGTCGTCACCGTCGTAGTCGATGGTCACCTGGGTCTTGCCGTCCGGGCGCAGGTACTCCAGCTCCCCGGACTTGCGCACCTGCGTCAGGCGCTGCGCGAGGCGATGGGCCAGCGAGATCGGCAGCGGCATCAGCTCCGGCGTGTCCTCGCAGGCGTAGCCGAACATCAGGCCCTGGTCGCCCGCGCCCTGCTTGTCCTTGGGGTCCACCCCGCCGGTGCGGTTCTCGTAGGCGGTGTCCACGCCCTGGGCGATGTCCGGGCTCTGCTGGCCGATGGAGACCTCGACCCCGCAGGAGCGCCCGTCGAAGCCCTTCTCGGAGGAGTCGTACCCGACGCGCTCGGCGATGACGTCCCGCACGAGGTGCGGGATCTCGACGTAGGCCTCGGTCGTGACCTCACCCGCGATGTGGACCAGACCGGTCGTGACCATCGTCTCGACGGCCACACGACTGCGCGGGTCGCTCTCGAGCAGGGCGTCGAGGATCGAGTCCGAGATCTGGTCGCAGATCTTGTCGGGATGACCCTCGGTCACCGACTCGGAGGTGAAGAGTCGTCCGGTCACGCAGTACTCCCATCGTCATTGGCGGTCAACGCCGCTCTGGCGGGCGGCCCTCAGTCTAGGACCCGGGGTCAGCGCGTCGGGAGGCTGTCCAGCACCGCGTCCCAGATGCCGTCGGCGACCACCCGCTTGCTGGCGGGGCCGAGCTCCACGGGCTCCCCGCCGTCCCGGCGCAGGACGATCACGGTCGTCTCGTCCCGGCCGAAGGTCAGGTCCCGTCCGACCTCGTTGACCACGAGCAGGTCGCAGCCCTTGCGCTCCAGCTTCGCCCGGGCGTGCTCGAGCACGGAGCCACTGCCGTCACCGGTCTCGGCGGCGAAGCCGACGATCATCGGCCGCTCTCCCCCGGTCCGCTCGGCGACGAGGCCGGCGAGGATGTCCGGATTGCGCACGAGCCGGATGGTCGGCGCCGCGTCGGGGTCGGCCGGGTCGTGCGTCTTCTTGATCTTGCTCTCGGCGTAGTCGGCCGGGCGGAAGTCCGCGACGGCCGCGACCATGACGACGACGTCGTGGTCCGCCGCCCGGGCGCTCATCTGCTCCTGCAGCTCGAGCGCGGTCTGCACCGGGACCACCTCGATGCCGGCAGCGACCGGGAGGGAGACGTTGGCCGCGACGAGGGTGACGGTGGCCCCGCGGGCCGCAGCGGCCTCGGCCAGGGCCACACCCTGCTTCCCCGAGGAGCGGTTGCCCAGGTAGCGCACCGGGTCCAGCGGCTCGCGGGTGCCGCCCGTGGAGACGAGCACCCGGGTCCCGGTGAGGTCCTCGGTCGCGTCGCCGTCGACGGCGGCGAGTGCGGCCTCGTGGATGGTCTCGGGGTCGGGCAGCCGGCCCGGACCGGTGTCGGCGCCGGTGAGGCGACCGGAGGCGGGCTCGATGACGTGCACCCCCCGCTCGCGCAGGGTGGCCACGTTGGCTCGGGTCGCCGGGTGCTCCCACATCTCGGTGTGCATGGCCGGCGCCACGACCACCGGGCAGCGCGCCGTGAGGAGCACGTTGGTCAGCAGGTCCCCGGCCAGACCGTGTGCGGCCTTGGCCAGCAGGTCGGCGGTCGCCGGGGCGACGATCACCAGGTCGGCCTCCTGGCCGATCCGCACGTGCGGGACGTCGGTGATGTTGCTCCAGACGTCGGTCTGCACGGCACGGCCGGAGAGTGCCTCCCACGTGGGGGCGCCGACGAACTGCAGGGCCGCGTCCGTGGGGACGACGGTGACGTCGTGCCCGCCCTCACTGAGCAGACGCAGCAGCAACGCCGACTTGTAGGCGGCGATCCCGCCGCCCACGCCGAGGACGACCCGCACGGGTGCCTACCGGCTCAGGACTCGTCGGAGGCGGGCGGCTCGTCGGCCCCGCCGG
>NZ_BCSR01000018.1 GCF_001570965.1 Janibacter corallicola NBRC 107790 | reverse complement strand
GGTCGGCGGGCACGCCCCCTTCCTCCTCCTCGGCCGCCTCCTCCGCGGGGGGCGTCGTGCCCGGGGCGTCCTCGTCGGGCCGCAGGGCGTGGACGACCTCCTCCCCGGGCGTACCGAGGTGCAGGTGCCGCTCGACGCCGAGGGCACGCAGGTGGCGCTCGCCGTCCTCCGCGCCGTCGGGGCTGGCGCCGACGGCGGTGACCCCGTGGCGGCGCAGGTGGTCGACCGCGTCCCGGTCCAACCCGCGCAGGTCCGCGGAGACCAGCGCGATGTCGCCGTGGCCGGCCGAGGCATTGGCGAGCAGGTCGGCCAGGTCGACGCACCGCCGGCTGACGCAGACCCCGGGCAGCCCGTCGATGACCGCGACCATGCGGGCCTCCCACTCGTGCGGGAGCGCGGTCAGGACGCTCGCCGGCATCAGTCGACCCGTTCTGGGCTGCCGCCCTCGAGAACGAGCTTGATGGGGGTGTCCTTCCGGTCCAGGCTGAGGACCCGCTGGACCTGCTCCTCCGGCACGAGGATCGTCACCGAGGAGGGCGACCCGCCGCCGACGACGGCGCGGGAGCGCTTCGGCACCCGCTTGACCGTGGACTGCTCGAGGACCTCCTCGTACTGCGGGGGCTCGGCGTCGGCGCCCTCCTCCGGCTCCTCGGTGACGGCGTAGACCGCGACCCGGGAGCCCTTGGTGAGGTTGTCGAGGTAGATGGGGTCGACGTGCACGGGCACGGGCCGGACCTGCTGGTCCGTCGGGTCGATGACCGCCGAGGCGGGGATGAGCTCACCGGCGCGTACTGCCCGACCGAGGACGGCGTCGTTCGGCAACCGCTCCTGTGCACCGACGTAGCGGGCCGTCTCGTCACCGAGCTGGACCTCCACCCGGACCAGGTCCTCCTCCTCGATGGTGTCCCCCGGGGTCATCGCCGTGCGGGCCGCCCACACCCCTACGCGGTCGTCGGCGGCCGCCATGGCGAGCCCGCCGAGCACGACGGAGAGCAGCACGAGGAGCACCCCGACGACGAGTCGCGCATCCCGCCAGGAGGGCTTGACGAGGCGTCGGGCTGGCGGGGTGGGCAGGGAACTCACGGATCGTCCTTCTCATTCGGGTGTGGCCCTCGGCATCATGCCGTGAGTCGGCCCACTTCGCTCCCCGAGCGTCCACAGGCAATGGCGCGCACCCGTCGGTGGCCCCCGGCAGCAATGGCAGAATTGCCGCATGGCCCGTCGTTTCGTCCCGCTCACCGAGGTCTCCGACGTGCTCGGCATCTCCTCGGCGCAGGCATACGCCCTCGTACGCAGCGGCGAGCTGCCCGCGATCAAGGTGGGTGGGCGCGGCCAGTGGCGCGTCGAGGTCGCCGAGCTCGACGCCTACATCGAGCGGATGTACGCCCGGACCCGGGAGTTCGTCCAGCGCGACGGCACCGAGGACTGAGCACCTCCCTCAGGTGGAGACGACGGCCGCCAGGGCGACGAAGGGGATCGCCGTCACCGTGCGCACGTGCTCGGCCCGACGGGGCGTGTCCTGGGGGTGCTCGGCGAGATCGAGGAAGTCCGCCCCGACGGCGTCGATCGTCCCGTGCCGGCGGCCGCCGTCGACGTCGAGCACGACGACGGCCCGGCGGTCGCGGCTGACCTCCCGCAACGCGGTCCCGACGGCGAAGCGCCGCGCCCTCGTGTCGTCCCGGGGACGGCCCAGCCCCTCGATCCCCAGAACCGAGGGCCCGAGCACGAGCTGCTGACGGCCGACGGCGTCCTCGAGCAGGAACCACTGGTCCCCCACGTCGCGCAGCCCGCCGCGCACGCTGCTCCCGCCACGGAGGTGGACCACGAGCTCACCTTCTCCGGCGCCGTGGATCCGCTCGCCGAGAGTCACCCGGGCGCGTTCGCCGCGGGTGCGCTCGGCGACCTCCGAGTCCAGCTCGAGGCGGGCGCGGGCAGCGAGCTGCCCCTCGAGGTCCTCGAACAGCCGGTCCCAGCGCACGCGGTCAGCCTACGCATCCACAGGGAGGCATTGCGCTTCCGTCGACGGGATGGTTTGCTGTCATTCGAGCGCAAACATCATCAAACAGCATCAAACTGATGTGTTTGACAGGAAACGAGGGGGAGCGATGCGTGATCACCGACCCGACCCGCGGCGGGACGTGGGCCGCGCCGCGCTGCTGGTCCTCTCCCTCACCGGTGGCTCGGTCCTGACCGCGAGCACCGCCCTCGGCGCGTGGCGCCTCCTGCCCGGCAGCCTCGACCCGGGTGCGGCACCGGCCCAGCTGCTCGTCGCCGCGGCCGCCGTCCTCGCAGCGCTCGCCTCGGGATGGCTGACCCTGACGACGCTGCTCGCGGCCGCCGCCCGGCTGCCCGGGTCGGTCGGCGAGCGCTGCACGGGCCTGCGGGACCGGTACGCCCCCGCCGTCGTGCAGCGCTGGGCGGCAGTCGTGCTCGGCGCCTCCGCCACCGCGGTGGTCCTGCCGGGGACGGCGGCCACCGCCGCCCAGGTGGCCGGCCCCTCCCCCGGGTGGTCCCCGAGCACATCGGGGGCGGGCGACTCCGGGGCCGGACCCGCCGACCGCGAGGTGCTGGCGGAGGAGCCCGCAGCCGACGAGGCGGAGGTGCCCGAGCCGGGGTGGGTCCCGAGCCGGCCGGCGCCGGGTCCACGTGCCGACCCCGGTCTGGTGACCGGCCGCACCCGGCAGGGCGGGGACCCGGCCGTCGTCGTCCTGCGGGGCGACTCGCTCTGGGGCATCGCCGCGGCCCGTCTGGGCGCCGGTGCCAGTGCCACCGAGATCGCCCGGTCCTGGCCGCGCTGGTACGCGGCCAACCGGCAGGTCATCGGGGATGACCCGGACGACCTGCGACCGGGCACCCGGCTGCAGCCGCCCGGGCCCGAGCCGGGAACTCCCTGACCACGACCGCCACCCGCGAACCGCAAGGAGTCAACGATGACCGCCACGACCGACCACACGCTGCGGGTGCTGCCCGTGCCCCGGCACAGCCCGAAGGGGGTGCCCCTGCCCACCCACGCCGAGGCGGCGCTGCGAAGGCCGGCGCCCGCGCCCTACGTGCAGGACGCGTTGGCCGTGGACTTCGCCCGTGAACCGCGCCAGCCCCTGCCCGGCCCGCTCCGGGACCGGGACCTGCCGGACCCGACCCGGTGGGCGGCCCACATCGGACAGGCGCTGGTCGAGGTCATGCACGGGATCCGACCGGCACCCCAGATCATGCGGTGGGCCACCCCCGAGGTGTACGCCCTCGTGGCACGTCGGGGAGCCCTGGCCGCCCGACGCGGCGCCAGGTCCGGGCCCGCACGGCGGGCACGCGTGGTGCGGGTGCGGGTGTGCGAGCCCGCCGACGACGTCGCGGAGGCCTCGGTCGTGCTGGCCGACGGCAGCCGGGTGCGAGCACTGGCCCTGCGGCTGGTCGGCCGCGACGGGCGCTGGCTGCTCGACGCGTTCCAGATCGGGTGAGGGTCCCGGCCGGTGGCCTCAGGCCCTCTTCTTGGCTTTCTTCCGCTCCTTCTTGGCCGCGGCGCGGCGCTGCGCACGGGTCGTGCCGGCCGTGGCGGACACGCCTTCCTCGCGCTCCTCGACCCCGCCGTCCTCGGAGGGCGCCGAGTAGTGCAGCCGCCGCTCCGGGGCGCCGTCCTCGAGCCCCTTGGCGGAGATCGTCGGGCGGGCCTGGTCCGAGTCGCCGCCGAGCAGGGCGTCGACGCTCTTGGGTGCGGTGGTGGACTCCGGCACCGAGGGCACCTGGACCTCGGTGTTGAAGAGGTAGGCCACCGACTCCTCCTTGATGGCCTCGTTCATGGCCTCGAAGAGCTGGAAGCCCTCGCGCTGGTACTCCACGAGCGGGTCGCGCTGGGCCATCGCCCGCAGCCCGATGCCCTCCTTGAGGTAGTCCATCTCGTAGAGGTGCTCGCGCCACTTGCGATCCAGGACCGAGAGCACGACCCGACGCTCCAGCTCCCGGGCCACCGGCTCGGTCAGCTCCGCCTCGCGCCGGTCGTAGGCCTCGTGGATGTCGGTGATGAGCTCCTCGCGCAGGTTGGCCGCGTTGAGCTTGGCCAGACCGCCGGCGCCGTCCATGAGGCCCTGCGGGCTGAGCGAGGTCGGGTAGATGGCGCGCAGCGCGGTGAAGAGCCGCTCGAGGTCCCAGTCCTCGGCGAAGCCCGTCGCGGTCTCGGCGTCCACGTACCCGCCGACGACGTCGTTCATGAAGAGGCGGATCTGCTCCTCCAGGTCCTCCCCCTCCAGGACCCGCCGGCGCTCGCCGTAGATGACGCTGCGCTGGCGGTTCAGGACGTCGTCGTACTTGAGGACGTTCTTGCGGATCTCGTAGTTCTGGCCCTCGATCTGGCTCTGCGCGCTCTCGATGGAGCGGGTGAGCATCCGGCCGGCGATCGGGACGTCCTCGTCGATCTTCGCGGTCTGCATGACCCGGTCGACGAATCCGGCGTTGAACAGCCGCATGAGGTTGTCCTCGAGGGAGAGGTAGAAGCGGGACTCCCCCGGGTCACCCTGACGACCGGAACGGCCGCGCAGCTGGTTGTCGATGCGCCTCGACTCGTGCCGCTCCGTGCCGAGCACGTACAGGCCGCCGAGCTCGGTGACCTCGTCGTGCTCGGCCTCGACGGCCTCCTCGGCCTCCGCGAGGGCCTCGTCCCAGGCCTCCTCGTACTCCTCCGGCGTCTCCTCGGGGTCCAGCCCCCGGCGGCGCAGCTCGGCGACGGCCCGGAACTCCGGGTTCCCGCCGAGCATGATGTCGGTACCGCGACCGGCCATGTTCGTCGCCACCGTGACGGCGCCCTTCCGGCCCGCCTCGGCGACGATCCCGGCCTCGCTCTCGTGGTGCTTGGCATTGAGCACCTTGTGCGGGGTCCCCCGCCTGGTCAGCTCCTTGGAGAGCAGCTCGCTCTTCTCGACGCTCGTCGTCCCGACGAGCACCGGCTGGCCCTTGGAGTGGCGCTCGGCGATGTCGTCGACGACGGCGTTGAACTTCGCCTGCTCGGTCCGGTAGACGAGGTCGGCCTGGTCCTCGCGGATCATCGGCTTGTTCGTGCGGATCGGCACGACCCCGAGGCCGTAGATGGAGTTCAGCTCCCCCGCCTCGGTCTGGGCGGTGCCCGTCATGCCCGAGAGCGTCTCGTACATGCGGAAGTAGTTCTGCAGCGTGATCGTGGCCAGGGTCTGGTTCTCGTTCTTGATCTCCACACCCTCCTTCGCCTCGATCGCCTGGTGCATGCCCTCGTTGTAGCGCCGCCCGGCGAGCATGCGCCCGGTGTGCTCGTCGACGATGAGGACCTCGCCGTTCATGACGACGTAGTCCTTGTCGCGGGTGAAGAGCTCCTTGGCCTTGATCGCGTTGTTGAGGTAGCCGATGAGCGGGGTGTTCTCGCTCTCGTAGAGGTTGTCGATCCCGAGCAGGTCCTCGATCTTGGCGATGCCCGGCTCGAGGATGCCGACGGTGCGCTTCTTCTCGTCGACCTCGTAGTCGCCCTCGGCCTCGATGCCACGCATCGGGTCGGCGCCGTGGCCCTTGTCCAACTTCTTGACCATCTTGGCGAACTCGACATACCACTTGGTCGGCTGGTCGGCCGGTCCGGAGATGATCAGCGGCGTGCGGGCCTCGTCGATGAGGATCGAGTCGACCTCGTCGACGATGGCGAAGTTGTGACCGCGCTGGACCAGCTCGTCGGTGTTCCAGGCCATGTTGTCGCGCAGGTAGTCGAAGCCGAACTCGTTGTTCGTCCCGTACGTGATGTCCTTCGCGTACTCCTTGCGCCGCTGCTCCGGGGTCATCGCATTGAGGATGACCCCGGTCTCCAGGCCGAGGGCGCGGTGGACGCGTCCCATGAGCTCGGCCTGGTACTCGGCCAGGTAGTCGTTGACCGTGACGATGTGCACGCCCTTGCCGGAGAGGGCGTTGAGGTACGAAGGGAGCGTCGCGACGAGGGTCTTGCCCTCACCGGTGCGCATCTCTGCGACGTTGCCCTGGTGCAGCGCGGCGCCACCCATGATCTGCACGTCGAAGTGGCGCTTGCCGATGGTGCGACCGGCTGCCTCCCGGACCGCGGCGAAGGCCTCCGGGAGCAGTTCGTCCAGGGTCTCGCCGTCCTCCAGACGCTTCTTGAAGGCGTCCGTCTCCGCACGCAGCTCGGCGTCGGTCAGCTTCTGGAAGTCCTCCTCGATGGCGTTGACCTGGGCAGCGATGCCCTCGAGCCGCTTGATCTGGCGACCCTCACCGGCGCGCAGCATGCGCTCCATCATCTTCACGAACCGACAACTCCTGACGTGTACGACCCGGGCACGGCACGATGCCGGGCCCGCGGAGACCCCCCACAGGCTAATCGCTTGTGGGCCTCCCCTTCGACCTGCGCTCTGGGCGGATGAACGATGCCGGGTCCGCCAGCGTTCCCCAGCGGTGACCTGACCGCGAATCGTCCCGGCCATCGGCAGGGATCCCGGTCACCACGAGGTTTCCCGGTCACGTCGGGCCGCGCGGGTCAGCCGGAAGCCACGTCGGTGAGCCCGAGCCAACCGGCCATGAGCTCCAGCTCCGCCGCGAGCTCACGCCGGTCCTCGGCACCGCCGCGGCCCCGCTCCCACGTCGTCCGCCGGGCGCGCAGCACCCCGGCAGCGCGGTCGGCCTTGAGGTCGACCCGGCCGACGAGCCGTTCCCCCAGCAGGAAGGGCAGCACGTAGTAACCGTGGACCCGCTTGTGGGCCGGGGTGTAGATCTCCAGCCGGTAGTGGAAGTCGAAGAGCGCCTCGATCCGCGGCCGGTGCCACACCAGGCTGTCGAAGGGGGAGAGCAGGGCCCGCGCCGCCACGGACCGGGGCCGCCGGGCCCGCTCGTGCAGGTACCAGGTCCGGTTCGAGCCCTCGACCGCCACCTCCTCGAGCTCGCCGGCCCCGACGAGGCTCGCGATGGCGGGCCGCACGTGCCGCCGTTCCAGCCGGAAGTAGTCGGCCAGGTCCGCCTCGGTGGCCACCCCGTGGGCCCGGGCGCCGATCCGTACGAGCTGCTCATAGGCCTCCTGCGCCGGCAGCCGTCGGGAAGGGTCCAACCACGGGGCGGCGTCCCCCTTCGCCACCACCCTGGCCAGGCCGGCGTACCGGCGCTCGAACTGCGCGGTCCGCCCCGCCGAGGAGATCTCGCCGGCCCAGAAGAGGTGCTCGAGGGCGTGCTTGACCTCCGACCAGTTCCAGCCCCAGTCCTCGAGGGACGTGGACCGCTCGTGACCGAGCGCGGCCTCGATCTCCCGGGCCGTCCGGGGCCGGCCCGAGATGACCTCGGCGCGCACCGCCGCGACGAGGTCGGGGTGGTCGCGGGCGATCCGCTGCATCCCGCCCCAGGAACCGTCCCGCGCCCGCTGCATCCGCGGGTGGTCCATCAGCGGCCAGGTCGAAGGGGGCATCAGGCTCGCCTCGTGCGCCCAGTACTCGACCAGTCGCCGCGGGCCGCGGTCGCGCATCCGGTCCAGCAACCCGGTGTCGTACCTGCCGAGCCGGGAGAAGAAGGGCAGGTAGTGGCTACGGGTGAGGACGTTGACGCTGTCGATCTGCACCAACCCCACCGTGTCGACCACCCGCTGCAGGTCGCGGGTCGTCGGGACGTGCTCGGGGCGGGCCCGGGCCAGCCCCTGCGCGGCGATCGCGATACGGCGGGCGGCGGCGGAGGAGAGCGAACGGGTCACCGGACCAGCCTGCCCTCCCCCGCCGACCGTCGCCCGGTCTCAGACGCGGGCGCCCGCCTCGGCCTCCCTGATCTCGTGGGTGTCGCTGCCGTTGGGGATGATCCCGTCCGTGACGTCGAGGTGGATCACGCCGTAGGACCAGCCCCGCCGCCGGTAGACCACGCTCGGGCGGTCGTGCTCCGAGTCGTGGAAGAGGAAGAAGTCGTGCCCGACGAGCTCCATGCGGCGAACCGCCTCGGCGAGCGTCATCGGGCGCGATGCGTGCACCTTCTCCCGGACCTCGATCGGCGAGTCACCGACAGTGCCGAAGTGGTCGGGCGCCTCGTCGGTCCTCGGCTCCTCGACCTCCTCGGTCTGCGGCCGCAGCGGCTCCGTGAGGTTGGCGGTGGCGTCGGCCACCGAGGTGCGACGACGGCCTCGACGGACGTTGCGCTTGTCGTGGGCCCGGCGGAGGCGCTCGAGGAGCTTGTCGACCGCGAGGTCGACGGCCGCCTGCCGGTCGTCGTGCTTGGCCTCGGCCCGCACCACCGGTCCCTTCGACCGGAGGGTGATCTCGACTCGTTCGCTGGCCTTGGCCTGACGGGGGTTGGGCTCGTGACTCACCATGACCTCGATGCGCTGGACGCGCGGTTCGAGCTGGGGCACCTTCGCGAGCTTCTCGTCGAGGTAGTCCCGCAGTCGATCAGAGACGTTGACGTTGCGTCCGGTGATGGCAATTTCCACGGAGTCCTCCTGGGACATCGGGTGAGACGGAGTTACGCCTGGCGAGGACCTCTCGGCGCCCGCACCACCACCCCTCGTGCCCGAGAGACGCAGTCGACCCCTGATCCGCGCCACCCTCGGCGGCCGATCCGGGGACCCATGACGACACGTTAGTCCGAGACGGCGAGGAACGGTAGGGAAGAGCCCTGCCCACCCCACCGGTACCGGCTGGGGGTGACCATCAGGACCGCCAGGTCGACCCGCTCCGCGCCCGCGTCGAGAAGGGCACGGCGCCCCTCGGTCAGGGTCGCACCGGAGGTGAGCACGTCGTCCACGAGCAGGCACGAGCGCCCCCTCACGGCGGCCGGACGCCCCACGTGCATGGCCCCGTGGAGGTTGGCGAGGCGCTCCTCCCGCGTCAGGCCCGCCTGGTCCCGAGTGCGCCGGACCACCCGCAGGGCCGGCACGACGTCGACACGGCCGGGCAGGCGCCGCGCCGCCACCCGGGTGAGCACCAGCATCGGCGCCTCTCCCCTGGAGCGCACGGCTGCCGGAGCCGAGGGCACCGGCACGAGACGGACGGGCCCGCCGCGGGGCGGGGACCGCCCGCGCAGCGCCCGCCGCAGCGCCTCGGCCAGCAGCCTCCCCAGGGGAGGCACGAGGTCGTGGCGGCCACCGTCCTTGACCTCCGTCGCCAGGCGGGCCGCGACCCCTTCGTACCGGAGCACCCCGGTGCAGCCGGGCCAGGCCGCCGGGACGGGATGCGGCGCGAGGAGCCCCTCGTCGGGCAGGGCGAGTCGAGCCAGCTCGACCCGGCAGCCGGGACAGATGACGGCACCGGGCCGGTCGCACCCGGCACAGCTGCGGGGCAGCACGAGGTCCAGTCCGGCGGCGAGGGCTCCGAGGAGAGGGCGCATGCCACCAGCCTGTCCGGGAGACCGGTCGGGGCCGCCGGCCGTGACGCGCCGGTGGACGACGCCCTCCCACCGGGAGGGGTTGTGGACGCTCAGACCCCTGCGGTCACGACGTCGGAGATGAGCTCGATCTCCGTCCACCCGGTGTCCCCGAGCCGCTGCCAGAGCCGGCCGTCGGCCGAGGTGACGATGATGGCGTCCGCACCGTCGGTCGTGGTCACCGCCACCGGCTCGGAGTCCTTCTTCTTCCGGGCGGCGCCGAGCGGTGGCCAGCTCAGTGCCGTCACCTCGCCGTTGACCCCGACGAGATAGGGGCTCATGTGCTCCTGCTTGTCGTGGCGGCCGATCACGGCCAGCGTCGTCGGTTCGACCCACACCACGTCGAGCATCTCGATGAGGTCGGCACCCGCCTGCACCGCATCCGGCGAGGTGCCCTCAGGCAGGCCGTTGGACTCCCGCACGATGCCGCTGACCCACAGGTCGCTCCCCTGCCCGGGGTAGACCTCGGAGATCACCGCGATCCGGCTGCCGTCCGCGGAGACCACCGCGGCGACGACATAGTTCGCCTCCAGCCACGGCGTCGGGACGTAACGAGGGCCGGAGCCCTCGACGTCGTCGAGGTCGGCGCGGGTGTTGATGTGGAAGAGGCGGTGGCCGACCTCGCTGCCCAGCCCGACGCCGCCGACCCAGAGCACGCTGCCGTTGTCGTAGCAGGGGCGGGTGAGGTTCGCGGCGAAGGCGGGGACGACGATCGGCTCGTCCTTCGAGGAGGAGCGCCACCGCACGAGCTCGAATCCCTTGTCCGTGACCCCGGCGGCCTCGCTGCCGTCGGAGCGAAGGGCGAGGCGGGACCACTTCTTCGCCACCCGGAAGCGGGTCCTGGCCGAGCGCAGCTCCCGCTTGGTCAGGGCCGCCAACGTCTCCGAGACCTTGACGAGGCGACCCTTCGTGCGGCCGAGGACGAGGGGGTCCTGCAGGCCGGTCGGGCTGACGTAGTCCAGCTGCTCCGGCGAGGTCAACGGACCATCGAGGCCGGGCAGGCTGAGGGGCGCGCCGTCGAGGGTGAGGGCCACCTCCGAGACGTCCGGGACCTGCATCAGGGTCGCGACCAGCTGGGCGACCAACCGCTCCCGCTCGTTGGACTCGCTGGGGACGCTGGCGGCGCGCAGGTCGACCCGGGCGACGCCCTCCATGACGGGGACCGACTCCAGGGCCAGCTCCGCGCCGGTGCTCGGCGCGACCGCCTTGTCGAGGTAGTCGGGCACACCACCGAGCTGGACCTGGGCGAGCCGGGTGGCCTGCTGGCCCTCCATGACCCAGCGCTGGTCCGGGACGAGCACGTTGGAGGCGTTGGCCGGGTAGTGCACGTGGTACTGCCGGTAGACCCGCCCCGTGGAACGGGTGGAGAGCACCCGGCCGAAGGAGGTCTGCATCCGGTCGATGCGCCACTCGCCGTCCACCTTCGTCAGGCCGAACTCGAAGGCCGCCGAGTCCGTGCTCTCGGCCACGAGGTAGCGCGCGTCCTGGTCGATCCGGGCGACGACCGGCACCGTCACCTCGTAGGAGCCCTCCTTCCCCTTCGCCTCCGTGATGGAGATCGACTCCCGCTCGGAGGGGTGGACGATCGTCTCGTTGATGTCGGGGTTCCAGCCCTCGGCGCACTCCCGGGTGAGGTACTGGCGGGCCACGTCGAGACCGGAGCCGCTCGCCTCCCCCGCCTCGAGGAAGCCACGGATGATCGCCTCCGGCCCGTCGCCGCTCCGGGGCGGCACGGGCACCACGTCGAGGCGGTTGTCGACGGGGGCGTTGACGTCCAGGCCGGAGCGGATGGTGTGGTCCGGGCTGAGCCCGCACGCGGCCAGCGCACCGGTGACGAGCACGCCCAGTGCCGTCCGTCGGGGCATCCCGTGCGGGTGGGTCACTGCTGCTGCTCCACGGACGTGTCCTCCCCGGGAGCGAGTGGGAGCGGCGAGCTCGTCAGGGTTCCACCCGCGACGCGCGGCACGGTGAGGCGGAAGCGGGATCCCTCGCCCGGCTGTCCCCAGGCCTGCAGCCAGCCCTGGTGCAGCCGGGCGTCCTCCAGGGCGATGGCCAGGCCGAGGCCGGAGCCGCCGGTGGTGCGGGTCCTCGCGGGGTCCGAGCGCCAGAACCGGTTGAAGACCAGGGAGGCCTCACCGGCCTTCAACCCGACACCGTGGTCCTCGACGACGACGGCGACCGCGTCCTCGTCGGCGCCGACGAGGATGTCCACGGGTTCGCCTTCGCTGTGCTCGATGGCGTTGAAGACGAGGTTGCGCAGGATCCGCTCGATCCGCCGGGCATCGATCTCGGCCTCGGTGTCCAGCGAGGGATCGCGGTGGACGACGACGTCGCAGGCACGGGCATCGGCGATGGACTGCGCGGACTCGACGACGCGGTCGATGATCGAGTGGACGTCGACGGGGCCCTGCTCGAGCAGCGCCGCCCCGGCGTCGTAGCGGGAGATCTCCAGCAGGTCGGCGAGCAGCTCCTCGAACCGATCCAGCTCGTCGTGCAACAGCTCCGCGGAACGTCGGGTGACCGGGTCCAGCTCGTCCTTCGACGCGTGCAGCACGTCGGCCGCCATCCGGATCGTGGTGAGTGGCGTGCGCAGCTCGTGGGAGACGTCGGAGACGAAGCGCTGCTGGACCCTGGAGAGCCCCTCGAGCTGGCGGATCTGGGTCTGCAGGTTGTCGGCCATGTCGTTGAAGGACTTGCCCAGCAGGGCGAGGTCGTCGTGACCGCGGGCCGACATGCGTTCGTTGAGGTGCCCCGCGGCGAGTCGCTCGGCGGCCGAGGCCGCGCGGCGCACCGGGGTCACGACGGTGCTCGTGACGATGTAGGCGATCCCCGAGACGAGCACGATGAGGAAGGCGGCACCGAGCATGAGCGAGCGGGAGATGATCGAGAGGGTGCGTTCCTCCTGGTCCATCGGGTAGATGACGTACAGGTCGTACTTGCCGGCGCGGGGAATGTCGATCTGGGACCCGACGAGCACGGCAGGGACGGACTCCCCGGCGTCCGCGGCCTCCGAACCGGCCCCTTCGGTGGGGCGGGTGAAGTCGATCGTCGTCACCTGCTGGTGATCCGGGTCGCGCATCACCGACTCGCGCATCGGCCCCGGGATCTCCTTGATCGTCTCCGCATTCGTGGCCACGGCGGGGAACTCGTTGGCCGCGTTGTGGTTGTTGTTCAGACTCCGGGCGAGGATGGCGTAGCGCCAGTCACCTCCCTGGGGCGTGCCGAGGCTGCGGTTGAGCACGTCCGCCGCCGTCCCACGCAGGGCGTCCGGTTCGGCGGTCGAGTCCTCCAGGGTGCTCTCGACGTCGTCGGCCAGCTGGCGCGCCTCGACCTGGGAGCGGTCGATGCGGTCCTCGACGAGCCCGTCGGCGATCGAGCGGTACAGCGTGAAGCTGATGATCGAGACGACGGTCAGCCCGAGCATCAGGGTGCTGGCGACGACCCGGAACTGCAGCGAGCGCCGCCACAGGTCGACGAAGCGCCGCACCCAGCGAGCGAAGAAGCCCTCGGTCTCCTCCTCGGGCGGCGCGGTGGGCGCGGCCCCCGAGCCGGCGGCCTCGCCCACCTCAGGCCTGTCCGGCCTTGTACCCGACCCCACGCACCGTCACGACGATCTTCGGGTACTCCGGGTCGTGCTCGATCTTGCTCCGCAGCCGCTGCACGTGCACGTTGACCAGCCGGGTGTCACCGGCGTGCCGGTAGCCCCACACCTGCTCCAGGAGCACCTCGCGGCTGAAGACCTGCCACGGCTTGCGCGCGAGTGCGACGAGCAGGTCGAACTCCAGCGGCGTCAGGCCGAGGGCGCGGTCGCCGCGCTTGACGGTGTGGCCGGCGACGTCGATGGTCAGGTCGCCGATGGTGAGGCGCTCCGGCTCCGGCTCCTCTCCCCGGCGCAGTCGCGCCCGCAGCCGTGCGATGAGCTCCTGGGGCTTGAAGGGCTTGACGATGTAGTCATCGGCCCCGGACTCCAGCCCGACGACGACGTCGACCGTGTCGGTGCGGGCGGTGAGCATGACGATGGGGACGCCGGACTCCTGCCGGAGGAGGCGGCAGATCTCGATGCCGTCCATCCCGGGCAGCATGACGTCGAGCAGCACGAGATCCGGCTTCGCCTCGTGGAAGGCGTCCAGCGCCCGGGCCCCGTCGGCCACGTGGGCGACGTCGAGTCCCTCCTTGCGCAGGACGATCCCCAGCATCTCTGCCAGTGCCTGATCGTCGTCGACGACGAGCACGCGACCCTTCACGCGTTGTCCTTCCCTCGTTCCGCCCGGTCCGGGCGCCGGTTGTCCCGCACAGTTTGACACGGCGAAGGGGGCCGCCGGCCCCCTTCGCCACGCCGGCTCAGTAGCGGTAGTGCTCCGGCTTGTACGGACCGGCCACGTCGACGCCGAGGTACTCGGCCTGGCCCTTGGTCAGCTCGGTCAGCTCGACGCCGAGGGCCTCGAGGTGGAGCCGGGCGACCTTCTCGTCCAGGTGCTTCGGGAGGGTGGTCACGGTCGGGTCGCCGTCCTCGTCCACGTACTCCTCGTCCTTGGCGAAGAGCTCGATCTGGGCGATCGTCTGGTTCGCGAAGGAGTTGCTCATGACGAAGCTCGGGTGACCGGTCGCATTGCCGAGGTTCATCAGCCGGCCCTCGGACAGCACGATGATCGACCTGCCGTCGGGATACGTCCACTCGTGGACCTGCGGCTTGATCTCGGTCTTCGTGATGCCCTCGGTACGCGCCAGCCCGGCCATGTCGATCTCGTTGTCGAAGTGGCCGATGTTGGAGACGATCGCCTTGTTCTTCATCGAGGCCATGTGCTCGGCCGTGATGACGTCGTAGCAGCCGGTCGTCGTGACGAAGATGTCGCCGTAGGTCGCCGCCGTGTCCATCGTCGTGACCTCGAAACCCTCCATCGCGGCCTGCAGCGCGCAGATCGGGTCGACCTCGGTGATGACGACGCGGGCACCCTGCCCGGCGAGGGCGTTGGCGACACCCTTGCCGACGTCGCCGTAGCCGGCGACGACCGCGACCTTGCCGCCGATGAGGACGTCGGTGGCGCGGTTGAGCCCGTCGATGACGGAGTGACGGGTGCCGTACTTGTTGTCGAACTTGGACTTGGTGACCGAGTCGTTGACGTTGATCGCCGGGAAGAGCAGTTCCCCGGACTCGGCCAGCTGGTACAACCGGTGCACGCCGGTGGTCGTCTCCTCGGTGACGCCCTTGATGCGCTCGGCGACGGTGCGCCACTTGTGCGGGTCGGCCTCCATGGTGGTGCGCACCCGGGCCTTGAAGACGCTGAACTCCTCGGAGTCGTCCTCGGTGGTCGGCGGCACCTGGCCGGCCTTCTCCCACTCGACGCCCTGGTGCACGAGCATCGTCGCGTCACCGCCGTCGTCGAGGATCATGTTGGGCCCCTCGTCGTCGCCCCAGGTGAGGATCTTGTCGGTGCAGGCCCAGTACTCCTCGAGCGTCTCCCCCTTCCACGCGAAGACGGGCACGCCCTGCGGGTCCTCGGCCGTGCCGTTCGGCCCGACGACGACAGCGGCGGCGGCCTCGTCCTGGGTGGAGTAGATGTTGCAGCTCGCCCAGCGCACCTGCGCGCCGAGGGCGGTGAGGGTCTCGATGAGCACGGCGGTCTGGACCGTCATGTGCAGCGACCCGGCGATCTTGGCGCCCGCGAGCGGCTGGGAGTCGGCGTACTCCTCGCGCAGGCTCATCAGGCCGGGCATCTCGTGCTCGGCGAGGCGGATCTGGTGACGGCCGGCCTCGGCGAGGCCCAGGTCGGCGACCTGAAAGTCGAAGGACACGTGAAAAACTCCTGTGACAACTGCGGGATCGGACCCGGCGCGACCCTTCTGGGCTCTCGCGGGTCATCACCCACGCCGGCACCGACAGTCTAGGCGCTGCCCGAAGGGGGCCGGTCCCCCGCCTGCCGTGGCTGACGGCATCATCGGCTGGGACCGCACGGCCTCAATGGGCCGCCGCGTCCTCCCCGTCGCCCTTGCCGAAGGGCAGGGCGTGCGTGACCGCGACGACCACGCCGCCGACGACCGCGCCGAGGACCATCGAGCCGAAGGTGTTGGTCAGCCACCCCAGGGCGCCGCCGAGGGCGCCCGTCGCGTCGGCGACCGCGGTCTCGAGGTGGTGCACGAACTCGTAGGGCTGTGGCAGCCACCCGGTCTCCTCGAGCCCGACGAGGATGATGTGCCCACCGACCCAGAGCATCGCGAAGACCCCGACGACGGAGAGCACCGTGAGCAGCGTGGGCATGCCCTTGACCAGGCCCCTCCCCAGGGACTGCATCGCCCCGGAGTCGGAGCGGCTCAGGTGCACACCGATGTCGTCCATCTTCACGATGAGGCCGACGGTGCCGTAGACCGCGAGGGTGATGACGACGGCGACGACCAGGAGCACGGCCAGCAGGTACCAGAAGGAACCCCCCAGCCCCTCGTCGAGGACCGCCTTGAGGGAGATGACCATGATCTCCGCGGAGAGGATGAGGTCCGTGGTCACGGCACTGCGCACGATCTGGTCCTCGTCGGTCTCGCGCTTCTCCTGCGCCCGGCCCGCGGCCTCCTCTCCGCCGTGGCCGGAGAGCTTCTCCCAGATCTTCTCGGCACCCTCGAAGCACAGGTAGGTACCGCCGAGCATGAGCATCGGCGAGAGCAGCCAGGGCACGAAGGCGTTGATGAGCAGGATCGCCGGGATGATGAGGACGATCTTGTTGCGCAGCGAGCCGATCGTGATCCGCTTGATGATCGGCAGCTCGCGCTTGGGGTCCAGGCCATCCACGTAGCGCGGTGTGACGGCGGCGTCGTCGACGACGACGCCGGCCGCCTTGGTGCTGGCCCGCCCGGCGGCGGCACTCACGTCGTCGACGGAGGCCGCGGCCGCGCGTGCGAGCACCGAGATGTCGTCCAGCAGGGCGACGAGACCACCGCTCATGGCAGGTCCAGGCCGAGCAGGGCGTTCTCGACGACCTCGGTCAGCGCGGGGTGGATCCAGTACTGGCCGCGCACCATCTGCGCCACCGGCTGCCCGAAGGCCATCATCTGGATCAGCGGCTGCACGAGCGTGGAGGCCTCGGGGCCCATCAGGTGCCCTCCGACGAGCAGGCCGGTGCGCCGGTCGGCGATGACCTTGCAGATGCTGCTCGTGTCCTCCATGGCCCACCCGTACGCGGTGTCGCCGTACATCTGGGTCTTCGTCACGACGTCGACACCGGCTTCACGTGCCTGGGCCTCGGTCATCCCGACGCTCGCGATGCGCGGGTGGGTGAAGACCGCCGCGGGCACCGCCTCGTGGTCGAACGCGACCAGGTCGTCGGGGTGGGCGAGGTTGTGCGCGACGACCCGGGCCTCGTGGTTGGCCACGTGCTTGAGTTGGAAGGGGGAGGAGACGTCGCCGAGGGCCCACACCCCCTCCGCGGTGGTGCGGCCGTGGGCGTCGACGGCCACCCGGCCGTCCTGGTGCACGCCGACGCCGCCGGCGTCCAGGTCGAGGCCGCCGCTGCTCGGGTGGCGACCGGTCGCGACGAGGACGACGTCGACGACCACCTCACTGCCGTCCGTGAGCGTCACGACGGTCCCGTCCGGGCCGCGGCGCAGGTCGCTCACCCGGGCCCCGGTACGCACGTCCCACTGCGAGCGGGCCCGGGTGTCGAAGGCGTCGACGATGTCCTGGTCGAGGTGGCGCAGCATCTGCGGGCCGCGGGTCGCGACGGTCACGCGGGTGCCGTAGGAGGAGAAGACGTGGGCCATCTCGGCGGCGATGTAGCCGCCCCCGACGACGAGCATCCGGGCAGGCTGCTCGGGCAGCCGCATCACGGTGTCCGAGGTGTGCAGCGTGACCTCCTCGCGCTCGGCGAGGCGGGTCAGCTGCTCGGGGATGGTCGCGTGCGAGCCGGTCGCGAGGACCACCTGCTCGGCGCGGACCTCCTCGCTGCCCCCGTCGCGCAGGTCCACGTGCAGGGTCCGCGGCCCGGTGAAGCGGGCGTGGCCGCGCATTAGCTCGACGCCCTCACCGTCGCGCCGGTAGGCCTCCCCCGCGGCCGAGATCGGGTCGATCCGCCCGAAGACGCGGTCGCGCACGTCGGCGAAGCGCACCCGCTCCAGGTCCGCGTCGACCCCGAGCCGACCCCCCTCACGGACCGTCGTGGCGACCTCGGCGACGTGGACGTACATCTTCGTGGGGATGCACCCGACGTTCAGGCAGGTTCCGCCGAAGACCTCCCCGCCCTCGATGACGGCGAAGCGCTTGTCCGCCAGCTCCTCGGTGAGCAGGCTGTTGCCGGATCCGCTGCCGATCACGGCGATGTCCACGTCGATCATCTACGGGGCCTTCCTCGGGAGGTGGATGTCGGAGAGTCCCGGCGCAGTGGCCGGATCGAGCCCGTGGCCGATGGCCAGGTAGGTGCTCGCGAAGTCGGTGAGGGCGACCAGCTCGGCCAGCCGCTCCAGTGGGTGGCCGGGGTGCGCGGTGTGCTCGAGCACCCTCGTGCCGGTGTCCTGCGCGTGGTCGGCGACCGACTGCGCGGTGTTGTGCCGCTCGATCTCGCCCGCGGGGCCACCGGTGTCCGGTGTCGGGTCGCGCAGCAGGAGGAGCCCGAGGTGCTGGCCGGCCGGCGCGTCCAGGTACGGGTCGGCGAAGATGTCCCGGCCACCGTCGGGTGCCTTCTCCCCGACGGCCAGCGGTCCCGAGAGGCAGGCGACGACCTGGGCGGCCGCGTCCGGCAGGCGCCCCCAGGTGGAGGGGGTGCGGGCGGTGCGGGCGAGCATCGCGCTCGCCCGGCGGGCGGCCACGCCGGTGACCGGCCCGTCCCCGAGGACGACGGGGGTGACCTCGGAGAGCTCGAGGGCCAGGGACTTGGCGGGGTTGACGAAGTACTCCGCGTCGGGCCGGCAGGCCTCGGCCTGCTCATCGAGCCGGTCGGCGACCCGGTCGAGGACGTGCTCGGGCACCTCGAGGACTCCGCAGGCGTCCAGCCCGCGCAGCGTGGGCGTGACGAGCCCCCAGAGCGCGGTGCGCGAGTGGTCGCTGCTCGGGGCGATCGGCAGGTGCACTCCCCTCGCGGCCTCGGCGGCGTCGGCGAGCGGGCTCCCGCTGGGACCGACGGTCAGCAGGTGCGCACCGCGCCGGGCGGCCTCCCGGGCCTGACGCACCGGGCCCTCGGCGCGGCCCGAGACGGAGACGGCGACGACGAGGTCGAGCGTGCCGACCCACCCGGGCAGCGGGCCGGAGCCGTCGCGGGTGAGCAGCACCGGGCCGGACGTGGAGACGAGCAGGTCGAGCACGTCGGCGACCGCCTCGGAGCTGCCGACGGCCGCGACGTGCACGGCCCGCGGCCGCTCGCCGCCAGCGACCCGGGGCAGGTCCGGCGCCTCACCGGCGAGCGTGGTCGCCCGCCGCAGCTGTGCACCTGCGCCGGCGAGGGCGCGCAGCAGGTCCTGGGCGTCGACGGAGTGCCGGCGCCCCTCGTCGTCGAGCAGTGACTCGTCGAAGGCCATGGCGGAGCCTCAGGGCCGGCGCGCCTCGTCCACGAGGAGGACGGGGATCCCGTCCTCCACGCGGTAGGCGAGCCCGCACTCGCCCGAGGTGCAGACGAGCTCCTCGGGCCTCCCCTGCCCGCCGCCCTCGTCGCGCAGCCGTGCCCGGCAGGCGGGGCAGCGCAGGATCTCGCGCAGCCAGGGTGCGATCGTCGTGCCGCTCATGTCAGTCCTCCCGGATCGTCGTCAGGACATCGTCGCGCAGCTGCTCCATCGTCGCCACGTCCGCGGCCTCGACGTTCAGCCGCAGCAGTGGCTCGGTGTTGCTCGCGCGCAGGTTGAACCACCACATCGGCGAGTCCTCGTCACCGGGGTGGCACACGGTCAGCCCGTCGAAGTGCTCGGCCCGGGCGCCGGGGCCGACGTGCCGATCCCGGACCCGCTCGATGACCTCCTCGGTGTCGGCCACGGCGGAGTTGATCTCCCCGGAGGCCACGTAGCGCTCGAAGGGGGCCATCAGCGAGCTGAGCGGCCCCTCCTGCTCGCCGAGGGCGGCGAGGACGTGCATCGCCGCGAGCATCCCGGTGTCGGCGAACCAGAAGTCCCGGAAGTAGTAGTGGGCCGAGTGCTCGCCGCCGAAGACCGCCTGCTCGCGGCCCATGACCTCCTTGACCCAGGAGTGCCCGGTCCGGGCGCGGACCGCGCGGGCGCCGCGCTCGGCGACGGTCTCGGGCACCACGGCGGAGACGATGGGGTTGTGCACGATCGTCACGTCCTGCGCGGGTGTACCGGCGGCCACCTCCCGGGCGATCTCCCGCCCGGCGATCATCGCGGTGATGGCACTGGGGCTGACCGGGGCTCCCCGCTCGTCGACGACGAAGCAGCGGTCGGCGTCACCATCGAAGGCGAGCCCGATGTCCGAGCCGCTCGCGACCACCCGCTCCTGCAGGTCGAGCAGGTTCTTCGGGTCCAGCGGGTTGGCCTCGTGGTGGGGAAAGGTGCCGTCGAGCTCGAAGTACAGCGGGTCGAGGGTCAGCGGGAGGGCCGGCAGGCCGGCACCGTCCCCGAGGACCGCGGGCGCGGTGAGCCCTCCCATCCCGTTGCCGGCGTCGATGGTGACGCGAAGGGGGCGGCTGCCCCCCAGGTCGACCAGCCCCCGGAGGAAGGCGGTGTACTCGGGCAGCATGTCCCGGTGCCGGACGCTCCCCGGGGAGGCGACCGGGATCGGGCCCCCGGCATCGAGCAGGGTCTGGGCGCGGTCCCGGACCTCGACGAGGCCCGACCCCTTGCCGACCGGGCGGGCACCGGACCGGCAGAGCTTGATCCCGTTGTACCGGGCGGGGTTGTGGCTGGCGGTGAACATCGCCCCGGGCAGGTCCAGGGAGCCGCTCGCGTGGTAGAGCCCGTCGGTGCTGCACAGGCCGATGACGACCACGTCGGCGCCGGCCCCGACGACCCCCTCGGCGAAGGCATCCACGAGCTCCGGTGAGCTGGGCCGCATGTCGTGACCGATGACGACGGCCCCGGCGCCCTCGGGGATCACGAGGCGCTCGACGAAGGCCGCGCCCAGCGCGCGTGCCACGTCGGGGTTCAGCTGGGCCGGGACCAGTCCCCGTACGTCGTAGGCCTTGACGAAGTCGGCGAGAGGGACGGACACACGCCCAATCCTAGGTCGGGCGGGTCAGTCGCGGTCACGCAGCACCCGCAGGTGGCCACGCCGGTTGGTCTCGGTGACGCTCTCGGGCTCGGGCCGGGCGTCCGTGGGGCGGGACTCCGGCTCGGGCCGCTGCCGCACAGCCTCCGCGAGCGCGACGAGGTCGTCGCGGCTGGCCGGGGCGGGCTGGTCGGCGGCCAGTCGCACCACCTCCCAGCCCCGGGGCGCGGTGAGCCGCGCCGCGTGCTCCCGGCACAGGTCGTAGGCGTGGGGTTCGGCGTAGGTCGCGAGCGGGCCCAGGACGACCGTCGAGTCGGAGTACACGTACGTGAGGGTCCCGGAGGCCGGTCGCGCACAGGCGGCGCGGGAGCACATTCGGGGGGCTGTCACCCGAGCAGGCTAGGCCACGGCTCCCCCTTCGCGGTCATCGGCACGCCGTCCGCCTACGATCTGCAGGTGTGAGCCGGCATCGTGATCGACGTGGCCGCGGCCCCCGGGGGCCGCTCGCGCACCCTCCCGTACCGGTGATGGCCACCCGCGCGGAGGCCTTCGACGACCTCGTGCTCGAGACCGCGGAGCGCTTCCGGCCGGTGCTGGGGCGCCGGTGGCACGACGTCGAGTTCGCCGTCGAGGACATCCCCCCGCAGGAGCCGGCCGAGTGGGAGGGCGGGGTCCCGCTCGCGCGGCTGTGGCCCGCTCAGGGGCGCCTGCCCGCCCGGGTGGTGGTCTACCGCCGTCCCGTGGAGGGCATCGCCCCCGGCAGCGACCGGGCGCTCGTGGTCCACGAGGTGCTGGTCGAGCAGATCGCGCTGCTGCTCGGCGTCCCCCCGCACGAGGTCGACCCCGGGCTCTGAGCCGGCGCCGGGGCGGGTCACTCGCTGCGCACGACCTCGCTCTCGCTGCGGCTGACCGGTGCGTGCAGCAAGGGCATCGAGGCGATCGCCGGGTCCTTGGCCTTCTCGTCGCCGAGCAGCAGCACCGCGGCGTGGACCCGTCCGTCGCGGGGGCGCACCCACACCGCCTCGGCGCGGCCGACGTCCAGGGCCTTGCTCCGGTGGCGGTCGATCCGCAGCGTGCGGGTGCCGACCCGTCCGTCGGTGAGCACGAGGATCTCGACCCTGGCGGGGCCGTCCGGGGCCGCCACCTCGAGGTAGCGGCTCACGTGCTTCGGCGCCTCGGTCGGCAGGCTCGCTCCCGCCAGGCCGGTCACCGGCGGGGTGGCCACGGTCCACGCACGGTCCCCGCGCCCGTCGGGGGTGGCGGTGGTGAGTCGGCCCGCGGCCAGGACCGGTTCGTCGGAGTCGACGAGCCAGGTGTGCATGCCCTCCACCTCCGGCAGGTCCACCTCGCGCTGCTCCCCGGCGGGGACGGTGACCTCCTTGGTCACGTCCGAGGACTTCGTGGCCGCGGCCGTGATCTCGACCTTCGCGTCGCGCTCTCCGGGCGCGGCGAGCACGAGGGACTTGCCGACGGCGTCCGCATTGCCGGGGACGACCTGCCGGGTGGCCGGTGCCGTGGTCGGGCCGACGGTGGCCACACCGGCGGGAAGCTCCCCCTGCCGCTCGACGGCGAGGCTCGCGGAGACCGGCCCGCCCTCGGCCCGCACGTGCACGACGTGGGCGGGGCCCTCCCCGCGAAGGCGGTCGAGCGGCACCTCCGTGCGGGCCTCGGCGGGCACACGCACCCGCGTGCTGCGGCCGCCGAGCGCGCTCACCTCCGCGGTGGCCGCGCTGCTCGCGGGATTGACGAGCACGAGCCGGCCCCGGCTGCCGTCCTCGTCCTCGCCGGCGATCAGCCAGGACTCCGCCTCGGGAGGAGTACAGGTCAGCGTCGCCAGACCGGACCTCTCCTCGCCCTCGGCGGTGAAGGACTGCCCCGCGACCACGCCCGGGGCCCGGTCCTGGCTCCCGCGCACGCGCACGGGGCGGTCGGGCAGCGACACGGAGTCCCGCGCCCGGTCCTGCCGCCCGTCGTCCGTGGACGGACCGGCCGGCAGCGGGTCGACGGTGACGGCACCGGGCACCCCCGAGGCCTCCGCCAGGCCCTCGAGGGCGACGGCGGGCGCCGCGATGCCGACGACGGACCCTGCGCCGGGCGCGAAGGGGGCGCCCGGGCAGTACGCCGTGGTCGTGCTCGAGCCCGCCTGCTCGCCGGTGGCCGGCGGCAGCCCGGAGGAGATGGTGCCGAGGTCCTGCGCCCCGACGACGAGAGCGGCACCGACGCCGCCGACGAGGGCCACGCGGGCGACCGCGTGGGCCCAGGCACCCGCGCGCGAGGTCATCGCTCCTCCTCGGGGGCCGTGGGAGCCGTCGGGTCGCCGGCGGTCTCGTCCCGCTCCGGGGCATCCGCGTCGAGCGCGTCCCGATCGGGGTCGTCCTCGGAGTCCGGTTCGGGGGACTCGGGCACGTCGTCCTCGCCCGTGCGGGCCCGGGCAGGAGGGCGCTCGAACGGGAGGGCGAGGTAGAGGACGAGCAGCAGTGCCACCGCCGAGACGAGCTGCCAGGTCCGGTGGTCCGCGACGTCGATCGTCACCTCGTCGGTCCCGGCGGGCAGGCGGTAGGTGGGCAGCTGGCTGCGCGTGCTCATCGTCAGCTCGGTGCCGTCGGCACTCACCGTGGCGGCCTGGCCCCAGGCGACGGACTCCGCGACCACCAGTCGGCTGCCCCCGTCGATCGCGACGGGGCCGTCGGTGTCGGCGTGGGCTCCGGTGCCCGGCAGCGGCTCGCTGCCCCGGGAGGTGACGACGCGGGCGCGGGAGGGCGGGTGCCCGTCGGTGACCGGTGACTGCACGGACCACGCGTGGCGACCATGCGCCGCGGCCGTCCTCGTCAGCCCGTCGGTCGCGGCGACCCGCGCGCGCTGCTCGGGGTCCGCGCCGACGAGGACGACGTGCGAGATGCCCTGCTCGGCGAGGACCTGCCCCACCGGGCGGTCCCCCTCCTGCGCGGTGAGCAGCCGGGAGGCCGCATCGGCGACCTGTTGCTCACCGAAGTCCGGCTCGCCGGGCGCCTGCAGGTCGCGCACGAGCGGGCCCGGCTCACGGCCGGGCACCGAGTACCGGACCGGCCCGTCACCGGCCGTGACGACGAGCGTGCGGGTGGCGCCCGGGCCCTCTGCGGCCGCCACCGCCTGGCGGGGCCGGGGGTCCTGCCAGGGGGAGAGTCCGTCACCGAAGGTGTGCAGCGCGAGGACCACCCCGCTGCCGAGAGCCGCGACGGGCAGGACGAGCGCCGGCAGCCACCGCCACGACGGGGAGCGGCCGGCCTGCGTGCGCTCCGGCAGTACATCGACGGCGATCAGGACGGCCACGAGGGCGGACCCGATGAGCGCCAGCTGGCCGGTGCCGGCCCAGGGGGTCACGAGCTCACCGGCCCCGTGGGCCCCGCCGGGCCGGTGGCCCAGCGCCAGGTGCGGGGCGCCGACTGCCCCGAGGAGCCCGAGCAGGGCCGTCACGGCGACCGCCCAGGACCCGCCACGACGCCCGGGGACGAGCAGCGCGAGGACACCCAGGGCGAGCACGGCAGCCGTCCACCACGTGGTGGGCGCGCCGCCCGGCAGCTGCCCCAGGGCCAGCTGCCAGGGCTCCGTCGTGACGGGGGTGTCGGTGAGCCCCCAGCCGGTGAGGAGTCGGCGGGGCTCGGCGCGCAGCGTGAGCAGCCACGGCCCGGCCAGCACCAACGGGACGGCCGCGAGCACGAGACCCCGGAGGCGCCCACGGACGTCGCCGAGGAGGACGAGACCGAGACCGAGCAGGATCGTCCCGACGCCGACGACGGGAGCGAAGGAGGCCAGCACGCCGGCCCACAGGGCGGTCCGCACGCTGTCGCTGAAACGCACCTCCGGGTGGGTGACCCGCAGCAGTCCCGCGGCGATCCGCGGCAGCAGGATCAGCGCCACGAGGGCACCGACCCTCCCTTCGCCGACCGCGAGGGCTGCCGGGGCGCTGCCCACCCAGGCCAGGGCGGCGCCGGCACGCGGCCAGCGGCGCGCGGTGATGGTGCGGGTGCTCGTGTAGGCGACGAGGGCGGCGAGCGGGAGGGCCACGGCGAGGAGCACCGTGATGACCACGCCGGCCGGGGAGGCGACCGTACCGGGGAGCCACTCCACGACCTGCGCCGCCGCGGCGAGCAGCAGACGGGCCGGGGAGGTCGCGAGGCCGTCGCCCCAGCCGGAGCCGTGCCAGCCCAGCTGCCAGTCGTCCCACAGCTGGCCCGCGGTGGCCCGTCCCCCGAGCAGCTCACCACCGACGAGGCCGGAGCCGCCGTGGCGCCATGCCCCACCGGCGAGCGGACGCGCCGCCCAGGCGGTCATCGCGATGGTCGCGAGGAGGAGCCACGGGAGCGGGTGGGCCAGGCGCGCGAGGCCGCGGGCCCCCTTCGTCCGGGTGCGCGGGGGGCTCGCGGTCCGCAGGGTGGGGCCGCGGAACTCCTCGGCGAGGCGGTGACGAGCCTCCCCGGCGGTGACGAAGAGGTTGCGCAGATGGCGGCGGGGCACTCCACGCGGCGCCCGTCCGCGCAGTCGCGAGCGCAGCGTGCGCGGGTCGAGTGCGGCCCCGGCGTCGCCCCATTCCTCCAGGGCCATCCGGGGCCGCTTGGCCAGGAGGAGGCCGAGGCCGGTCACGAGCGAGCCGAGGAGGATCCACAGGGCCAGGAACGGGGCGAGCAGGAGGTTCGCGCGGGTCAGGGCGGCGCGGCGGGCCTGCCGCCGCTGGGTCGTCGTGGGGTGCTCGTCGGCGGGCGTGGGGGTGACCGCCACGCGGGCGGCCGGGACGAGCACCGCCCGTCGGCCCGCGCGCTGGGAGCGCCAGCCGAGGTCGAGGTCGCCGCCGACGTCGCCGAGCGAGGGGTCGTGGCCTCCGAGCTGCTCGAAGGTCTCCCGGTCCAGCAGCACCCCCTCGAGGGGCGCGCCGAGGGAGTCCACGTCGTTGTCGTGGGCGCCGTCGTCGGGGGTGCCGGGGATCGGCTGCGGCACGAGCCGGCCGGTCTTCGTCGCCTGGAGCCCGAGACCCACGATCCGGTCGGGGTGCTCTGCGTCGACGAGCTTCGGGAGGGTCATCCCGACGCCTTCGGTGCTCGCGGCGAGCAGACGGTGCAGCGCCTCCGGGTGCGGGCGGGCGCGCGAGGTCAGCACCCAGACCTGGTCCCGGCCGAGCCGTGCGCGGGGGACGGCGTCGATGACCGACGGGAGGTACCGGCGCACTCCGCGGCTCGGACCGAGGGTCGTCTTCAGGACGTCGATGCCCGAGTCGTCGACGGGGTCGAGCAGGTCACCCATGTCCCCGAGGCCGTCGATGGAGGCGTCGACGAGGAGGACGCGGTCGGGGATGCGGTCCTGCGCGAGGAGGGCGGCAAGGACCTGTCCGGCGCCTTCCCGAGTGCGTGCGATGACCACCACGGTGACGGTCATCAGCGATGCCGTCATCCGCCGGGAAGGGGTGGCGGAGGCGGTACCCGGGCGGGTCACGACCTCACGGGGCTCAGACCGCGCGCTTCTTCAGCTTGCGCCGCTCGCGCTCGGACAGTCCGCCCCAGATACCGAAGCGCTCGTCGTGGGCGAGGGCGTACTCCAGGCACTGCTGGCGCACCTCGCAGCCGACGCAGACCTTCTTGGCCTCTCGCGTGGATCCGCCCTTCTCCGGGAAGAAGGCCTCCGGATCCGTCTGGGCGCAGAGCGAACGCTCCTGCCAGGACAGCTCGCTCTCGTCCTCGACACCAGTTATCAGATGAAGCTCGTGCACGGTCCCTCCTCGACCTAGGCACCCGACCCTTTACTCCATGCCCGGCCGACGACCTCGGCATGACACACATGAAATTACACGTGTGTCATCCCGGCACGTCAAGCCGAAGGGGCGGCTGTGCGGCGAACGGTCCCACCCCCGAGAGGACCGTGCCGCCCGGGTGGGACCATGGTGCCCATGCACATCTGCGTCCTCTCGGGCGGCCCCGGCGGGGCCGCCTTCGTCCGTGGCCTGGTCGATCACGTCGCCGGCTCGGGCGACCTCGCCGGCAGCACCGTGAGCGTGATCGTCAACACGGGTGACGACATCTCGCTCTGGGGACTGCGGCTCTGCCCTGACCTGGACCGCCACGTCGAGGCCCTCTCCCCCACCCCCACGGCAGCCGCCTCCGGCGACGTCGTGCGCCGCGGGCTGGACGACCTCGGGGCAGAGCCGGACTGGTACCCGATCACCGACGCGGAGGTCGCCGCCTCCCTGGCCCGCACGAGCTGGTTGGCCCGGGGCGACGGCCTGGCCGAGGTGACCGAGCGGCTGGCCCGCCGCCGAGGGGTCCCGGAGTGGGTCCGGGTGCTGCCGATGAGCGACGTCCCGGTCGAGACCCACGCGGTGCTCGAGGACGACGAGGGCCAGCACGCCGTGCACGTCCAGGAGTGGCAGCGCGGCCCCGGTCGGGCGCCGAGCCGCTTCGTCGTGGCCGGCCTGGACCGGGCGACCCCGGCCCCGGGCGTCCTGGAGGCGCTCCGCGGCACCGACGTGGTGCTGCTCGCCCCGAGCGACCCGGTCCTCTCCCTGGGCATCGTCCTCGGGGTCCCGGGGGTGCGGGACGCGGTGCGCGGCACCACGGCCCCCGTCGTGGGGACCAGCCCGGGCGGGCTCCCCTCGCTCACCGCCTCGCTCGCCGCCCTCGGGGAGGCGACCGACGGGACCGGCGCCCGCAACGTCTACGAGGGGCTGCTCGACGGCTGGCTCGCCGACCCGCAGGACCCCGCCCCGACGCGCTCCACGCCGCCCACGAGCACCGCCGCGGAGCCGATCACCCTCGCCTCGCCGGAGGCCGCGGCCCGCACGGCCGCCCGGGCACTGGAGCTGGGCCGCACGGGCGCCCACGCCTGAGTCCGGCCGGGTCAGACGAAGGAGATGCCGCGCACGACCCACCGGCCGTGCACCCACGCGACGGACAGGGCGGCGCTGTAGGCACCCGGGACCTCGCTGTAGAGGCCCGGCGCGGTCGGCACACTCGTCTCCTCGCCGTCCGGACCGGTCGTCACGCCCTCCTCGGGCGCCAGCCGCGGCACGACCGCACGGGTCGTGGGGCCGCCCGGGTCCTTCGTGACCACGTCCTGGACCTTCACCCGCGCGCGGATCTCGTGGGCGTGGGCGACGCTGCTGAGGATCGTCACCCCCTCGACCGTGAACGGGTTGCGGTTCGCGGTGAGCCCCCGCAGCCGGCCGTAGTCGATCCAGGCGATGAACTCCTCGCACTCCGGGCACTCCTGGGAGTTCTTCCGCAGCGTCGCCGACTCCCGGGTGCGGATCGCCTCGCCCATCTGCTCGAGGTAGAAGCGGGAGAAGACGAGCGCCCCCTCCTTGGTCTTCTTCCGCGCGTCCCCGGGCAGCGTGTTCGGCGTGCCCGGGTCGACGGCGGGCAGGTCGTCGTCGTTGAACGGGTTGACGTCCGTGGGCTCCTCCGAGCTCGGGCTCGCGGTGGACGTGGGCCTGGCATCCCCGGAGCTGCTCGACGGCGCAGGATCTCCTCCCGCGCACGCCGAGAGCGCAAGCGTGATGCCGAGGACCGCCGCCACTGCTCGGCCGCCTCGGCTCCGGGTCATCTCATCTCCCTGCATCGTCCCTGCGAGGACGACACGGTACCGGGCGCTGTTGTGCGTTCCTCAAAAAGGCCTCGGCAGGTGCGTCGGCAGCGCCCGGCGCGGGCCCCTCCGTGGCCGCTGCCGGGCTCCGAGGGTGATCACCCGCTGCGCGCGGAAGCGCTGTCCCGCATACGGCTCGAGCAGCCGCGCCATGAGCGCGTCGTCCCCCTCCTCGCCGGTCAGTGCCCTCGTCACGTCACGCGCCACGTGGTAGTCCCCGAAGCTGACCGCGTCGGCGTCGCCGAGGGCGCGTTGGGCCACCTCCGCGGCGGTCCACTCCCCCACGCCCGGCAGCGCCCGGAGTCGGGAGTGCGCCTGCGGCAGAGGCAGATCGGCGCACTCGTCGAGGCGGCCGGCAACTCTCATCGCGGCGACCGCCGTGCGCGAACGGCCGGAGTCGACACCGGCGCGCAGCCACTCCCAGGAGGGGATCAGCGCCCACTCCCGCGGCGTCGGCGGGGCGGTGAGGCCGAGGTCGGCGCCCGGGCCGGGGGCCGGTCGCCCGTGGGCGCGCACGAGCCGGCGGTACCCGGCGAAGGCCTCCCGACCGGTGACCTTCTGCTCCAGCACCGAGCAGACGAGCATCTGCGCCACGAGGCCGTTCGCGGGCACCCGCCACCGGGACAGCTCCGGCCAGACCCGGGCCACGAGGTCGTGGTGGGGCACGAAGCCGCTCGGGTCGTCACGGGCACCGAGCAGGTCGGGGGCCCGCTCGAGCACCCACCCCTGCCCCGGCCCCCACGCGGTGGCCCGCACGGTGCCCCCTTCGCCCACGAGCCGGAGGGTCACCGACCCCTCTGGTGTGGTCCACGCGAACCACCAGTCCCGGTGGTCCCCTCGCGACGTCGGGTCCCCGCTGCCCCGCACGAAGGGGGCGAGCGTCCGGTCCAGGTCCAGCGGCGGCTCCGACCGGTGCACTCGTGTCCTCACCGGACCCACTCTGGCAGGAGGGCGGCGCGCAGGCGGCCGCCCCCTTCGTAGGGTGGTGCCATGACCACGCCCCCAGACCTCCTGACCCGCCTGAACCGGGAGGACTCGGCCGCCCCCCGCATCACGTGCTACGACGACCTGCCCGGCCCCACCGCCGGGGAGCGGATCGAGCTCTCCGGCAGGGTGATCGACACCTGGGTGAGCAAGGCCGCGAATGCCCTGCAGGACGAGTGGGGCCTCGAGCCGGGCGAGACCGTCCGGCTCGCCCTGCGACCGCACTGGCGGCTGCTCTACTGGGCCTGGGCGACCTGGTCGGTCGGCGCCGCCGTGGAGCTGGGCGACGGCGGTGGAGCCAGCCCCGAGCTCGTCGTCACCGACGACCTCGACCGCCTCGTGGCGGGCGTGCCCGGGGTCTTCGTCACGCGGGGCGCCCTCGCCCGCTCGGCCGGCACGGAGCTGCCGGGCTCGACGATGGACGAGGCGGCCGAGCTCGCTTCGCACGGCGACGACTTCACCGCCCTGGACGAGCCGGACGAGGACGACACCGCCCTGCTCGTTGCCGGCGAGCGCCTCACCTACGGCGAGGTCGTCCCCGCACTCACCGACGCCGGGGTCGAGCCGGACAGCCGGCTGCAGCTGGTCGACCCCTCCGCCGAGACCCTGCTGCGCACCGCGGTCGCGGTGTGGGCCGCCGGCGGGTCGCTCGTGGTCCACCTCGGCCCGAGCGACCCGGAGACCGTGGAGCGCCGCGCGCAGGCCGAGGGGGTCACGGCGGGCTGAGGGACACCGGTGTGGGGGTCAGTGGTTCCGCTCGTACGGGCGGGCCTCCTCCTCCAGTGCCTCCCAGGTGACGGCGCCGACGTACCCGGTCCGGGCCAGCCCGTGCCGGGCCTGCAGCTCCTTGACCGCGGCCCGCGTCTCGTCGTCGAAGGTGCCGGTCTCCTCGACGCCGAGGTGGCGCTGCAGGGCGCTCACGCCGTCGCCGCTCGAGCCCGGCTTGAGGACCATGGTCCGGTAGTGCAGCAGCGGGAAGGCCCGCACCTCCAGTGCCTCCCAGGTGTCCTCGTCGACGACCCCGGTGGCCCGGATGCCGTGTGCCCGCTGGAAGGTGGCGACGGCGCGCTCCGTGGTCGCGCCGAAGTTCCCGTCGACGGCCACCCCGCCGAGGCCCCGCTGGAGCACCTTCACGGCGCTGCCGTGCGAGCCCCTGGCCAGCACCTCGTCCTTGACCCGGGTGAACCAGGTGTCGGTGCGCACGACCGAGCCCTTGCTCGGCGAGGACGAGGGAGCCGGCGAGGTCGTCGGTGACGTCGAGTCCGGCGAGCCGCTGGGGGTCGGTGTCGGTTCGGCGTCGGGCTCCCCCTTCGCCTCCTCCGGCTGCTCGTTCCCGGAGGTCCCCTCCGGGGCGGGCTCGGTGCTCCCGCTCTCCTCCGGGGTGGGCGCGGTCGTCTTCTCCGGCTCGGGCTCGGACGTGGCCTCCGGCTGCGGGGTCTGCTCCGGCTCCGGGGTGGGAGCGGGTTCCTGCTCCGGCTTCCTGTCGGGCTTCTTGTCGGGCTTCTTGGCGTTCCTCGTGTAGTCGAGGCCGGCGAGCGCGTGCCACACGTTGGCGGTGACGACCCCGTCGGCCCGCAGCGACTTGCTCCTCTGGAGGTCCCGGACCGCCTTGTCGGTCCGGCGCCCGAAGACGCCGTCGACGGTGACGCCGAGCTCGCGCTGCAACGCCTTGACGGCCTCGCCGGTGGAACCGAGCCGCACGGAGGTGTCGAAGTACTTCGCGATGCCGCCGTCGTCCTCCCCCCGTGCGGAGACCTCGCCCTCGGCGACCATCCGGTTCCACGTGTCATCGTCGAGGACGCCGGTCCTCGTGAGGCCGTGCTCGCCCTGCCACTCGCGCAGCGCCGCCTTCGTGTCCGGGCCGAAGACCCCGTCCGCGGTGACGCCGATGACCCGCTGGGCCAGCTGGACGTCCGGTCCGCGGGAGCCCTCGCGCAACGTCGGGTAGCCGTCCGGCGGCAGCACCGGCACGCTCGGCCCACCGGGGGTCGTGGTCACGTCCTGCCACGCCTTGCCGGTCCACCAGGAGGTGCGCTGCATCGCACCGTCCCAGCTGAAGCTGAAGTGGATGTGGTCGGTGTGCGGGCTCGGGCCGTTGTAGGGCCGCCAGCCGTCACTCATCTGGTACGTGCCCCAGATCTGGCGGTTCCAGATGATGTACATGATCCCGAAGCGGCGGGCCATCGCGGCCGGGCGGCCCTGGTCGTCGGGGGCGAGCAGCCAGGAGATGACCGAGTCGGCGACCTCCCGCTCGTGCGGGTCGTTCGCGTCGAGCATCCAGTCCAGGGCCCTGCCCTCGGAGTGCTCGGTCAGCCCGTGGTTGCACTCCCGGGAGATCCCGTAGCTGAACTCCTCGTAGTGGTTGGCCATCAGCCGCGCGAAGGCCGTCACCCCGGGCTTGGGGTCCGGGTCGCACGTGGACTGCGGGACGTACGGCGAGGCGACGTCCAGGTCCTGGGGCAGGTTCTTGTTCGTCGGGGGCTGCGGGACCGCCGCGCGTGCCGGCCCCGCCGCCAACGGCAGGGCGAAGGCGGGGATGAGAGCGGCACCGACCATGCGGGCGGATCGAGACACGCGGCTGCTCCTTGCTGTGGGGATCGGGTCGGGCGTCGGGGTGGCGCCGGGACTGCGTCGGTTGTCGACTGCTTCGGTTGTCGGGGCGCAGTCACACCAACCACAGGAGGCACGTGAATGCAGCACCGTCACACATGCTCCACAGACCACTTGCAGCACGCCAGACCCATCCGGGTAATTACGTCCCTGTGGTTCCCACCCGCCTCCGAGGCGTCCCGTCCGGGTCGGGCGCCATGGCCTCCCGGCACGCTGCGGCGCCACCACCACGTGCGGCCCTCACATGAGGTTCCTCACACGGGGGCGTTAGCCTGCCGAGCATGGACAAAGTGGTCACTTCACCGGCAGAGGCCGTCGCGGACATCCCCGACGGCGTCACGCTCGCGGTGGGTGGGTTCGGGCTCTGCGGGATCCCGAGCGTGCTAATCGCCCAGCTGCGCGACAAGGGGGTCAAGGATCTCGAGTGCGTCTCGAACAACTGCGGGGTCGACGACTGGGGACTGGGCGTCCTCCTGGCCGGTGGCCAGATCCGGCGGATGGTCTCCTCCTACGTCGGGGAGAACAAGGAGTTCGCGCGCCAGTACCTCTCCGGTGAGCTGGAGGTCGAGCTGACCCCCCAGGGCACCCTCGCCGAGAAGCTGCGCGCCGGCGGGTCGGGCATGGCCGCCTTCTGGACCCGGACCGGTGTCGGCACCCAGATCGCCGACGGCGGGCTCCCCTGGCGCTACGACTCCGAGGGTGATGTCGCCGTCTCCTCCCCCAAGAAGGAGACCCGCACCTTCCAGGTCAAGGACCGCACCCCCGAGGGCGAGACCGTCCTGGCCGAGCACGAGTTCGTCCTCGAGCACGCGATCTCCGCCGACTTCGCCCTCGTGCGGGCGTGGAAGGGCGACCGCCACGGCAACCTCGTCTTCCGCACCACCGCCCGCAACTTCAACCCGCTGTGCGCCATCTCCGGCCAGGTGACGATCGCCGAGGTCGAGGAGCTCGTCGAGCCCGGCGAGCTCGACCCGGACTCGATCCACCTGCCGGGCATCTACGTCCAGCGGGTCGTCCCGCTGACCCCCGAGCAGGCCGCCGAGAAGCGGATCGAGAAGCGCACCGTCCGCACCGAGAGCAAGGAGGCCTGACATGGCACTCACCCGTGAGCAGATGGCCGCCCGCGCCGCCGAGGAGCTCCACGACGGCGACTACGTCAACCTCGGCATCGGCATGCCGACGCTCGTGCCGAACTACGTCCCCGAGGACGTCGAGATCGTCCTGCAGTCCGAGAACGGCATCCTCGGCGTCGGGCCCTACCCGAGCGAGGCGGACATCGACCCGGACATGATCAACGCCGGCAAGGAGACGGTCACCCTGCGCAAGGGCGCCTCCATCTTCGACTCGGCGACGAGCTTCGGGATGATCCGCGGCGGCAAGGTCGACGCCGCCATCCTCGGCGCCATGCAGGTGGCCGCCAACGGCGACATCGCCAACTGGATGATCCCGGGCAAGATGGTCAAGGGCATGGGCGGCGCGATGGACCTCGTCCACGGCGCGAAGAAGGTCATCGTCCTCATGGACC
The DNA here is from genome assembly GCF_001570965.1 of Janibacter corallicola NBRC 107790. Lineage (GTDB taxonomy): Bacteria > Actinomycetota > Actinomycetes > Actinomycetales > Dermatophilaceae > Janibacter > Janibacter corallicola. Next base: position 16,025 of record NZ_BCSR01000018.1, on the reverse strand, counting down.
ACAACGCCAAGGACGGCTCCCCGAAGATCCTCCAGGACTGCGACCTACCGCTGACCGGCAAGGGCGTCGTGCAGCGGATCATCACCGACCTGGCCGTCATCGACGTCACCGACGAGGGCTACGTCCTGCGCGAGCTCGCCCCCGGCGTCACCGAGCACGAGGTCAAGGAGCGCACCGGCGCGCCCCTGGCCGTCGACCTGGCCTGACACGAGCCGACGCCCGGGCCGCGGACGGGGTCGGGGAGTGGGGTCGGCCCGTCTCAGGACGGAGGCCGCCCGCGGCCGTAGTCCAAGGGCGGGCCCCAGCTCTCCGAACCCGGGAGCGGCGCGCCGAGGAGCTCACCACTCCCCGAACCCGTCCGCGGCTCAGTCCGCGCGGTCGGCCAGGCTCGCCGGGCTGGTGAGGAAGCCGATGCCCCACGACCAGTGCATCGTCGCGATCGCCAGCGGGACGCGGGCGCGCACCCCGGCGGGCTCGGTGCCGGAGATCAGCCAGCCGCCGGCGCCGACCGCGGCTGCGTACCCGGCGGGCACGAGCCAGGCGGGTCGCCAGGCCAGGCCGAGGGCGCTCGCCGCGACGGTGCCGAGGACCATGGCCGGGGGCGCGAGGTAGCGGGCATTGGCCGTCCCCGGGTGCTGCCGGGCCACGACGCGGCGCCAGCGCCCGTAGTTGAAGTACTGGTCGGCGAGCTTGCGCAGGCTCGAGCGGGGTCGGTAGGTGACGACGAGCTCGGGCGTGAACCACACGCGTCCACCGGTGGCCCTGATGCGGTGGTTCATCTCCCAGTCCTGGGCCCGCGCGAAGTGGGGGTCGTAGCCGCCCACGCGTTCGAGGGCGCTGCGGCGGAAGACCCCGAGGTAGACGGTGTCGGACTCACCCGCACCACCGCCGGTGTGGAAGCGGGCACCACCGACGCCGAGCGGGCTCTTCATCGCGCAGGCGATCGCCCGCTCCAGGGGGGTGGCCCCCTTCGCGTCCATGATCCCGCCCACGTTGTCCGCACCCGTCTCGTCGAGGATCCCGACCGCGGTGGACAGGTAGTCCCGCGGGATCTCCGCGTGGGCGTCGACCCGGGCGATGACGTCGCCGCTCGAGGCCCCGATCGCGGCGTTGAGTGCATCGGGGGTCTGGCCCGAGGGGTTCGCGACCGTGCGCACGCGGGGGTCCTGCTCGGCGAGACCCGCCGCGACGGCGTCCGTGGCGTCGCGGGAGGGGCCGAGGGCCAGCACCACCTCGATCTCACCCTCGTAGGCCTGCTGCAGGACCATCCGGACCGAGGCGGCCAGGTGTCGCTCCTCGTCCAGGACGGGCATGATGACGCTGACTCGGGGAAGCACGCGCCCAGTATGGATTCCTCCGCCCCCGTGAGGCGGCCGTGACGCGCCGCAGGGTGTCCTGTCGGGCAGCATCCAGCCACACCTCATATCCTCTGGCCCATGCCTGCGCGCCCCTCCCGCCCACGTCGACCCGACGACGGCCGCACGAGCCCCCCTCGTGACGGCGAGGCCATGACCTTCGACAACCGTCGCGGGAGGTCCTCGGACTCCTCCGCTCGCGCCATCCCGACCGGGCGTCGCGGTGGACCGACACCGGAGCGGCGCCCCCGGCCCCAGGAGCCCCGGACCCGGGTGATGCCGACCGGCACGCCCCCTTCACGCCCGGCGGGGCCTCCCCCGCAGCGCCCCGTCGACCGCGGTGGTCCGACCGGGCCGCGGGGTCCGGTGCCCGCCGGCCCGGCGGGCGCCGGTCACGGCCGCAGCCCGGCCCGGAAGTTCTTCCTCGTCCTGCTCGTGCTGCTGCTCGTGTGGGCGGTCGCGATGGTCTGGGCGATCGGGTCCTCCTGGTCCAAGGTGCAGCGCGTGGACGCCACGCCGGACGGCCAGCGACCCTCGAGCGAGGGGAGCAACACCCTGCTCGTCGGCAGCGACAGCCGCGCGGGCCTGAGCGCCGAGGAGCAGCAGACGCTCGGCACCGGGTCCGACACCGGCGGCGCGCGTACCGACAGCATCCTCGTCCTGCACACCGGCAGCGGGAAGTCCACGCTGCTGTCCATCCCCCGGGACTCCTACGTTGAGATCCCCGGGCACGGGATGAACAAGATCAACGCCGCCTTCAGCATCGGTGGCGCCGAGCTGCTCGCCGAGACGATCGAGCACAACACCGGCCTGAAGATGGACGGCTACATGGAGATCGGTTTCGGGGGCTTCTCCTCGGTCGTCGACGCCGTCGGCGGGGTCCGCATGTGCGTGAAGAACGACATGCAGGACGAGAAGGCGCACCTGGACATCCAGAAGGGCTGCCAGGTCCTCGACGGCCCGACCGCCCTGGGGTACGTGCGCGCCCGCTACTCCGACCCGCGCGGCGACATCGGGCGCGCCGAGCGGCAGCGGGAGTTCCTCGGGGCCCTCATGGGCAAGATGGTCAGTCCCGCCAACATGCTCCTGCCCTGGCGGGCGCACCACCTCGGTAGCGCGAGCGCGGAGAACCTCACGATCGGCGAGGACGACTCCTTCATCGGCACCGCCCGGGCCATGTGGGCCTTCCGCGGCATCTCCCAGGGCAAGGGGAACTCGCTCGTGGTCCCCATGAGCAGCGAGGCGCTCGCCACTCCCGCGGGTACCGCGGTGCAGTGGGACGAGGAGCGCTCCGACGCCCTGTTCGAGAAGCTGCGCAACGACGAGCCGCTCGAGGTCGATCCCTCCCAGGGCTGACCGTCCCGCTCACGGACCCGACGTGACGCCGGTCACGCGGGCACGGTTATCGTTGCGCCCATGGACAAGACGATGGAACGGATCGGGGTCGTCGGCGGCGGCCTCATGGGCTCGGGCATCGCAGAGGTGTGCGCCCGGGCAGGCAGCGACGTCGTGGTCGTCGAGGCCGACGACGAGCGGGCCGAGAACGCGCGCGGGCGGCTGGAGAAGTCCCTGCGCCGGGCCCAGGAGCGAGGCAAGATCGAGGACGCCGATGCCGCGCTGGCGCGTGTGCGGGTGGTCACCGACCTGACGCTGCTGGCCGACCGGCAGCTGGTCGTCGAGGCGATCGTCGAGGAGGAGAGCGCCAAGGTCGAGCTCTTCCAGCAGCTCGACCAGATCGTCGAGGACAGCGAGGCGATCCTGGCCTCCAACACCAGCTCCATCCCGATCATGAAGCTCGCCACGGTCACCTCGCGCCCCGCGAAGGTCCTCGGCGTGCACTTCTTCAACCCGGTGCCGGTGCTCAAGCTCGTCGAGCTGGTCCCCTCCCTCATGACCGCGGAGGAGACCACCGAGGCGGCCCGGGCCTATGTCGACGGGGTGCTCGGCAAGCAGGCGATCACCTGCCAGGACCGCGCCGGCTTCGTCGTCAACAGCCTGCTCATCCCCTTCGTGCTGAGCGCGATCCGGATGTACGAGTCCGGCTTCGCCACCGCCGAGGACATCGACACCGGCCTCGTCCTCGGTGCCGCCCACCCGCAGGGCCCGCTCGCCCTGGCCGACCTCATCGGTCTGGACACGACGATGGCGGTGGCCGAGTCGCTCTACGAGGAGTTCAAGGAGCCGCTCTACGCTCCCCCGCCGCTGCTCGCCCGCATGGTCGACGCCGGGCTGCTCGGCCGAAAGGCCGGCCGGGGGTTCTACAGGTACGAGAAGTAGGGCGTCGCGAGCGCAGCGGATGAAGGCTGGGGTCGGCCCGACTCAGGGGCTGAGCTTGCGAAGCCCCAAGGGCCGCGCCCCACGCCTTCACCCGCGGAGGCTCGCTGTCGTTCAGCGCGCCGTGGGCAGACCCTTGAGCAGCTGGCGGGCCATGACGAGGCGCTGGACCTGGTTGGTGCCCTCGTAGATCTGGGTGATCTTCGCGTCGCGCATCATCCGCTCGAGCGGGAAGTCGCGGGTGTAGCCGGCGCCGCCGAGCAGCTGGACCGCGTCGGTGGTCACCTTCATCGCGACGTCGGAGGCGTAGCACTTGGCGGCTGCCCCGAAGAAGGGCAGGTCCGCGTCGTGGCGCTCGGACTTCGCGGCCGCGACGTAGACCATCTGACGGGCTGCCTCGAGCTCCATCGCCATGTCCGCGAGCATGAACTGGATGCCCTGGAAGTCGGCGATGTTCTTGCCGAACTGCTTGCGCTCCTTGACGTAGGCCATCGACTGGTCCAGGGCGCCCTGGGCGATGCCGACGGCCTGGGCGCCGATGGTCACCCGGGTGTGGTCGAGGGTGCGCAGGGCGATCTTGAGGCCCTCGCCCTCGGCGCCGACGATCCGGTCACCGGGGATGCGGCAGTTGTCGAAGTGCAGCTCGCGGGTCGGGCTGCCCTTGATCCCGAGCTTGTGCTCCGGCTCGGAGAAGCCGAAGCCCTCGTCGGACTTCTCGACGACGAAGGCGGAGACGTTGCCGCCACGGGGACCGTCGGGGTCGGTGACCGCCATGACGGTGTAGAACTCGGACTCGCCGGCGTTGGTGATCCAGGCCTTCTGCCCGCTGAGGACCCAGTCCTCGCCGTCCTTGGTCGCGCGGCAGCGCATGGCGGCGGTGTCGGAACCCGCCTCGCGCTCGGAGAGCCCGTAGGAGAAGCCCTCCCCCTTGGCCAGCCGCGGCATGTACGTCGCGTTGATCTCCTCCGAGCCGCCGAGGATGACCGGCATCGAGCCGAGCTTGTTCACGGCCGGGATCAGCGAGGAGGAGGCGCAGACGCGGGCGACCTCCTCGATGATGATGCAGACCGCGAGCGCATCCGCCCCGACGCCGCCGTGCTCCTCGGCCACGTGGGCGGCGTGGAAGTCGGCGGCGATCAGTGCCTCGTTGGCCTCCGTCGGGAACCGGGACTCCTCGTCGACCGCGGCGGCGAAGGGGGCGATCCTGCCCTCGGCGACGGCACGCACCGCCTCACGCAGTGTCTCGTGGTCCTCGGAGGTGCGGAACAGGTCGAAGTCTGGGTTGGCGCTCACGGGCGCGATGCTACCGGTGGTTTCGAGGCTCGGGCCCCAGGGGGCCCGAGCGTCTCGACCACCGTGGGTCAGGAGTCGGTGCCGAAGAGGTCCCGGGTGTAGACCTTCTCGGCGACGTCGGCCAGGTCCGGGGTGCGGCGGTTGGCGATGATGACGTCGGCCTCGGCCTTGAACTCCTCGAGGTCGCGCAGCACGCGGGAGCCGAAGAACTCGTCCTGCGCCATCTCGGGCTCGAAGACGACCACCTCGACGCCCTTGCCCTTGATCCGCTTCATGATCCCCTGGACGGAGGAGGCGCGGAAGTTGTCCGACCCGGACTTCATGATGAGCCGGTGGACGCCGACGATCCGGGGGCGGCGGCGCAGGATGTCCTCGGCGACGAAGTCCTTCCGGGTGCGGTTGGAGTCCACGACGGCCTGCATGAGGTTCTGCGGGACGTGCTCGTAGTTCGCCAGCAGCTGCTTGGTGTCCTTGGGCAGGCAGTACCCGCCGTACCCGAAGGACGGGTTGTTGTAGTGGGACCCGATGCGCGGGTCCAGCCCGACGCCCTCGATGATCTGCCGCGTGTTCAGCCCGTGCCGCGCGGCGAAGGTGTCCAGCTCGTTGAAGTAGGCCACGCGCATCGCCAGGTAGGTGTTGGCGAAGAGCTTGATCGCCTCGGCCTCGGTGGAGTCGGTGAGCAGCACCGGCACCTCGGGGTCGGCCGCGCTCTCGACGAGCAGGTCGGCGAAGCGCTGGGCCCGGTCGCTGACCTCGCCGACGACGATCCGGCTGGGGTGCAGGTTGTCCATCAGCGCCTTCCCCTCGCGGAGGAACTCCGGGCTGAAGAGGAGGTTCTCGGTGCCGAGCTTCTCGCGCAGGCCCTGGGTGAAGCCGACGGGGATCGTCGACTTCACGACCATGACGGCCTCGGGGTTGACGCTCGTGACGTCGGAGATGACCTCCTCGACGCTCGAGGTGTCGAAGTAGTTGGTCTCCGGGTCGTAGTCCGTCGGGGTCGCGATGACCACGTACTCGGCGCCGGCGTAGGCCTCCTCCTTGTCCAGGGTGAAGCGCAGGTCCAGCGTGCGGTGGGCGAGGAAGTCGACGATCTCGTCGTCGTGGATGGGGCTGCGTCCCTCCCCCAGCATCGCCACCCGGTCGGCGTTGATGTCGAAGCCGACGACCTCGTTGTGCTGGGAGAGCAGGACGGCCATGGACAGGCCCACGTACCCGGTTCCGACGACGGCGATCTTCGTGCTCACGCATTCCTCATTTCAGTGGGGCGACGCAACCACGCACAAGTGTGCCACCGGCGAAACAGACCGCCACGCGGTGGGCGTGGACCATTGCACCTCCGGCACTTCCGGCGTTGGATGGGTCACATGAGCCTCACGCACACGAACGACATCGAGACGATGCGCCGCCTCATCGCCGACCCCGGCACCTGGGTCGTCGTGGGGCTGAGCAACAACACCGACCGGGACGCCTTCCGCGTCGCCCAGTGGCTGAAGCGGGAGATGCACAAGGGCATCATCCCCGTGCACCACGCGGCCGAGGCGGTCGACGGCGACACCGGCTACGCGAGGATCGCGGACATCCCCGACGGGGACATCAAGGTCGTGGACTGCTTCGTCAACTCCGATCACGTGGGTGCCGTGGTCGACGAGGCGATCGAGCACAAGGACCGGCTGCAGATCGACGCGGTCTGGATGCAGCTGGGGGTGATCGACCACACCGCCGCGGACAAGGCCCGCGAGGCCGGGCTGGACGTCATCATGGACACCTGCCCGAAGATCGAGTGGCGACGGCTGCGCATGGAGGGCGCCTCCCGCTGAGCGAAGGGGGCCCGCCCCGCGCCCCGAGGGCGGCCACCTCACCCTGCGGAGCGTCGGCGCCGCAGCGCCTCCCCCCTCGCATGGGCCTGCTCGGACAGCTCGGTCGCGAACTCGGCCGTGCGCTCGCGCAACCGCCGGGCCTCCTCGCCCTCGCCGGCGCCGAGGATCCGCACCGCCATGAGACCGGCATTGCGGGCCCCGCCGACGGCCATCGTCGCGACCGGGATGCCGCCGGGCATCTGCACAATCGAGAGCAGCGAGTCCAAGCCCTCGAGGTTGGCCAGCGCCACCGGCACGCCGATGACCGGCAGGCTCGTCACCGAGGCCAGCATCCCCGGCAGGTGCGCCGCTCCCCCGGCGCCGGCGACGATGACCCGCAGCCCGCGCTCCTCGGCCTGCTGCCCGTAGCTGATCATCTCGGTCGGCATGCGGTGCGCGGAGACGACGTCGGCCTCGTACGGCACGCCGAAGTCCTCCAGCACCGTCGCGGCCGCCTCCATCGTCGGCCAGTCGCTGTCGCTGCCCATGACGAGGCCGACGACCGGCACCTGCTCGCTGCTCACTGCGTGATCACTCCCTGGATGTAGTCGGCCGCGTGGGTGGCGCGCTCCCGCAGGGCGGGCAGGTCCTCGCCGCAGACGGTGACGTGCCCGATCTTGCGACCGGGACGGACCCCCTTGCCGTAGAGGTGGACCCGCAGCCCGGGGTCCCGCGCCATGACGTGCCGGTACGTCGGGTACAGGTCCTCGTGCTCGCCGCCGAGGACATTGGCCATGACGGTCCACCCGGCGCGTGCCTCCGGGGACCCGAGGGGGAGGTCGAGGACGGCCCGCAGGTGCTGCTCGAACTGCCCCGTGACGGCGCCGTCCATGCTCCAGTGCCCGGAGTTGTGCGGACGCATCGCGAGCTCGTTCACGAGCACCGACCCGTCGGCCAGCTCGAAGAGCTCGACCGCCATGACACCGGTCACCCCGAGCTCCGCCGCGACGTCGAGCCCGATGAGGGTGGCGGCGCGGGCGGACTCCTCGGACAGCCCGGGCGCGGGGGCGATGACCTCGGTGCAGATGCCGTCGGTCTGGACGGTCTCGACGACCGGCCACGCGGCCGCCTGGCCGGAGGGGCTGCGGGCGAGCAGCACCGCCAGCTCACGCACGAAGGGGACCTTCGCCTCCAGCAGCAGCTGCTCACCCTGCTCGTCCGCCCGGGCGAGCCACTCCTGGAGGTCCTCGATCGCGGCGGCGACGAGGACTCCCTTCCCGTCGTAGCCGCCACGGGGGGTCTTGGCCACGATCGGCCAGCCGACCTCCGCGGCGAAGGCCTCGACCTCCTCACGGCTGCCCGCGGCCCGCCACGGGGGGCAGGGCGTGCCGGCGTCGGTGAGCACCCGGCGCATGACGAGCTTGTCCTGGGCGTGCAGGAGTGCGCCGGGGCTCGGGTGCACGGTGACGCCGTCCTCGACGAGGGCCGCCAGGATCTCCTGCGGCACGTGCTCGTGGTCGAAGGTGACGACATCGCACTCCCGGGCGAAGGCGCGCACCGCGGCCATGTCGGTGTGGGCCCCGACGGGAGCGGACGGGATCACTTGCGCCGCGCTCGATCCGGGGTCGTCGGTGAGCACGGAGAGGGTCACCCCCAGCTCCGTGGCGGGGCCGGCGCACATCCGGGCGAGCTGGCCGCCGCCGATGACGCCGACAACGGGAAATCCACCGGGGGCACGAACGGGAGTCGACACGTGGGCAGGATACGCGGCCGGCCCGGTTAGCCTGCCGTGGTGCACCACGCAGCCGAGACCACGGCGGCACCCCCGCCCGGGGTGCCGTGGTGAGACGGCGCGCGAAGGGGGGCCAGGGCCTGGTCGACACGCTCTGGCACGAGATGGGCAAGTTCGGTGTCATCGGGGTCGCGAACTTCGTCATCGACATCGGGCTGTTGAACCTGCTGATCTCCACGGTGCTCTCGGACAAGGTCACGACCGCCAGGATCATCAGCGGCAGTGTCGCGACCCTCTTCTCGTGGTTCGGCAACCGGTCCTGGACCTTCGTGCGGCGCCGCTCGCGCCCGGCCCACCACGAGGTGACGCTCTTCTTCGTCGTCAACGGGATCGCACTGCTCATCTCGACGCTCTGCCTCGTCCTCAGCCACTACGGGCTCGGGCTGACGAGCACGATCGCCGACAACGTCTCGACGATCATCGGGATCGGGCTGGGAACGGTCTTCCGCTTCTGGGCCTACCGCTCCTTCGTCTTCGCGCCCGGGCGGGCCGGCCGCTTCAGCGGATCCCCCGGCCGGCGAGGAAGACCGAGAACACCGCGGGGTGGGAGCTGACGAGCTCCAGCCGGCCGCCGTTGCGCTCGGCGAGCTGACGGGCCAGCCCCAGCCCCAGGCCGGAGCCGTGCGAGGTCACCGACCGCTCGAAGACGTGGGGCGCGATCGCGGCCGGGATGCCCTCCCCCTCGTCCTGCACCTCGATGACCGTCGAGCCCGCGGAGGCCCGCATCGTGATCGTCACCCGGCCGTCCCCGTGGGCGAGGGAGTTCTCGATGAGGGTCTGCAGGATCTGCCCCAGGTCGGCCGGGCTCGAGCGCACCGCCAGGCCGGGCGGGCCGTCCACCCGCATCGTGCGCCGGGCCGCGGTGAAGGCGGGCTGGTACTCCCGCTGCAGCGCCGCCAGCACCGAGTCCAGGGAGATCTCGGGGACCACGCCCTCCTCCCCCTTCGAGCGGGCCAGCAGGGTGTCGATGACGCCGGTGAGTCGCTCGACCTGGGTGACGGCGACGGCCGCCTCCTCGCGGACGACGTCCATGTCGTCGGTCTCGCCCATCTCCTCCAGCCGCATGAGCAGCGCGGTGAGCGGCGTGCGCAGCTGGTGGGAGGCGTCGGAGGCGAAGTCCCGGTCCAGCGCCCGCTGCTGGGCCAGCTCGCCGGCCAGCCGCGCGAGCCCCTGGGTGTGGGAGTCGATGTCGCTCAGCCCGACCTTCGGCCGCGGCAGGGCGCCGGCGCCCCGGCGGATCGCCTCGACCTGGGCATCGATGAAGGCCAGGCCGCGGTTGCGCCGCCGGATGATCGAGTGCAGTGCGAGCATGCCGATCGGCGCCGCGAGGAACACACCGGCGACCGGCGCGACGACGGCCCAGGCGAGCACGTCCAGCCCCAGCACCCGCGCACCGTCACCGCCGGTGATCGTCAGGGCGACCGCGCCGAGGACCAGCGCTGTGACGACCCCGGCGCACACCACGGCGACGAACACCGCCCGCCGTACGTACCCGATGAAGCTCACGGGAGGTCCCTCAGGCGTCGAAGCGGAAACCCACGCCGCGCACCGTCGCGATGTGCCGCGGGTCGGCGACGTCGTCACCGAGCTTGCGGCGCAGCACGGAGATGTGCATGTCCAGGGCCTTCGTCGAGCCGTACCACTCGGTCTCCCAGACCTCGCCCATGAGCTGCTCGCGGGTGACGACGCGCCCGCTCTCGCGCACGAGCACGCTCAGCACCGCGAACTCCTTGGCGGTCAGGGCCAGCTCCTCGCCGTGGAACCAGACCCGCCTGCTGTCCGGGTCGATGCGCACCGGGCCGGAGGGCTCGAGCTGCTCGTCCGAGCGGCGCCGCAGCAGCGCCCGCACCCGGGCCATGAGCTCGGCGAGCCGGAAGGGCTTGGTGACGTAGTCGTCGGCGCCGGCGTCGAGCCCGACCACGGTGTCCACCTCGTCCGCGCGCGCCGTGAGGATCAGGACGGGCAGGTCGGAGCCGGTGGCCCGCATCCGTCGGCAGATCTCCAGCCCGTCGAGGGAGGGGAGGCCGAGGTCGAGGACGAGCAGGTCGGGGGTGGAGCTGAGGGCCACGTCGAGCGCCTCACGCCCGTCGGCGTGGACCGTGACGTCGTAGCCCTCCCGGACCAGCGCGCGGGCCAGCGGATCGGATATCGCGGAGTCGTCTTCGGCCAGCAGCACTCGGGTCATGGGGGCAGCATAGGAACTTCGGACCGGTGGTGCGCGATGGGACTCACACGTGCGCCATGACATCGGTCTGGCGGCGGCCGCCGGTGACCCGCAGCAGGCGACTCGGTTGGACCTCCCCGATGCCACGAAGGGAGCGGCGCCGGGTCGGAACCGTCGTGAAGCCGCTCAACGGCTCCAGCTGGCGGGCGAGCGCGTCGTCGACGTAGACACCCCCGGGGGGCGCCACCGCGGTGAGCCGGCTCGCCCGGTTCACCGTCGTGCCGAAGACGTCACCCAGGCGGCGCAGCACCGACCCGTGGGCCATCCCGACCCGTGCCGCGGGCAGCAGGTCGTCCTCGGCCATCGCCTCGACGAGGTCGAGGGCGATGGCCGCGCCCGGGGCGACGTCGTAGGTCTGGAAGAGCACCTCGTCGCCCACCGTCTTGACCACCCGTCCGCCGTGCGCGGTGACGATGTCGGTGCACAGGTCCTCGAAGCGCTGCACGAGCCGGCCGAGCTCACGCTCGGTGAGCCGGCGCACCACCGAGGTGAAGTTCACCAGGTCGGCGAAGCCGATCGTGCTCGTGCGCCCGTCCTCCTCCTCGCGGGTGAGCATCCGCTGGATCGTCGCGGTCAGCTGTCGGCGCCACACGTAGAGCAGCAGGGGCTCCAGGTCGTCGGCGAGGTCGGCGAGCGCCCGGGCCGCGTCCTCGTTGTCGCCGAGGGTCCGCTCGTCGGGGAGGCGGATCTCCTCCCGGGCGACGTCGGCGAGCGAGTCCTCGCCGTGCCGGCGCCGTGCGATCTCCTCGGTGACCAGCTGGGCCTGCCACGCCGCGAGGCGGTCCATGGTCCGGGCGAGAGCGCGCGTCATCGACAGCGCGAACTCCTCCTCCATGTCCTCGTGGCGGACCATCTCGGCGACCCGGGCCAGGGCCTCCCGGTCGGCCTCGGTGAACATCGTGTCCTCGTCCTGGACGATGGGGAAGCCCATCGCGTGCCAGAACTTGCGGGCCGAGCGGATCGAGACGCCGGCGCTCCGGGAGACCTCGCGCCGCCCGAGGGAGGCGGGCCGCCCCAGGAGGGCACGCTCGAAGGACTCGGGTCCATCACCCTCGCCGCGTTCGCGCGCCCCGTCGGTCACGACACCTCCGTGAACTCAGTGCTCCTGCCGGTGCTGGCCCTGCGTCCGCGACGCGCCCGCGGCGCGGATGTGCTGGACATCACCAGCGGCCACGGTAGTCCAGCCCCGTGGACCGTCCACCACCAACCGGCCGTCCTCGTCGATCCCGTCGGCCAGTGCCTCCTCCCTGGTCCCGTCCGGCAGGTGCACGACGACTCGCCGTCCGAGGGTGTCGCAGGCGGCGCGGTAGGCGGCGCGGACCCCCTTCGCGCGGGTCCCGCCGGCGACCAGGTCCGCGTGCATCCGGGCCAGCCCGGTGAGCACCCCGGCGGCGAGGTCGGTGCGGTCCACCTCCGCTCCGACGAGGCGAAGGGAGGTGGCGGTGTCCGTGGGCAGGTCCCCACGGTCGTGGTGGACGTTGATCCCGATGCCGACGACGACCCCGGCACCGAGCGCCCCGGCTCCCTGGCAGAGGATCCCGCAGACCTTGCGGTGCCCGTCGGCGGGCAGCTGCACGTCGTTGGGCCACTTCAGGGCCGCCGCCACGTCCACGCCGGCGAGGGCCTCGCGGACGGCGAGACCGGTGAGCAGCGGCAGCCACCCCGGCGGGGCCACGGCCGGCACGAGCACCGACATCGCCAGGCCGGCCCCGGGGCGCTCCTGCCAGTCGCGGCCGAGCCGGCCGCGCCCGGCGGTCTGGTGGTCCGCGAGCACCGGCGCCCACTGCTCACCGCGACGGGCGACCTCGGCATTCGTGGAGTCCACCTCGGCCAGGTGGGTGATGCCCCGCCACGGCGTGTCGGGGGGCAGCTGGTCGGTGAGACGGGGCACGTCGATCGAATCGGGCACGACCGCAAGGCTAGGCTGCGGCCCATGGCCCAGAGCACCGAAACCGCGGAAGCACCGTCGATCGGCGGCACCGAAGTACCCGTCGACATCGACATCCACACCACGGCAGGCAAACTCGCCGACCTCAAGCGGAGGGTGGCCGAGGTCGCCAACGCGGGCTCCACCCGTGCGGTCGAGAAGCAGCACTCGCGCGGCAAGCAGACCGCCCGCGAGCGGGTCGCGATGCTCCTCGACGAGGGCAGCTTCGTCGAGATGGACAAGTACGCCCGGCACCGCTCGACGAACTTCGGCCAGGAGGCCAACCGCCCCTACGGCGACGGCGTGGTCACCGGGTACGGCACCGTCGACGGTCGGCAGGTGGCCGTCTTCGCCCAGGACTTCACGGTCTTCGGCGGCTCCCTCGGTGAGGTCTTCGGCGAGAAGATCACCAAGGTCATGGACTTCGCCATGAAGATCGGCTGCCCCGTCGTCGGCCTGAACGACTCCGGCGGCGCCCGCATCCAGGAAGGCGTGGTCTCCCTCGGCCTCTACGGCGAGATCTTCAAGCGCAACGTGCACGCCTCGGGTGTCATCCCGCAGATCTCCGTCATCATGGGCCCCTGCGCCGGCGGCGCCGTCTACTCCCCCGCGGTCACCGACTTCACCGTGATGGTCGACCAGACCTCGCACATGTTCATCACCGGCCCGGACGTCATCAAGACCGTCACCGGCGAGGACGTGGAGTTCGAGGACCTCGGCGGCGCCCGCTCGCACAACACCAAGTCCGGTGTCGCGCACTACATGGCCGACGACGAGGAGGACGCGGTCGACTACGTGCGTGCCCTGCTCTCCTACCTGCCGAGCAACAACCTCGAGGACCCGCCGGTCTTCGGCGACGAGCTGGACCTGTCGGTCAACGAGACCGACCTCGCGCTCGACACGATCATCCCGGACTCGGCCAACATGCCCTACGACATGCTGGCCATCATCCAGAGCGTCGTCGACGACGGCGAGTTCCTCGAGGTGCACCCGCTCTTCGCGCCGAACATCATCTGCGGCTTCGCCCGCATCGAGGGCCGCTCGGTCGGCATCGTCGCGAACAACCCGATGCAGTTCGCGGGGACCCTGGACATCGAGGCCTCCGAGAAGGCCGCGCGCTTCGTGCGCACCTGCGACGTCTTCAACGTCCCGGTGCTGACCTTCGTCGACGTGCCGGGCTTCCTCCCGGGTACCGACCAGGAGTGGAACGGCATCATCCGTCGCGGCGCGAAGCTGATCTTCGCCTACGCCGAGGCGACCGTGCCGCTCGTCACCGTCATCACCCGCAAGGCCTACGGCGGCGCCTACGACGTCATGGGCTCCAAGCACCTCGGCGCCGACATCAACCTCGCGTGGCCGACGGCCCAGATCGCGGTCATGGGCGCCCAGGGCGCGGTCAACATCCTCTTCCGCAAGCAGCTGGCCGAGGCCGAGGCGGCGGGCAAGGACGTCGAGGCGGCCCGCCAGGAGTTCATCACCGAGTACGAGACGGCGCTGGCCAACCCCTACGTCGCCGCCGAACGGGGGTACATCGACACGGTCATCTCGCCGAGCAACACCCGGATGAACGTCTCCAAGGCGCTGCGGGCCCTGAAGACCAAGCGGGAGACCCTCCCGCCCAAGAAGCACGGGAACATCCCGCTGTGAGCGCCGCGCAGGAAGACTCCGCACAGGACTCCGGTCCGGACCCGCAGGACGCTGCCACCCCGGCGCAGCGCATCGAGGTGCGCGGCGACGCGACGCCCGAGCAGGTCGCCGCACTCGTCGCGGTGCTCTCCGGGCTGGGCGGCGAGGACGAACCGCCTGCCGCGCCCACGTCGCAGTGGTCCGCACCGGCCCGACTGGTGCACGCCCCGCTCCACCCGGCGCCCGGCGGCTGGCGGGCCTCGGCCCTCCCCCGCTGAGCCACTCCCTCACCGGTTCGGTCATGCCACGCGTGCTGTCCGCCAACATCGGGCGACCCCGTCCGCTGCGCCTGGCCCCCGAGCGACCCACCGGCATCGACAAGCAGCCGGTCGACGTGCTCGAGGTCCACGACCCGGGCCCGCGGCGGGTCGAGCACGGCGCCGGGGTCTCGGGCGTCGGTGGTGACCACGTCGGCGACGGGCGACACCACGGCGGGCACGACCGCGCGGTCTATGCCTACGCCCGCGAGGAGCTCGACATCTGGGCCGCCGCGCTCGGGCGCGAGCTGCCGAACGGGTCCTTCGGGGAGAACCTCACCACGAGCGGCATCGACGTCGACGCCGCCGAGGTCGGCGACCGCTGGCACGTCGGCAGCGCGGTCCTCGAGGTGCGGTGGACGCGCCAGCCGTGCGCGACCTTCGGCGAGTGGATGGGCGAGCGCGGCTGGGTGAAGCGCTTCGCCCGGCACGGCCGCACCGGAGCCCTCTTCAGCGTGCTCGTCCCGGGCGAGATCCGCGCCGGGGACGAGATCGACGTCGAGCCCTCGGGCTCCGGCATCGACCTGCCCACGGTGCTGCGCGCCAAGTTGGGCGATGCCGTCCTGGCCCGCCGGGTCGTCGACTCGGGTGTCTACACCGGGGCGAGGCTGCGCCAGTTCACCGACGTCCTCGAGCGCTGAGCGGCCCTCAGAAGAGCGAGAGCGGCCCCTCCTCGGCCCGGTCCTCCCCGGGGGCGGGGGTCGCCGGCACCCGCACGCTTCCGGCGCCCGGGATGCCGGGGCCACCCTCGGGGGCGGCGCCCTTCGCCCAGGACGCGGCGGCGCTGGAGGCGAGCCGGTCCGCCTCCTCGTTCAGCGCGTGACCGGCGTGGCCCTTGACCCACTCGAAGGTCACCGAGCGGCCCTGCATCGCGGCGTCGAGGGCCTGCATGATCTCGACGTTGAGGACCGGCTTGCCGTCCTTCTTGCGCCAGCCCTTGCGCTTCCAGCCCGGCATCCACGCGGTGATCGAGTTGATGACGTACTTGCTGTCGCAGATGACGTGCAGGTCCTCCTCGAGGTGCGCCGTCTGCTGCAGCAGGTCGAGCACCGCCGTGAGCTCGCCCATGTTGTTCGTCCCGTGCGCCCAGCCACCGTGGTCCCAGCGGTCCTCGTCGATGTACCAGCCCCAGCCGGCGGGGCCGGGGTTGCCGAGGGCGGATCCGTCAGCGGCGGCGGTGATCGTCATGCAGACACTCCAGGGGCACGAAGGGGGTCACGGGCGGTCCCGAGTATGGCACCGGGCGAGCACCTCACCGTGGACGACGACGAACCACCCGTCGGGTGACCCGGTCCACGACCGCCAGCCCTCGACGACCTCGGCGATGTCCCCTTCGTCGGCCAGGCCCTGCCGCAGGACCTCCTCGTGGAAGCCGGACTCGACGGCCCGCCGCTGCCACTGCCCGCCCCACCACCGGCGGG
>NZ_BCSR01000017.1 GCF_001570965.1 Janibacter corallicola NBRC 107790 | reverse complement strand
CCGCTGCGTCAGCCGCATCGCCGGCTCGGGCCGCAGCGGCGGGAAGGCCCCCGTCGTGCGGGACTCGACCATCGCCCAGGCCTCGGGCAGCGCGAGCTCGCGAGCCCGCGAAGGGGTCTCTCCGACCATGACCTCGGGGCTGAGCACGAGGTACGGCTCGGGGCAGGCGGCACTGGGCACGAAGCGCTCCCGGTACTCCTCCAGCGGCGTCAGGTCACCCCACAGCACCGGCCCGCCGACGACCACGGGCAGCCCGCGCTCGGCCGCGACCGCGAGGCCGGAGCCGGTGGCGAGCAGGAAGAGGGGAGGCGCGGGGACCCCCTTCGGCATCGCGGTGACCGGGCCAGTGTCGCCGAGGAACTCCTCCAGCGCGGCCAGGTGCTCCGCCATCCGCTCCGTCGGGTAGTCGTGCACGCCGAGGGCGTCGCGCACCGGCGAGGTGAAGCCGAGCGAGCGGCCGATCCCGAGGTCGATGCGGCCGGGGTGGAGCGCGGCGAGCATCCGGGCCTGCTCGGCGATCACCATGGGCCGGTGGTTGGGTAGCATCACGCCGCCCGAGCCGACCCGGATGCGCTCGGTGCGGGCCGCGATCTCGGCCATGAGCACCGGCGGGTTGCCGCTGGCGATCCCCGGCACGGCGTGGTGCTCGGCGACCCAGAAACGGTGCAGACCGAGCTCCTCGACCCGCCGGGCTCGTGCGATC
This sequence comes from Janibacter corallicola NBRC 107790, assembly GCF_001570965.1. Taxonomy (GTDB): domain Bacteria; phylum Actinomycetota; class Actinomycetes; order Actinomycetales; family Dermatophilaceae; genus Janibacter; species Janibacter corallicola. Next base: position 51,215 of record NZ_BCSR01000017.1, on the reverse strand, counting down.
GAGTCGCGCAGCGCACTCGCCGCCGGTTCGCCGGCCCGGGTGCGGGACCGGTCCAGCAGCGACACCGGGACCGGGAGGGACATCTACCGACCGAGCTCCTCGACCATCGGGACGACGTCGGCGACCGAGTCCAGCACCCACGTCGGCCGGAACGGGTGGCGCTCGACCTCCTCGCGCCCGGTCACGCCGGTGAGCACGAGCGCCGAGCGCATCCCCGCCTCGATGCCCGCGATGATGTCGGTGTCCATCCGGTCCCCGACCATCGCCGTGGTCTCCGAGTGCGCCTCGATCGCGTTGAGCGCCGAGCGCATCATCAGCGGGTTCGGCTTGCCGATGTAGTACGGCTCCACGCCGGTCGCCGCGGTGATGAGGGCGGCCACCGACCCGGTCGCCGGCAGCGGCCCGTCGGGGGAGGGCCCGGTGGTGTCCGGGTTGGTCGCGATGAACCGTGCGCCGTCCAGCACGTGCCGGATCGCCTGGGTGATGGAGGTGAAGGAGTAGGTGCGGGTCTCCCCGAGGACCACGAAGTCCGGGTCGCGGTCGCTCAGGACGAAGCCCGCCTCGTGCAGCGCACCGGTGAGGCCGAACTCGCCGATGACGAAGGCGGTGCCACGACCCCCTTCGCGCGTCGCCTGCTCGGAGAGGAACTGGGCCGTGGCCAGGGCCGAGGTCCAGATCCGCTCCTCCGGCACGTCGATGCCGGAGGCGAGCAGCCGCGCGCGAAGGTCCCGCCGCGAGTAGATGGAGTTGTTCGTCAGCACGAGGTAGGAGCGGTCGAGCCGCTCCAGCTCGGTGAGGAACTCCGAGGCTCCTGGGATGGCGTGCTGCTCCTGGACGAGCACGCCGTCCATGTCGGTCAGCCAGCTGTCGACGGGGTGGGTCATGGCCACAGGCTAGCCGCGCCTGCGGGCAGCGACGCCGGCGAAGCCGGCCCCGACGAGCGCGACGAGCAGCGCTGCCCCCGCGAGCACGCGGGCCGTGGTATCCGAGGAGTCGGCGGTGGCGCCCTGCTGGCCGGTCGACGCGGATGCCTCGTCCGCGGGCTGCTCCGCCCCGGCCTTGGTCACCTCGACGGTCGGCGCGGGGTGCTCCGGCTCCTCGCCGCCCTTCGTCGGCTCCTCGTCCCAGGCGACGACCTCGCCGTCGCTGTAGGTCTGCTTCGCCGGGATCACCATCGTGCCCGGCTTCGGCAGCGGGCCACCGCTGATCGCGAACTCCTCGTACTCACCCGGCTGGATCGCCGCCTCCTTCGAGTCGGCGGTCCAGGTGATCGTGCGCGGGGCCTCGGTGAGCTTCAGGCCGTCCTGCTCGTAGGGCTTCGGCAGCTTCTTGTCGGTCACCTTCGCGGTCCAGCCGGGGACGGGGCGGACCGAGACGGAGGCGAGCGGGGTGTCCTGCGGGAGGGTGACGACGAGCTTCTTCGTGGCCGCCTCGTCGGACTCGTTGGGCACGCGGAAGGTCAGGGCCGACCACTCGCCGGTGGTGGTCGTGTCGGCGTGGACGGTGACGTGCGCGGATGCCGGCAGGGTGCCGAGGGCGAGCAGCGCGCCGGTGGCGGTGGCCGCGGCGGCGCCGCGGACGGTGAGCAGGGTGGATCGGTGCATGGGTCTTCTCTTCGTCCTTCGTGACGTGGTGGGTGTGGGCGTTGCCGATCGGCCCGGCCCCCACCTCGGGCGAAGGGGGTCAGGCGATCGGGAGGGCCCGGCCGGGAGGGCCGCGCTTCCCGACAGCACCGAGTGGCACCGGCTGCGCCGCCGGCGCGGTGATCCGGACGAGGACGTGGTCGGCCCGGCGCGCGGGCGGCTCGACCGCTGTGGGCAGCGCCGGACGCAGCAGGCCGGCGAGGAGCCACAGGAGGTCCTCCCCCTTGGCCAGCAGCAGACCGAGGGCCACCGCCGCGGTCAGGTGGGCGACGAGCATGAGGAGACCCTGGTGCCCGTGGGACATGGCGGCGTGCCCGCCTCCGGAGCAGGCCAGCGTCTCGTGGTGGCCGTGCCCGACCGTCGCGCAGCCGACCGTGCCCTCGGAGCGGGTGAGCAGCCAGTGCAGGAGCAGCTGGCTCGCGCCCAGCGTGGCGGCCAGCGTGGTCCGCCCGAGGCGTCGCCCCCGGGTGAGCAGCGCACCGGTCCAGAGCAGGGCGGCGGCGACGACCGCCGTGGCCGTGGGCGAAGGGGGCTGCCCGCCCCCGACCACGTGGGCACCGACGGTGAGCACGAAGCCCGCGCTGGCCCAGGCGCCGGCCCGGGCCAACCAGAGCGAGCCGGCCGCCGGCGTCACCGCCGCGGCACCCGCGCCTGCCCGTGGTCCCACCGACGGCTACTCGTTGCTGGGCGGGCCGTGGATCTCGCTGCCGTCGGCGGCCCGGGGCCAGGCGTTGGGCTTGCAGCCGTCCAGGGAGAAGGTCTGCTGCAGCATCACGGGGGCGACCTCGCCCTTGCCGGGGCAGGCCTCGTGACCGTGGCCGAGGTAGTGCCCGACCTCGTGGTTGATGAGGTACTGGCGGTAGGTCTTCAGGTCATCGACCTGGTCGACGCCGATGTACCAGCGGTCGAGGTTGAACATCACGTCCGGGCCGACCGTGCAGGAGACCTTGCCGAGGGTCTTGAAGCCGGCGGCGTAGCAGAAGTCGTCGACGGTGTCCGGGGTCGCCAGGTGGAGCCGGAGGTCCGCGCCCTCGGTGACCCGCTGGAAGCGGGCCCCGCTGTCCGCGGTCCAGCCGCGGGGGTTGTCCAGCACGGTATCGACGAAGGAAGCGAACTTCTCCGGGTCGACGCCGGAGCCCTTCTCCACCTCGACGCTGTAGGTGACCAGCTGCCCGCCGGTGCCGCGCACCTTGCTCTCGGTCGAGACCTTCTCGTACTCACCGGTCGAGTGGTACGGGGGCAGCGTGGGCGAGGCCGACCTCGTGGCCTTCTTCGTCTGCTTCTCCTTGCCGTCCTCGCCCTTGGTGTCGGACGCGCCGTCCTTGCCCTGCGAGGAGGGGGCGCTCGTGGAGGAGGAGGTGGCTGCCTCGGTGTCCTCGCCGGAGGCGACGGACTTCACCGCCCAGAGGGCGAGGGCGAGCACGAGCAGCACGGCGATGCCCACGCCGATCCGTCGGCGGAGGGCCTGCGAGGGGCTGGTGGGGGCTGGCACGCCCCACAGACTAGATCGGGGTGTGCTGGGGCGCGGCATCGGCCGCGTGGCTGTGCAGCCAGTCACGCAGCCGGAGGGTGGAGCGGCAGTCGTACTCGTTGTAGACCCGCAGCGCCTCGAGGCGCTCGGCGGCCTCCCGGGTCTCGCCCGCGGCGGCCGCCTCGCGGTAGCGCTCGTACTCCAGCACCGACTCGCCCCCGCCGGTCACGCCGTCCGTGTCGCGCAGGTCATCGCCCATGTACAGCGGCTCGAGCCGCTTGATCGAGTAGGACCGGCTGCCGACCCGGACCGCGGAGCGCACCACGGCGTAGAGGTCGACGAAGACGCCCTCGTCGATGAGCGAGGCCACGAGGTCCTCGTGCACGCCGTGCCGGGCCGCCATGCGCCGCAGTGCGGCCTGCTCGTAGCCCGCGTAGTGGTAGACGTGCAGGTCCGGCCAGCGCCGGCGCCGCTCGGTCAGCCACGCGAGGAAGTCGATCAGGGCCGTGCGCTCCTGCGCCAGGTCGTGCGCCCAGAACCCGGTGAAGCGCTCCACGCCCCCCTCGGCGGTCAGGCACCCGAAGAGGTACTCCAGCCCCCGGTCGGGGGAGCCGGCCTCGGCGTAGACCGGGTCACCCTCGAAGTCGAAGAACACGTCACCGTCGCTGGCGGACGGCAGCGCCGCGAGCCGCGCCGGGTCGTGGACCTCGAAGGGCAGCGGGCACTGCGGGGTCGGCACGGTCACCTGCAGCCGGGCCTGACTGCGCAGCACGGCCAGGCGCGAGTCGTCGACGCCCTCCACCGGCCCCGTGCTGCCGGCCAGGTCGTCCATCGTCCGCACCCCTGCCGCGAGCAGCAGCGAGCGCTGGGCCGAGCTGACCCCGGCGACCAGCCCGACGTCCCGGCGCTCGGCCATCCGGTCCTCGCAGGCCGGGCAGCGCAGGCAGGCCCGCCAGCGCTCGTCCTCGAGGTCGGCGACGAAGCCCTCCGACAGGTGGGTGTCGAGCACCTCGAGCACCCGCGCGCGGCGCCTCGCCAGCTCGGGCAGGACGTCCTCGAGCGGGGTGTCCACGCGCGACCCGTCGCCCAGCGCCAGCCGGACGAAGGGGGCCAGCTCGACCCCGTCCTCGAGCAGCGCCTCGGCGTACGCGGCCGCCTGGACGAGGGCGTGGGTGTGGGCGGAGCGGGCGAGCTTGGACTCGACGACGACCCACCGGCCGTCCTCGCGCACGAGGTGGTCCACCCGTCCCATGAAGCGCGCACCGCGCACGGGGGCGTCCTGGAGCAGGGTGACCCCCGGGTCGGCGAGGGCCGCCAGGGTGCGGGCGTGGGCCCGGGCGTACCCACCGGGACCGGCAGCGGGGACGACGGCGACCTCGCCGCCGCCGTGCTCGGCGGAGAGGCGCTCGCCGACCTGCTGCTCGTGGTCCCGGCCCAGCTGACCGAAGCGCTCGCGCATCGGGTCGACCGGCTCGGGCACGGACACGCGCCGCCCGAGGGCCACGTCGGCCTCGGCGAGCAGCCCGAGCTCGCACCGGCCGGCACGCAGGTCACCCGCGGTGATGACGGGTGGCTGGGGACGACCGTCCAGGAGCGGGTAGTGCATGGCAGCAGGTTACGGACCCGGGGTGACAGCCCTTCGAGGCTCCGGCCGCGGGCGGCCTCCGCACCTCAGGGACCGGGTGGAATGTCGCGGTTCCTGAGGCGCGAGTTTGCGCAGCAAGCGAGCCTCGAAGGACCGCGAAGCTACACCCAGCTCGGGAACCACATCCGCCAGCGCCAGTGCTCGTACGGGATGACCTGCGCGGTCCAGAGCGGCCAGTAGAAGGCGAAGTTCAGCAGCACCACGAGGCAGTAGGCCCCGATGATCAGGTGGCCGATGCGTCGCCGGTGGGCGGAGGCCCCCTTCGGGCCCAGGACCAGCCCGATGAGGAAGACCACCGCCAGGATCACCCACGGCTGGAAGGAGATGACGTAGAAGGCGAAGATCGTGCGGTGCTGCAGGAAGAACCACGGCAGCCAGCCCCCGACGAAGCCTGCCAGGATCGCGCCGGCGCGCCAGTCCCGCTTCATCGCCCAGTAGTAGACGAGGACGAGGAGGGCGAGGGTGGCCACCCACCAGATCGAGACCGATCCCAGGCTCGTGATCGCCTTGGAGCACTTGTCGACGTGGCAGCCGTCGACGCCCATCTTCGGGGACTCGTAGAAGAAGGACGTCGGGCGGGCCTGGATCATCCACGACCACGGGTTCGACTGGTAGGTGTGCGGGCTGTCGAGGTGTTCGTGGAAGTCGAGGACCTGGGCGTGGTAGTCCCACAGCGAGCGCAGCGCCGGCGGCAGCCACTGCACGCCCTCGTCCGGGTGGTCCACGGCCCAGGTGCGGTTGTAGCCGGACTCCGATCGGAACCAGCCCACCCACGAGGCGAGGTAGGTCCCGAGCACCACGGCGGACATGGTGATCCCCGCGAAGACGCCGTCCTTGAGGACGGAGGCCGACCACCAGCGGCGTGCCCCGACGGCCCGGCGGGCGCCCATGTCCCAGAAGACCGTCATCAGCCCGAAGGCGGCGAAGAAGTAGAGCCCGGACCACTTGGTGCCGCAGGCGAGGCCGAGGCAGACCGCGGCCACGAGCCGCCACGGTCGCCAGAGCAGCCACGGGCCGGTGCCGCGCAGCGCGCTCTCGGGGAGGGCGGCGACCTTCGCGGCGAGCCGTTCTCGGGACCAGTCGCGGTCGATGAGCAGCGCCCCGAAGGCCGCGAGCGCGAAGAACATGAGGATCAGGTCGAGCAGGCCGGTGCGGGACTGGACGAAGTGGTGCCCCTCGAAGGCGGTGAGGAAGGCGGCGATCGTGCCCAGCCAGCTGGAGCGGAAGAGCCGCCGGGCGATGAGCCCGATCATGAGGATCGAGATCGTGCCGAGCAGCGCCACCGAGAAGCGCCAGCCGAAGCTCGACGTCGGTCCGAAGAGCCACTCGCCGAAGGCGATGATCCACTTGCCCACCGGTGGGTGGACGACCATGTCGCCCTGGCCGCTGACGAAGACGTCGGGAGTGCCCTGGGTGAACCAGGGGTCGACCTTCTCGCCCTCGCCACGCCACTTCAGCTCGACGCCGTGCTCGAGCAGGGAGACCCCCTGCTTGACGTAGTACGTCTCGTCGAAGACGAGCTGGTGCGGCCGCCCGAGCTGCCAGAAGCGCAGCAGCCCGCCGACGACCGCGAAGAACAACGGCCCCAGCCAGCCGAGCAGGGCGTCGCCGGGGCGGAATCCGAGCAGCCGGGCCTGCAGCTGCTGCCCCCTGCGATCCATGGCGGTCATCGTAGGTGAGCCCTCCTGAGATGATGGGGCCCATGCCACTCGTCCTCGCCGCCACCCCCATCGGAGACCCCCGCGATGCCTCCATCCGGCTGCGCGACGAGCTCGCCGGGGCGGACGTCGTCGCCGCCGAGGACACCCGTCGGATGCGCCGCCTCGCCGCCGAGCTCGGGGTCGAGCTGCCTGAGCGGGTCGTCAGCTACCACGAGCACAACGAGGCGTCCCGAACCGTGGACCTCCTCGAGGCGGTGACGAAGGGGGAGCGCGTGCTCCTCGTCACCGACGCCGGGATGCCCTCGGTCTCCGACCCCGGGTACCGCTTCGTGCGGGCCTGCGTCGAGGCCGACGAGGAGCTGACCTGCCTGCCGGGGCCGAGCGCGGTGCTCGTGGCGCTCGCGGTCTCCGGGCTCCCGGTGGACCGCTTCTGCTTCGAGGGCTTCCTGCCCCGCAAGGGCGGTGAGCGCCGCCGGGTCCTGGAGGAGCTGGCCACCGAGCGGCGCACCATGGTCTTCTTCGAGGCGCCCCACCGGATCGCGGTCTCCCTCGAGGTCATGGCCGGCGTCTTCGGCCACGACCGGCAGGCCGCGGTCTGCCGCGAGCTGACGAAGACCCACGAGGAGGTCCGGCGCGGGAGCCTGGGCGAGCTGGCCGAGTGGGCCGTCGAGGGGCTGCGCGGCGAGATCACCGTCGTCGTCGAGGGCGCCCCCGAGGTCGTCGTCTCGCTGGACGACGCGGTCGCCGAGGTCATCTCCCGCCGCGACCGGGGCGCTCGGCTGAAGGACGTGTGCGCCGCGGTCGCTACCTCCACCGGCCACGGCAAGAAGGCGCTCTACGACGCCGTCATCGCCCACCGGCGCAGCGACCGCTCAGACTGAGGTGGGACAATCCCGGCCATGACCGAGCCGACCCCCGACTCCGGGACCGACCTGCCCCTCGAGAAGGAGACCCGCCAGCAGGCGAGGACCGCGGCCGACCGGGCCGCCGAGGGTGCGCAGGAGGCGCGTGCGGCCCGTCAGGAGCACCCGGGCAGCAAGCGGACCGTGGTCCACCTCATGCGCCACGGCGAGGTCGACAATCCGGAGAAGATCCTCTACGGCCGGCTGCCGGACTACCACCTCTCCCCGCTGGGCCGGGCGATGGCCGACGTCGTCGCCGAGCACCTCGCCGACGCCGACCTGGCCCTGGTCGTGCACTCCCCGCTGGAGCGCACCGCGGAGACGGCTGGGCCGACGCTGGCCCGACACGGCCTGACCGCCGTGGTCGACCCGCGCGTCATCGAGGCCGGCAACAAGTTCGAAGGGAGCCGCTTCCGCAAGCGCCTCCTGCTCGACCCCCGGCGCTGGTGGTGGGTCCGTGACCCCACGAAGCCCTCCTGGGGCGAGTCCTACCACGCCATCGGCAAGCGGATGATGGCCGCGATCGAGGACGCTCGCGATCACGCCCGGGGCCACGAGGTCCTCGTCGTCAGCCACCAGCTGCCGATCTGGACCATCCGCAGCGTCCTCGAGGGGCGCCGGCTCTGGCACGACCCCCGTCGGCGTCAGTGCAACCTCGCCTCGCTGACCACCGTCACGTTCGTCGGCGACGAGGTCGTCGACGTCTCCTACTCCGAACCCGCTGCCCACCTCTACGGCCGTGCCTCGGTCGTGTCGGGTGCCTGACCCCCTTCGAAAGTCGATGCTGCACCGAACCATCCGTGCCCTCCTCGCCTGCCTCGGCGCCCTCGCGCTCGTCGCGGGGGTGACCGCCTGCGGTGACGACGGGACCTCCTCCAGCGAGGCCGCCCAGGACGCCGGCTACCGCAGCGGCGACGGGGAGCTGCTCATCATCCCGCCGAAGGAGCGCGAGGAGCCGGTCGACCTCGCCGGCAAGACCCTCGACGGGAAGACCTGGAAGGCTGCCGAGCACCGCGGCGAGGTCGTCGTGGTCAACCTGTGGGCCAGCTGGTGCGGGCCGTGCAAGAAGGAGGCCCCGGAGCTCGTCGCCGCGCACGAGAAGGTCGACGAGGACGAGGTCAGCTTCGTCGGCATCGACTACCGCGAGCCGTCCCTGGACACCGGTCGCGCCCAGGCCAAGGCGTGGGGGCTGGACGCCTGGCCCTCGGTCTTCGACAAGTCCGGTCAGAGCGCCATCGACATGCAGGGCAAGCTCTCCGCGCAGCCCTCGACCGCCGTCCTGGACCGCAAGGGCCGCATCGCCGCGGTCAAGCTCGGCCCGATCACCGAGTCGACGCTGACCGGGATGATCGAGGACACCCTCGACGAGCCCCGGCGATGACCGGGATGCTCATCGCCGGTCTCGGGGAGACGGTCACCGACGGCGCCCTGCCGCTCGCCGTGGCGGTGGCGGCGCTCGCCGGCCTCGTCTCCTTCGCCACCCCCTGCGTGCTGCCCCTCGTGCCCGGCTACCTCGGGTACGTCACGGGGCTCTCCGACGTCGCACTCGAGGACCGCAGCCGCGGCCGGATGGTGCTCGGGACGGCGCTCTTCGTCCTCGGCTTCACCCTCGTCTTCGTCCTCGCCTCGATGTTCGTCGCCACGGTGGGGCAGGTCTTCATCACCCACCGCGAGCTGCTCATGCGCATCGGCGGGGCGCTGGTGATCCTCATGGCGCTGGTCTTCCTCGGCATGGGCTCCCAGCGCACCCTCCGGCTGCCGGTCCGCCCCGCGACCGGTCTGGCCGGCGCCCCGGTGCTCGGCGCCGTCTTCGGCCTCGGGTGGGCACCGTGCGTCGGCCCGACCCTCGCCGCCGTGCTGACCCTGGGCCTCACCGGGGACTCCGGCACCAGCCGCGCGGTCGTCCTCGCCGTGGCCTACTGCCTCGGGCTCGGGCTGCCCTTCATCCTCATCGCCGGTGCCTACGAGCGCTGGGCGCCGGTCTCGCGGTGGCTGCGCGGCCACCAGCGCACCATCCAGGTCTTCGGAGCGGTCTTGCTGCTCGTCGTGGGCGTGCTGCTCCTCACCGGCGGGTGGGACGTCCTCACCCGTTGGCTGCAGGCCCACCTGATCAGTGACTACGAGGTGATCATCTGATGCCCGCGACCAAGGGCCGTCCGCGAAGCGACCACCGCGCCGGGGTGACCCAGCCGAGGCTCGGCGTCCTCGGCTGGCTGCGGTGGGGCTGGCGACAGCTGACGAGCATGCGCACCGCGCTGCTCCTGCTGCTGCTCGTGGCCATCGGGGCGGTGCCCGGCTCGGTCTTCCCGCAGCGCAGCCAGGACCCCGGCGCGACCGCGGACTGGATCGCCCGGCACGAGACCACCGGGCCGACGCTGGACAAGCTCGGTGCCTTCGACGTCTTCTCCTCGCCGTGGTTCTCGGCGATCTACCTGCTGCTCTTCATCTCGCTCATCGGCTGCATCCTGCCGCGCAGCCTCCAGCACCTGCGCGTGCTGCGCAGCCGGCCGCCGCGCGCGCCCCGACGCCTCTCCCGGCTCGAGGCCCACGCGACGGGCGAGGTGACCGGCTCGGTCGAGCAGGTGCGCGAGGCCGCCACGCGGGTGCTGCGCCGTCGGCGCTACCGGGTCGCCAGCCACGACGAGGTCTCGGTCTCGGGCGAGAGCGGGTACCTGAAGGAGACCGGCAACCTCGTCTTCCACATCGCGCTCGTGTTCATCATCATCGGCGTGGCCATCGGCTACCTGTGGGGGTGGAAGGCCGACGTCATCGTCCCCGAGGGCGACTCCTTCGTGAGCACCTCGACCCGCTTCGACACCTTCGCTCCCGGCCCGCTCGTGGACGAGCAGAGCCTGAGCCCCTTCACCATCTCGGTGACGAAGATGACCGCGGACTTCAACGACCGCGAGCCGGGGGCGGAGACCTTCGGCCAGCCGCGGGACTTCACGGCGCACGTGAAGGGCGTGACCGCCGACGGCGAGGAGTTCACGGACCTCGTCAAGGTCAACGGCCCGCTGGAGATGACGGACGCGACCGTCTTCCTCCTCGGCAACGGCTACGCGCCCGTCATCACCGTCAAGGACCCCGACGGCGAGGTCCTCTACAAGGGGGCGACCCCCTTCCTCGCCCAGGACAGCAACTACCGCTCCACCGGCGCGGTGAAGGTCGGGGCCGCCGAGCCCGAGCAGTTCGGCTTCATGGGGCTCTTCCTGCCCACGGCCCACATCGACCCGGAGACCGGCCCGATCTCGCTCTTCCCCGACACCCGTTCGCCGGCGCTCGCCCTGAGCATGTACACCGGCGACCTCTACCCGGGCGGCATGCCGCAGTCGGTCTTCAGCCTCGACACCAAGGGGATGGACAAGGTCCTCACCAAGGACGGGAAGGACCAGGCACGGCTGTGGCTCACCCCGGGCGAGACCGCGAAGCTGCCCGGCGGCCGGGGGACCATCAGCCTCGACGGGGTGGACCGCTACGCCGGCTTCTCGGTGCGCCACGACCCCGGCAAGCACCTCGTGCTGTGGTCCGCGTTCGCCGCGCTGGCCGGTCTCATCGCGAGCCTGGTGCTCAAGCGGCGCCGGGTCTTCGTGCGGGTCGTCGAGTCCGAGGGCGCCGACGGGGTCGTGCGCGTGGAGGTCGGCGGCATGAGCCGTGACGACGACGAGGGCCTGACCGAGGTGGTCACGGAGGTCCGCGACGAGCTCGTGGGACAATCGGAGGCATCATGAGCAACGAGATCCTGGCGACCTACGCCAACTACGCCCTGTGGTCAGCCATCATGGTCATCACGATGGCGATGATCGGCCATGCGCTGTACCTCGCCTGGACCGTCCCGGAGCGGGAGGCCGCCGACGAGGCGGCACCGCGGGAGGCGACCGTGCCCGAGCGCGAGGTCGTGGCCGCAGGCGCCGGGGCGAAGGGGGCGACCCCCGGGTCCGCGGGCGATGCCGCGGCCCTCCACGAGAGCGGGTCCGCACCGGGCGAGGACGACGGCAGCGTGCCGGTCCGTGCCCGCAAGGCGGCCGGCATCGCCTCGACGCTCGGCTGGCTCGGCGCCATGCTGCTGCTCACCTCCGCGGTGCTGCGCGGCGTCGCCGTCTCGCGCCCGCCGCTGGGCAACCTCTTCGAGTTCTCGGTCGCCGGGTCCTTCTTCGCGATGGCCGCCTACAGCATCTGGAGCTTGCGACGTGACCTGCGCTGGCTCGGCGTCTTCGTCACCGCACCCGTCGTGCTCATCCTCGGTGTCGCCTCGACGGTCTGGTACCAGCCGGCCGACGAGCTCGTGCCGTCCCTGAAGTCCTACTGGCTGCCGATCCACGTCACGGTCGCGACCCTCTCGGTCGGCCTCTTCATCGTCGGCGCGGCGATCGTCGCGCTGTACCTCGCCAGCGACCGCCAGCTCGGCGGGGAGCGCTTCTGGCGCAAGTTGCCGCCGGCTGCCTCGCTGGAGAAGCTGGGCTACTCGCTGCACATCGTCGCCTTCCCGCTGTGGACCTTCACCCTCATCGCGGGGGCGATCTGGGCGCGGGAGGCCTGGGGCGCGTACTGGACCTGGGACCCCAAGGAGGTGTGGACCTTCGTCATCTGGACCGTCTACGCCGCCTACCTGCACGCCCGCGCGACGAAGAACACGCCCCGGCGGACGGCCAACTGGATCGCGCTGGCCGGTTTCGCGTGCATCATCATCAACTACACGGTCGTGAACTTCTACTTCATCGGCATGCACAGCTACGCCCAGTGAGTGCCATGGTCCGCTACACGATCCTGCGTCTGCTCATCTTCATCGGCTGCCTGGCCCTCCTGTGGCTGCTCGGCCTGCGTGACGGCATCGAGCTGGCTTGGCTGGCGATCCTCGCCGGCATCCTCTCGATGGTGATCTCGGCCTTCGTCCTCTCGCCCTTCCGCGCCGAGATGGTCCACGAGATCGAGGACCGCCGCGCCCGCCGCGCCGAGCGCAAGGCCAACCGGCCCCCGGGCGTGGACGAGTCCGCCGAGGACGCCGCCCTCGACGCCGAGGACGACCAGTACCGCTGACCGTGCGCGGCAGTCACCCGTTTCTCGGGTGACCCGAGAACGTCGTCAGCCGGCCAGCGCGAGCGGCCAGATCAGTAGGAGCGCCCAGAGCAGCTCGGCCATCCCGGTCGTGCCGATGGCCGGGATGAGGTCCCGGCTGGTCGCGCCGCGGCGCACCGCCCGGATGCCCGGCACCGCCACGAGCAGCCCGAGCAGGGCCACCGGCGCCCACGGCCGCCAGATCGTCATCGCCAGGGTGAGCAGCGCGGTCGCGCCGTAGAGGCCGAGGTAGAGCCGGCGGGTGCCGCCGTCACCGAGGCGCACCGCGAGGGTCGTCTTGCCGGTCTCGGTGTCGGTGGGGATGTCGCGCAGGTTGTTCGCGACGAGGATCGCCATCGCGAGGCAGCCCACGCCGACCGCACCGAGGAGGCCGACCGCCGTGATCGTCCCGGCCTGGGTGAAGAGCGTGCCGAGGGTGGCGACGAGCCCGAAGAAGATGAAGACGTAGACCTCCCCGAGGCCGCGGTAGCCGTAGGGGTTGTCGCCGCCGGTGTAGCGCCAGGCGGCGACGATCGCCAGCCCCCCGATGGGCAGCAGGATCCACGCGCTGCTGAGCGCCACGAGCGCGAAACCGAAGAAGGCCCCGACGGCGAGGGAGACGATCGCGGCGAGCTTGACGGCGGAGGGCTCGGCCAGGCGCTGGCCGACGAGGCGCACCGGGCCGACCCGCTCCTCGTCGGTGCCGCGGATGCCGTCGCTGTAGTCGTTGGCGTAGTTCACGCCGACCTGCAGGGAACCCGCGACCAGTGCGGCCAGCAGCGCCAGGCCGAGGGAGGCCCCCTTCGCCCCGGTGCCGGGGTCGTGGTGGGCCGCCGCCGCGGCGGTGCCGACGATGACGGGCGAGATCGCTGCGGGGAGGGTTCGCGGGCGGGCGCCGGCGATCCACTCGGAAAGGGTGGCCACGACCGGCGATCCTACGACGCCGGCCCTCCCGCGAAGAGACCCGTCACCGCGGACCGGTCCGGCTTGCCCGGCCCCCGGAGCGGCATCTCGGTCACGACGTGCACCCGGCGGGGCAGGGCGTGGGCCGGCAGGTGGGACCGCAGCATCTCCCGGATCTCGGCGACGCCGGCGTCGGGGACGGGGCCGGGCTGCGGGCCGCCGGGTGAGGTGACCGCCGCGACGGAGACCGCCTGGCCCCACTCCGGGTCGGGCACGCCGACGGCCACGGCCTCGGTGATCGCGGGCACGTGGTGGAGCACCGCCTCCTCGACGAGACGCGGCGCCACCTTGAGTCCGCCGGTGTTGATCAGGTCGTCCGCGCGGCCGTGGACGCTCACCCGTCCGCGCTCGTCGACGGTGCCGATGTCGTTCGTGCGGTACCACCGGGAGCCGTCCGGGTCGGTGACGAAGGGGGAGGCCCCACCTGCGTCACCCAGGTACCCGGCGGCGAGTACCGGCCCGCCGATCTCGAGGCGACCGTCCTCCCCTTCGCGCACGTGGACGTCCTCCAGCGGGGAGCCGTTGTAGACGCACCCGCCGCAGGTCTCGGACATGCCGTAGGTGGTCACGACCCGCACGCCGAGCGAGCGCGCGCGGTCGAGCAGGCCGGGGGGTGCGGCGGCACCGCCGAGGAGGATCGCGTCGAAGCGCCGCAGCGCTTCCAGCCCCATCGGGTCCTCGACGAGGCGCGCCAGCTGGGTCGGCACGAGCGAGGTGTAGCGCCGCTGACCGGTCATCGAGGCCGTCGCCTGGACGAGGGCGAAGGGGGCCGCCTCCTCGATCACGACCGGCGTGGTGCCCGCCGTGATGCTGCGCAGCAGCACCTGCAGACCCGCGACGTGGTGCGGCGGCAGGGCCAGCAGCCACTGCCCGTGCCCGCCGAGGAAGGTCGCGGTCGCCCGGGCGCTCGCGAGCAGCGCGGTGGCGGTCAGGAGCGTCAGCTTCGGCGATCCGGTGGAGCCGGAGGTGGCCACGACGGCCGCGAGGTCATCGGGCAGGTCGCCGCCGGGGACCTCGGGGCTCTCCTCCGGCGCGCGGGGGAGGATCGGCGCGGTCCCGGTCAGCGCCTGCTCGAGGTCCGGGATCGCCTCGAGGACGGCGGGTCCGGACGGCAGGGCGAGGGGAGTGATCGGCACCCGTCCATCTTGTCCGACGACCGGGGGCCACGTGGTCGGGGGCCGGTGACTGTGGACCGGGGGTTGTCCGCCGCGGGGTATGGGGACAACTCCATCGCCTCGCTGCCACGGCCTCCCTAGCGTGATCTGCATGGGGATCACGGACATGACCGCAGTCGGCCGCGTGGGGGTTGCGCCGCAGGCATGGGCGCGAAGGGCGGCGCTCGCCTGCGTGCTGTGCGTCCTCCCGTCGATCCTCTGGCGGGTGGCCATGCTCGCCGGCGTGGACACGGGCTTCGCCGATGCGGACTGGTACCGCGCGGAGGGCTCCCGGGTCGCCTACGTGCTCGGGCTCGATGCCCTCCAGCTCGCCGGGGCGCTGCTGTGCCTCGGGCTCGCCCTGCCGTGGGGTGAGCGGGTGCCGTCGTTCGTCCCGGGCCTCGGCGGGCGGACCGTCCACCGGCTCGTGCCGATGGCCCTCGGCGGGACGGGCACGGTGGCGCTCTACCTCATCATGGGCCAGCTGGTGCGCGCGTACGGCAGCGTGTGGCTGGGTCTGCGTGAGGGCTGGACGCCGGCAGCGGGGATGGATCCGTTCGAGGCGACGGTGCTCGGTGTGGCCTATGCCCCGCTCTTCTGCTGGCCGCTGGTGCTGACCGTGGCGCTCGTCGGCTACTGGCGGCGCCGCAGCCCCCTTCGCCCGACTCGATGAGACACGAACCAACGGCAGCGAGACGAGCGTGCGTTCGGCTCCCACAGGCTGCGCCGGCCACGCTCAGGAGCGCGGTGCCTCCGCCGGTGGGTAGTGCTCGACGAGCTCCCGGAGCAGTCGGGCGCCCCCGAGCACGAGCTGCGCGACGCTCGGGCGCCGCCGCACGAGCAGGGGCAGGGCGATGAATCCGAGGACGGCGACCAGCAGCAGCACGGCCCCGACCGTCTCCCGCAGGAGGTAGTCGCCCAGCTGGTCCAGCAACGGCCGGTACGAGTCCGGGTCGACACGGAAGATCGTCACGACGAGGCCGACGGCCAGCAGCAGAGCCAGCGCCGGGTACCAGACCCCTCCGGTGCGGGCCCGTGACCTCGACGCCAGGGCCAGGAGCCCCACGACCGACACGAGCCCGAGCACGCTGGCGGCAAGCAGGGTCGTGCCCGGCTCGAACATGGCTTCGGAGTCACCGCCGCACCGGGAGGAAGGTGGGGCGGAGATCAGGATGGCCGCGACGGCCAGGGCGATGCAGATCCTGCGGGTCCACCGGCGCACCGGGCCTCCGGCACGAGCGAGAGCACGGCTTCCCAGGTCGGGACGGAGTCATCCTCCACGAGCTGCTCCCCCTCAGGCGATGACGCTGACGACGAGCACCAACGGTAGCGAGACGAGCGCGCCGAGGGAGGTTGCCATGGTCAGGGTCTTCAGGGCGCCCTTGGTGGACAGGCCGAGCAGTGTCTTGAACATCCAGAAGAAGTTGCTGTTCACGTGCAGCGCGAACATCGCACCGGAGGCGATCGCCAGGGCGATGACGACCGGGTCGACCCCGATCTGGGAGACGACGGGGGCGATGATGCCGGCCGCGGTGATCGCGCCGACCGAGACCGACCCGATGGCGAAGTGCAGCAGCGCGGCGATGAACCACGAGAGCAGCACGCTGAGCAGGATCGGGGCGCTCGCGTCGGCGGAGAAGAGGCCCTTGAGGGTCTTGTCCAGGCCGGTCTCGGTGATGACGGCGCCGAGCGAGCCGCCGATGCCGGTGATGAGCAGGATCTCGCCGGTGGTGCGGAAGCCGCTGGTCATGGCCTCGCCGGAGTGGTCGGTGCCCAGCGTCGCGCGGGCGAGGACGAAGGCGACGAGCAGGCCGATGAAGAGGGCGATGTTCGCGTTGCCGAGGAATGCCAGCACCGGGGTGCTCACGTCGAAGAGCTCGGTGAAGGCGCCGACGGCGATGAGGACGAGGGGGACCAGGATCGGGGTCAGGCGCAGCAGCAGCGGCATCCGGGCGGCCTTCTCCGGCACCTCGTCGGTCGCCGTGGTGGTGGCCCCGGCCGCGCTCTGCTCGCCCTCGGTGCCGATGGCCTCCCACGCGGCGTGGTCCGGGTGGTCCGGGTGCTCGATCTCCGACTCGTCGATGTCGGTGCGCGCATCCCAGTAGCCGGTGCGCAGCAGCTGCCGGAAGAGGAAGGCGACGAGGAGCGCGGTGCCGAGGCCGATCGGGGCCCCGAAGATCAGGTAGGTGCCGAGCGGCAGGTCGAGCAACCCTGCCACGGCCACGGCCGCCAGGCCGGGCACGACGAAGACGTAGCCGGCGAAGATGCCCACGGCAATGGACCCGGCCAGCCAGGGCAGCCCCCTTCGCTTGTCGATGACGGGCGCCGCCTGCCGCGCCATGGGGGAGGCGAGGACGACCTGCACGTCGACGTAGATGGAGGGGAAGATGATCGACAGCGCCGCCGCCATCGCATAGGGCAGTCGGTTGCCCACGCGTTCGGCGATGAGGTGGACGAGGTCGCGGAAGGTGCCCGTAGCCTGCAGCAGCGCCCCGATGAGCACGCCGAAGCCGATGAGCAGACCGACCTCGGCCATGATGTCGCCGAATCCGGTGGTGATCGCGTCGGCGGTCCCCTTGAGCCCGACACCCGCGGCCAGGCCGAGGTAGATCGAGGAGATGATCAGCGAGATCACCGGATCGATCCGGAACCGGATGATCAGCAGGATCGCGACGGCGATGGCGATGAGGGTGTGCAGGACGTCCACCGGGACACCCTAGGACCGGATGTGGCGCCGGTCACCTCCGACGCGCGGGGATCGGCGAGGGGTGTCTAGAAGTACCAGGGGAAGGAGGACCAGTCCGGATCCCGCTTCTGCAGGAACTGGTCGCGCCCCTCGACCGCCTCGTCGGTCATGTACGCCAGTCGGGTCGCCTCGCCGGCGAAGACCTGCTGGCCCATGAGCCCGTCGTCGGTGAGGTTGAAGGCGAACTTCAGCATCCGGATCGCCGTGGGGGACTTCGCCATGATCTCCCGGGCCATCCGCAGTGCCTCGGTCTCGATCTCGGCGTGCTCGACGACCGCGTTGACCGCGCCCATCTCCTTCATCTCCGCGCCGGTGTAGGCCCGGCCGAGGAAGAAGATCTCGCGGGCGCGCTTCTGCCCGACCATCTTGGCCAGGTAGGCGCTGCCGTAGCCGCCGTCGAAGGAGCCGACGTCGGCGTCGGTCTGCTTGAAGCGCGCGTGCTGGCTGGCGATCGTCATGTCGCAGACGACGTGCAGCGAGTGCCCGCCGCCGGCCGCCCATCCGCCGACGAGGGCGATGACGACCTTCGGCATGGTGCGGATGAGGCGCTGCACCTCGAGGATGTGCAGGCGCCCCCCTTCGGCCTTGACCCGGCGCTCGTCGACACCGGCGACGGTGTCGTCGCCGGTGGGGTCGCTCGCGTACTGGTACCCGGAGCGGCCGCGGATGCGCTGGTCGCCGCCCGTGCAGAAGGCCCAGCCCTCGGTGCTCGCGCTGCTGCCCTCCCGCGGGGTCGGGCCGTTCCCGGTGAGCAGGACGACGCCGACGTCGGGGGTGCGCCGGGCGTGGTCGAGGGTGCGGTAGAGCTCGTCGACGGTGTGCGGGCGGAAGGCGTTGAGGATCTCCGGCCGGTCGAAGGCGATCCGCACGCAGCCGACGTCCTTGGCCCGGTGGTAGGTGAGGTCGGTGAGATCCTCGAAGCCGGGTACCACCTCCCAGGCCTGCGGGTCGAAGGTCTCGCTGACGTTCTCCAGTGCACTCACGTCGGTGAGCCTACGACGCCCGCACCCCGGAGCAGCAGCCCGAGCACTTGCACTCAGGCGGGGGCGCCCCTCGGGCTCCTACGGTGGGACCGTGGCCACCCGGGGGAGCGTCAACCGCGTCGTGCGGGTCGTCCTTGCCCTCCTCGTCCTGGCCGTCATGTCGGTCATCGCCTATGCCGCCATCGGCTTCTTCACCGTGGCCTCCGGGCAGAGGGGGTGGCTGTGGGGTGCGATCGTGTGGTTCCTCCTGCTGGTGATGCCCCTGCTGGGCTTGCGGCCACGGCGGTTGCGCTGGTGGGTGGTCGGTCTGACCGTCTGCGCCCTCCTGGCCGGCGCGGTGACCTGGTACCGGGTTCCGCCTACCCGCGACCGGCTCGTCGCGGCCTACGAGCGCGAGGTGCACCCTCCGCGGGGCTTCCTCGAGGCGGCCCGCGACGTGCACGGGAACACGTGGTGCTTCAAGGGGTGTCCGGTGCTGGAGGTCGAGTACGAGAGCGGCCCGGGCAGCTCCGAGCGGCAGCTGCGCCGGCGTCTCGACGCGGCTTTGGTCGACGACGGCTGGACCGCGCACGCCGACGACCGGGGTGGGTACTGGACGAAGTGGCGGTGGGAGCTGCGGCCGGCGGAGGCCGAGCGCGGTGAGCTCGCGGTCGTCCTGACGGGCTGACCGCCTGGATCTGCACACCCTCCCGCGCTGCGACGGGAGCCGGCGTGCGCGACAGTGGGTGACCCCGATCACGACAGGAGGAGGGTGCGATGACGACACCCGGGGTCGAACAGGTCAGCGCGAAGAGATGGTCCCTCGTCGGGCCCGGCATCGTCGTCGCCGCCACCGGTGTCGGTGCCGTCGACCTCGTGGCCACCCTCATCGCAGGAGCGAAGTTCCAGTACGCGCTCGTCTGGTGCGTGGTCCTCGGCTGCATCATGAAGATCGTGCTCGTCGAGGGCGCCGGCCGGTACAGCCTCGCGACCGGTCACACGATCTACGAGGGGTGGTCCAGCCTCGGGCGGTGGACCCATGTCTACTTCGTGCCGTACATCGTCATCTGGGGCTTCGTCTACGGGGCCGCCGCCATGGCCGGGACCGGGCTCGCGCTGCGCTCCCTCTTCCCCGTCCTGGGGGTGGCCTGGTGGGGGATCATCGCCGCCGTCATCGGCGCTGCCCTGGTGTGGACCGGGCGGTACGGCCTCTTCGAGAAGACCTGCGCCGCCCTCGTCGGACTGATGTTCATCACGATGGTCGGGGCGGCGCTGATGACCCTCCCGAACCTCCCGGAGATCCTCTCCGGGCTGCGGCCGGTGATCCCGGACGAGGGCCTGATCAACGTGCTCGCACTCGCCGGCGGTGTCGGCGGCACCATCACGCTCGCCGCCTACGGCTACTGGCTGCGCGAGAAGGGCTGGGACACCCCCGGCCACATGCGGCTCATGCGGGTGGACAACACCGTGGCCTACACCGTCACCGGCATCTTCGTCCTCGCCACCCTGATCGTCGGCGCCGAGCTGCTCTACTCGACCCAGATCGCCATCACCGACGGGGACAAGGGGCTGCTCGACCTCTCGCACGTGCTCGCCGGACGGTACGGAGTATGGGTCGGCAAGGTCTTCCTCGTCGGGTTCTTCTCCGCAGCCATGTCCTCCCTCCTCGGGGTCTGGAACGGCGTCTCCCTGATGTTCGCCGACCTCGTCGGTCACCTGCGGGGACTCGATGAGGATGCTCCGGAGCGGTTGGGCGGTGGCCTCTGGTACCGGGTCTACATCCTCTGGCTGACCTTCCCGCCGATGACCATGATGTTCCTCGGCAAGCCGGTGTGGCTGATCCTCGCCTACGGGGTGCTCGGGGC
The DNA here is from genome assembly GCF_001570965.1 of Janibacter corallicola NBRC 107790. GTDB lineage: Bacteria > Actinomycetota > Actinomycetes > Actinomycetales > Dermatophilaceae > Janibacter > Janibacter corallicola. The sequence goes on along the minus strand of NZ_BCSR01000017.1, from coordinate 31,151 downwards.
GCTGTTCATGCCCTTCCTCTCGGTGACGCTGCTGTGGATCCTCAACACCGACCGCGTGCCCCGGCAGTGGCGCAACAAGTGGCCCGCCAATGCCGCTCTCGTGCTCTGCGCCATCGCCTTCGGCGTGCTGGCGATCGACAAGGTCTACGGTCTGGTCGCATGAGCCTGCTCCTGTACCAGCTCGCGATCGACGCCCGCGACCACCGCTCGCTCGCTCGGTGGTGGGCCGATGTCCTCGGCTACCGCATCGGCTACGAGGACGAGTACGAGTGCGAGGTCCTGCCCCCGGAGCAGACCGAGGGCCCGGTCGACGACGTCGCGACGTGGCAGGCGCGGCGCACCGGCCTCAGCTTCGCCCCCGTGCCGGAGGGCAAGACGACCAAGAACCGGCTGCACATCGACCTCGCACCCCACATCGACCAGGACCGGGATGCGCTCATCGAGGAGCTGCTGGCGAAGGGGGCGACCCGCGCCGACGTCGGGCAGGACCCGGACGTGACGTGGACCGTCCTCGCCGACCCGGAGGGCAACGAATTCTGCGTGCTCTCCAGCCGCGACCGGTGAGCACCATGGGCGACGCGCCGCGGCCCGGCGTGGCGGAGCTGCTCGACGGGCTGGCCGTGGTCACGCTGCCGCTGAACGTGCGCTTCCGCGGCGTCACCGAGCGCGAGGTCGCCCTCATCCGGGGGCCACGGGGGTGGGGGGAATTCGCCCCCTTCGTCGAGTACGGGCCCGCCGAGGCCTCCCGGTGGCTGGCGGCCGCCATCGAGGCCGCGTGGAGCGGCTGGCCCGACCCGGTGCGCGATACGGTCCCGGTCAACGCGACCGTCCCGGCCGTCCCGGCGCGGGAGGTCCCCGCGGTGCTGGCCCGCTACGACGGGTGCGACACCGTCAAGGTCAAGGTCGCCGAGCCCGGGCAGGACGAGCAGGACGACGTCGACCGGGTGGCCGCGGTCCGTGACGTGATCGGCCCCGAGGGGCGGGTCCGCGTCGACGCCAACGGTGGCTGGAGCATCGCCCAGGCCGGCGACGCGCTGGCGCGGTTGCGGCGCTACGACCTGGAGTACGCCGAGCAGCCCTGCGCGGCCGTGGGGGACCTGGCCCGCCTGCGGGTGGCGCTGGCCCGCGCCGGGGTCGAGGTCCCGGTGGCCGCGGACGAGTCCATCCGCAAGGCGGAGGACCCTCTCGAGGTCGCCCGGCTCGGCGCAGCCGACCTCGTCGTCGTCAAGGTCGCCCCCCTCGGCGGGGTCGACGCGGCGCTGCGCATCGTCGCCGAGACCGGCCTGCCCGCGGTCGTCTCCTCCGCGATCGACTCGAGCATCGGGCTGCGCGCCGGCGTCGCCCTCGCCGCCGCCCTGCCGTCGCTGGAGCACGCGTGCGGCCTCGGCACCGGGGCGATGCTCGCCGCCGACGTCACCGACGAGCCCCTCCGCCCGCACGACGGCCGGCTCCCGGTACGTGAGGTCACCGCGGACCCGGGGCTGCTCGAGGCGCACGCCGCGGCGCCGGACCGGGTGACGTGGTGGCGCGAGCGCATCACCGCCGCCCGGGCGCAGCTGCCGGGCTGACTCCTCCACATCCCCGACCGGCCGGAGCCCCCGGCCCACAGGCCGGGGACGGCTGCTGCGCGCACCGCCTCCCGCACGGTGCCATGGAACATGGACATCGAGGGGATGCCGGACATCGGGCGGATCACCGACGCCGAACGGGTCGTGACCGCCCTGCGGGGGTGCGCCGAGACGGTCGACGGCGCCGCCGGTCGGCTACCGGTCATGGCGAAGGGGGAGTGGCGCGGCGTCGCGGCCGACGCCTTCGCCGACCGTGTCGCCGAGCACCGGGAGGAGCTCCTCGAGCTCGCCGAGCAGGTCCGCCGCGCGGCCCGGTCGGTGCGTGATCTCGAGTCCACGGCACGCGAGCGGCGGGCCGCGCTCGAGCACCTGGCGGCGCTCGGTGGGGGGCCACCCGGCCCCGGGGTGCTGTGGTGAGCAGCATCGAGGTCGGGGGCGGCGTCGCGGGGCTGGCCGTGACGCTGGAGGAGCTCGAGGACGCCGCCGCCCGGCTGCGCACCCTCGCCGATGACCTGCTCGAGGTCGTCCTCTCCATCGGGCGGCTGTCCGCCGATCCGGCGCTCGCGGCGGCCGGAGCGCTGGCCCCGGCCGAGCTGCTCGAGGTCGAGCGTGTCCTCGCGTCGGCCGCCGGCCCCGGGGGCGCGGCGGGTTCGGCAGCCCGGCTCCTGGCAACGGGCACGGTGACCGACCTGGCCGTGCGCGCCTACCGGCGCGGTGAGGACGTCGCCGGGCGGCTCGCCGACGAGGCGGCGACCGCCGTCGGGGCCTGGGCCGGCACGGCCGTCGGGTCCGCCCTCGGCGGCATCGGCCCTCCCGTCGTCGGGGTGGGCGCGCTCGCCGTGCCAGTCGTCGGGGCCGCACTGGCCACCCCCGTCGGCGCCGCGATCGGCGAGGACGTGCAGGAGGCGGTCACCGGCGTGGGGCACTCGGTCGGCGGGGAGGTCGACGAGGTGCTCTTCGACCAGCCGTGGCTCGTGCCTGCCGCGGCGGACGGGCTCGACGGGTTCGTCACCGGTCTCGGCGGCGGTCTGCCGCCCCTCGGGGCCTGGCTCGGGTGGCGGTCCGCACGCGCCGGGGTGGCCTACCCGCCGCGCACCCGGAAGGAGGCGCTGCGGGTCATCGTCGCAGCGGCCTCGGGAACGGCCCTCGACGAGTCGGGCAGGCGGGTGCGGGTGCGGGCCCACGGCGCACCGCGGCACGTGCCCGCGCCACACTCCCTCGGAGACCTCGTCGCCCCTGACGGGCCGACCTCGGGGCGGGACCGGCTGCGCGTGACCGGCATCCCCGGCCCCGACGGCCGGTGGCGCTGGATCGTGGACCTGCCGGGGACCCAGAGCTTCGACCCCCGCGCCGGTGAGAACCCCTGGGACCTCACGAGCGACGTCCTGCTCTCGGCCCGCGGCACGAGCCTGACGAGTCGCGGGGCCGCTCGGGCGCTCGACGACGCCCGGGCACGGACGGGCGCCCCCCGCTCCGGGCCGGTCATGCTCACCGGCCACAGCCAGGGCGGGCTCACCGCCGCTGCGCTCGCGGCCGACCCGCGCTTCCGCGAGGACCACGACGTGACCCACGTCGTCACCTCGGGCGCCCCGATCGGGCAGGTGCCCGTGCCCGAGGGGGTCTCGGTCCTCAGCCTCGAGCACGAGGAGGACCTCGTCGCCGGGCTCGACGGGGCGCCCAACCCCGATCGCGCCGACTGGGTGACGATCCGCCGCAGCCTCGCCGAGGACCTGGGGGCCGACGCGGGAGCCACCGACGCGCACGCCCTGGGGGAGTACACCGAGACCGCCGGGCTCGTCGACGCCAGCGACCACCCCTCGGTCCGGGCATGGCGCGAGGGCGCCGCGCCCTTCCTGGGGGATCCGGACCGGTTGCTCGCGCCGGACGCCCCGGAGGTCGTCGTCATCGACTACGACATCGAACGGGTGCTGGAGTGACGGCTCCCGTCGCGCCCGCGGCCGCGTGGCAGGATCGGGCCCGTGAACCCCTCGACGACCGGCGCCCGCGTGCTGCTCGACGAGCTCTGCCGGCTCGGGATGCGCGAGCTCGTCCTCTGCCCCGGTTCCCGGTCCGCGCCGCTGGCCTACGCGGCCCACGAGCTGGAGACCGAGGGGCGACTGCGGCTGCACGTGCGTGTCGACGAGCGCAGCGCGGCCTTCCTCGCGCTGGGCCTGGCGAAGGAGAGCCTCAGCCCCGCCGCCGTCGTCACGACGAGCGGCACCGCCGTGGCGAACCTCCACCCGGCCGTCCTCGAGGCCCACCACGGCGCGGTGCCCCTCATCCTGCTCACCGCCGACCGCCCGCCCGAGCTGCGCGGCGTCGGGGCCAACCAGGCCACCGACCAGCTCGGCCTGCTCGGCGGCGCCGTCCGCCTCATGGCCGAGCTGGAGACCCCGAGCGACCCGACCAGGCAGGCCGCGGCTTGGCGCACGACCGCAGCCCGGGCGCACGCAGCTGCCACCGGTGACCTCGCCGGGTCCGGGCTCGCCGGCCCCGTGCACCTGGACCTGCCCTACCGCGACCCGCTCGCGCCCGACCCGCCTCCCCGAACCGGGGCGCCCGCCCCCGCCCGGCGGGAGCGGGACGACCCCGGGAGCCGGGCCGGGACCGGTGGCGCCGTCGCGGGGCGCCCGGACGGCCGACCCTGGGTCACGCTGCCCGAGCCACCGGCCCCCACGGCCGGCCCGGCACCGCCGCTGCCGCACGACCCGGAGACCCTCGTCGTCATCGGGGAGCTGCCGACGGCCGCGCATCGGGCCGATGCCCTTCGCTGGGCCCGCCACCACGGCGCGCCGGTCATCGCCGAGCCCGGCGCCGGCACCGGTGACCTCGTCCTGCCCCACGGGACCCGGCTGCTCGGCGCGCGGGACTGGGTCGGCGCGCACCTGCCCTCCCGGCTGCTCGTCATCGGCCGCCCTACCCTGGGGCGCCTCGTGCCCGCCCTGACCCGCCGTACGGACGTGCGGGTCGAGGTCGTCACCACGGGAGAGCCCGGAGCACACGGCTGGGCCGACTCCACCCACGAGGCCGAGGCCGTGCACCCCTTCGCGGCGCTCGCGGTGACCGGTGAGGGGTGGGGGGTGACCCCCTTCGCCCGGGTGTGGCTGGAGGCCGCCGAACGGTGCGCCGACGCCCTGGCCGCGGTGGCCGGCGCCGACCTCGACGGGCCGGCCCTCGCCCGTGCCGTGCACGACGCCCTGCCGCCGGACGCCGCTCTCCTGCTCGGCAGCAGCAGCGTCGCCCGGGACGTCCACCTCGGCATCCCGCGGCAGCGCCCCGACGTCGACCTGGTCACCAGCCGGGGCCTCGCCGGCATCGACGGGTGCGTCTCCACCGCGGTGGGCCTCGCACTCTCGCGGCCGGGGCGCCCCACGGCGGCGCTGCTGGGGGACCTGACCTTCCTGCACGATGCGAATGGTCTGCTCATCGGCCCCGACGAGCCGAGGCCGGACCTGACCATCGTCGTGGTCGACGACGACGGTGGGAGCATCTTCAGCACGCTTGAGTACGGCGCCCCGGAGCTCTCCGGCTCGCTGCGTCGGCTCTTCACCACGCCGACCGGGACCGACATCTCTGCCCTGTGTGCGGCCCACGGCCTGCACTGCACCACCGTGACCGACGTCGCCGAGCTGGCCCGGGTCGTGGCCGGGCCCGCGCAGGGGATCAGAGTGGTCAGGGTGCCCATCGACGGGGACCGGCGCCGGGAGACCGAGGCGCGGACCCACGAGGTGGTCGCCGCGGCACTCGGGTCAGGCGGCCCCCTTCGCTCCTGACCGGGCACTGCGGTCCCCTTCGCCCCGGCTCGGCAAGAGTTCCTGCCGGTTCGCAAGAGTTCCAAACTCTTGCGAAGAGGGGGATTCTCGGGTGACCCGATGATCGTGGGGCGGGCGGGGCGCCCCCTTCAGCCGCCGAGCGCGGTCCGCATCGGCAGCAGCTTGGCGACCGACTCGGCGACCTCGTCCTCGGCGCGGGAACCCGCGACGATGCCGCAGCCGGCGTAGAGCGAGATCGAGGTCGGGTCCTCGTAGACGCCGCAGCGCAGCGCGATGCCCCACTCGCCGTCACCGGAGGCGTCCATCCAGCCGACGGGCCCGGCGTAGCGGCCGCGGTCCATCGACTCCAGCTGCGAGATGACGTCGTCGGCCGCCGGCGTGGGGGTGCCGCAGACCGCCGCGGAGGGGTGGAGCGAGGCGGCGAGCCCGAGCGAGGTCGAGTCGTCGTCGACCACCCCGGCGACATCGGTCGCGAGGTGCATGACGTTGTTCAGGTGCAGCACGAAGGGGGACTCCGGCACGTTGATCGAGGAGGTGTGCTCCGCGAGCGCGTCCGCGACCGAGCGCACCGCGTACTCGTGCTCTTCGAGGTCCTTGCTGCTGCGGGCGAGGGACCCGGCGAGGGCCAGGTCGTGACCGTCGTCACCGCTGCGTCGGATCGTGCCTGCCAGCACGCGCGACGTGACCAGTCCGCGCTCGAGGCGCACGAGCATCTCCGGGGTCGCGCCGACGAGCCCGTCGACGGCGAAGACCCACGTCGTGTCGTAGTCCTCGGTGAGGCGTCGCAGCACCCATCGCGGGTCGATCCGCCGCCCGGCGCACGCGCGCACGCTGCGGGCGAGCACGACCTTGTCCAGCTCACCGGCGCCGATGCGCGCGACGGCCTCGTCGACGGCCTGGGACCAGCGCTGCACGCCGAGGTCGCCGTCCTCGAAGTCCACCGGCCCCGGCCCCTCCGGCTCGGGCTGGTGCGTGAGCAGCACGTCCGCCGGCGGGACGGTCGAGGCCCGCGTGATCGTCGTGATCCACGCGTGGGAGCCGCGGCGTCCGACGACGACCTCGGGGACGACGAGCACCGAGTCGGAGTCGGAGTGGCGGGAGAAGGCCATCGACCCGAAGGCGATCGGGCCGGTCCCGGGCTCCTGCACGTCGTCGCGCACGATGGCCTCGGCCGTCGTGCGTCGCCACCACTGCTGGGCCTCGGCGAAGCGGTCGGGCCCGCTCGAGGCGAAGGTGGCCACGCGCCCCCACCCGACCAGGCCCTCGCCACGGCGGACCCAGGAGACGACGTCCCCGACGTCCTCTGGCTCCGGCAGCAGGGCGAGCAGGTCCTCCACGCGTGGGAGGGGGACGGCGACGGTACGTGCGAGCAGGGTGTCGCCGGGGTCACCGACGGGGGGCTGGTCGGCAGGGGAAGGGGAGGTCATGGCGTGAACAGGGTACGACTGCGGGTGCGAGGATGAGGACATGAGTCGTGCCTCCCTCCAGAAGGACCCCAAGGCCGTCGCCGCGATGTTCGACGAGACCGCCGCGAAGTACGACCTGATGAACGACGTCATGTCGCTCGGGCAGACCCGCCTGTGGCGCCGCAGCGTCGTGCGGGCGATCGACCCGCGTCCGGGGGAGCGGATCCTGGACATCGCCGCCGGCCCCGGGTCCTCCTCGGTCCCCCTTCGTGGTGCCGGGGCGGAGGTGGTCTCCGCGGACTTCTCCCTCGGGATGCTCCGGCAGGGGCTGCGGCAGCGTCCGGGGCTGGACTTCTCGGCGGCCGACGCGACCCGCCTGCCCTTCGCCGACGAGTCCTTCGACGTGGTGACGATGTCCTTCGGCTTCCGCAACGTCGTCCGGCCGGAGGTGGCGCTCGCGGAGTTCCTGCGGGTGACCCGGCCGGGCGGCCGGCTGCTCATCTGCGAGTTCAGCCAGCCGGTGGGCCGGCTCTTCCGCACGGTCTACTCGGAGTACCTCATGGCCGCCTTCCCGCCGGTGGCCCGCCGACTGAGCTCGAACCCGGAGTCCTACGTCTACCTCGCCGAGTCGATCCAGGCCTGGCCGGCGCAGGAGAGGCTGGCCCGGTGGATCGCCGACGCCGGGTGGGGCGGGGTCGAGTGGCGAAACCTCACCGGCGGCATCGTCGCGCTGCACCGGGCGACGAAGGGGGCCTGACGCGAGAGCCCCGGGCGAGGGGTAGGCTGCCCGGCGATCGTGAATTCATTCACAAGCCTTCGAGGAACTTTTCGTGACCAGTGACGCGACGGACGGTTCGACGGCGGATGCCATCGTCGTCGGTGCAGGACCGGGCGGCAGTGCCACCGCTGCGTGGCTGGCCAAGGCCGGCAAGGACGTGGTCCTGCTCGAGAAGGCGCAGTTCCCCCGCGACAAGATCTGCGGCGACGGGTTGACCCCGCGTGCGGTCCGCCAGCTCGTCCACCTCGGGGTCCCCCTGGACGAGACCGACGGGTGGGCGCACAACAAGGGCCTGCGCATCATCGGCGGCGGCATGCGCCTGCAGCTGGACTGGCCGGACGTGACCTCCTTCCCCGCGACCGGGATGGTCCGTGCCCGGGCCGACCTGGACGAGGTCCTCGCCCGGCACGCGCAGTCCGCAGGTGCGACGCTGCTGGAGGGCCGCAACGCCCACGAGCCGATCCTCGACGAGCACGGTCGGATCGAGGGCGTGGTCGCCAAGGTCGTCGACGAGCGCGGCCGCGCCACCGGCGAGAAGGAGACCTACCGGGCCCCGGTCGTCGTCGCCGCCGACGGCGTCTCCTCCCGGCTCTCGGTGAAGATGGGCCGGGAGAAGCGCGAGGACCGGCCGATGGCGGTCGCGGTCCGGGCCTACTACGAGACCCCCCGGCACGACGACGAGTACCTCGAGAGCCACCTCGAGCTGTGGTCGAGCACGCCGAGCGGGGAACGCATCCTCATGCCCGGCTACGGCTGGCTCTTCGGGCTCGGCGACGGGCGCAGCAATGTCGGGCTCGGCGTCCTCAACACCTCCGAGGCCTTCGGGCGCACCGACTACAAGGACGTCATGCGCCGCTGGGTGGAGACGATGCCGCCGGAGTGGGGCATCAACGCCGACACCATGCAGGGCTCGATCACCGCCGCGGCCCTGCCGATGGCCTTCAACCGCCAGCCCCTCTACGACCGCGGGCTGATGCTCGTCGGCGACGCGGGCGGGATGGTCAACCCCTTCAACGGCGAGGGCATCGACTACGCGCTGGAGGCCGGCCACGCGGCCGCCGACACGATCCTGCAGGGGCTGGCCCGCCGGGACGCCGACGGGCGGGAGCGGGTGCTCGCCTCCTACGCCGAGACGATGAAGCAGATGCACGGGGGCTACTTCACCCTCGGGGCGCAGTTCGCCAAGCTCATCGGCCGGCCCGAGATCATGCGCCTGGCCACGAAGTACGGCCTGCCGCGCAAGACGCTCATGCACTTCATGCTCAAGCTCATGGCGAACCTGCCGGAGGAGAAGGGCGGCGGACTGGACGACCGGCTCGTGCACCTGATGACGCGGATGGCCCCCAATGCGTGAGCCGGGTGTGGCCTCGATCACGGTCGGCCCTAGTATCGAAGAAGGCGTCACCGCCCCGTCAGAAAGTGAGGTCGTGCAGCGATGAACCCCTACATCCCGCTGCTGTTCCTCTTCCTCATCGGCCTCGGCTTCGCCGTCGTGTCGGTCGGGATGAGCCTCATCGTCGGGCCGGCCCGGTTCAACCTGGCCAAGTCCCAGGCCTACGAGTGCGGTATCCAGCCCACACCGCAGGCCGAGGAGGGCGGCCGCTTCCCGGTCAAGTACTACCTGACCGCAATGCTGTTCATCATCTTCGACATCGAGGCGCTGTTCCTGTACCCCTTCGCCGTCGCCTTCGACGAGCTCGGTGCGTTCACCCTCTTTGCGGTGGTGCTCTTCCTGTTCAACGCGTTCTTCATCGCCGACGCCTACGTGTGGCGTCGCGGTGGGTTCGAGTGGGACTGACGAGACGGAGGTCTAGACATGGGACTCGAGGAGAAGATCCCGGGAGGGATCGCGCTCACCACGGTCGAGAAGCTCGCCGGGTACATGCGCAAGTCGTCGATGTGGCCGGCCACCTTCGGCCTCGCGTGCTGCGCCATCGAGATGATGGCGATCGGCACCCCCCACTACGACCTGGCGCGTTTCGGCATGGAGCGTTTCGCCGCCACCCCGCGGCAGGCGGACCTGATGATCGTCGCCGGGCGGGTCAGCAACAAGATGGCTCCCGTCGTGCGGCAGGTCTACGACCAGATGGCGAGCCCGAAGTGGGTCATCTCGATGGGTGTCTGCGCCAGCTCCGGCGGCATGTTCAACAACTACGCGATCGTCCAGGGCGTCGACCACATCATCCCGGTGGACGTCTACCTGCCCGGCTGCCCGCCGCGCCCGGAGATGCTGCTCAACGCGATCATCACCCTCCACGAGCAGGTCCAGGGCTCCAAGCTCGGCGTCAACCGCGAGGCCGCGGCCCGCGCGGCGGAGCAGGCGGCGCTGACCGCGACGCCCACCGAGCTGCAGGAGCCCACCCACGACCACGAGTCGCTCCTCGGAAGGAACCTGCTGGCATGACCGAGGAGGAGAAGCCCGCGGACGAGGCGGGCAAGGACGTCGAGGCCACGACGCAGGACGTCGACACCCCCCGGCCGAAGGGGGTCCACCCCGAGGGGCCGGGCCTGGCCGGGACGGCACACACCGACTACCCCGACACGAGCGGGCTCACCGGTGGCCACCGCCCCGTGGAGTACACCAACGTCGAGGACGAGGACTCCCTCGGCGTTCCCGAGCCGGGCCACGAGCCGGTCGTCGTCGACCAGCGCCGCGGCCTCTTCGGCGTCCGACAGGGCTCGGACACCTCCGGGTACGGCGAGCTGGAGCGGCGCATCGAGTTCCCCGGGGCGGCCAAGCGCCCCTACGGCGGCTACTTCGACGAGGTCGTCGACCTGCTGCAGGAGAGCACGGGTGCGGACCTCCTCGAGCGGGTCGTCGTCCACGCCGGCGAGCTGACCCTCCACGTGCCGCGCGAGCACCTGCCGCGCGTCGCGCGCGCCCTGCGGGACGACCCGCGACTGCGCTTCGAGATGTGCATGTCGGTCTCCGGGTACCACTTCCCGAACGAGGCGGGCCGGGAGCTGCACGTGGCCTACCAGCTGCTCTCGATCACCCACGGCGGTCGCCGGCTGCGGCTCGACGTGAGCGCCCCCGACGCGGACCCGCACATCCCGAGCATCGTCGAGACCTACCCGGCCGCGGACTGGCACGAGCGGGAGACCTGGGACATGTTCGGCGTGGTCTTCGACGGCCACCCGGCGCTGACCCGCATCCTCATGCCGGACGACTGGGTCGGGCACCCGCAGCGCAAGGACTACCCGCTGGGCGGGATCCCCGTGGAGTACAAGGGCGGCACCGTCCCGCCGCCCGACGAGCGGAGGTCGTACAACTGATGACGACGCACACAGGAGACTCCGGGGTGCACTCGACCCCGGGCGCCGACGACTACGCCGAGGGCCACATCGTCGACGTCCAGGCCAGCGGCGACTTCGACCGGGAGATCGGCGAGCTCGGGATGAACCCCGAGGAGCGGATCATCCTCAACATGGGGCCGCAGCACCCCTCGACCCACGGCGTGCTGCGGATCATCCTCGAGCTCGACGGCGAGACGGTGACCGAGGCCCGCGCGGGCATCGGCTACCTGCACACGGGCATCGAGAAGAACATGGAGTTCCGCACCTGGACCCAGGGCGTGACCTTCTGCACCCGGATGGACTACCTGTCCCCGATGTTCCAGGAGACGGCGTACTGCCTGGGCATCGAGAAGCTCCTCGGCATCACCGATGACATCCCCGAGCGGGCCAGCGCGATCCGGGTGCTCATGATGGAGCTGACCCGCATCTCCAGCCACCTGATCTGCCTGGGCACCGGGGGCATGGAGCTCGGCGCGACGACGATCATGACGATCGGCTTCCGCGAGCGCGAGCGGATCCTCTCGATCATCGAGAACATCACCGGCCTGCGGATGAACAACGGCTACATCCGTCCCGGCGGCGTCGCCCAGGACCTGCCGCCCGGCGCGATCGACAAGATCCGCGAGACCCTGCCGGTGGTCGCCAAGGGCGTCGACGAGCTGGACAAGCTGCTCGTCGAGCTGCCGATCCTCATCGGCCGGCTCAAGGACGTCGGCGAGCTCTCGCTGACCGGCTGCACCGCGCTGGGCATCACCGGTCCGGTGCTCCGCTCGACCGGGCTGCCGCACGACCTGCGCAAGCTCGACCCCTACTGCGGGTACGAGAAGTACGACTTCGACGTCGTCACCCGCACCGGTGCCGACGCCTACGACCGGCTGTGCATCCGGCTGGACGAGATGCGCCAGAGCATCCGGATCATCGAGCAGGTCTGCGACGAGCTGCAGAAGAACCCCGGCCCGACGATGGTCGAGGACAAGCGGATCGCCTGGCCGGCCCGGCTGGCCGTGGGCGGCGACGGCCAGGGCAACAGCCTCGACCACATCCGCGAGATCATGGGCACCTCGATGGAGGCGCTCATCCACCACTTCAAGCTGGTGACCGAGGGCTTCCGGGTCCCGCCGGGCCAGGCCTACGCCGCCATCGAGTCCCCGAAGGGGGAGCTCGGCTGCCACGTCGTCTCCGACGGTGGCACCCGGCCCTACCGGGCCCACTTCCGCGACCCCTGCTTCAACAACCTGCAGGCCATCGCGGCCATGTGCGAAGGGGGCAACCTCGCCGACGTCGTCGTCGCGGTCGCCTCGATCGACCCGGTCATTGGAGGAGTGGATCGCTGATGACGATCAAGTTCGGCCGGCAGGACTCGTTCGGCCACCTCAAGCTGTCGGCGGAGAGCAAGGAGCCCTACTCCGAGGAGACGCTCGAGGCGCTCACCGCCGATGCCGCGCAGATCCTGGAGCGCTACCCGCAGAAGCGCTCGGCGCTGCTGCCGCTGCTGCACCTCGTGCAGAGCGTCGACGGCTACGTCACGGGTCGTGGCATCAACTTCTGCGCCGACCTGCTCGAGCTGACCCGGGCCGAGGTCTCCGGGGTCGCGACCTTCTACACCCAGTACAAGCGCCACCCGAGCGGCGAGTACAACGTCGGGGTCTGCACCAACACCCTCTGCGCGATCATGGGCGGGGACCAGATCTTCGACCAGCTCAGCGAGCACCTCGACGTCGGTCACGACGAGACCACCGAGGACGGCAAGGTCACCCTGGAGCACCTCGAGTGCAACGCCGCGTGCGACTACGCGCCGGTGCTGATGGTCAACTGGGAGTTCTTCGACAACCAGACCCCCGAGTCGGCGACCAAGCTCGTCGACGACCTGCGCGCCGGCAACCCGGTGCGCCCCACCCGCGGGCCGGACCGGGTGTGCAGCTTCAAGGAGGTCTCCCGGCTGCTCGCCGGTTTCCCCGACGACCACGCGAACGAGGGCCCCGGGGCCGGCAAGGCCTCGCTGCGGGGCCTCGAGGTGGCCCGCGCCGAGGGCTGGGCCGCCCCGGGCGAGGAGCCGACGCCCACCACCACGCCGGACGAGGCGGGCGCGCAGGTCGAGGGCCTGGCCCCCGGCCGCCACATCCCCGCCGACGAGGACAACGCCTCTGACGAGACTCCGCCGCACAGCGCGCACGAGAAGGGGGAGTGACCGGGATGTCGACGCAGCTGACGCCGATCCTGACCAAGTTCTGGGACCACCCGCAGTCCTGGACGCTGGCCACCTACGAGCGGGAGGGCGGCTACCGGGCGCTGCGCTCGGCGCTGGAGCGCGAGCCGGACGACCTGGTCCAGGAGCTGAAGGACTCCGGCCTGCGCGGCCGCGGCGGTGCCGGCTTCCCCACCGGCATGAAGTGGGGCTTCCTCCCGCCGCACGACGGCGGGCCCCGCTACCTCGTGGTCAACGCCGACGAGTCCGAGCCGGGTACCTGCAAGGACATCCCGCTGATGATGGCGGCGCCCCACTTCCTCATCGAGGGCTCGATCATCACGAGCTTCGCGATCGGCTCCGACAAGGCCTTCATCTACCTGCGCGGCGAGGTCGCCCACGTCTACCGGCGCCTGCTCCAGGCCGTGCAGGAGGCCTACGACGCCGGCTACCTCGGCAAGGACGTCCTCGGCACGGGCTACGACCTGGACATCGTCGTGCACGCCGGGGCCGGCGCCTACATCTGCGGCGAGGAGACGGCCCTGCTGGACTCCCTCGAGGGCCGCCGCGGCCAGCCCCGCCTCAAGCCCCCCTTCCCCGCGGTGGCGGGCCTGTACTCCCGCCCGACCGTGGTCAACAACGCCGAGAGCATCGCCTCGGTCCCGGTCATCGTCGACCGCGGCGCCGAGTGGTTCTCCGACATGGGCACCGAGAAGTCCAACGGCTTCGGCATCTTCTCGCTGTCGGGGCACGTGAAGCACCCGGGCCAGTACGAGGCGCCGCTCGGCATCACGCTGCGCGAGCTGCTCGACATGGCCGGCGGGATGCGGGACCCGGACAAGAAGCTGAAGTTCTGGACCCCGGGAGGCTCCTCCACCCCGATCTTCACCGACGAGCACCTCGACGTGCCGCTGGACTTCGAGTCGGTGGCCGCCCACGGGTCGATGCTGGGCACCCGGGCCCTGCAGATCTTCGACGAGACCGTCTCCGTGGTGCGCGCCGTCAGCCGGTGGAACGACTTCTACATGCACGAGTCGTGCGGCAAGTGCACGCCGTGCCGCGAGGGCACGTACTGGATGGCCCAGATCCTGCACCGCCTCGAGGACGGCAAGGGCACCCGGACCGACATCGACCTGCTCGTCGACATCTGCGACAACATCCTCGGCCGGGCCTTCTGCGCCCTCGGTGACGGTGCCACGAGCCCCATCACCTCGGCCGTGCAGTACTTCCGCGAGGAGTTCGAGGCCGGCTGCCACACCGCCGCCAGCGAGCTCTTCCCGCCCGCCGCGTCCACGCTCTTCCGCAAGGAGCAGAACCCGATGGTGACCGCATGACCACCACATCATCGTCCCCGGAGCAGCAGACGACGCCCGAGCTGGTCAACCTGACCATCGACGGCGTCCCCGTTGCCGTCCCGAAGAACACCCTCCTCATCCGCGCCGCGGAGGAGGCCGGGATCCAGATCCCGCGCTTCTGCGACCACCCGCTGCTCGACCCCGTCGGTGCCTGCCGGCAGTGCCTCGTCGAGGTCGCGATGCCCGACCGCGAGGGCAACGTGCGGCCGATGCCCAAGCCGCAGGCCAGCTGCACCATGACGGTCGCGGAGGGCATGCAGGTCGGCACCCAGTCCAGCTCGCCGGTCGCGGACAAGGCCCAGCAGGGGATCATGGAGCTCCTCCTGGTCAACCACCCGCTGGACTGCCCGGTCTGCGACAAGGGCGGGGAGTGCCCGTTGCAGAACCAGGCGATGTCCAACGGCCGGTCCACCTCCCGCTTCGACGACGTCAAGCGCACCTACCCCAAGCCGATCAACATCTCCTCCCAGGTGCTGCTGGACCGCGACCGCTGCATCCTGTGCACCCGGTGCACCCGCTTCTCCTCGCAGATCGCCGGCGATCCCTTCATCGAGATGGGGGAGCGCGGGGCGCTGCAGCAGGTCCTCATCTACGAGGAGCAGCCCTTCGAGTCCTACTTCTCGGGCAACACGGTCCAGATCTGTCCCGTCGGCGCGCTGACGGGCGCGGCCTACCGCTTCCGCTCCCGCCCCTTCGACCTGGTCTCCACCCCGGACGTGTGCGAGCACTGCGCC
The DNA here is from genome assembly GCF_001570965.1 of Janibacter corallicola NBRC 107790. GTDB lineage: Bacteria > Actinomycetota > Actinomycetes > Actinomycetales > Dermatophilaceae > Janibacter > Janibacter corallicola. Next base: position 16,055 of record NZ_BCSR01000017.1, on the reverse strand, counting down.
TCCGGATGCTCCATCCGCACCGACCACCGCCGCGGCACGGTGCTGCGGCGGATGGCCGGCAACAACCCGCTCGTCAACGAGGAGTGGAACTGCGACAAGGGCCGCTGGGCCTTCACCTACGCGAGCACCGGTGACCGCTTCGACTTCCCGATGGTGCGCGATGCCGCCGGGCAGCTGCAGGTCGTCTCCTGGCAGGAGGCGCTGACCGCCGCCGCGGAGGGACTGCGGGCCGCCACCGAGCACGGCGTGCTCGTCGGGGGTCGGGCGAGCATCGAGGACGCGCACGCCTACGCGACCTTCGCCCGGCAGGTCCTCGGGACCGAGAACGTCGACCTGCGCGCCCGCCCGCACTCCACGGAGGAGCGCGACTTCCTGCTGCGCCACGTCGTGGGCCGCACGCCCGAGACCGGGGGCGTCACCTACGAGGACCTCGGGTCCGCCGGGACGGTGCTGCTCGCCGGCTTCGAGCCGGAGGAGGAGAGCCCGATCGTCTTCCTCCGGTTGCGCAAGGGGTTCCGCACGGCCGGCACCAAGGTCCACGCGCTGGCCCCCTTCGCCACGCGCGGTCTGGAGAAGATGGGCGGCACCCTCGTCCCGACGGCGCCCGGCACCGAGACGGAGGTCCTGCAGGCCCTCGGCGAGGACGGCTCGGAGGAGTCGCTGGCCGCGGTCCGGGAGGGGCTGCGCGGTGAGCGGGCGATCATCCTCGTCGGTGAACGGCTGGCCACCGTCCCGGGCGGCCTCACCGCCGCCACCCGGCTGGCCGAGGCCACCGGTGCCCGCTTGGCGTGGGTGCCGCGTCGCGCCGGTGAACGCGGAGCCGTCGAGGCCGGGTGCCTGCCGCACCAGGGCGCGCTGGAGACCGCCGGGATCATCTCCGGCGCCGCCGCCGGCACGGTCGGCGGGCTGCTCGTCGGCGGTGTCGACGCCGACGACCTCGGCCTGCGCGAGGCCCACGCGGCCTTCGAGAAGGCCTTCACCGTCTCCCTCGAGATCCGCCCGAGCAGCGTGACCGAGCACGCCGACGTCGTCCTGCCCGTGGCCCCCCACGCGGAGCGCTCCGGCGCCTTCCTGGACTGGGAGGGGCGGCTGCGGCCCTTCGAGACCTCGCTGGCGACGAAGGCCGTACCCGACCACCGGGTGCTGCACATGCTCGCCGACGAGATGGACGCCTTCCTCGGCACCCGCACCGTCGCCGAGGCCCGCCGCTCCCTCGAGGCGACCCCGGCCCCGCGGTCCGGCGGCGACATCCCCGCCGGCAAGCTGCCCCGCGTCATCAGCCCGCACGAGGGCCAGCTGGTGCTGGCCACCTGGCGCCTGCTGCTGGACAAGGGATCGATGCAGGACGGGGAGCCCTACCTCGCCGGCACCGCCGGTGCGCCCCGGGCGGTGATCTCCCCGGAGACCGCCGAGTCGATGGGGATCGTCGCCGGCGACCTCGTCACCGTCTCGGCGGAGGACGTGCGCATCACCGTCCCGGCCGACATCCGCCCCGACATGGTCGCGCGGGTCGTGTGGCTGCCGACCAACTCCGAGAGCTGTGACGTGCGCAGCCTCGCCGGGCGAGCGGGCGAGCTCGTCTCCGTCACCAAGGGTGGTGCCGCATGACCAACCTGGCCCTGACCCTCGCCGCCGCGGACAAGCCCGCGGCGGCCGACTTCAGCGACACCCCGCTGTGGCTGTCGCTGGTCAAGGCGCTGCTGATCTTCGTCTACCTGCTGCTCAGCGTGCTGCTGATGATCTGGTTCGAGCGCCGCATGATCGGCCGCATGCAGCAGCGGCCCGGCCCGAACCGGGTCGGCCCCTTCGGCCTGCTGCAGAGTCTCGCCGACGGCATGAAGTCGATGTTCAAGGAGGACGTGCGCCCGGCGACGGCGGACGCACTGATCTTCACGCTCTCGCCGGTCCTCTTCGCCACGATGGCCTTCGTCTCCTTCTCGATCATCCCGCTCGGCGGGTCGGTCGAGATGTTCGGGCACACCACGCCGCTGCAGCTGACCGACACCCCCATCGCGGGACTGCTCGTGCTGGCGGTCGCCGGTGTCGCCGCGTACGGGATCGTCCTCGGTGGCTGGTCGGCCGGCTCGACCTACCCGCTGCTCGGTGGGCTGCGGGCGACCGCGCAGATCATCTCCTACGAGATCGCGATGGGCCTGGCCCTGGTGGCGGTCTTCATGTACGCGGGCTCGATGAGCACCAGCGAGATCGTCGCGCAGCAGTCCGACCTGTGGTTCGTCATCCCCGCGTGCGTCTCCTTCGTCGTCTACCTCATCACGATGGTCGGTGAGACCAACCGGCTGCCCTTCGACCTCGCCGAGGGCGAGGGCGAGCTCGTCGGTGGGTACTTCACCGAGTACTCGGGCATGCGCTTCGCGATGTTCTTCCTCGGGGAGTACGTCAACATGTTCACCGTCTCGGGGCTCGCGACGACCTTCTTCCTCGGCGGGTGGCAGGCGCCTCCCGGCATCGCGGCCATCGGCGACGGCATGTTCAACACCGGCTGGTGGGGCCTGCTGTGGTTCACCCTGAAGATGTGGCTGTTCATGTGGGGCTTCGTGTGGCTGCGCGGCACCCTGCCGCGGACCCGCTACGACCAGTTCATGCGCTTCGGCTGGAAGCTGCTCATCCCCCTCACGGTCGCCTGGGTGGTCGCCGTGACCTTCATCCGCGGGGCCGACGCCGGCTTCTTCGGTGACGGCACCGTCGACGTCCTCGGCCTCTCCTTCCCGGTCTCCTCGCTGATCATCATCGCCGTGCTCGCGGTGATCGTGCTCGGCGCGATGTGGATCTGGGAGAACCGGGTCGAGGCCCAGGAGAAGGCCGCCGCAGAGGCGGCCGAGGTCCCCGCGGAGGTCGACCCGTGGGCGGGTGGCTACCCCGTCCCACCACTGCCGGGCCAGCGTCTCGTGGAGGCCCCCCGTGAGGGCGGGGAGAAGGCCCTGACCAGCGCGCCGTCCACCCGTGAGGAGGAGGAGACCCGTGGCTGAGGAGAACGAGAAGGGCTTCATCGCCGAGCTCTTCGGACCCGTCGCCGGGTTCGGGGTGACCTTCGCGACGATGTTCCGCAAGGTCGCCACCCAGGAGTACCCGGAGGTGAAGTGGCCGACCCAGCCGCGCTTCCACGGGCGCCACCAGCTCAACCGGCACCCGGACGGTCTGGAGAAGTGCATCGGCTGCGAGCTGTGCGCCTGGGCCTGCCCCGCGGACGCCATCCTCGTCGAGGGCAAGGACAACGACGACGAGCGGGGGCTGCGCTTCAGCCCCGGCGAGCGGTACGGGCACATCTACCAGATCAACTACCTGCGCTGTATCTTCTGCGGGCTGTGCATCGAGGCCTGCCCGACGCGGGCACTGACGATGACCAACGACTACGAGATGGCCGACGACAACCGCGCCGACCTGATCTTCACCAAGGAGCAGCTCCTCGCCCCGCTGCAGGAGGGCATGCTCCCGCCCCCGCACCCCGTGGTCGAGGGGACGGACGAGAAGGACTACTACCGCGGTGAGGTCACCACCTCCACCCCGGAGCAGCGGGAGTGGATCGAACGCAACTCGGAGGGGGCGCGATGACCGGCACCGGCGAGGCCGTCATGTTCTGGATCCTGGCCTGCGTCGCGGTACCGAGCGCACTCGCGCTGCTCTTCGCCCGCAAGGCCGTGCACGCGGCGATCGGCATGGTGCTGACGATGATCGTCGTCGGGGTGATGTACCTGCTGCAGGAGGCGCCCTTCCTCGGCATCGTGCACGTCTTCGTCTACACCGGCGCCGTCATGATGCTCTTCCTCTTCGTCGTCATGCTCGTCGGCGTGGACCACTCCTCCTCCCTCGTGGAGACGATCAAGGGGCAGCGGGTGCTCAGCGCCCTGCTCAGCCTGGCGATCCTCGCGCTGCTCGTCGGCGCCGTCGGCCGGATCACCTACGTCGGTGACCCGAACCTCACCGACGTCAACGCCGACCCGGGCAACGTCGAGGGGCTGGCCCACCTGATCTTCGGCCGCTACATCTGGCTCTTCGAGATCACCGCCGCGCTCCTGACCGTCGCCGCCCTCGGCGCGATGGTCTTCGCCCACCGGCAGCGGATCCTCGCCAAGCCCACCCAGAAGGAGTGGATGGAGAAGCGTTTCCGCGACGGCAAGCACCTCGCGGGCCTGCCCGCCCCGGGCGTCTACGCACGGCACAACGCGGTCGACACCCCGGCGCTGCTGCCCGACGGGTCGATCTCCGAGCTGTCCGTGAGCCGGGTGCTCGTCGCCCGCGACCAGGTGACCAACCCGACCGTGTACACCGAGGACGCGCGGATCAACGAGAGCCGCCTTTCGGAGGACTCGACGGAGTCGCTCGGCCGACTCGGATCGACCTCCACGCCCGAAGGGAGGCAGGAGTGAGCCCGCTCAACTACATCTACCTGGCGATCATCCTCTTCACGATCGGCAGCGCGACCGTGCTGCTGCGCCGCAACGCGATCATCGTCTTCATGGGCGTCGAGCTCATGCTCAACGCGGCCAGTCTCGCCTTCGTGACGTTCTCCCGGATGAGGGGCTCCCTGGACGGTCAGGCGATCGCCATCTTCGTCATGGTCGTCGCCGCCGCCGAGGTCGTCGTCGGCCTGGCGATCATCATGACCGTCTTCCGCGCCCGTAGGTCGGCCTCGGTCGACGACGCCAACCTGCTGAAGCTGTAAGGAGCCGCCTTGCTCACCGCACTGACTGCGACGGCAGCAGCCCAGACGACCGCGGCCGCGGGCCCGGCCGCCGCCACCGGGGTCACCTCCGTGGCATGGCTGCTCGTCGCGCTGCCGCTGTTCGGCGCCGCACTGCTGCTGCTCGGCGGACGCCTCACCGACTCCTTCGGACCGATGCTGGCCACCCTGCTCTCCTGGGGGTCCTTCGTCGTCGGCGCCGCGATCTGGATCGCCATGCTCGGCGTCGACGCGGGGGAGCGCGCCTCCGCGATCGAGCTCTTCGACTGGATCCCGGCCGGCGGTGGTGTCGACGTGCACGCGGGCATGCTCATCGACCCGCTGTCGATGGCCTTCGTGCTGCTCGTGACCTTCGTCGGCTCGCTGATCCACGTCTACTCCCTCGGGTACATGGCCCACGACCCGGCCAAGCGCCGCTTCTTCGCCTACCTGAACCTCTTCGTCGCCTCGATGCTGCTGCTCGTCCTGGCGGACTCCTACCTGCTGCTCATCGTCGGCTGGGAGGGCGTCGGCCTGGCCTCGTACCTGCTCATCGGCTTCTGGAACCACAACCCGGCCTACGCCACCGCGGCGAACAAGGCCTTCGTCGTCAACCGCGTCGGTGACATCGGGCTCTTCCTCGCGATGTCGATGATGTTCGCGACCTTCGGCAGCGTCGACTTCGCGGCCGTGGACGGCGCCGTCGACGGGGCCAGCGAGGCCACCGCCACCGGCATCGGACTGCTCCTGCTCCTCGCCGCCTGCGGCAAGTCGGCCCAGTTCCCGCTGCAGAGCTGGCTCGGCGACGCGATGGCCGGCCCGACCCCGGTCTCGGCGCTCATCCACGCCGCGACGATGGTCACCGCGGGCGTCTACCTCATCGTGCGCAGCCACGCGATCTTCGACGCCGCCCCGAACGCCCAGCTGGCCGTCGTCATCGTCGGCACGATCACGCTGCTCTTCGGGGCGATCGTCGGTTGCGCGAAGGACGACCTGAAGAAGGCGCTGGCCGCCTCGACGATGAGCCAGATCGGCTACATGATGCTCGCCGCAGGCCTCGGCCCGGTCGGGTACGCCTTCGCGATCTTCCACCTGCTCACCCACGGCTTCTTCAAGGCGGGGATGTTCCTCGGTGCCGGGTCGGTCATGCACGGCATGAACGACCAGATCGACATGCGCCGCTTCGGTGGCCTCTCCTCGGCCATGAAGATCACCTGGGTCACTTTCGGCCTCGGGTGGCTGGCGATCCTGGGCGTGCCCCCCTTCGCCGGCTTCTGGAGCAAGGACAAGATCATCGAGGCCGCCTTCGTCGGCGACGGGTGGCGGCCCTGGGTCTTCGGTCTGGCCGCGCTCATCGGTGCGGGGATCACCGCCTTCTACATGTCCCGGCTGTTCTTCATGACCTTCCACGGCAAGCACCGCTGGACCGACGACGTCGACCCGCACGAGTCGCCGCTCTCGATGACCGTCCCGATGATGGTCCTGGCCGTGGGCTCCGGACTGCTCGGCCTCGTCCTCGTCTACCTCGCCCCGATCGATGCCTGGCTGGAGCCGGTCTTCGGCCGGGTCGGGCACCACGAACCGGTCATCCCGGTCCCGGTCATCATGATCGGCACGCTGGCCGTCGTGATCATCGGCGGCGTCTGGGCCTGGCTGGTCTACGGCCGGGACGAGGTGCCGGTCGTGCCCCCGGTGGGCAACGCCCTGACCCGGGCCGCACGGCGCGACCTCTACCAGGACGAGATCAACGAGACGGCCCTGATGTTCCCCGGCATCCGGCTCACGCGGGGCCTGACCGAGGCCGACGACGACGCCCTCCAGAACGGTGTGGTCCTCGGGCTCGCTCGCGGCGTCGGGGACGCCGCCGGCTGGGTGCGCCGCGCCCAGAACGGCTTCGCACGCTCGTACGCCCTGACGATGCTCGCCGGCGTCGTCGCCTTCCTCGGTGCTGTGTGGGTGATCAACTGATGGACAACATGCCCTGGCTCACCCTGCTGATGCTCGTGCCGCTGGTCGGCACGGTCGTGGTGGCGGTGCTCCCGTCGCGCAGCTCGTCGCTGGCCAAGCCGCTCGCGCTGGGCTTCTCGCTGCTGACCCTGCTCATCGCGATCGTCGCGACGGCCACGAGCTACACCCGTGGCGCGACCGAGCAGTTCCAGATGGTCGAGCAGCACGAGTGGATCCCGCAGATCGGCGTCAGCTACTCGCTCGGTGTCGACGGGATCGCGATCAGCCTGATCCTCATGGCGCTCGTGCTCGCCCCCGTCTGCGTGCTCGCCGCGTGGGACGACGTGCCCGAGGGAGGCAGTCGGGAGAAGACCTACTTCGCCCTGATGCTGCTCATGGTGCCGTTCATGGTCGGCGTCTTCGCCGCCACGGACGTCTTCCTCTTCTACATCTTCTTCGAGGCGATGCTCATCCCGATCTACTTCCTCATCGGGATGTACGGCGGTGAGGGCCGTCGCTCCGCCGCGCTGAACTTCATCCTCTACAGCCTGCTGGGCGGGCTGATCATGCTCGTCGGTGTCATCGCGCTCTACGTCGTCGGGCCGGGCGGCTCGGACGGGTTCCTCGTCGAGCGCCTCACCGGTCTGGAGCTGGGCGCGACCGCCGAGCGCTGGCTGTTCATCTCCTTCTTCATCGCCTTCGCGATCAAGGCGCCGATGTGGCCGGTCCACACCTGGCTGCCGGACGCGGCCACCGAGGCCAGGCCGGCCGTCGCGACGCTGCTCGTCGGCGTGCTGGACAAGGTGGGTACCTTCGGGATGATCCGCTTCTGCCTGCAGCTCTTCCCCGACGCCAGCCGGTGGGCGACCCCGGTGGTCCTCGCGCTGGCGGTGGTCACGATCCTCTACGGGGCGATCCTGGCGATCGGGCAGCGGGACATGATGCGACTGATCGCCTTCACCTCGGTGAGCCACTTCGGCTTCATCGTCATGGGCATCTTCGCCTTCACGTCCATGGCCCAGGCCGGCAGCAACCTGTACATGATCAACCACGGCTTCACCACCGCCGGGCTCTTCCTCCTGGCGGGGATGTTCGTCGCCCGTCGCGGCAGCAAGCGGATCGACGACTACGGCGGCTGGCAGCGGGTGACCCCGGTCCTCGCCGGGCTGTGGCTGCTCGTCGGGCTGGCGACGCTCTCGCTGCCCGGGCTCTCCCCCTTCGTCTCGGAGTTCCTGGTGATCGCCGGGACCTGGGGTCGCTATCCGGTGGTCTCGGCCTTCGCCGTGACCGCGATCGTGCTGGCCGCGCTGTACATCCTGCTCATGTACAAGCGGATGGCGACCGGTCCGACCCCGAAGGTGGGGGACGGCGACTGGGTCCCCGCGGGGGACGACCTGGAGTACGTCCGCAGCGACTTCGACACCGGTGTGCCCGAGCGTCGACTCGCCGGCCGCGTCCGCGACCTGGGGATGCGCGAGAAGATCGTCATGGCCCCGATCGTCGTGGCGCTCATCGGCCTCGGCTTCTTCCCCGGGCCCCTGCTGGACACGCTCAACCCGGCCGTGGACCAGACCCTGCAGATCGTCGGGGTCACCGATCCGGCCCCGTCCGCCCCGGCGGACGCCTCGACCACCGGGAGTGACGACTGATGCATGTGACCATGGCCGCTGCCTTCGCGCAGCCGGACATCGACTACCGCGCGCTGTCGCCGATGATCGTGCTGCTCGTCGGTGCCTTCGTCGGGGTGCTGCTCGAGGCCTTCGTGCCCCGCCGGGCCCGCTACGCGGCCCAGGTCGGGCTCGCCATCGCCACCGTGGTGATCTCCTTCGTCGCGCTGCTGCTGACCGCCGACTCGACCGGCGTCACCGTCGACGGCACCGTCGCGGTGGACCAGATGACGCGCTTCCTGCAGGGCACGCTGCTGGTGTTCGGCGTGATGTCGTTGCTCGTCATGGCCGACCGGATCGACGGGCAGGACGGCTTCACCCCCATGGGGGCGGCCTCGCCCGGCTCGGACCTGGAGGCCCAGGCCACGCGCCGGGGCTGGGCGACGACCGAGGTCTTCCCGCTGGCCCTCTTCGGGCTCGCCGGCATGCTGCTCTTCCCCGCGGCCAACGACCTGCTGACGATGTTCGTGGCGCTCGAGCTGCTCTCGCTGCCGCTGTACCTGATGTCGGGTCTGGCGCGCCGTCGACGGCTGCTCTCGCAGGAGGCGGCGCTGAAGTACTTCCTCCTCGGTGCCTTCTCCTCCGGCTTCTTCCTCTTCGGCGCCGCGCTGCTCTACGGCTACGCCGGCTCGGTGAACCTGCCGGAGATCGCCACCGCGACCGCCGCGTCCACGGGGGAGTTCGAGGGGCTGCTGCTGCCGGGCATCGCGCTCGTCATCATCGGCGTGCTCTTCAAGGTCGGCGCCGTGCCCTTCCACTCCTGGACCCCGGACGTCTACCAGGGCGCGCCCACTCCCATCACCGCCTTCATGGCCGCGTGCACCAAGGCCGCCGCCTTCGGCGCCCTGCTCCGCCTGCTCTACGTCGGCTTCGAGACGACCCGGTGGGAGTGGCGCATCGGCGTCATCGGGGTCGCGGCGCTGACGATGATCATCGGCGCGGTGATGACCGTCCCCCAGACCGACGTGAAGCGGCTGCTCGCCTACAGCTCGGTGGCCCACGCCGGGTTCGCGCTCGTCGCGCTCATCGCCTTCGACAAGACGGCGATCGAGGGCGTGCTCTTCTACGTCGCGGCCTACGGCTTCTCGGTCATCGCGGCCTTCGCGATCGTGCACCTCGTGCGCGAGCACGACGCCGAGGCGACCCACCTGTCGCAGTGGGCGGGTCTGGGCCGTCGGCACCCGCTCACCGGGGCCGCCTTCGCCTTCCTCATGCTCGCCTTCGCCGGCATCCCGCTGACCTCGGGCTTCACCGCGAAGATCGCGGCCTTCATGCCGGCGATCGCGCACGGTGGGCTCGCCGGCCTGCTGCTCGTCGTCATCGGCGCACTGGCCTCGGTGGTGACGGCCTACATGTACATCCGGGTCATCGTCATCATGTTCTTCGAGGAGCCGGAGGGGGATGTCGTCGTCGCGGCACCGGCGTCGATGACGATGGTCGCTATCATCATCGGCGTGCTGCTCACATTCGTCCTCGGGGTCTTCCCCGCGCCGCTGCTCGACCTCGCGCAGATGTCCAGCGTCCTGGTCGCGGGCTGACGTGTCGAGCACCACCCCACCCGTCCTGGCGCTGCCCGAGGCGAGCGCCGGGCTGAGCGAGCGGCTCACCGAGGGCCTGGCCCGTGTCGAGGAGCTCATCATCGAGAGCACCCGTCACGAGGACGGCTTCATCAGCGAGGCGAGCACCCACCTGGCCAGGGCCGGCGGCAAGCGCTTCCGCCCGATGCTCACGCTGCTCGTCTCCGAGCTCGGCGAGGGCATCTCCGAGCAGGTGGTCGCGGCGGCGGCGGGGGTCGAGCTGACCCACCTGGCGAGCCTCTACCACGACGACGTCATGGACGTGGCGGAGCTGCGGCGCGGGGCTCCCAGCGCCAACGCGCAGTACGGCAACTCCACCGCGATCCTCGTCGGTGACCTGCTCTTCGGCACGGCCTCGGACATCATCGCCGACCTCGGCGCCGACGCGGTGAAGATCCAGGCGCAGACCTTCATCCGGCTCTGCTCGGGGCAGATCCGCGACGACCGGCCCTGCCCTGAGGGGCAGGACCCGGGGGAGTACTACCGCGGCGTGCTCGCCGACAAGACCGGTGTGCTCGTCGCGACCGCCGCCCGCTACGGGGCGATGTTCGGTGGTTGCCCGCCGGAGACGGTCGCGATGGCGACCGAGTACGGGGAGCGTCTCGGCGTCGCCTTCCAGCTGGCCGACGACCTCATCGACATCGCGAGCGACTCCGACGAGACCGGCAAGACCCCCGGCACCGACCTGCGCGAGGGCAAGCGCACCCTCCCGGTGCTCAACGTCCTCGCCTCGGCTGACCCGGCCGACCGGGAGCTGCAGGAGCTGCTGCGCTCGGACCTGCGCGAGGACTCCCGCCTGGAGCGGGCCCTGGAGCTGCTGCGCGCCCACCCGGGGATGGCAGCCGCCCGGGAGGAGACCCTCGCGGTCGGTCGCCGGGCGATCGAGGCCCTCGCCCCCCTCCCGGACGGCGACGCCAAGCAGGCACTCGTCGCGCTCATGGACAGCGTGGTGCACCGGGTGGGCTGAGGCCCCTCACCGCCGGTCGCTCAGGTGGGCTCCACCGGCTCGAGCGACTCGACCTCGTCCGGTTGCTGCCGGCGCTGCCGCCGCGCCGTGCGCACCGAGTCCACGGTGAGGAACCCCAGTGCGATCCACACGATCGCGAAGCCGACCCAGCGGCTCGTGGAGACCGTCTCGTCGAGCAGGGTCACGGCGACGACGAGCTGCAGCACCGGGGTGATGAACTGGATCAGCCCGATCGTCACGAGCGGGATGTGTCGGGCGGCCTCGGCGAAGAGCAGCAGCGGCACCGCCGTCACGGCGCCCGCGGCGATGAGCAGCAGCGGGTGCCAGGGCGCGTCGATCGTGAAGGTCGACTCACCCTTGGAGGTCAGCCAGCCGATGATGCCCAGGGCCGGCAGGAGCAGCACGATGGTCTCGGCGGAGAGGGAGTGCAGCGCCGGCAAGGAGGTGCCGAGGCGCTTCTTCGTCAGGCCGTAGGTGCCGAAGGAGAGGGCCAGGACGAGCGAGACCCATGGCAGGCCGCCCCCGACGATGGTGAGGTAGACCGCCGCCACGGCCCCGATGGCCACGGCGGCCCACTGCAGCCGGCGCAGCCCCTCGCCGAGCACGAGCACGCCGAGCGCGACCGTGACGATCGGGTTGAGGAAGTAGCCGAGGGCGGCCTCGTTCGTGCGTCCGGCCAGCACCGCGTAGACGTAGACCAGCCAGTTGATCGCGATGACGAGGGCCGCGATCGTCACGCCGACCGCGAGGCGCCCGCGCAGCTGTCGCAGCAGGCCGAGGAGCTCGCGGCGCAGGAGCAGGACGACCACGCACAGCACGAAGGTCCACGCGATGCGGTGGGAGAGGATCTCCAGGGCCCCGGTCGGGACGAGGGCGTTGAAGTACAGCGGGAACAGGCCCCAGATGCCGTAGGCGAACCACGCGGCGAGGACTCCTCTGGCGTGGTGTGGGGCGTTCACGGGACGAGGCTAGTGCCACATCAGGTGACCCACAGGTAATGTCCGTGGTGTGAGCACGGCAGCCGACTGGGACCGGGCGACCGCGGGGCGGGACGCCCCCTTCGCCATCGTCGATCTGGAGGCCTTCGACGCCAACGCCGCCGACCTGCGCCGACGGGCGGCCGGGCGGATGATCCGGGTCGCCAGCAAGTCGGTCCGGGTGCGCGGCCTGCTGGAGCGGGTGCTGGCGCAGCCGGGCTTCTCCGGGGTGATGTCCTACTCGCTGCCCGAGGCGTTGTGGCTGGTCGGCGAGGGGCTGGAGGACGTCTTCGTCGCCTACCCCACGAGCCACCGGGAGGCCCTCGCGCGGCTCGCCGCCGACGAGCACGCCCTGGAGCAGGTGAGCATCGCCATCGACTCCACCGAGCACGTCGAGGCCCTCACGTCGTGGCTGCCGAAGGGGGCGCCCGTCCGGGTGGTCATCGACGTCGACGCCTCGCTGCGGGTGGGGCCGGCCCACCTCGGGGTGCGCCGCAGCCCGACCCGGTCGCCGCGGCGTGCCGCCGCCGTCGCGAGGGAGGCCCGGCGGGCGGGGCTGCGGGTCGTGGGCCTGATGTTCTACGACGCCCAGATCGCCGGCCTCCCGGACACCTCCGCGGCGGTGCGGATGGTCAAGTCCCGCAGCGACGCCGCACTGCGGCGCCGCCGCCCGAGGGTGCGGGCCGCGGTCGAGGAGGTCGTCGGGCCGCTGCAGATCGTCAACGGCGGCGGGACCGGTTCGGTCGACCTCACCGGTGCCGACCCGACCCTCACCGAGGTGGCCGCCGGGTCGGGGCTCATCGGCCCGACCCTCTTCGACGGCTACGACGGCTTCTCCCCGCGCCCGGCGGTCGCCTGGGCGGCGCCGGTCGTGCGCCGCCCCGCCCGCGACGTCGTCACGGTCTTCTCCAGCGGTTACATCGCCTCGGGCCCACCGGGGGCGAGCCGGGTGCCGTCGGTGCACGCGCCGCAGGGCCTGCGTCTCAGCGGGGCAGAGGGCGCCGGCGAGGTGCAGACGCCGCTGCGGGGCCGGGCCGCCCGCGACCTGGCGATGGGGGACCGGGTGTGGTTCCGCCACGCGAAGGCCGGCGAGCCCGCCGAGCGTTTCGACGCCTACCTGGCCCTGCGCGGCGACGAGGTCGTCGACGTCCTGCCCACCTACCGCGGCGAGGGGAAGAACTTCGGATGAGCACCACGTGGTCGAACTGGGCCGGCAACGTGCACGGCCGCCCGGCGGAGGTGCTGCGGCCGCGCACCGCCGAGGAGCTCGCCGAGCAGGTGCGCGTCACCGCTGCCGCCGGGCACCGCATCCGTCCCGTCGGGTCGGGCCACTCCTTCACCCCGGTCGCGGCCCCCGAGGACGTCCAGCTCAGCCTCGAGCACCTCACCGGGGTGCTGGCCGCGGACCGCGCCACCGGCAGGGTCCGGGTGGCGGCGGGGACCCCCCTTCGTGACCTGAACGTGGCGCTGGAGCTGCTCGGTCTGGCCATGCCCAACCTCGGTGACATCGACGCGCAGACGCTCGCCGGGGCGCTCTCGACGGGCACCCACGGCACCGGGGCGGCGCTGCCCGGGCTCACCGGCGCCATCGCGGGGCTGCGGCTCGTCTCGCCCGACGGCACCGACCGGTGGATCGACCGGAGCGACCCGGAGCTCTTCGGCGCCGCCCGCCTCGGCCTCGGCGCGCTCGGGATCATCACCGAGTTCGAGCTGGCCTGCCTGCCCGCGTACCGGCTGCGGGCGGTCGAGCGCCCCGACTCCCTCGACGCGGTGCTCCCGCGGATCCAGGAGCACTTCGACGCCCACCGGCACTTCGAGATGTACTGGTTCCCCGGCACCCGGCGGGTGCAGACCAAGGCCAACGACCTCGTCGCCGACGAGGTGCAGGAGCCGCTCGCGACGTGGCGGCGGCTGCTCGACGACGAGTTCCTCTCCAACGTCGTCTTCGGCGCCGTCAACGAGGTCGTCGCGACGGTGCCGCGGCTCGCGCTGCCCTTCAACTCCGTCTCCGCCCGCGCCCTGAGCGCCCGCTCCTACACCGGGCCCTCCCACGAGGTCTTCTGCACCCCGAGGCGGGTGCGCTTCGTCGAGTCCGAGTACGCGGTGCCGCGCGAAGCGGTCGCCGACGTGATCACCGACCTCGCCGCGTGGGTGGAGCGGCGGAGGGAGCCGATCCCCTTCCCCGTCGAGGTGCGGGTCGCGGCACCGGACGACATCTGGCTCTCGACCGGGTACGAGCGGGCCAATGCCTATGTCGCGGTGCACCAGTACCGCAAGGGGGACCACCGGGCCTACTTCGCGGCCTTCGAGGAGATCGTCGCCGCTCACGCGGGACGGCCGCACTGGGGCAAGCTGCACACGCTCGACGCGGAGCGGCTGGCCGAGCTCTACCCGCGGCACGGTGACTTCGTCGCCGTGCGGGACCGGCTCGACCCGGACCGGGTGCTCACCAACGACTACCTCGGGCGGGTCCTCGGGGAGTGAGCCCCGCTCGGGGCTACTCGACCGTCCAGGTGTCCGGGCCGCGCAGCAGCTCGCCCAGGTCGGCGTCGGTCGCGGGCCCGCCGCCGAGGTCGACCGCGGACTCGACCTGCGCACGCACCTCGTCGTCGTAGGTCGGGCGCTCGACGCTGCGGAAGATGCCCATCGGGACGTGCGTCATCGCCTCGGAGTCCAGCCGGCTGATCGAGAAGGCCTGGCTCGGGTCCGCAAGGCTCGTGTCGTGCACGACGACGTGCTCGGCCAGCCCCCCGGAGGCCACCTCGGCCTCAGGGACGAAGCGGACCGATCCGTGCCCGTCGCGCACGAGCACCTCGCGCTCACCCTCCTCGCCGGTCGTGACGGCCTCGCCGTCGACCAGGTGGACCAGCCGGGCCCGCTGCTCCTCGACGTCCTTGATGAGCTCGAAGGCGCCGTCGTTGAAGATCGGGCAGTTCTGGTAGATCTCCACGATCGAGGTGCCGCGGTGGGCGGCGGCCTCGCGCAGCACCGAGGTGAGGTGCCCCCGGTCCGAGTCCATGGTGCGGGCGACGAAGGTCCCCTCGGCGCCGAGGGCCAGCGACACCGGGTTGAAGGGGGCGTCGACCGAGCCCATGGGGGAGGACTTCGTGACCAGGCCGGGCTGCGAGGTCGGGCTGTACTGCCCCTTCGTCAGGCCGTAGATCCGGTTGTTGAAGAGCAGGATCGTCATGTTGACGTTGCGCCGCAGCGCGTGGATGAGGTGGTTGCCGCCGATGGAGAGGGCGTCCCCGTCCCCGGTGACGACCCACACCGACAGGTCCGAGCGGCTCGTGGCCAGCCCGGTCGCGATCGAGGGCGCGCGGCCGTGGATGGAGTGCATCCCGTAGGTGTCCAGGTAGTACGGGAAGCGTGAGGAGCAGCCGATCCCCGAGACGAAGACGATGTTCTCCCGGCGCAGCCCGAGCTCGGGCAGGAAGCCCTGGACCGCGGCGAGGACCGCGTAGTCACCGCACCCGGGGCACCAGCGCACCTCCTGGTCGGAGGCGAAGTCCTTGCGGGTCTGCTTCTCGCCCTCCGGCAGTGCGGGGACGCCGGCGGTGCCGCCGATCGCGGTGGGGATGCCCAGATCGATGCTCATGCGATGACCTCCGTCAGGGTCGAGGAGATGACCTCTTCGAGGTCGCCCACCTTGAAGGGCAGGCCGCGAACCGAGGTGTGGGATGTGACGTCGACGAGGTACTTCGCGCGCAGCAGCATGGCCAGCTGGCCGAGGTTCATCTCGGGGACGATGACCTTCTCGTACCGGGCGAGGACCTCGCCGGTGTTCTCCGGGAAGGGGTTGAGGTGGCGCAGGTGGGCGTGCGCGACCGACTTCCCGGCCGCGCGCAGCCGCCGCACCGCGGCGAGGTTGGGGCCGTAGGTGGAGCCCCAGCCGAGGACGAGCACCGTGGCATCGCCCGTCGGGTCGTCGACCTCGAGCGGACCGGCGGTCCCGGCGATGCCGTCGACCTTCGCCTGGCGCAGCCGGACCATGAGGTCGTGGTTGTCGGGGTCGTAGGAGATGTTGCCGGTGCGGCTGTCCTTCTCGATACCGCCGATGCGGTGCTCCAGGCCCGGGGTGCCGGGCACCGCCCACGGGCGGGCGAGGGTCTCCTCGTCCCGGACGAAGGGGAGGAAGGCCGGTTCCCCCTTCGCGTCGGTGCCGTTGGTCTCCGTCGCGAACTGCACGGTCAGGTCCGGCAGGTCGGCGACGTCGGGCACCCGCCACGGCTCGGAGCCGTT
>NZ_BCSR01000016.1 GCF_001570965.1 Janibacter corallicola NBRC 107790 | reverse complement strand
CCGGAAGACGCGGCGGGTACGGCCCTGCCGGTCGGCGCGTCCGGGGGTGCGCCGGGCGGGGTCGAGCCAGACACCGGTGCGCTCCCGCTCCGGCCCGTGCGGTGGCATGAAGTCCTCGGCGAGCCCTTGGTGCGCCCGGCTGCCGGCCGTGGTGCCGGGGAGGGCCTGCAGGTTGGCGTCGGCGATCGCGGCGGTCACCGGATCGGCATCGAGGGCGTGCACGGTGATGCCTCGCCCGGCCATGGCCAGGGCGTCGGAGCCGATGCCGCACCCGAGGTCGTGCGCGGTGTCGATGCCGGCGGCAGCGAACCTCCCGGCATGGCCGGCCGCGACCTCGCCCCGGCTGGCCTGCTCCAACCCGTCGGGGGTGAAGAGCATCTCCTGCGCCGACCCGCCGAACTTCTCGACGGCGCGCCCACGCAGCCGCTGCTGGGTGAGGACGGCCGCGGCCCGGTCGGCGTCGAGCCCCTCGGCGCGCAGCCGCGTGGCCACCGTGACCGCCTCGGACTCGCGGTACTCGCCCAGCCCGGCGAGCACGCGCCGGCCCTCCTCGGAGGCGAGCCAGCGCACGGTCGGGACATCCACCCGGCCATTGTCCACGGCGCTCCCGCGATCCTGGGGAACCCCGCGACGATTCTCGGGTGACCCGAGAAACCGCCGCTTCGCAAGAGTGTGGAACTCCTGCGAAGCGTAGGGAACTCTTGCGAAGTGGGCGCCGGGGCGCGGACGAAGGGGGCGCCACACGGCTGATCACGGGGCCGGGGGAGCCCGCGCGGCGAAGGGGGTGGGAGCCGGCTGGCACTCAGGTTGACCGAGTGCCAACCAGCGGCATAGATTAAACCTTGGCACTCACCACCGGCGAGTGCCAACGCCATGGCTGGTCGACCCCCGCGACGGCGCCCGGCCCGGCACACCGAGAACTCATAACCAGACCCTCACCAAAGGAGTCAGCGTGTCGGTTTCCATCAAGCCGCTCGAGGACCGGATCGTCGTCAAGGGCATCGAGGCCGAGCAGACCACCGCGTCCGGCCTCGTCATCCCGGACACCGCCAAGGAGAAGCCGCAGGAGGGCGAGGTCGTTGCCGTCGGCCCCGGCCGCTTCAACGACGACGGCGACGAGCGCGTCCCCATGGACATCTCCGTCGGCGACCGCGTCATCTACTCCAAGTTCGGCGGCACCGAGGTCAAGCACGGCGGCGAGGAGTACCTGATCCTCTCCGCGCGCGACGTCCTCGCGATCGTCGGCTGACGAGCAGCCACCCAGCTTCGACGCACGCCCCGGGCGGGCCCACCCGGGTCCTCCGGGGCGTCGCCGTTTCCCCCCTTCGCAGCAGAGACAAAGGACACTCATGGCCAAGGAACTGGAGTTCAACGACTCCGCCCGTGACGCCCTCCAGCGGGGCGTGGATCAGCTCGCCAACGCCGTCAAGGTGACGCTCGGCCCCAAGGGCCGCAATGTCGTCATCAACAAGGCCTGGGGCGCGCCGACCATCACCAACGACGGCGTGACCATCGCCCGCGAGATCGAGCTCGAGGACTCCTACGAGAACCTCGGTGCCCAGCTCGCCAAGGAGGTCGCGACCAAGACCAACGACGTCGCCGGTGACGGCACCACCACCGCGACCGTCCTCGCCCAGGCGATGGTCCGCGAGGGCCTGCGCAACGTCGCCGCGGGTGCGGCTCCGGCCGGCCTGAAGCGTGGCATCGACAAGGCGGTGGAGACCGTCTCCGCCCGCCTGCTGGAGAACGCGCGCGAGCTCGAGGGCAAGGACGAGATCGGCCAGGTCGCCGGCCTCTCCGCCCAGGACCAGGTCATCGGCTCCACGATCGCCGAGGCCTTCGACAAGGTCGGCAAGGACGGCGTCATCACGGTCGAGGAGTCCTCGACCGCGGAGACCGCGCTCGACTTCACCGAGGGCATGCAGTTCGACAAGGGCTACATCAGCCCCTACTTCGTCACCGACGCCGAGCGCATGGAGGCCGTCCTCGAGGACGCCTACATCCTCATCAACCAGGGCAAGATCTCCAACATCCAGGAGATCCTGCCGATCCTCGAGAAGGTTGTGCAGTCGGGCAAGCCGCTCGTCATCATCGCCGAGGACGTCGACGGCGAGGCGCTCTCCACCCTTGTGGTCAACAAGCTCAAGGGCACCTTCAACGTCGTCGCGCTCAAGGCGCCCGGCTTCGGTGACCGCCGCAAGGCGATGCTCCAGGACATGGCCATCCTCACCGGCGGCCAGGTCATCGCCGAGGAGGTCGGCCTCAAGCTGGACCAGGTCGGGATCGAGGACCTCGGTCAGGCCCGCCGCGTCGTCGTCACCAAGGACAACACGACGATCATCGACGGCGAGGGTGCCAAGGAGGACGTCGACGGCCGGGTCAACCAGATCAAGGCCGAGATCGAGCGGACCGACTCCGACTGGGACCGCGAGAAGCTCCAGGAGCGCCTCGCCAAGCTCGCCGGTGGCGTCTGCGTCATCTCCGTCGGCGCGCACACCGAGGTCGAGCTCAAGGAGAAGAAGCACCGCATCGAGGACGCGATCTCCGCGACGCGCGCCGCGATCGAGGAGGGCATCGTCGCCGGTGGCGGCTCCGCCCTCGTGCACGCCGTCTCCTCGCTCGACTCCCTCACGCTCGAGGACGAGGACGAGCAGGTCGGCGCCAACCTCGTGCGCAAGGCCGTCGTCGAGCCGCTGCGTTGGATCGCCGAGAACGCGGGCTTCGAGGGCTACGTCGCCGTCGCGAAGGTCCAGGAGCTGACCCCCGGTCAGGGTCTGAACGCCGCGACCGGTGAGTACGGCGAGTTGCTCTCCGCCGGTGTCATCGACCCGGTCAAGGTCACCCGCTCCGCGCTGGTCAACGCCGCTTCGATCGCCTCGATGGTCCTGACCACCGAGAGCCTCGTCGTGGACAAGAAGGAGGACGAGGAGGAGGCCGGTCACGGCCACACCCACTGAGGTCCTGCTCCCTGAGGCGAAGGGGGCCGTCCACCAGCTGGTGGACGGCCCCCTTCGCCGTGTCAGGAGGAGAGCTGCTCGACCCAGGTGCCCACCGTCACCGACAGGTCGCGGCCGCTGACCTGGTCGGCCATGGTCGTCCAGATCAGCGTCGCCCCGTCGACGCGCAGCTGCAGGTCGTCCACGTCCGCGACGAGGCGCTCCGGGACCTCGTCGCGGTCGAAGTCGACCACCACGCCGCGGGCGTCGCAGATCGCCAGGGCGAGCAGGTGGCGCTCGCCCGCCCACGCCCGATGGCGCAGCTCGTCCATGGCCGAGTCGTGCCGGGCCCGCGCCAGCGCCGCCAGCCACACCGTGCACTCCGCGCGACGCTCCCGGTCCTGGGGGAGGAGCTGCTCGATGAGCGCCGCCGCCCGGTCCGGCCCGGCGGGCATCCGTTCCCGGATCCGGAGGACGCGCTCGGTGACCTGCTCCATCATCGACTCCACGGCGAAGACGAGCAGCTGGTCCTGGCTGGCGAAGTAGTACCGCACCGCGCCCATCGACCATCCGGACTCCTCGGCGACCGCGCGCACGGTCGCGCCGGCGAGGCCCTCGCGCGCGACGAGGCGCCGCACGGCGAGCGCGATCTCGCCGCGGCGGGCCTCGTGGTCGACGATCTTGGGCACGCGCCCATGTTCGCACATCTGTGCTTCTTCCCTTACGCTTGATTCAGCACGGCTGCATCAAAAAGGCAGGGGTATGGAACTCACACTCGGCGGGCTCGTGGTGCTCGCGCTCATCGACGGGACGAGTGTCGGGACGCTCGGCATCCCGGTGTGGATGCTCGCGCAGCGGCGCATCCGGGTGCGACCCGTGCTCGGCTACCTGCTGACCATCGCGGCCTTCTACTGGGTGCTCGGCATCGCGTTGCTCCTCGGCGTCGACGTCCTGCGCCGCTTCGCGGACGGACTCTCCGGCAACCCCGCTCTGGCCTGGGCGCAGCTCGTGGTCGGGGTGGGCCTCCTCGCGGCGAGCTTCCTCTTCGACGAGAAGCCGGCGGCCCGTCGACGGGCCAGGCGGGAGGCCCGTGGGGGTGGACCGACCCGCGTGGAGCGGCTCAGGAGCACGGTGGTGGGCGAACGCGCGAGCGCCCGCGCCGTCGTCGTGCTGGCGCTCGTCGCCGGGGTCATCGAGGCGGCCTCGATGCTGCCCTACCTCGCGGCGATGGGGCTGCTGGCGGCCTCGGGTTACGCCCGCGCGAGCCAGATCGGGCTGCTCGTCGGCTACGTCCTCGTCATGGTCGCGCCGGCAGCGCTCCTCCTCGGCCTGCGGGTGGCCCTGACCGGCCGGGTGGAGCCGTTGCTCGCGCGGATCAATGCGTGGTTCGCGAGACGCTCGGACGCGATGCTGGGCTGGGTGCTCGGCATCATCGGCGTGCTGCTCGCCCTCGACGCGGCGGGCCGGCTACAGCTCTTCGGGTGATGGCGGGCGGCGTGTCGTACGGCAGTTCGTCCCCCTTCGTCCCAGCCATCCCCGGCATCCCGGGCCGGCAGACCAAAGCATTGTCCGAACTGCCGTACGACGTGCACCGGAAGCCGGTGGGGATCAGGCGGTGACGATGACCCTGACCTCGACGCTCTCCTCGAGCTCGCGCAGCCGCTGCTCGGTGTCGGCGGGCAGGGCGCCGGCGAGGTCGGTGACGGCGTAGCCGTACTCGCCCTTGGTGCTCAGCTGCTGGGAGTCGATGTTCGCCCCGCCCTCGGAGAGGATCGTGTTGACCCGGGCCAGCACGCCCGGCACGTTCCGGTGCAGGTGCAGGATGCGGGTGGTGCCGGGGGCGACAGGCGCCGAGACGCCGGGCACGTTGACCGACATCGTCGTCGCGCCGGTGCTCGCCCAGTCGCGCAGCTTGCCCGAGACGTAGTGCCCGATGTCCAGCTGCGCCTCCTCGGTGGAGCCGCCGACGTGCGGGGTCAGGATGACGTTGGGGATGCCCTGGAGGACGTTCTCGAAGGGGGCGCCGGCCTTCTTCGGCTCCTCCGGGAAGACGTCGACGGCGGCACCGGCGATGTGCCCGGAGACGAGGTTGTCCCGCAGCGCCTCCAGGTCGACGACGAACCCACGGGAGAGGTTGAGGAAGAGGCTGCGCGGCAGCATCCGCGCGAACTCCTCGGCGCCGAAGTTGCCCGCATTGCCCGGGCGCCCGTCGACGTGCAGCGTGATCGTCTCGCAGGTCGAGAGCAGCTCCTCGAGGCTGTCGCACTTCTTGGCGTTGCCCATCGGGAGCTTGTCGTCGAGGTCGTAGAAGTAGACGTGCATCCCGAAGGCCTCGGCGACGACGGAGAGCTGGCTGCCGATGTTGCCGTAGCCGATGATGCCCAGGGTCCGGCCGCGGACCTCGTGGGCGCCCTTGGCCGACTTGTCCCAGACGCCCCTGTGCAGCGCGGCGTTCTTGTCGGTCAGGTGGCGGGCGAGCGCGATGATCTCGGCCAGCGCGAGCTCGACGACGCTGCGGGTGTTGGAGAAGGGGGCGTTGAAGACGACCGTGCCGGCCTGGGCCGCGGCGTCGAGGTCGATCTGGTTGGTGCCGATGCAGAAGGCGCCGATCACCTTCAGCTCCGGGCGGGCCCGCAGGACCGTGTCGGTGACCTGGGTCTTGGAGCGGATGCCGACCATGTCGACGCCCTCGAGGGCCGCGATCAGCTCCTCCTCGTCGAGGGCCCCCGAACGGGTCTCCACCTCGAATCCGGCCTCGGCGAGGGCGTCTCGGGCGGCGGCGTGGATGTTCTCGAGCAGCAGGACCTTCACGTCAGGCAGGGTATGACGCCTCGCGTCGGTGCCGCGCACCGGCCCGTCATGCGGGATCCGCCCCCGCTGCGCGCGACCTACGGCTGGGTAGCATGTGGCCATGCGTCTCCTCGGTGTCATCGGCGGCTTGGGCTGGTCCGCGACGGCGGAGTACTACCGCCGCCTCAACGAAGGGGTCGAGGCGCGCCTCGGTGGCCTGCACAGCGCCAGGGTCCTCATCCACAGCGTCGACTTCCAGCCGGTCGACGACGCCGAGAACGCCGACGACTGGGACTCGATGGCCCAGCAGCTCGTCACGGCCGGGCGCAGCCTGCAGGACGGCGGCGCCGAGGCCGTCCTCATCGCCGCGAACACGATGCACGCGGTCGCCGACCAGGTCTCCGGGGCCCTGGACGTCCCCGTCGTGCACATCGCCGAGGCCACGGCCGGTCGGGTGCAGGCGGCGCGCCAGCGCACGGTCGGGCTCGTCGCGACCGCGACGACGATGGCGCAGGACTTCTACACCCGGCCCTTCCGGGAGCGGGGCATCGAGGTGATCCTCCCCCTGGAGGAGGAGTGCGCCGAGGTCGACCGGATGATCTACGAGGAACTGGTCCACGGCATCATCAAGGACTCCTCGCGCAAGAAGTTCCGGCAGGTCATGCAGGGGATGGCCGAGCGCGGCGCCGAGGGTGTGGTGCTCGCCGGCACCGAGATCGGACTGCTCCTGGACGAGGACGACTGCCCCGTGCCGATGCACGACACGACCACGATCCACGTCGAGGAGGCGCTGGACTGGATGCTCGCCGGGCAGTGACCCGGCGGCTCACCAGGGGACGTCGATCTCGGGCTCCCCGGTGACGACCTCGATGCGCTGCCCGCCCAGCTCGACGACCGACCCGGCAGCGATCTGCGCCCCGCGCCGCGTCTCGACCTCGCCGTCGACGGTGACCAGGCCCTCGGCGATGACCTCGCGCGCGCTCACGCCGTCCTCGACGAGGGAGGCCAGCTTCAGCAGCTGCCCCAGCCGGATGGCGTCGTCGCGGATGTGGACGGGCTCTGCGGTGGACACGGTGGCAAGCCTACGTGCCCGTGACCGGGTCGGCCCGGGCGAAGGGGGAGTGCCCCGCCTCAGCCGGCGAGACCCACGCGCTCGAGGTCGCGCTCGCGCAGGATGGCGGCCCGCTCGTCCTCGGTCAGCCCGCCCCAGACCCCGAAGGGCTCGCGGAGGGCGAGGGCGTGCTCCCGGCAGGAGCCGATGACCGGGCAGTGGGCGCAGATCTCCTTGGCGGCGGCATCGCGCATGCGGCGCGCGGCGCCCCGCTCCCCGTCCGGGTGGTAGAAGGACTCGCTACCCGTGTCCCGGCAGGCGCCGTCGAACTGCCACTCCCACCGATCGGCGACCGGTCCCGGGGGTGTTGGCACCTGAGCCATCTGCTGCACCTTTCGAACACGACTCACCGTCGGCGGCAGCGCCGCCGATGTTCTGCCCCATCAAGGTACGAGTCGGGCGACCAGCGCCGAACCGTTGTGGAGTAAGGGTTCGGGACGAAAATGGACGCCTTGGTCAGGGAATGGTCACGTCGAGGGCGCCCGTCGCGGTGACCTAGGATGGGGCAATGGATTTCGGCGCCTCCAGCGAATCTGCCCCCATCCGTCCCGAGAGCCCGGACCCCTTCGCGAAGGTCGGCCTGACCTACGACGACGTCCTGCTGCTGCCGGGCTACAGCGAGTACGACCCCGGTGACCTGGACACGACGAGTCGCCTGACCCGGCAGATCAGCATCCGCACCCCGCTCGTCTCCGCGGCGATGGACACCGTCACCGAGTCGCGGATGGCGATCGCGATGGCCCGCCAGGGCGGCATCGGTGTGCTGCACCGGAATCTGTCCATCGACGACCAGGCCTACCAGGTCGACCTCGTGAAGCGGACCCAGACGGGGATCGTGGACAACCCGGTGACGATCGGTCGGGACGCGACCCTCGAGGAGCTGGACGCCGTCTGCGGCGAGTACCGCGTCTCCGGGCTCCCCGTCGTCGACGCCGACAACGTGCTCATCGGCATCATCACCAACCGCGACCTGCGCTTCACCCCGGTGGCCGAGTGGGCGACCACGCGGGTGCACGAGGTGATGACGCACATGCCGCTCATCACCGCCCCGGAGGGGATCTCCCGCGAGGACGCCACGCTGCTGCTGCGGCGGCACAAGCTGGAGCGGCTCCCGCTCGTCGACGCGGGGAACCACCTGCGCGGCCTGATCACCGTCAAGGACTTCGTCAAGAGCGAGCAGTTCCCCAACGCCACCAAGGACGGCCAGGGGCGGCTCATGGTCGGCGCCGCGATCGGGTACTTCGGCGACGCGTGGGAGCGCGCGACCCGCCTCATCGAGGCCGGCGTCGACGTGCTCGTCGCCGACACCGCCCACGGCCACGTCCGGCTGCTGCTGGAGATGGTCCAGCGCCTGAAGTCCGACCCGGCAACCCGGCACGTCGAGGTCATCGGCGGCAACGTCGCGACGAGCGAGGGGGCCCAGGCCTTCCTCGACGTCGGCGCCGACGCGATCAAGGTCGGCGTCGGCCCGGGCTCGATCTGCACCACCCGCATCGTCACCGGCGTCGGCGCACCGCAGATCACCGCGGTCAACGACGTGGCACGGGTGGCCCGCCCGGCCGGCGTGCCCGTCATCGCCGACGGTGGCCTGCACTTCTCCGGGGACATCGCCAAGGCGATGGTCGCGGGCGCCGACACCGTGATGATCGGTTCGCTGCTGGCCGGCTGCGAGGAGAGCCCCGGTGAGCTGATCTTCATCGGGGGCAAGCAGTTCAAGGCCTACCGCGGCATGGGCAGCCTCGGCGCGATGAGCAGCCGCGGCAAGAAGTCCTTCTCCAAGGACCGCTACTTCCAGGCCGAGGTTACGAGCGACGACCAGATCGTGCCGGAGGGCATCGAGGGGCGGGTCGCCTACCGCGGCACCCTCGCCCAGGTGGCCCACCAGATGGTCGGCGGGCTGCGGCAGTCGATGTTCTACGTCGGTGCCGGCACGATCCCCGAGCTGCAGGAGAAGGGGAAGTTCGTGCGGATCACCTCCGCCTCCCTCAAGGAGAGCCACCCCCACGACATCCAGGGCATGGTCGAGGCGCCGAACTACTCGCTCGGCTGAGCGATCGCCTCCCGGTAGGAGGAGGCGACCACCCCGCCCTCCGCGGAGCGGTCCACCGTGCCGGCCGCCAGCACGGCCCGCACGATCGCGCGGGTGACGCAGTCGGCTGCGGCCGTGTGCAGCTCGACGGTGGCGAAGGGGGTGGGCGGCCCGGCCCCCTTCGTCGAGAGGGCGAAGACCGTGTCCCCGTCGAAGGGGGTGTGCACCGGGCTGATCGCCCGGGCGAACCCGTCGTGGCTGACCCGGGCCAGCGTCGCGCACCCTGCCTTGTCCAGCTCGAGGTCGGTCGCGACGACCGCGAGCGTGGTCGCGGTCCCGGCGCGCAGCGCGGCCATCTCTGCGGCCCACCGGTCCCAGTAGGTCTGCGCGGCAGCGGGGTCCGGCCGCGGCAGGTCGACCTCGCCGTCCCGGAGCAGGTCGGCTCCGAGCAGCTCGCCGCTGGGGGAGAGGGGGGAGCCGACGGCGTTGACCGCGACGAGGGCCCCGACGGTCCCGCCGTCGGGGAGGCGCGCGCTCGCGGTGCCGATGCCGCCCTTGAGGCCGCCGGCGACCGCCCCGGTGCCCGCGCCGACGCTCCCTTCGGCCACGCGTCCGGAGTCCGCCGCGCGGAAGGCGGCCCGCCCCTCCTCCGGGCCGGGGTGGTGGCGCCAGGCGCCGCCGCGGCCGAGGTCGAAGATGATGGCGCCCGGCACGATCGGCACGACCTGCCCCGGCTCGGCGCCGACGGGCCAGCCGCGGCCGGCGTCGACGAGCTCGGCGAGCACCCCGTCCGCGGCCGAGAGCCCGAAGGCGCTGCCCCCGGAGAGGAGCACCGCGTCCACCGTCGTGACGGCGTTGCGCGGGTCCAGCAGGTCGGTCTCCCGGGTGCCCGGGCCGCCCCCGCGCACGTCCACCCCGCCGGTGCTGCCCGGCGGGGGGACCACGACGGTGCTTCCGGTGAGCCAGCCGGGCTCGTCACGGGTGGCGTGGCCGACCCGGATGCCCGGGACGTCGGTGATGGCGTTGTCTCCGAGGTCCATGACCCCCAGCATGCACCCCGGGAGTGCCGGCCGGCCGCGGCGCGGTGGTTGACTGACGACATGAGCAACCACGCGAGCATCCGGGTCCTCGACGGGCACAACGACCTCCCCTGGCACCACCGGGAGCTGGCCTCCTACGACCTCGACGCGTGCGACATCTCGCAGCCGCAGCCGCAGCTGCACACCGACCTGCCGCGGATGCGCGAAGGGGGCCTGGCCGCCCAGCTCTGGTCGGTCTGGGTGCCGACCTCGCTGCAGGGGCAGGAGGCCGTGACCGCGACCCACGAGCAGATCGACTTCGTCGAGGCGATGTGCGCCCGCTACGAGGAGATGGTGCCGGCCCGCACGGCCGCGGACGTGCGCCGGGCCTGGGACCGGGGCCACCACGCGGCGCTGACGGGCATGGAGGGCGGGCACTGCATCGCCGGCTCGCTGGAGACGCTGGAGGCCTTCGCGGGCCGCGGGGTCCGGTACATGACGCTGACGCACAACGACAACACCGAGTGGGCCGACTCGGCGACGGACGAGCGCGAGCACGGCGGCCTGACCGACTTCGGCCGGGAGGTCGTCGCGCGGATGAACGACCTGGGCGTCGTGGTCGACCTCTCCCACGTCAGCGCCGAGACGATGCACGACGCGCTGGACGCCACCCGGCTGCCGGTGATGTTCAGTCACTCGGGGGCCCGTGCGGTGTGCGACCACCCGCGCAACGTCCCCGACGACGTCCTCGAGCGCATCCCCGGCAACGGCGGCATCGTCATGGCGAATGTCGTGCCGAAGTTCGTGAGCCAGGCCCGCGCGGACGAGGTGCTCGGCCGCACCGACGTCGTACCGGACCCGGTGGCGACGATCGAGCACGTCATCGCCCACGTCGAGCACCTGCGCGAGGTGGTCGGGATCGAGCACCTCGGCATCGGCGCCGACTACGACGGCGTCGACGAGACCCCGGTGGGGCTGGAGGACGTCGCGAGCTACCCGCGACTCTTCACGGCGCTGGGGGAGCGGGGCTGGTCCCGCTCGGACCTGACGGCCCTGGGGCACCGCAACGTGCTGCGGGTGCTCGAGGAGACAGAGGTCTGAGTCAGTGGCGGGCGTCCGGGAACCGGCGCCGCGGCTCCTCCGGGGCCGTCTCGCCCTCGACGGTCGCTCCACCCACCGCCGGGCGGCCGGTCAGGGCCTTCTTGGCGTGGCCGGAGAGTCCGGTGACCTTGGAGTGGTACTTCCCGCCGGTGCGCCGGTCGATGAAGCCGACGGCCTTGTCGATGTAGGCCTCGGCCTGGTCGGGATTGCTGCGCGCCCACTGGCGCGCCGTCTCGGCGGCGGTCAGGACGGCTGCGGCGCCCCTGAGTCTCGGCATCGGGCTCTTCCCTCTCGTACGTGGGTCTCCACCATGCACGACGAAGGGGGGGTCGGTGGTGGTTCCGACCCCCCTTCGCCCGTCGTGTCCCGTCAGGAGGCGACGGGCGTGGCCGCCTCGTCCTCCTCCTCGTCGAGCATGTGGCTCTCCTCGTGCTTGCGCGGGAGGAAGAGCGCGACGACGAAGGTCACCAGGCACAGGAAGGCCGAGACCCAGTAGGTCGAGGCGAAGGCCTCGGCCATGTCGCTGTGGACGGCCGTCTGCAGCGCCTGGGCCATGGCGCCCGGGTCGTTGACCGTGGCCGCGACCTTCCCGACCTCGGGGAACTTCTCCAGCAGCTGCTGGATGGCGCTCGGGTCCTTCACGCCCTTGCTCGCCTCGCCGAAGGCCTGCGCCTGCCCGATGAGCGGGTGCTGGTTGTAGCCGCGGGTGAGCAGCACCGAGGCGATGGCCACGCCGAAGGAGCTGGCGACCTGCTGGATGATGTTCAGCATCGTCGAGCCGCGGGCGACCTGCGGCCCGACGAGCGCCTTGAGCGAGCTGGTCATCAGCGGCATCATCGTCGCGCCCATGCCCAGCCCCATGACGAAGAGGACCGGGATGACGAAGCCCCAGTAGCTGGACTCCGCGGTCAGCTGGGTGAGGGTGAACATCCCGCCGGCGATCAGCGCGATGCCCACCGGCACGATCCGGCCGACGGGGAAGCGGTCGACGAGCGCGCCCGCGATCGGCATCGTCACCATCGCACCCAGACCCTGTGGCGCCATGAGCAGCCCGGCGTCGAACGTGCTCTCCCCGCGCACCTGCTGGAAGTAGGTCGGCATGAGCAGCAGGGCACCGAAGAAGGCGCAGGCGAAGAGGAACATCGTCAGGGCCGCCACGGAGAACTGCCGGTTGCCGAGGAGTCGCAGGTCCAGCAGCGGGTGCTTCGGCTTCATCGACCACCAGCCGAAGGCGGCGATGAGCACCGCGCCGACGATCATCGGGACGAGCACCTCGGCGTCGGCGAAGGTGCCGGCGTCCGGGATGGACGAGACCCCGTAGAGGAAGAGGGCCAGGCCGGGGGACATCAGGGCCAGGCCGACGAGGTCGATGGACTCGCTGGGCTGGGTGTGGTCCTTGGGCAGCACGATCGAGGCGTAGAGGAAGGCGATGATGCCGATCGGCAGGTTGATCATGAAGATCCACGTCCAGCTGGGGCGGTCCAGCCAGTGGGCGTTGTCGATGAGCCAGCCGCCGAGGATCGGGCCCCCGATGGGGCCCAGCAGCATCGGGATACCGAGGATGGACATCAGTCGACCGATGCGCTTCGGACCCGCGGCGCGGGTCATGATCGTCATGCCGAGCGGCATGAGCATCCCGCCGCCGAGGCCCTGGACGACCCGGGCGCTGATGAGCAGGTGGATGTTCGGTGCGAAGGCGCACAGCGTCGAGCCGAGGGCGAACAGGACGATCGCCGTCAGGTAGAGGCGCTTGGTGCCGAAGCGGTCCGCGGCCCACCCCGTCAGCGGGATGACGCTGGCCAGCGCGAGCGTGTAGGCCGTGACGGTCCAGGCGACGGTCGAGTAGTCCAGCGGGGTGTCACCGGGGGCGAGATCGGTCTGGAAGTGGGGCAGGGCGACGTTGACGACGGTGATGTCGAGGATCGCCATGATCATCCCGAGGACGACGACGCCGGCGACCTTGAGGACCGCGGCGTCGATCTTCTCCGGATACTCTTCGAGCAGATCGGGGTCGTGCTTGGAGGTGGACGGCACGGGCGTCTCCTACGGGGTGCGCGATGGGTCGTGGGTCGAGGTGGTGGCCTCGTTGCCACGGGCGCCGAGTGCGACAGTTGCATGCATCGGCCAACCAATTATGCGCCTGCATCACCGGCTGGACCAAACCCGTAGGGTGGCCGGGTGAACGAGATCGAGATCGGACGGGGCAAGCGGGGCCACAGGGCCTACTCCTTCGACGACATCGCGGTGCTGCCGAGCCGGCGCACCCGCGACCCGGAGGAGGTGTCGCTGGACTGGCAGATCGATGCCTACCACTTCGAGATGCCGGTCATCGCGGCGCCGATGGACTCGGTGATGTCTCCGACGACGGCGATCACCTTCGGTGAGGCCGGGGGGCTACCCGTGCTCGACCTCGAGGGGCTGTGGACCCGCTACGAGGACCCCGAGCCGCTGCTCGCCGAGATCGCCTCGCTCGACCCCGCGGTCGCCACCGCGCGGATGCAGGAGATCTACTCCGCGCCGATCGTGCCGGAGCTGATCACGGAGCGGCTGCGCGAGATCCGCGAGGCGGGCGTGACCGTCGCCGGCGCGCTCAGCCCGCAGCACACCCAGCAGCACTGGCGCACCGTCGTCGACGCCGGCGTCGACCTCTTCGTCATCCGGGGCACGACCGTCTCGGCCGAGCACGTGAGCAGCCGGGCCGAGCCACTGAACCTCAAGCGCTTCATCTACGAGCTCGACGTGCCGGTCATCGTCGGTGGCGCCGCGACCTACACCGCTGCGCTGCACCTGATGCGCACCGGGGCGGCTGGGGTGCTCGTCGGCTTCGGCGGGGGAGCGGCGCACCGGACCCGGCAGGCCCTAGGCATCCAGGCCCCGATGGCCAGCTCGGTCGCCGACGTCGCGGCCGCCCGCCGGGACTACCTCGACGAGTCGGGTGGTCGGTACGTGCACGTCATCGCCGACGGCGGCCTCGGCACGAGCGGAGACATCGTCAAGGCGATCGCCTGCGGTGCCGACGCGGTGATGCTCGGCGCCGCCCTCGCGCGGGCCGCCGACGCCCCGGGACGCGGTTTCCACTGGGGCGCCGAGGCCCACCACCCGGAGCTGCCGCGCGGCGCCCGCGTCGAGGTCGGCCAGGTCGCCCCGCTGCACGAGGTCCTCTTCGGCCCGAGCCGGGTCGCCGACGGCACGACCAACCTCGTCGGCGCGCTGCGCCGGGCGATGGCCACCACCGGGTACACCGAGGTCAAGGAGCTGCAGCGCATCGAGGTCGTCGTCGCGCCGCACCAGCCGAGCTGATCCACGGACGTCTCACGACGGGATCCTTCCGATGGTCGTCGGCGGCGCGGAGGATTACTCTGGAGTAATGACTTCCGAGACCATCGCCGATCCGGAGCTGGACCCCACGGCCACGTACGTCGTGGCCCCGAGCCGTTCGCGTCGCCTCGCCGCGCGGGTCGTCGCCGGGCCACGGGCGGAGACCTTCACGATGAACTCGCCGATGACCGGGGCGCCGATCGCGGCGCTCCCGCTCTCCTCGGCCGCGGACGTCGAGTCGGCCGTCGCGTCCGCCCGCGCCGCGCAGGCACGGTGGGCCGGTACCCCCTTCGCCGAGCGCAAGCGGATCCTGCTGCGCTTCCACGACCTGGTGCTCACCCACCAGGTGGAGCTGCTCGACCTGGTCCAGATCGAGTCCGGCAAGACCCGGGCCAATGCCTTCGAGGAGATCGCGGACACCGCGATGGCCTCCCGCTACTACGCGCGCACCGCCGAGTCCCACCTGCGGCCGCGCCGCGTGCTCGGCGCCTACCCCGTGCTCACCCAGACCCGTGTGCTGCACCACCCGGTCGGCGTCGTCGGGATCGTCTCCCCGTGGAACTACCCGCTCAGCCTGGCCATCACCGACGCGCTCCCGGCGCTCATGGCCGGCAACGCCGTCGTGCTCCGTCCCGACCAGCAGGGCTCCCTCACCGCCCTCGCGGCGATCGAGCTGCTCTACCGGGCCGGGCTGCCGCAGGGCGTCCTCCAGGTCGTCCTCGGGACCGGCTCCGAGGCCGGGCAGGCGATCGTGGACACCGCGGACTACGTCGCCTACACCGGCTCCACCGCGACCGGCCGGCGCGTCGCGGCCTCGGCGGCGCAGCGGCTGGTCTCCTTCAGCATGGAGCTCGGCGGCAAGAACTCGGTGTACGTCACCGACGACGTCGACCTCGACACCGCGGTGGCGGGGGCAGTGCGGGCGTGCTTCTCCAGCAGTGGCCAGCTGTGCATCTCCACCGAGCGGCTGCTGGTCCACGAGTCGATCGCCGACGAGTTCGTCCCGCGCTTCGTCGAGGCGGTCCAGGCGATGCGGCTGGGGACGGAGCTGGCCTACGGCTACGACATGGGCTCCCTCGTCAGCCCCGCCCAGCTGGAGACGGTCCGTGCCCACCTCGATGACGCCGTGGCGAAGGGGGCGAGCGTCCTCGCCGGTGGTCGGCACCGGCCGGAGGTGGGGCCGTACGTCTTCGAGCCGACCGTCCTCGAGGGGGTGACCGCGGACATGCGGTGTCGCGACGAGGAGACCTTCGGGCCGCTCGTGGCGATCACCCGCGTGCCCGATGACGAGGCGGCCATCGCCCTGGCCAACGACACCGAGTACGGGCTGAACTCCTCCATCTGGTGCCGGGACGTCCCCCGGGCCCGCGGCGTCGCGGCCCGGCTGCGGACCGGGACGGTGAACATCAACGAGGCCTACAGCGCGGCCTGGGCCTCGATGGGCGCCCCGATGGGCGGGATGAAGGCCTCCGGCGTCGGCCGGCGGCACGGCGCCGAGGGCATCCTGCGCTACACCGAGGCGCAGACGGTCGCGGCGCAGCACCTGCTGCCGATCGCCGCCTCGCACGGGCTGAGCGACAAGGCCTACGCGCGGGTGCTCTCCACCGGCCTGCGGGCGATGAAGGCGATGGGCATCAAGTGAGCGACACTCCGCAGCTGCAGACGACGGTCGACACCGACGTCCTGGTCGTCGGCTCCGGTTTCGGCGGATCCGTCGCCGCCCTTCGTCTCTCGGAGAAGGGGTACCGGGTCACCGTCCTCGAGGCCGGTCGGCGCTTCGAGGACGAGGACTTCGCGCGGACGAGCTGGGACCTGAAGAACTTCCTGTGGGCCCCGAAGCTGGGCTGCTACGGCATCCAGCGGGTCCACCTGCTCAAGGACGTGATGATCCTCGCCGGCGCCGGGGTGGGCGGTGGCTCGCTGAACTACGCCAACACGCTCTACGTGCCGCCCGAGGTCTTCTTCAAGGACCGGCAGTGGGGCCACATCACCGACTGGCAGGCCGAGCTCAAGCCGCACTACGACGTCGCGAGCTCCATGCTCGGCGTGGTCACCAACCCCTGCGAGGGGCCGGTCGAGGAGGTCATGCGCGCAGCGGCCGAGGACATGGGGGTCCCCGAGACCTTCCGCAAGACCCCCGTCGGCGTCTTCTTCGACACCGAGGAGGGGGGCCATGCGCAGGGGACCACGGTGGCCGACCCGTACTTCGGTGGCGCCGGGCCGGACCGGAGCACGTGCGTCGAGTGCGGCAACTGCATGGTCGGGTGCCGGTACGGCGCCAAGAACACCCTGATGAAGAACTACCTCGCCCTCGCCGAGGGGCTCGGGACGCAGATCATCCCGATGCGCACCGTCACCCGCGTCGGGGTCGTGCCCGGCACCGCGGGCGCCGACGAGCTCTACCGGGTCCGTCACGAGGCGACCGACCGGCGCGGTGACCGCAGCGCCCGGGTGACGACCGCACGGCACGTGGTCTTCGCCGCCGGGACGTGGGGCACCCAGCACCTGCTGCACCGGATGAAGGACGACGGGGAGCTGCCCGGCATCAGCGACAAGCTCGGTGAGCTGACCCGGACCAACTCCGAGGCGCTCGTCGGGGCACTCACCGAGCGTCCGCCCACCGGGGCGGACGACCTGACGAAGGGGGTGGCCATCACCTCCTCCTTCCACCCGGACTCCTCGACGCACATCGAGAACGTGCGCTACGGCCAGGGCTCGGACGCCATGGGGATGCTCACCACGCTCCTGGCGCCGCCGAAGACCGGACGCGCCCCCCGGATCGCGAAGCTCCTCGCGGAGCTGCCCCGGCAGATCCCGGCGCTGATCGCCTGGTTCCCCCCGGGGGCCCACTTCGCCGACAGCACCGTGATCGGCCTGGTCATGCAGAGCCTGGACAACTCGCTGACGACCTCGCTGGGACGTGGCCGTCTCGGTGGACGGCGACTGACCTCCCGGCAGGGGCACGGCGAGGAGAACCCGACCTACATCGAGGCCGGGCACCGGGGGATCAGGGTCATCGCGGAGCGGCTGGCGGAGCGGCTCGGGATGAGGACCTACCCGGGTGGGACGTGGGGCGAGGCCTTCGACATCCCGCTGACGGCCCACTTCCTCGGTGGGGTGCCGATCAGCGATTCCCCGGCGACCGGCGTCGTCGACCCCTACCACCGACTGTGGGGCCACTCCGGCCTCTCGGTCGTCGACGGCTCCGCCGTCTCGGCCAACCTGGGGGTGAACCCCTCGCTGACGATCACCGCGCAGGCCGAGCGGGCCTTCTCGCTCTGGCCCAACGTCGGCGAGGCCGACCCGCGTCCGTCGCAGGGGGAGGCCTACCAGCGGCTCGACCCCGTCGAGCCGCAGGTGCGGGCGGTCACCGCCTTCACCCACGGGCCCTCGCGCAAGGTCGAGCTGGGGCTGCCGACGGTGCGGTGAGCGCCGTCCCGTGGGCGCCGCGGGGGCTGACGGGTCACTCAGGCGAGCCACGTAGCCTGAGCGGATGCTTCGGACCGCCCTTCGACCCCGCTGGCTGGGGCTGCTCGTCGTGGCCCTGGTCCTTGCCGTGCTCGGCGTCATCGCCGGGCGCTGGCAGTGGGATGTGGCCCACAGCGAGGGTCGCGCGGACGCGGTCCGGGAGATCCAGGACCGGCCGGTTAAACCGCTCGGCGAGGTGCTGGACCCGCACGACACCTTCCCCGACGACGGGTCGGGCCAGCGGGTCACCGCCACCGGCCACTACGCGAAGGGGCAACGCCTCGTGGTCGACCGACGGTTCGAGGGCCAGAAGGTCACCTGGGTGGTCGATCGCTTCGTCGTCGAGGACGGCGGTGCCAATCTCGCGGTGGTCCGCGGGTGGGTCCCGAAGGGGGAAGCCGCGCCGGAGCCCCCTTCGGGCACCATCGAGCTGCGTGGGTCGTTGGCACCACCGGAGGCGCCCAGTGAGGACGCCGGCCTGCCGAAGGGATCAATGACCTCGGTCGACATCTCGAGGCTGGTCAACGAGTGGCCCGGGTCGATCTACACCGGCTTCGCGTTCGCGATCAGCGAGGACGGGCAGGAGTCCGCCCCGGGACTGGAACGGGTACCGCCACCGCTGCCGGACACCTCGATGAAGTTCCGCAACGCGATGTACGCGGTCCAGTGGTGGATGTTCTCGACCTTCGCGCTGTGGATGTGGCTGAAGATGGTGCGCCAGGCGGCGCGCCGTGAGGACGACGAGGCGGCCGAGGCCGCCGAGGAGAAGGAGAGGGTGCCGTGAGCGCCGAACAGCAGACGAGGACCGACGCGGAGACCAAGGCGATCGGCACCGGGCTGGGGTTCTTCCGCGTGAGCGCGGTCGTGGCCGGTCTGGCGATGTTCGTCCTCATCCTCGAGATGGTCCTCAAGTACGGGATGGGCAATGACGTGCTGTCGTGGTGGTCGCCGGTGCACGGCCTGATCTTCATGGTCTTCGCCGTCGCGACCGCCAACCTCGGCTTCAAGGTGAACTGGTCGGTCGGTCGGATGATCGCCACGATCCTGCTGGCCTGCATCCCCTTCGTCGCCTTCGTCGAGGAGCGCCGGGTCGTGCGCGAGGTCACGCCGCTGACCCGCCCCTGACGCGAGATGCTGCCAGCAGCACCTCGTGTGGGGGAGGCACGTACCCTGTGCTCGTGACGGAAACGCTGAAGACCGCGCCAGTCCTCGTCGTCGACTACGGAGCGCAGTACGCCCAGCTCATCGCCCGCCGCGTGCGTGAGGCGAACATCTACAGCGAGGTCGTGCCGTACGAGACGCCCGTCGCCGAGATGCTCGCCAGGAAGCCCGCGGCGATCATCCTCTCCGGGGGCCCCAGCTCGGTCTACGCCGAGGACGCGCCGGAGCTCGACCCGGCCCTGCTCGAGGCGGGGGTCCCGGTCTTCGGCATGTGCTACGGCTTCCAGTCGATGGTCCGCGCCCTCGGTGGCACCGTCGAGCGGACCGGCCTGCGCGAGTACGGGTCCACCCAGGCGCGCATCGCGGACCGGGAGTCCACCCTCTTCAACGGCCAGCCCGAGGCGCAGTCGGTCTGGATGAGCCACGGCGACTCGGTGAGCGAGGCCCCGGCGGGCATGCGCGTCACCGCCACGACGTCCGGCGCGCCGGTCGCCGCCTTCGAGGACGACGAGCGCCGGCTCTACGGCGTGCAGTGGCACCCCGAGGTCATGCACTCCACCTTCGGGCAGCCGGTGCTGGAGAACTTCCTGCGCCGCGGCGCCGGTCTCACACCGGACTGGACCCCCGACAACGTCATCGACGAGCAGGTCGCGCTGATCCGCGAGACCGTCGGTGAGGACCGGGTGCTGTGCGCCCTCTCCGGCGGGGTCGACTCCTCCGTCGCGGCCGCGCTCGTCCAGCGCGCCGTGGGGGAGCAGCTGACCTGCGTCTTCGTCGACCACGGGCTGCTGCGAGAGGGCGAGGCCGAGCAGGTCCAGCGGGAGTTCGTGGCGGCGACCGGGGTCAACCTCGTCGTCGTCGACGCCCAGGACCGCTTCCTGGGCGAGCTCGCCGGAGTCACCGACCCCGAGCAGAAGCGCAAGATCATCGGCCGCGAGTTCATCCGGGTCTTCGAGCAGGCCGCCCGCGACGTCGTCGGAGACGGCGACGACCGGGGCCACCCCGTCAAGTGGCTCGTCCAGGGCACCCTCTACCCGGACGTCGTCGAGTCCGGCGGCGGCAGCGGCGCCGCGAACATCAAGTCCCACCACAACGTCGGCGGGCTGCCCGAGGACCTGCAGTTCAAGCTCATCGAGCCGCTGCGGGCGCTCTTCAAGGACGAGGTCCGCCAGGTCGGCCGCGAGCTGGGCGTCCCGGACGCGATCGTGGACCGGCAGCCCTTCCCCGGCCCCGGCCTCGGCATCCGGATCATCGGCGAGGTGACCGAGGACAACCTGGCGATCCTGCGCCGGGCAGATGCCATCGCCCGCGAGGAGCTGACCGCTGCCGGGCTGGACAAGGACATCTGGCAGTGTCCGGTGGTGCTGCTCGCCGACGTGCGTTCCGTGGGCGTGCAGGGCGACGGGCGCACCTACGGCCACCCGGTCGTGCTGCGCCCGGTCTCCTCCGAGGACGCGATGACGGCCGACTGGACCCGGGTGCCCTACGACGTCCTCTCCCGGATCTCGACCCGGATCACCAACGAGGTCGAGGAGGTCAACCGGGTGACCCTCGACGTGACGAGCAAGCCCCCGGGCACCATCGAGTGGGAGTAGTCAGCTGATGGCGATCGCCATCAGCCCGAGGCCGCAGACGATGGCGACCACGAGTGCGAGGATGCAGCCGAAGTAGACCGCGACCGCCCGGCCCCCCTTGCGCTGCTGCGGGATGTGCCCGATCGACCCGGGCGAGAACTGGTGCCACGGGACCGCGTAGAAGACCGGGACGACCCCGCCCGGCGCGACGTCGACCTCGATGGTCGCCTCCCCGTAGCGCAGCAGCCACCAGGTGTGCACGTCCACGCGGTGGCGCCCGGGCACGAGCGGGATCGGGGTCGTGCCGAAGGCGACCGGCACCGGGTACCCGTCCACGTGCACCCTCGGGGTGAAGAAGCCGGAGGTGAGGGCGCCGCCCTGCACGGTGAGGGCCAGCGTGCCGTGTCCGGCGGGGGCCGAGGGCTGCGGTGAGACGGTCACGGGCACGACGGTAGCGCCGGTTACGCTGGCCACGTGCCAAGCAGCCCCGCGACCAGAGTCGGCGAGTGGCTCCTGCGCAGGGTCCTCGTCGGACCGCCGCTGCGCGCCTACCTGCGCCTCACGGTGGAGGGGCGGGAGCACGTGCCGGCCACCGGACCGCTCATCATCGCCAGCAACCACCGCAGCTTCGTGGACTCGATGGTCATCCCGCTCGCGGCCGGCCGCAAGGTCGGCTTCCTCGGCAAGGCGGAGTACATCGAGGGCGACGGGCTGACCGGCTGGGCAAAGCGGCTCTGGTTCGGCGAGTTCGGCGGCATGATCCCCGTCGACCGCGAGGATCCCCGCGCCGCCGCCCGGTCCCTCGAGCTGGCCGAGGCGCACGTCCTCTCCGGAGGCGCCTTCGGCATCTACCCCGAGGGCACGCGCAGCCGCGACGGCCGACTGCACAAGGGCCGTACCGGCGTGGGTCGCCTCGTCGTGAGCACCGAGGCGCCCGTGGTCCCGTGCGCCGTCACCGGGACCGAGCGGGTCCAGCCGGTCGGCTCCAAGGGGTGGCGACCGTACCGGGTCACGGTGCGCTTCGGCCCGCCGGTGGACGTCGCCCCCCTTCGCCGGGAGCACGTCAAGGCCCGCCTGCACCGCGTGATCACCGACGCGGTCATGGACGAGGTCGCCGCGCGCACCGACCAGGAGCGCAGCAGCGAGTACGCGGACCGCGGATAGCCTCTGCGGGCGGCCGAGACACGGGAGCGACCCGCCCGGCGGTTAGGGTGATCCGGTGCTGAGAACCACGATCGCCGCCCTGGCCGGCAAGGCCGCCCGCCGTGCTGCCCGACTGCGCGGTGGCGGGTCCGGGGGCTCGGCGCTGCCCGGCCTCGTGGCGGAGAAGATCGACCCCGGCTTCCTCGGGAACACCCTCGGCGGGATGCCGGACGGGATCGTCGTCGTCTCCGGGACCAACGGCAAGACGACGACGACGAAGATGCTCGTCGCGATCATGCGCGCCCACGGCAAGCGGGTCTTCACCAACCCCACCGGCAGCAACTTCACCCGCGGGGTCATCTCCGCGATGCTGCCGGAGCTGTCGGGGCGCTCAGGAGGGCTGGACGCCGACATCGCGATCCTCGAGCTCGACGAGGCCCACGCCCTGCACTTCGGCCGGGCGGTCGCGCCGACCCACGCGCTGCTGCTCAACGTCGCCCGGGACCAGCTGGACCGTTTCGCCGAGATCGACCAGACCGCCGGCCTGCTCACCACCCTCGCCTCCATGACGACGAAGGGGGTCGTGCTCAACCGCGACGACCCCTACGTCAACCGCATCGCCTCGACGCTCGGCGCGGGCATCGGCGTCGGCTGGTTCGGGCTCGGGGAGTCCGTCGGCCACCGGATCGAGGAGCTCCAGGAGCACGACGCCCGGGCCCACGAGGACTGGAGCCCGCCGCCCGCCGGACTCGGCGACGCGCTGCTCGACCCCGTCGACGACACGCAGCTGGTCGTGCGCCTCGGCCCCGACGCCGTCGGCCCGGTCACCCTCCGCCAGCGTGGTCTCGCCGCGATGATCAACGCCACGGCCGCCACCGCCACCGCCCGGATGCTCCTCGGTGGGGCCTTCGACGTCGCCGCCGCCGAGCAGGCGCTGCGCACGGTGGCGCCCCCCTTCGGCCGGGGTGAGGTGATCGACGTCGACGGGACGCCGCTGGAGCTGGTGCTCGTGAAGAACCCCGCAGGCTTCACCGTGGCCCTCGGCACCTACGAGTCCACGCCGGCCGCGACGATGATCGCCATCAACGACGACTACGCCGACGGTCGCGACGTCTCCTGGCTCTACGACGTCAGCTTCGAGTCGCTGCGGGAGAAGGGGGTCGCCCTCACCAGCGGCGTCCGCGGCTGGGACATGGCACTGCGCCTGGACTACGACGACGTGCCGGTCGGTGGGACCGAGGTCGACCTCGCGGCCGCGCTGGAGCGCTTCCTCGCCGAGCACCGCGGGGAGCCGAAGCGGATCTTCACCAGCTACACCGCCATGCTCACCCTCCGCCGTCTGCTGGGGGAGCGCTACGACCTGCCGGAGATGGGCGTCGACGCCCCCGGGACGAAGGGAGCGGATGCGTGAACGACGCCCGTGACGTGACCATCCTCGGCGAGCCGGAGCGCTCCGACCGACCGGCCCGACCCGGCCGGGAGGGCAAGGGCGAGATCCACCTCGTGCACATGTACCCCCGCGAGATGAGCATCTACGGCGACCTGGGCAACACCCGCTGCCTCGCGGCGCGGATCCGGCGGCACGGGTACGCACCCGTCGTCCACCAGCACCACCCCGGCGACGAGCTGCCCGAGCAGGTCCACCTCCTCGTCGGTGGCGGTGGCCAGGACTCCGGCCAGGTCACCGTCGAGGAGGACCTGGCACGGGTCGGCGACCGGCTGCGCTCCCTCGCCGACGACGGCGTGGCGATGCTGATGATCTGCGGCATGTACCAGCTGCTCGGGCAGACCTTCACCACCGTGGGCGGGCGGCAGCTGCCCGGGCTGGGGCTCTTCGACGTGACCACCCTGGGCGGCGAGGAGCGGATGATCGGGCCGATCGTGCTCAGCACCGACTTCGGGGACGTCGTCGGCTACGAGAACCACTCCGGTGCCACCACGCGCGGGGCGGGGCAGGCCCCCTTCGGCACGGTCCGGCACGGGCGGGGCAACGACGGCAGCGACGGGACCGAGGGGGCGATCACCGGCCACGCCATCGGCTCCTACCTGCACGGCCCGATCCTGCCGGCGAACCCTGCCGTCGCCGACGCGCTCATCGGGTGGGCCGCCGAGGCCAGCACCGGGCGGGAATTCGAGCCGGAGCCGCTGGACGACGAGGTCGCCCGGCAGGCCCGGACCCGGCAGATCGCACGGCTGCTGGGCTGACGGCGACTCAGCTCTCGACCCGGGCGACCTCCCGCTCACTCGCGCGGGGCATCACGCTCCACGCCAGCCACCCGAGCGCGCCGAGCGGCACCTCCATGAGGTGGCTGAAGATCGAGAAGATCACCACTCCCGCCAGTGCCGAGGCCGGGTCGGCGCCCCACGCGACCAGCGCCGCCGTCGTGCCGGCCTCCGTCACGCCCAGGCCCCCCGGGGTGACGCCGACGGCGGTGAGCAGGCGCCCCAGGGCGTACGCGGCGAAGAGCTGCCCGTGCGAGAGCTCCACCCCGGTCACGGCAGTGCACAGCACGAAGAGCAGGTAGTAGATCCCGAAGAAGCCGGCCATCCCGAGGGTCATGGGAAGCCACCCGGTGCGCACCGTCTCGGCGGTCTGTCGCCGCAGCCGGACCAGCGCCCGGGTCGCGCCGTCGGTGTGCCCGGGGCGCAGCACCCGCACGCCGCGGTCGACGAGGCCGCCGACCACGTGCGACCCGCGGTCGCTGACCGTCGCCAGGGTGGCGACCACCACGACGACGAGGCCGGATCCGATCGCGGCCCAGGCGGCGTCGCGCATGGAGGCGGGCAGGTCGTTCGCGCTCAGGGACAGGCCGGCCACGGCGATGACCGGCAGCACGACCCGGGCGAGGACGTTCCAGACCCCCGTGACGACGGCCATCGTCGTCACGCGGGCGAGATCGAAGCCCCAGGACCGGGCGATCGAGTAGGTCGCGGCCAGGCCGACCGCACCACCGCCGGGCAGCATGTTCGAGACGGAGGAGCCGCACACGTTGAGGACGAGCGCGCGGGTGTGGCTCAGTCCCGGCATCGCGCCGGTCATGACGAAGGTGTAGGAGTACAGCCCGAGCACCTCGAGGACGAGGAAGAGCGCCAGCTGCCACCCCGTGACCCGCCCCAGCACGGCGAAGACCTCGCTCCACGAGGTCTGGGCGAAGAAGGGCAGACCCCACACGAGCAGCACGACGGCCAGCCCGAGCCCGAGGACGACCTGCAGCGGGCGGGCCCAACGGCGGGTGGGTGCGCTCATGTCGCCACCTCGAAGACGTCCGTGGCGGGGTGGCCGGTCCGCTCCGCCCCCGGCTCGACGAACCACTCCCGGCCGAGGACGAGACCGAAGAGCGGCCACGGCAGGCGGGAGAGGACCCCGAGAGTGCGGTCCCCCTCGCCGCCGGAGGCCTGGCTCGCGTGGGCACGCATCGCCGCGCGCTTCGCCCGGGCGTGGCGCCGCACCGGGACCCGGTGGGTGATCCGGCTGCGCGGTGAGTAGGCGGTGTCGAAGGAGGAGCGGTCGAAGTCCGGCGGGAAGCGGTAGACCTTCATCGCCAGATCGATCCCGCGTCCGATGAGCTCGCGCGGGACGGTCGCCCACAGCACGCGGACGTCCCTGCCCTGCTCGCGAGCAAGCTCCGCTGCGCGGGCGCCGACCTCGTGCACCCGCACGTGGTCGCGGTGCCCGTAGCCACCAGCCGGGTCGTAGGTCGTGAGCACGTCCGCCGACTCCTCGAGCAGCACCGTCGCGAGCGCCCGAGCGGCCTCGTCGACCGGCACCCGCACGAAGCGCCGGCCACCCGGCGGGTCCGGGAAGACCTCGGGACCCGAGCCGCTATCGGCGTAACCGAGTCGCACGGTCCGGGCCACGCCGAGCGCGGCGGCGCTCGCGGCCAGCTCCCGGCTCCTCGTCGCGGCCAGGGCGTCCCCCTTCGCGCCGTGGGCGGACTCGTCGGCCAGGCCGAGGGCACCGTCGGTGGCGACGACGAGCACGACCCGGTGGCCGCGGGCGGCGGCAGCAGCCATGGTCCCGGCGGTCAGCAGTGCCTCGTCGTCGGGATGGGCGTGGAAGACCACGAGAGTCTGCGGGTGCTCGGCCACGGCGCTCAGGATGGCACACGACCCCGTGACACCCTTGGAGCCGTGAAGGTCGCCATGCTCTCGGACTGCTACCCGCCGCGCACCGGTGGGATCGAGTCGCAGGTGGGCGACCTCGCGGCCCGGTTGCGCCGCGCGGGCCACGAGACGGAGGTCTTCACCGCGACACCGGGGGCGAAGGGGGAGCACGCCGGCGCCATCGACGTGGTCGGCGGAGTGCCGGTGCACCGCATGGCTCTGCCTCCCGCGGTGGGGGTGCCGGTGAACCCGTGGGCGGTGCCGGAGGTGACCCGCCGGTTGGTCGAGGGCGGCTTCGACGTGGCGCACGTGCACGTGGGGGTGGTGTCCCCCTTCGCCTGGGACACGGCGGGGGTGGCCACACGGGTCGGGCTGCCGACCGCGTTGACCTGGCACTGCCTGCTGGACCGGACCGCGCCGCTGCAGGCGCCGTGGGTGCGTCGGTGGGTGCGCCGGGGCGCCGTGCTGTCGGCGGTCTCCGCGGTGGCGGCGCAGGGTGTCGCCCGCGCCGCCGACGGCGCCCGGGTCGCGGTGCTGCCCAACGGGATCGATCCGCTGGACTGGCCGGTCGGTCCGGTGCGTGGTGCCTCGCGACCGGTGCGGCTGGTCGCGGTCACCCGGCTTGCTCCCCGCAAGCGTGTCCTGGGGCTGCTGGACGTCGTCGCGC
Source organism: Janibacter corallicola NBRC 107790 (assembly GCF_001570965.1). GTDB lineage: Bacteria > Actinomycetota > Actinomycetes > Actinomycetales > Dermatophilaceae > Janibacter > Janibacter corallicola. Next base: position 27,858 of record NZ_BCSR01000016.1, on the reverse strand, counting down.
GGGCCCGGGGTCGGCTGGGGGAGGGCGCGTTCTCGCTCGAGGTCCTCGGTGGTGGGCCGCTGGAACCCTTGCTGCGCAGCAGGATCCGTGCGCTGGGGCTGGAGGGGACAGTGGTGCTGCGGGGTCGGGTGGAGCGCGCCGTGGTGGCGCGGATGCATCGGGAGGCCGACGGCTTCGTCTCGGCGACGCGGCTGGAGGCCTTCGGCATCGCGGCGTTGGAGGCGCGCACCGCCGGACTGCCGGTGATCGCCCGGGCGGACTCCGGCACGGCGGACGTCGTGACCCACGGGGTGTCCGGGCTGCTCGCCGGCGATGACGACGGGCTCGTCGATGCACTCGTGCGGTTCGTCGCCGACCGGACGCTGCGCGACCGGCTGGCCCGGCACAACGTGAGTACGCCACCGGCGCAGACCTGGGACCGGGTGATCGGGCAGGTGCTCGCCGAGTACGGGAGGGCCGGGGCATGACGGACGTGGTGATCACCGACGGCCGGCGCTCCTGGCCGCTGCCGCACGGGCTGGACCCGACGGACGTGCTCGCCGCCCACGGTCTGGTCGGCGAGCCGGTGGGGTCGGGGCGGGACGGGCACGGTCGGGTGGCCGTGCGCTATGAGGTGCGGGAGGTCGGCGAACCCGTCGCGGTCACGCCGCCGGAGCCGACCGGCCCGCGACAGCAGCGTCTCGGCGCCTACGCACTCGTCGTCGATCGGGGGTGCCTGCTGCTGTCCCGACTGGCCGGGCACGTGCCCGGGGTCGGCGGTCTGTGGACGCTGCCGGGCGGGGGCGTCGAGCCGGGTGAGGGGCCCGTCGAGGCCACGGTCCGCGAGGTGTGGGAGGAGGCCGGGCAGGAGGTCCTCGTCGAGGGGCTCGTGCAGGTGCAGACCGCGCACTGGGCCGGTGAGGGCGAGGACTTCCACGCGGTGCGGCTCATCCACCGGGCGCGGTGCCCGCACCCGCGGCCGGCCCGCGTCACCGAGGTCGACGGGTCCACCGGTGAGGCGGCGTGGGTCCCGTTCGACGAGGTGTCGTCGCTGCCGCAGACGGGGATGATCGCCCCCGCAGTGCGATTCGTGGGGGCGTGAGCGGCTCGCCTACGGTTGGCAGTCATGGAGACCCTGCGCATCGTCCTCTACGTCCTGCACATGATCGCGATGATCGCCATCGTCATCAGCCCGCCGATCCCCGGGAGCGGCCACCGTGTCCAGGCGTGGGCGGCCCGTGCGCAGCTGATCCTCGGTCTGCTCCTCACGGGCATCGCCGAGGCCGGTGACGACCCGGTCAACCACGCGAAGATCGGCACCAAGCTCGTCGTCATGATCGCCGTGCTCGCCTGCGCCGAGATCGGCAACGCCAAGGACAAGCGCGGGGAGAACGGCACGGCGCTCGCCTGGACCGCCGCCGGGCTCGCGGTCGTCAACGCCGCCATCGCCTTCCTGTGGTGAGCTGACGTCCGCGTCACGGCGTGGCAGCCGTGCACTTCGCACGGCAGTTCAGGCGCTGACCGTCGATGGAACCGCCATTCCTCGTGGCAGCGAGAGCGAACCGCAGTGCGACATGCCGGCTCGCTGACGGACCACCCAGGCGATGACCTCCATGACCCAGTCGGGGTCGAACATCACGTGCTCCCACGCGAAGCGGAGCACGAGCCACCCGGCGAGGATCATCTCGTCGTAGCGGCGGCAATCGCGGCGCACGTCTGCCCGGGTCTTGTGGAACTCGTGGCTGTCCGCCTCCAGAGCGATCCGCAGCTCGGGGCAGCCGACGTCCGCGTGCCGCACTGCGCCGCCGCGCAGTCGGACCTCGGCCTGCGCCTGCCAGATCCTCCCGCTCGCCCCGATCGCGAGGGCCCGCAGCCCCGACTCGAAGGGGTTGGCCGCCAGCGACGTGGCCTCCTCCAGCGCGAGGGTGGCTCGAGCCCTGCCGGTTCTCGGGAGGGAAGGGATCGCTCGAGACAGCTCGTCAGTGGTCACGTGGCCCGCGCGGAGGGCGGAGTCCGCGACCGCCAGCGACTCGGGGAGGTCGAGATCGCGGGCGCTGTCGATGACCGTCCGCATCGGGGTGGTCGCGGGCCCCTCGTCCGGGTGCCCGGTCAGGTCCCGGTAGCGCACGGTGCAGCGGGGCCTCCGAGGGATCCGGCGGTGGCGGTCGGCCACCATCTCGGGCTCGTCCGGTGGATGCAGCACGCCCCAGCCGTGGTGGAGCGCTGCAGTCCGGTGGCTGAGGAGCACCCCCAGCTCGGCGGCAGTGGCCAGGGCCTCGTCCTCGATGGGCAGCGTGTAGGTCCCGCGGCGGGGTCGCACGATCTCGCCGGAGCGCAGCGCTGCGTCCAGCGCGTGCCGGGTCATCACCTCCAGCAGGTCCTGACGCGTGGCTGCGCCTGCGTGCTGGGCGATGATGAGGGTCGCGATGGTCATCCCGACACCCTGCCGACCTTCGCCGCGTCGTGCTCCGCGTTGTCCACAGGGGCACTCCGTGCGGCAGTTCGCCGGTTCGACGCGCGCTCCGGCCCATGTTCTCGTACCGAGCGGGCCGAACTGCCGTGCGACGTGCTGAAGGTCAGGGGATGAGCAGCAGCTTGCCCGTCGACTGCCGGCCTTCCAGCGCCCGGTAGGCCTCGGCCGCCTCGGCGAAGGGGTACCGCCCACCGATCGCGACGTCGACCCGCCCGGCGTCGATGTCGTCAAAGAGCTCCCGTCCGCGCAGCATCAGCTCCTCCCGCTCGGCGATGAAGTGCGCGAGGCTGGGTCGGGTGACGAAGAGGGAGCCCCCGGAGTTCAGGCGCTGCAGGTCGAAGGGGGGCACCTGCCCGGACGCACCGCCGAAGAGGACCATGGTCCCGCGGGGGCGCAGCGAGGCGAGGGAGTCGTCGAAGGTGGCCTTCCCGACGCCGTCGTAGGCGACGTCGACCCCCTTCGCGCCGAGACGCTCGGCGGCCTCGCGCACGGCCCCGGCCAGGTCCTCGGTCTCGGCGTAGTCGATCGTCTCGGCGGCGCCGCGGGAGCGGGCGATCTCCAGCTTGGCGTGCGACCCGGCGGTCGCGACGACGTGGCCACCGCGGTTCACGATCATCTGGGTCAGCAGCTGGCCGACCCCGCCGGCGGCCGCGTGCACGAGGGCGACCGTGCCCTCCTCGACGCGGTGCACGTCCGTGACCAGGGCATGGGCGGTCATGCCCTGCAGCGTCGCGGCGGCCGCGGTCTCCAGGTCGACGCCGTCGGGCACCGGCAGCAGCGCCCGGGAGTCGGCGAGGACCATCCCGGCGTGCAGACCGAGCGTCATCGACCACGCGACGCGGTCGCCCACGGTGACGGCCGCTCCCTCGCCGACCTCGCGCACCGTCCCCGCGGCCTCGAAGCCCTGCACGTACGGCGGATCGGTCGGGTAGATGCCCTCGCGCTGGTAGGCATCAATGAAGTTCACCCCCGCCGCGGCGACCTCGACGAGGGCCTCACCCGGCCCGGGCGAGGGGACCTCGCGCTCCTCGAGGGTGAGGACCTCCGGTCCTCCGTGCCGTGGGACGACGAGGGCAGTGGTGGTGGTCATGCACTCACCATATGGCCGTGGTCACAGCGAGGCGATGACCTGATCGAGCATCTCCTGGGTGAGCTTGCCGGTGAAGGTGTTCTGCTGGCTGACGTGGTAGCAGCCGACGAGGGCGACCTCGCGGCCCTCGGGGGTGCGCAGTGTCGCGCGGGCGCCGTGCCCGAACTTCGGCTTGGGCCGCGGCACCTCCCAGCCGGCGTGGCGCACCCCGGCGATCGTCGTGTCCCAGCCGATCGAGCCGAGGCACATGATCGAGCGCACGTGCGGTGCGCTGAGGGCGAGGTCGGCGTCGAGCCAGGGGGCGCAGGTGCGCTTCTCCTCGGTGGTCGGCTTGTTCTGCGGCGGGGCGCAGCGCACGGGCGCGATGATCCGCGCCCCGGTCAGCTCGAGCCCGTCGCCCGCGGCCCACGACTCGGGCTGGCTGGCGTAGCCCGCACGGTGCAGGGCGCCGTAGAGCCAGTCACCGGAGCGGTCCCCGGTGAAGTTGCGCCCGGTCCGGTTCGCGCCGTGTGCCGCGGGGGCCAGTCCGACGATGACGACCGGGGCGTCCACCGGCCCGACGGCGGGCACCGGTCTGCCCCAGTAGGGCTCGCCCGCGAAGGCGGCCCGCTTGGTCGTGGCGACCTCCTCCCGCCAGGCGACGAGGCGTGGGCAGGCGCGGCACACCGAGATGCGGGCACCGAGGTCCTCGGGGCCGAGCGCCCCCTTCGCCAACCGCCGCACCTGCGCGGGGGTCCGCGCGACGGGAGTCTCCGCGGTGGCCGCGTCGTCCGGCCACCCCGTGCCCGGCTCCACCGGCGAGGCGAAGGGGGTCCCCGTCACCGGGTGGGGGAGGAGGACGGGCTCGGGCACGCGGCCACGATAGACCGTGGCTCGGACCGACCTACGCCAACAGCTCGGAGCTCTGGTCCTGACGGGTGTGGAGGACTCGGACGATCACGAGGTCGGAGGCGTTCTCGACTCGGTGGAAGACCACGAACGGGAAGCGGCGCATTCGTGCTCGCCGCAGGTCCGGATAGCCCGCTACGGGGCGGCGCCGTGGGGGAAGGTGTGGATCCGCTCCATGACGAGATCGACGTCCGCGAGGAACTGTTCCCGCAGTGCAGGGGCAATGCTGGTGTAGTGATCGCCCGCATCGTGCAGGTCCGCGGCTGCGTGGCGGGTGAAGCGGATCCTCACTCGCGTGCGTGCAGTTGCCGACGCACCGTCTCCCAGTCGAGCCGGGTGCTTGCGTCGGACGCGTCTGCCTCGAGTGCCTCGAGGAGTTGGCGGCGTTCGCGGTCGGTGGGGCGGTAGACAGGTTCCCCGAAGTGGGTGCGCAACGCCTCTTGGGCGACTTCCGATCGACTGCGGTGTTCGATTGCTCGGGCTCGCTCGATCAGGTCGTACAACTCCTCCGGCAAGGTGACGGCAACCTTCCGAACCATCGTGGCCACCTCCTCAGTATGACGAAATCCTGCCGCTGCCCGCCGTCACGTGGGCCGAGCAGGCGACGGCGGCTGGCAGGCTGACCCCATGGCCATCGACGAGGAGGTGGCGAACCGGGTCCGCTCGGAGCTGTCCGACCGCGGGATCGAGTGGGAGGAGAAGCGCATGTTCGGGGCCCTGATCTTCATGGTTGGTGGGGCGATCGCCCTGGGCTGCCGCGGTGGCGGCGGCCTACTCGTGCGCGTCGACCCGTCCGAGAGCGAGGAGCTGCTGCGCGAGGCCGGACCGTGGTACGCCCAGGTCGCTCTCATGGGGGAGAAGGACATGGGGCCGAGCTGGCTCGATGTCTCACCGGATGCCGTCGAGGACGACGCGGGCCTGACCCACTGGGTGGACGCCGTGCTGCGCCGCTAGGGCTCGGGCGGTGCGTCCGCCTCGTCGCGCCCCGCCCACTCCAGCAGCGGTGTCAGGTCGTGGGCGACCTCGTCGATGCCCTCGTGCAGATCACCCAGCCGCGCGAAGCGCTCCGGCACCGTCGCGATCGTGCAGTCGCGCGGTTCGACGTCGGAGACCTCGTCCCACGTGATCGGGGTCGACACCGTTCCGTGCTCGTTCCCGCGCACGGAGTAGGCGGCGGCGATGGTGTGGTCGCGCGCGTTCTGGTTGTAGTCGACGAAGACCGCCGCCGGGTCCCGGTCCTTGCGCCACCACTCGGTCGTCACGTCCTGCGGCGCCCGCCGCTGCACCTCCCGCGCGAAGGCGAGCGCCGCCCTTCGCACGTCGCCGAACTCCCACCGCGGCTCGATCCGCACGTAGACGTGCAGCCCGGAACCGCCCGAGGTCTTGGGGTACCCGGTGATGCCGAGCTCGTCGAGGACCTCGTGGCAGACGCCGGCCACCCGCCGCACCCGGGCGAAGGGGGTCTGCGGCATCGGGTCGAGGTCGATCCGCCACTCGTCGGGCCGGTCGACGTCGGCGCGGCGGACGTTCCACGGGTGCAGCTCGACGGTGGACATCTGCACCGCCCAGATGATCTCGGCGACCTCGGTGGGGCACAGCTCGTCGGCGTGCAGGTCGTAGCGGGGGAAGTGCAGGCGGACCGTCGAGACCCAGTCCGGTGCCCCCTTCGGCAGCCGCTTCTGGTGCACCTTGGGGCCGGCCACCCCCTTCGGGAAGCGGTGCAGCATCGTCGGCCGATCCCGCAGCGCGCGGAGGATCCCGTCGCCGACCGCGAGGTAGTAGTGCGCCAGGTCCAGCTTCGTCTCGCCGCGGGCGGGGAAGTAGACCCGGTCGGGGGAGGAGATGCGCACGCGCCGGTCACCCACGTCCAGGTGGACGTCCTCGCCGTGCTGCCCGGCCGACATGCACCGAGCCTAGCCGTCAGACCAGCCGGACGCCGAAGGGTTGGTCCGACGGGGGAGTGGGGACCCAGTAGCGCCGCTTGCCGGCGCGCGAGTCCTCGTACTCGCCGCCGGCACCCTCGATGACGGCGCGGGAGGCGGCGTTGTCCTCGTCGCAGGTGATGAGCACCCGCTCCAGGCCCATCTCGTGCGCCATCTCCAGGGTCTGCCGCAGCGCCGTGCCCGCGTGCCCCTGCTGCCGCGCCGAGGGCCGCACGTAGTAGCCGATGTGCCCGCCCTGCTCCAGCAGGAAGTCGGTCAGCTCGTGCCGCAGCGAGATCGAGCCGACGTACTGGTCCTCCTCGTCGACGATCCACAGGTACGTGCACGGGACGCGGCCGCTCGGGCGCGGGGTCTCCGGCAGCTCCTCGGCCCGCCGGGTGCGCACCAGCCGGGCGAACTCCGCCGGGTCCTCGAGGCCCTCCCGCGTGAAGCGGTACCCCGCGAAGCCGGTGGCGTCGTCCGGCGACTGCTCCCACTCGCCGTCCCCGTCGCGGTGGGCACCGGCCATCTCGTCGACCGCCTCGAGGTAGGCGGGGTGGTAGCGGCGGTCGGGGCGGACGACGTGGGTCATGCCCCAACCCTAGGACGAAGGGGGAGCCCCTCCCGACCTCACGTGGCGGGGTCGACCGGCGCGGCGAACTCGCCCTCCGCGACCGGCTCCACCTGCTCCGGTGCCCGCAGCGTGCGCACGTCCCGGGAGAGCAGCGCGAGCAGGCAGGAGAGGACGATGACCCCGGAGCAGACGAGCAGTGCCGGCCGCGCGCCGAAGGCCGTCGCCGCCGGGCCCGCGAGCAGCACCCCGATCGGCCCGAGCACCATCGACCCGAAGGCGTCGTAGGAGGCGACCCGGGAGAGCGCCTCGGGCGGGACCTCCCGCTGCATCGCCGTCTGCCACAGCACGTTGAAGACGTCCATCCCCAGGCCCATGAGGAAGCCGCCGAGGACGATCACCGGCAGCGGTGCACCGAACCCGAGGAGCAGGTACGGCACCGCGGTCAGCCCGGTGAGCAGCACCCCGACGAGGATCGGACGACGGGGCCGGATCCGCAGTGCGATGACGACGCCGACGAGCATCCCGACGGCCTCACCGGTGAGGATCGCCGACCACGCGCCCGCGCCGCCGAGGTGCTCCTTGGCCACGACCGGGCCGAGGACGGTGTGCGCCCCCTGCCAGGCGAGCACGAGCAGCGCGAACTGCGCCACGACGACCCACAACCACTCCCGGGAGGCGAACTCCCGCCAGCCCTCGCGCAGCTCGCCGATGGCCGACGTGCCGCCGTCGCGCCCGGGTCTCGGGGTGGCACCGATCCGCCAGGCGAAGGTGGCGGCCCCGGCGTAGACGATCGCGGCACCGACGAGCGCCCACCCGGGCCCGACGAGGACGACGACCACGCCCGCGGAGACCAGCCCGGTGATCCGGGCGACGTTGGCGCCCACCGCGAGCAGGGCATTGGCCGGCTGCAGCCGGTCCCGTGGTGCGACCTCGGGCACGATCCCCGAGAGCACCGGCCAGACGACCGCACCGGCGAGGCCGGTGAGCACCGCGAAGCCACACAGCGCCGCGAGCGGCGCCCACCCGAGGAGCAGCATCGTCCCGATGCCGAGCCACCCGGTGAGCGAGAGGCACTCACCGACGAACATCACCAGTCGGCGCGGGTACCGGTCGGCGACCACGCCGCCGAGGAGCAGCCCGAGCACGTGGGGGACCGCCTCGCACGCGACGACGAGCGAGAGCGTGCCGGCGTCCCCGCCCGGGAGGTCCAGCACCCCGAAGGCCAGCGCCACCGGGGCGAAGGCCAGCCCGAGCATCGAGAGGGTCCGGGCGCCGAAGAGCGAGGCGAAGCGTCGCTCGCGCAGCAGACCCAGGTCATCGCGCATCGGACTCACCCGCGGCAGGCTATCGGTGCCCCGACGTAGGCTGGAGGGCGAGATGAGCAGCCTCTTCGACGACCTTCCCGATGCCCTGCCCGGTGGCTGGACCGGCGACGTCACGGACTCCGGTGTGCCCACCTGGGCGCTCTCCGGCCAGACCCCGGCCAGCGCGCCGCACGCCGCGGTCGGCCCCGCCGATCCCGAGGAGCTGGTGGCGGGGCTGAACCCCTCGCAGCGCGAGGCCGTCCTGCACGAAGGGGGCCCCCTCCTCATCGTCGCCGGCGCCGGCTCCGGCAAGACCCGCGTGCTCACCCACCGCATCGCTCACCTCCTCGGCGCGAAGGGGGTCCAGCCCGGCCAGATCCTGGCGATCACCTTCACGAACAAGGCCGCCGCGGAGATGCGCGAGCGGGTCGAGGAGCTCGTCGGTCCCCGGGCGCGTGCGATGTGGGTGATGACCTTCCACTCCGCGTGCGTGCGGATCCTGCGCCGCGAGGCGGCGAAGGTCGGGATGAAGTCCACCTTCTCGATCTACGACGCGGCGGACAGCCAGCGCCTCGTCTCCCTCGTGATGCGCGACCTGGACCTGGACTCCAAGCGGTACCGGCCGCGGGCCTTCTCCCACCAGATCAGCAACCTCAAGAACGAGCTCGTCGACGAGGAGGAGTACGCCCGCCGGGTCGCCGGTGACGAGGACGCCGAGGACCCGGGAGGCACCCACCAGGAGAAGGTGCTCTCGGACGTCTACACCGAGTACCAGCGGCGGCTGCGGCAGGCCAATGCGCTGGACTTCGACGACATCATCATGACGACGGTGCACATGCTGCAGGCCTTCCCGGACGTCTCCGAGCACTACCGGCGCCGCTTCCGCCACGTCCTCGTCGACGAGTACCAGGACACCAACCACGCGCAGTACCAGCTGGTCCGCGAGCTCGTCGGCGGCACCGACGACGCGGCGGAGCGCGACCCCAAGGCCGTCCCGCCGAGCGACCTCGTCGTCGTCGGTGACGCGGACCAGTCGATCTACGCCTTCCGCGGCGCCTCGATCCGCAACATCATCGAGTTCGAGCAGGACTACCCGGACGCGCGCACCATCCTGCTGGAGCAGAACTACCGCTCCACCCAGACGATCCTCACCGCGGCCAACGCCGTCATCGAGCGCAACGAGTCCCGCCGCAAGAAGAACCTGTGGACCGAGGCCGGCGAGGGCGAGTCGATCATCGGTTACGTCGGGGACAACGAGCACGACGAGGCCTCCTTCATCGCGACGAGCATCGACCGGCTCCAGGACGAGCACGGCGTGCAGCCCAAGGACGTCGCCGTCTTCTACCGGACCAATGCCCAGTCCCGTGCGATCGAGGAGGTCTTCGTGCGGGTCGGCCTGCCGTACAAGGTGGTCGGCGGTACCCGCTTCTACGAGCGGCGGGAGGTCAAGGACGCCCTGGCCTACCTGCACGTCGTCGCCAACCCGGTCGACGACGTGAACCTGCGCCGCATCCTCAACACCCCGAAGCGGGGCATCGGCGACCGGGCCCAGGCCGCGGTCTCCCAGCTCGCGGAGCGTGAGCGCATCCCCTTCGTCGCGGCGCTCGGCCGGGCCGAGGACGCCCCCGGCATCGCCACCCGTTCCGCCACCGCCATCAAGGGCTTCACCACCCTCCTGGAGGGGCTGCGTGAGCTGCAGGAGGACGGCGCCGGCATCGGCGACCTGCTCGAGGCGGTCCTGGAGCGCACCGGCTACGTCAGCGAGCTGCAGGCCAGCCGCGACCCGCAGGACGAGACCCGCCTGGAGAACCTTGCCGAGCTCGTCGGCGTGGCCCGGGAGTTCGACGCCACCCGCGAGGCGACGGGCGAGGTCGTCAGCCTCGACGACTTCCTCGAGCAGGTGAGCCTCGTCGCCGACGCCGACGAGATCCCCGACGACGCGGACGACGGTGGCGTCGTCACGCTGATGACGCTGCACACGGCCAAGGGCCTGGAGTTCCCCGCGGTCTTCCTCACCGGGTTGGAGGACGGCACCTTCCCCCACCAGCGCAGCCTCGGCGACGAGAAGGAGCTGGAGGAGGAGCGCCGACTGGCCTATGTCGGCATCACCCGGGCCAAGGAGCGGCTGCACCTCTCCCGGGCGTCGGTGCGCAGCGCCTTCGGCACGCCCCAGTACAACCCGGCCTCACGCTTCCTCGACGAGATCCCGGAGACGCTGCTGCAGTGGGAGCGGGAGGGGCCGAAGGTGGGTCCGGCCCGCCCCGGTGTCGGCGGCCAGCCGGCCGTGGCCCGGCTGGCGGCACGGCCGCGGGCGAAGTCCCCGGGCAACCGACCGGCCATCAGGCTCGACGCGGGGGACAAGGTCACCCACGACACCTTCGGTCTCGGGACGGTCGTGCGGGTCGAGGGCGAGGGCGAGAAGGCGCTGGCCCACGTGGACTTCGGTGACGAGGACGGCGTCAAGCGGCTGCTGCTGCGCTACGCCCCGCTCGAGAAGCTCTGAGGGGCTCCTACCCCGTCGGCTCCCCGTCGAGCCCGTGCCTCGCGAGCCAGGGGCTCGGGTCGACCGGGTCACCGTCGCCGGGGCGGATCTCCAGGTGCAGGTGCGGTCCCGTGGAGTGCCCGGTGTTCCCCGACTCGGCGACGACCTCGCCGCGGGTGACCTCATCCCCTTCGTCCACCGACGTCGAGGAGAGGTGGCCGTAGCGGGAGACGGTGCCGTCCGCGTACTCGATGTCCACCCGGATGCCGTACCCGGCCATCTCGCCGGCGGCGAGGACCGTCCCGTCACCCATCGAACGGACCGGGGTCCCGACGTCGACGCCGTAGTCGTTGCCCGCGTGCAGCCGGCCCCACCGCTGCCCGTAACCGGAGGTGAAGGGGGCCTGCCTCACCGGCATCACCCACGTGGCAGGCGGCTCGGTCGCCTCCCGCCGCTCCTGCGCCTCCTCCTGCTGCGACCCCGCCATGAGGGTGAGCGTGTCGGCGCGGTCCTCCTCGGCGGGGGAAGGGCCGCGCCGACCGTCGCGGGAGGCACGCTGGAGGTCCCTGTCCGCGCCCGGCCTCGTCATGGCGGATGCCCCGGGGTCGCCGGACACGTCACCGAGGCCCGGCAGTGCCCCGCTCCGGCTGCCCGCCGCGACGCCGGTGAGCAAGAGGGCCCCGATCGCGAGTGCGGGCACGCCGCGGCGCAGCCAGGCGGACGCACGGATGCGCGGTCGCGCGGTGCGGCGGGCACTGCGCGGTCGGTGCCGGCCGGCGTAACGGATCATGACGGCGGGTGTCCTCGGGGCAGGGGAGCGGACGACCCGAGGACGATACCGCTCCGGCTCAGCGGGGGAGGCCGGTGATGTCCGTGACGGAGGCCGTGGGGGCCCCCTTCGAGTCCAGCTGGACCAGCCCGGTGGAGATGCGGTGGGCGACCGAGGGCAGGATCGGCAACGACAGGTGCCCCACCCCGTGCAGCTCGACGTTCGTCACGTCCACGCCCTCCTGGTGCAGCACCCCGTTGGAGGCGGGTACGACCGCCTCGTCGGTGTCCGACCAGAAGGAGATGACCCGGGTGCGACACTCCGGCGCGGGGGCGTTCAGGTCGTGCATCAGGGCACTTCCCGGCCGCAGCTGACGGGTGAGGGCGGTCGGCAGGAGGTGGGCCACGAGGGTGCCGCGGTGCGGGGCACCGAGGGTGACGAGGGTGTGCACCCGCTCATCGCCGCCGAGACGGGTCACGTAGTACCGGGCGATGATCCCGCCGAGGCTGTGGGCGACGACGTGGATCCGCTCGAACCCGGTCTCCTCGCAGATCCGCTCGATCTCCTCCGCGAGCTGGATGGCGGCGGTGCGCACGTCCTTGGTCCGGATCGAGTAGTTCATCGCGAAGACCCGCGTGAAGCCGCGGCGCAGCAGACCACGGCGCAGCAGCGCGAAGATCGAGTGGTTGTCCGCCAGCCCGTGCAGCAGCAGGATCGGGGTGCCGAGCTGCGGGCCGGCCGCGACGACCATGCCGCGCTGCAGCGGGGTCAGGGACTCCAGGCTGTAGGTGTGCCCGACCCGGCCGCGTCGCGGCGGCCGCGTCCCGAAGGGGTAGAGCGACACGTGGGTGCTCGCCCAGACCAGCTCGACGGCGGCGAAGGCCACGGCCTGCGGCGTGGCCATCCGTCGCAGCTGCCGGCAGAGCTCGGAGCGCAGCGAGGACCCCGGTGGGGGCTCCACCGGGACCTCCTCGACCGCCGTGGTCGTGACGTTCTGCGACACCATGGTGACTGCAGGGTAACCACGAGCAGGCCGTCGTGGGGGATACCACCCGCCCCCGGTCGTGCCCGGCCCTCGAGCGAAGCGATACCCTCGGCCTGCACCCCGTTATCACAGCAAGGACGGAATTACCCTCGTGGATCTCTTCGAGTACCAAGCACGCGATGTGTTCGAGAAGCACGGCGTCCCGGTCCTGGCCGGCTCCGTTGCCACCACCCCGCAGGAGGCCCGCGCGGCCGCCGAGACGATCGGGGCCAAGAGCGGCGGCGTCACCGTCGTCAAGGCCCAGGTCAAGACCGGTGGGCGCGGCAAGGCAGGTGGCGTCAAGGTCGCCAAGACCCTCGACGAGGCCGAGGCCCACGCCGAGGCCATCCTGGGCATGGACATCAAGGGCCACACGGTCCAGAAGGTGATGATCGCCCAGGGCGCGCAGATCGCCGAGGAGTACTACTTCTCGATCCTGCTCGACCGGGCCAACCGGTCCTACCTCGCCATGTGCTCCAAGGAGGGCGGCATGGAGATCGAGCAGCTCGCCGTCGAGCGCCCGGAGGCCCTCGCCCGCGTCGAGGTCGACCCGAACGTGGGCATCGACGACGCCAAGGCGAAGGAGATCGTCACGGCCGCGGGCTTCGACGAGGCGGACGGCGCCAAGATCGCCGAGGCCCTCAAGAAGCTGTGGGTCGTCTACCGGGACGAGGACGCCACGCTCGTCGAGGTCAACCCGCTGGTCAAGACCGAGCAGGGCGACATCGTGGCCCTCGACGGCAAGGTCACCCTCGACGGCAACGCCGCCTTCCGCCAGCCGGACCACGCGGCCCTCGAGGACAAGGCCGCCACGGACCCGCTGGAGGCCAAGGCCAAGGAGAAGGACCTCAACTACGTCAAGCTCGACGGCAACGTCGGCATCATCGGCAACGGCGCGGGGCTCGTCATGAGCACCCTCGACGTCGTCGCCTACGCCGGTGAGGACCACACCGGCGGCAAGGCCAAGCCGGCCAACTTCCTCGACATCGGTGGCGGCGCCTCCGCCGAGGTCATGGCCAACGGTCTGGACGTCATCCTCGGTGACGAGCAGGTCAAGTCCGTCTTCGTCAACGTCTTCGGTGGCATCACCGCCTGCGACGCCGTCGCCAACGGCATCGTCGGCGCGCTGAAGACCCTCGGTGACGGCGCGACGAAGCCGCTCGTCGTCCGCCTGGACGGCAACAACGTCGACGAGGGTCGTCGCATCCTCGCCGAGTTCAACCACCCGCTCGTGTCCATCGAGGACACGATGGACGGTGCCGCCCGCAAGGCCGCCGAGCTGGCCGCGAAGTAAAGGACGTAGAGAAAACAACCATGGCAATCTTCCTCACCGCAGAATCCAAGGTCATCGTCCAGGGCATGACCGGCTCCGAGGGCATGAAGCACACCACGCTCATGCTCGCCGCCGGCACCAACGTCGTGGGCGGCGTCAACCCCAAGAAGGCCGGCCAGAGCGTCGACTTCCCCTCCGGGCAGAGCGTGCCCGTCTTCGGCTCCGTCGGCGACGCGATGAAGGAGACGGGCGCCGACGTGTCCGTCATCTTCGTGCCGCCGGCCTTCGCCAAGTCCGCGGTCGTCGAGGCCATCGACGCCGAGATCGGCACCGCCGTCGTCATCACCGAGGGCATCGCCGTCAAGGACTCCGCGGAGTTCTACAACTACAGCGTGGGCAAGCAGACCCGGATCATCGGCCCGAACTGCCCCGGCGTCATCAGCCCCGGCAAGTCCAACGCCGGCATCATCCCTGCGAGCATCGCCGGGGCCGGCCGCATCGGCCTGGTGTCCAAGTCGGGCACGCTGACCTACCAGATGATGTACGAGCTGCGTGACTTCGGCTTCTCCACCGCCATCGGCATCGGTGGTGACCCGGTCATCGGCACGACGCACATCGACTGCCTCGAGGCCTTCGAGAAGGACCCCGAGACCGACGCGATCGTCATGATCGGCGAGATCGGTGGCGACGCCGAGGAGCGTGCGGCCGACTACATCAAGGACAACGTCTCCAAGCCGGTCGTCGGCTACGTCGCGGGCTTCACCGCCCCGGAGGGCAAGACGATGGGCCACGCCGGCGCCATCGTCTCCGGCTCCTCCGGCACGGCGGCCGCGAAGAAGGAGGCCCTCGAGGCCGCGGGCGTCAAGGTCGGCAAGACGCCGTCCGAGACCGCCGAGCTCATGCGGGAGATCATGCAGGGCAAGTGATCCCTCCCCACACGAAGGGCGGGTGCCGGGTCTTCCCGGCACCCGCCCTTCGTCGTGGCACCTACTCGCGAGTTACCTGGTTGACGGGAGCGGTGCCGCCGCGGCGCAGCGCCCTTCGAGGCTCACTTGCGCGCGAAGGGGGTTGCGGCACACCGGTGTTGACCAATCCGGGACGAAATCTCGACCCAATGCTTGCCTCGTGGTCACCTTCGATCTCTAGCCTCTGCGGTGGCGCGACCCCCTCGCGCGCCCGCCCCCTGAACGAGGAGAAGCTCCCATGCTCCGATCCGTCCTGCGCGCCGCCGCCCTCACCGGCGTGCTCGCGCTCTGTGCCGCCCCCTCGGCGAATGCCGCAGACCCGGATGACCCGCCCCCCGGCCGCGCCCAGATGGGCTGGAAGCTGCACGACGAGCGCTCCGCGGACCGCAGCGCCGCTGCCGACACCGCCGTCTCCGGGGTCCCCGGCATCGACGTCTCGAGCTGGCAGGGCAATGTCGACTGGTCGGCCCAGCGCGCGGCCGGCAACCGCTTCGCCTACGTCAAGGCGACGGAGGGCACGAGCTACACGAGTTCCTACTTCACCCAGCAGTACAACGGGTCCTACGACGCCGGCATGATCCGCGGCGCGTACCACTTCGCGCTCCCGAACAAGTCCAGCGGCGCCACGCAGGCGAACCACTTCGTCGCCAACGGCGGCGGCTGGTCCTCGGACGGCAAGACGCTGCCGGGAGCCCTCGACATGGAGTGGAACCCCTACGGCGCCACCTGCTACGGCAAGACGAAGACCCAGATGCGCTCCTGGATGAATTCCTTCCTCAATCGGTACAAGACCCTCACCGGTCGGTACCCGGTCATCTACTCCAACACCAACTGGTGGAACCAGTGCGTCGGCTCGGACACGTCGTTCGCGAACAAGTCCCCGCTGTGGATCGCCCGCTACGGCTCCAGCGCCGGGTCGCTGCCGCCCGGGTGGGGTTGGTACACCTTCTGGCAGTACACCGACGACCCCATCGACAAGAACGTCTTCAACGGCTCCTACACCCGGCTCAAGGCGCTCGCCACGGGCTGACCGGCGGCAGTGGGCCCGCTCGGTGAGTGTGACCACACCACCGCAGGGTCCGCCGACGCGCTGGCGTAGACTGCTCGGCGTACGAGCAAGTCGTACGCGTGCTCCGGGGTCGGTGGAAGTCCGAGCCGGCGGTGACAGTCCGCGAACCCGTCCTCCTCGAGGGCGGGCCGAGCTGGTGGAACTCCAGCACCGACGGTGAAAGTCCGGATGGGAGGCAGCACGCGACGGTTCCGGTCGTGCCGGTCCCGCAACGGGGCCCGGCGCCCCGATCGCCGTCGTCGCCCGAGAACCGGGCTGCCACCCCCTTCGCCCCACCGGGCTCGTGTACCGAGCACGGAGAGGGCAGATGGCCGGCCAGCAGATGACACCAGCCGAGGCGATGGACCGTGCCGTCGTGCTCGCCGCCGGGGGCCTGGGGCGCACCAGCCCGAACCCCGTCGTCGGCTGCGTCATCCTCGACCGCGACGGCCACGTCGTCGGCGAGGGCCTCCACCAGCGGGCGGGAGGACCGCACGCCGAGGTGGCTGCCCTGGCGGACGCCGGCGAGCGGGCACGGGGCGGCACCGCCGTCGTCACCCTCGAGCCGTGCCGCCACAGCGGCCGCACCGGCCCGTGCACCCGCGCGCTCGTCGAGGCGGGCATCACCCGCGTCGTCGTGGCGGTGGCGGACCCGACCGGCGATGCCGGTGGCGGGCTGCAGGACCTGCGCGCGGCCGGCATCGAGGTGGACGAGGGAGTCGGCCGGGAGGCGGCGACCCACGTCAACCGCGCCTGGCTGCACTCGGTGCGCACCGGCCGACCCTTCGTCACGTGGAAGTCCGCAGCCACCCTGGACGGGCGCACCGCTGCCGCCGACGGCACGAGCCGCTGGATCACCGGCGCCCCTGCCCGCCGGGCGGTGCACGAGCTGCGGGCCGAGCGGGACGCCGTCCTCGTCGGGACCGGCACGCTGCGGGCGGACGACCCCCACCTGGCCGTCCGGGACCTCCCGGGCGCCCCGTCGCCGCTGCGCGTCGTGCTCGACGCCCGGGCCGAGATCCCCCTCACCGCACGGGTGCTCGACGACGCCGCCGACACCCTCGTCGTCGTCGCCGAGGGCACAGATGCCAGCCGCCTGACCGACGCCGGCGTCGGTGTCCTCGCGGTGCCCGCGGCCGACGGTCTCGACCTGCCCGCGGTGCTGCACGGCCTGCAGGAGAGAGGGATCCGCTCCGTCCTGCTCGAAGGGGGTGCCCGGCTCGCGGGCGCCTTCGTCGCCGCCGACCTCGTCGACGAGGTCGTCGCCCACGTCGCACCGGCCCTGCTGGGTGCCGGTCGCCCCGTCCTGGAGGACGCGGGCATCGCCACGATCACCGAGGCCCTGCGCCTGACCACCACCGACGTCACCCGCCTGGGTGAGGACGTCGCCATCACTGCTGCCGTCAGGAGGATCAGCTGATGTTCACCGGGATCATCGAGGAGCTGGGGGAGGTCGTCGCGATCGAACCCACGGGTGACTCCAGCCGGATCACGGTCGCCGGCCGGGTCGCGACGCGCGGCGCCACCCACGGTGCCTCGATCGCCGTCGACGGGGTGTGCCTGACGGTCACCGACCCCAGTCCGAAGGGGGACCGCGTCACCTTCGACGTCATCGCGGAGAGCCTGCGCCGCAGCGCCCTCGGCGACCTGCGTGTCGGGGACCGGGTCAACCTCGAGCGGGCGATGGTCCTCGGCTCCCGGCTCGACGGCCACCTCGTGCAGGGGCACGTGGATGCGGTCGCGACGATCTCCGAACGTCGCCCGGAGGGACGAGGCCGTGAGGGAGACGTGGTGCGCCTGCAGATCCCGGGCGACCTGGCCCCCTTCGTCGTGGAGAAGGGTTCCATCTGCCTGGACGGCGTGAGCCTCACGCTGACCGCGGTGGGTCGCGAGCACGTTGAGGTGGCCCTGATCCCCACGACGATGGAGCTGACGACGTTGGGGCACAAGGCCGTCGGGGACCGGGTCAACGTCGAGGTCGATGTCATCGGCAAGTACGTCCAGCGCCAGCTGGACCTGGACCAGGAGGACGCGCGATGACAGCGCAGGACCACCTCGAGCGCCACGCCCACGGGGACCATCCCGAGTCGATGCTCGACCCGATCGAGCGTGCGGTGGCCGAGATCGGTGCGGGCCGTCCCGTCCTCGTCGTCGACGACGCCGACCGCGAGAACGAGGGTGACATCATCTTCGCCGCGGACGCGGCCACCCCCGAGCTCATGGGCCTGACCGTGCGCCTCGGCAGCGGGGTGGTGTGCGTGGCGATGATCGGCGAGGAGCTGGACCGCCTCGGCCTGCCCCCGATGACCCGGGTCAACGAGGACGCCAAGGGCACCGCCTACACGGTCTCGGTCGACGCGCGCACCGGCGTGAGCACCGGCATCAGCGCGGCGGACCGCTCCCGGACCGCCCGGCTGCTCGCCGACCCCAGGACGATGCGCGGGGACCTCGCTCGGCCCGGGCACATGTTCCCGCTGCGCGCCCGCAGCGGTGGCGTGCTGGAGCGTCGGGGGCACACCGAGGCGGCCGTCGACCTCTGCCGGCTGGCGGGGCGCGCACCCGCCGGTGTCATCTGCGAGGTCGTCGAGGAGGACGGGTCGATGGCCCGACTGCCCTCGCTGCGCCGGGTCGCGGACGAGCGCGGCTGGGCGCTGGTGAGCATCGCCGACCTCGTCGACCTGCGTCGTCGCACCGAGGCCCTCGTCGATCGCGTCGTCACCACCCGGCTGCCGACGGCCCACGGGGACTTCGTCGCCCACGGCTACCGCAGCGGCGTGGACGGCAGCGAGCACGTCGCGCTCGTCCACGGCGACATCACGACCGGCACGCCGCTGGTCCGGGTGCACAGCGAGTGCCTCACCGGGGACGTCCTGCACTCCCGGCGCTGCGACTGCGGGCCCCAGCTGGAGGCCGCCCAGCGGCAGGTCGTCGAGGCCGGCGGGGGCATCATCGTCTACGTCCGGGGGCACGAGGGGCGCGGCATCGGGCTGCTCGGCAAGCTGCGTGCCTACGCCCAGCAGGACGCCGGCGAGGACACCGTCGATGCCAACCTCAACCTCGGCCTGCCGGTCGACGCCCGTGACTACACCCACGCGGCACAGATCCTGCGCGACCTCGGCGTGGACCGGGTGCGGCTGCTGAGCAACAACCCGACCAAGGTCACGGCCCTCACCACGCTCGGGGTCGAGGTGAGCGAGCGGGTACCGCTCGCGGCCGGGGTGACGATGGAGAACCTGCGCTACCTGCGCACCAAACGGGACCGGATGGGCCACGACCTGCCGTGGCTGCCGGAGACGGACGAAGGGAGCACGACATGAGTGGCGAGGGCGCACCGAGCCTGGACCTGGGCGATGCGAGCGACGTGACCGTCGCGATCGTCGCCTCCAGCTGGCACACGACCATCATGGACGGGTTGGTCGGGGGAGCGGAGGCGGCGCTCGCCGACGCGGGGATCGACCCGCAGGTGGTGCGGGTCGCCGGCAGCTTCGAGCTGCCGGTCGTCGCCGCCCAGCTGGCCCGGACCCACGACGCGGTCGTGGCACTCGGCGTCATCATCCGCGGGGGCACCCCGCACTTCGACTACGTGTGCACCGCCGCGACCGAGGGGCTCTCACGTGTCGCGCTCGAGTCCGGGACCCCGGTCGGCTTCGGCCTGCTCACGTGCGACGACGAGGGCCAGGCCATCGACCGCGCGGGCCTGCCGGGCTCGCGGGAGGACAAGGGACGGGAGGCCGCGGAGGCGGCCGTCTCGACGCTGCGCACGCTCCGGTCGCTGCGGGAGTGACCAGCGGCACGACGCCCGGGGAAGTCCACCCGTGACGTTCGCTTACCGTTCCTTTACCATGGCGGCTACAGTGCCGACCCGGTCGACCCCCCTGCTCCCGGGTCGGCACTGCCATCTTCTCCCACCCCCGGTCAGTGCGTCACCGCGATCCCCAGCAGCCGGCCCAGCTCGCTGCGGGCGACGTCGTCGGTGAGCGGTCCGGGCGCCGTCTGCGCCTCGGTGAGGTGCAAGATCGTCACCCCGGAGCCGATGCGGGCCACGCCCAGGTACTCCACGAAGTCGCCGTCGCCGACCCGGTAGACGCCATTGCCCAGGTCGGTCGCCTCGGTACCCGTGCAACCTGACCTCAGCCCCTCGCGCAGCTCCGCGTAGCGGTCGGACGAGGCGTCGGTCAGCAGGACGTACTGCTGACCGAAGTAGTTCATGTCCCCCTCGCCCGAGCGGATGCCGATCGCGCCGATCCGGTCGCCGGAGTCCGCCGAGGTGCACACCGACAGGTAGGACCGCCCCTCCATCTCCACCGGTCCCTCGAAGGAGGACTCGCCACCGGTGAGCGCGGGGGAGGCCCAGCGCTCGGCGGGCACGTAGTGGCGGGCGGCCACGCCACCGACCTGGGGGTGGCCCCCTTCGTCCCGGTCCTCCGTCGAGGTGGTGCTCTTGCCCGTCTCGGGCTCGATGGCGGCGCTCGGCGGTGTCGTCGGCTCCACGTCGTCATCGCTGCGGGACGGCGAGCCGGAGGGTGAGGACGCGCTCCCGGTGGGCCGCGGTGCGGCCATGACGGGAGGCTCCTCGGTGCTGGTCGGGCTGGGGGAGGAGGGAGTCGTGGTCGAGGTCGGGGTCGGCGTGCTCGTACCCGAGGAGGTGTTCGTCGGGGTCGGCTCACGCGGGATGTCGGCGAGGTCGACCTCCCCGAGCACCCCCAGACCGAGGCGGCGCATGTCCTTCGCGGAGTGGACGGGCCCGTCCTCGACCACGGTGATGAAGGAGAGACGGCTGCCGCGGCGCACCTCGAGCCACCACTGGCCCGGACCGCCGTCCGGGGAGGCCTGCCACAGCCGGTACCGGCCGTCGCCGAGCCGTCCCGAGTCGACCTTCTCCAGCGACAACGAGTCGGTGCAGGAGGTGACGGCCTCGTCCACGGTGTCGCGCAACCGCTGCGGGTCCTCCTCGTCAGTGCCGACCCACTGCCGGGCGGCGACGTCGCCGTCTCCCAGACGGGCCACCCGGTGCTCCCAGGTCGCGTCCGGGTCCGGGGTGAAGCAGGGACCGGTCAGGTCCTCGGGCGTGACCGTCGAGGGCACGGTGCGGCCGAGCGCTCCGGACCACTCGCGTGCCCCGAGCACGACGAGCCCCTCCCTCACGGCGACCGTCTCCGGAGAGCTGCTGCTCGTCCCCGCGAAGGTCGAGGAGCTCGCCGGCGGGGCGACGTCGCTGCTGTTCCAGGTGAGGATCCCGGCGCCCGCGGCGACCACCGTGGCCGCGGCGGCGCCCGCCAGGACGCCGACGACCCGATGGCGGCGGGAGCTGAGGACACCCAGCTCGGCGCCCGAAGCGCGCACCGACTCCGGCCCGGGGAGGGGGTGGGCGTCGACGTCCTCGCGGAGGGACGCGAGGGCACGCCGGACGAGCTCCTCCTCGTCGGGGTCCCAGCGGTGATCGTCAGTCATCGTGGGCCTCCTTCGGGGCGAGGATCGTGGCGAGCTGGTGGCGCCCGCGGTGCAGGCGGGCCTTGACGGTTCCGGGGGGCGAGCCGGTCTGGCGGGCGATCTCGTCGATGCTGAGGTCGGCGAGGTAGTGCAGCGCGATGGTCTCACGCACCTCCGGACCGAGCCGGCGCAGCGCCGAGACCACGGTCATCCGGTCATCACCCGGAGCTGCCGGCTCACTCGTGGGGCCGGTGCGCTCCAGCACCCGGGCCCGGTTGGTGTCCTTGCGCCAAGTGGAGATGGCGATGCGGCGCGCGACGGTGCGCACCCAGGCGAGGGGCTCGTCCGAGTCCCTGACCCGTGCCCAGCGCTGCCAGGCGCGGGCGTACGCCTCCTGCGTGGAGTCGCGAGCCAGCTCGAGATCGCCGGTCGAGGCATAGACGAGGTGCACGACGCGCTGTGCGGTGGCCCGGTAGAACTCGTCGAACTCGGCCGCCGCCGACAATCCTCCTCCCTTCATTCACTCCTCCAGACGCGTCGGTGGCGGCGAAGGTTGCCTCCTCGTGATGTCTTTTTGCACGGTACGGCCTGTCGGGCCGTCGTGGCGGCCACAACTCGGGGATCATGGCGCCGTGACGGTCATGGAGATGCTCCGCTCGGCGACACGGGTGGACGAGGGTGAGGACCGGGGCCGCCTGTGGTGGGCCGCCGGTGCGGGGGCGGCGACAGCCGCTTCGGGCCTCCTCGTCACCGTCCTCCTCCTCGTGCTCGGCATGCTCGCGGTCCCCCGCGCCACCGCCGGGGCCGGCGATGCCGTCGGCACCGGTGCACTGACGTGGCTGGTCCTCGGCGGAGGCCGGGTCGACCTCGGTGCCGGGCACCTCGCCATGACGCCGCTGCTCGGCACCGCCCTGCTCCTCCTGCTGGCCTGGTTCGGCGCCCGCCGCGGGCTGCCGGACGATCCCGATGCCCGGCTGCGGGGCCTGTGGCTGGGTGGGTACACCGGAGTCGGGGTGCTGGCGGCACTGCTCGGTCTCATGGCCCCCGCCGGCCCGGCGTGGCTCTTCCTGCCGGTCCCGGTGCTCGTGCTGCCGGCGCTCGCCCTCGCGCTCGCCCACGGCGTGTCCGACGTGCTGCCCGAGCGGGTGGCCCGGGTGACCGACCGCGTGCCGGCCGCGTTCGGCCGCGCGCTGCGTCCCGGTCTCGAGGGCGTCGGCGTGTCGATGGCCGCGGGGAGCCTGCTCGTCCTGCTCGCCGTCCTCGTCAACCTCGATCGGGTCGGCCACATCCAGTCCACGCTCGAGGCCGGCTTCTTCGGTGGCCTGCTGCTCGTGCTCGCCCAGCTCCTCCTGCTGCCGAACCTCGGCGTCTGGGCGCTCTCCTTCGCCGCGGGACCCGGCTTCTCCGCCGCCGACGGCGCCAGCACCACGTGGTCCGGTGCGGAGTCCGAGGTGCTCCCGATGCTGCCGGTGCTCGCCGCGCAGCCGCAGCCGGGCGGGCTGCCCTGGGTGACCCACCTGCTCGTTGTCGTGCCGCTGCTCATCGGGGCCTTCGTCGCCCGGCGCGCCCTGCGGCGGGTACCGCGCCTCGCGACGACCTCGACCAAGGCCGGTGTCGCTGCGGCGGCCGTGGCCGTCACCGCCGTCGGAGTGGCCCTCCTGGACGGCGTCGCCGGCGGCTCGCTCGGCAACGCCCGCCTCTCCGACCTCGGCGCCCCGGCGGTCCGGCTCGCGGTCGTGCTCCTGCTCGAGCTCGGGATCGGTGCCGCCGTGGTCCTCACCCGCGACTGGTGGCGGCTGCGTCGCTGACGCGCGGGAGCGCCCGATGACCGCCGCGGGCGGTGGCTCAGTCGACCAGCTCTGCGTACACCACGACATTGGACAGATGACGTCGGGCGGCCTCGTCGTAGGTGCCCCCGCAGGTGATCACGCGCAGCTCCGGATCGCTCGTCGCGCCGTAGACCGCCGCGCGTGGGAAGTCGTCCTTGGGGTACTGGCGCACCCTCGTCACCGTGAAGACCGCCGTGGACCCGTCCCGACGGTCGACCTCGATGCGGTCCCCGACCTCCGTCGCGCCGAGGTCGAAGAAGATCGAGGGATCATGGCCGCTGCCGGTGACGTGCCCGAGGAGCACGCTCGGCCCGGTCTCGCCGGGCGTGGGCGAGCCCGTGTACCAGCCCGCCTCGTCGTAGTGCTCCCCCTCGGGCACCTCCAACCGGCCGGCCGCGTCCAGGCCGAGGCCCTGGAGCCGGGAGTGGACACCGATGTCGGGCAGGCGCACCTCGGTCGGTCGCGAGGCAGCCATCGGCTCCACGTCGGGCGATGGTGCGGACGAACCGGCCGGCGAGTGGGCGGACGACGCGGTGGTGGAGGGGAGCGGATCCCCCTTCGCCTCCCCGCTGCCGGCGGCCGCCGAGGTCGGGGCGGGCGGAGCGCCCACCTGCTGGGTGGCCGCCCACCCGACGGTGCCACCTCCCGCCACGAGCAGCACGGTGCACACCGGGACCACCCATCGTGGTCCGCGGTGTGCACCGTGCCGTGGGGCGTGCACCGCTCAGCGGGTGCTCTTGCGGCGACCGGCCAGGAAGCCGGCGCCGCCGAGGCCCACGGCGACCGCGCCGAGAGTCAGGGCGGCCGGGTACTCGATGCCCCCGGTGCTGCTGCCGCCGGTCTCGACGCCACCCTCGGGCATGGACATCTGGGCCTGGTCGAGCTCGCCGCAGGCGGCCGGGACGGTGGCCTCGAGGGGCAGCTTCGGGTCCAGGTCCGACATGGCCTTGCCGTCGTAGGTCCCCGAACCGTCGAGGTCGACACCGTGGGTGACGATGACGCCGTTGCCGTCCTTGATGTCCTGGGCCACCTGGTCGGAGACCTCGATGGTGCGCTCATAGGTGTAGCTGTCGCCCGTCGGGAAGTTCGGCACGTCGACAGCGGCCTTGGGTCCGGTCTTGCCCGGCTCCATGGTCAGGGAGACCGCGACCATCCCGTACTGGTCGGCCGCGTCGGTCGTCTTCAGCGCGCCGTCCGGCCCGGTGCCCTCCATGTCCGGATCGGGGCACATGCTCTGGCCCCCGATGTGGACGTGCTGGGCGTGCGGTGCCTTCGCCGTCATGCCGCTCGTCTCGAGCTTGATGTGGACCTGGTTCCCGTCCACCTCGGCCCACGCGGTGCCGGAGGCGCCGGAGTCGTTGAGCTGGGTGAGGTGTGCTGTCAGCTCCCCGGAGTCGGCGCTGGCCGGCCCCGCAGCGAGCGGCAGGCCGACGAGGGCGGCGCTGGCGGCGAGTCCTGCGATTCGTGTGGTGCGCATCATTGCGGATCCTCTCCTCTCGGCGACGTGGTGCCGCCTCGTGCAGGGGTTTCGGAGCCGGCCGACTCGTGGATTGGACGCACTCGCGTCGCGATGCCGGAATTGGCACCATGGCCGCGAGGACAGCAACGAGAGGATGGCCCGGTGTGACGACTGACCCGGTCGGGCGGCAGTGGCCGCGGATCGGCGGCGCACTCTGCCTGCTCGCCGTCTGCGCCCTGACCGTGGCGGTGATGGCGGGCCAGATCACGATGACGTACTATCTGCCGCCGACCGATCCGGGGGGCGTCGCAGCACCCCGTACGAAGGTCTTCGGGCCGGCCGTCGTCGGTGCGGTCATCACCGGGGTGGCGACGCTGCTCGAGCTCGGGTGGACGGTCTGGAACGCCGTGGCCCACCCGCCCCGCAGGTGGTGGGTGGCCGCCGCGACGGTCGCCGTGGTCGCGGTGGCGGTGGGCATCGTGGTGTCCGGCATGGACCGACCGGACTTCTGAGCGAAGGGGGCCGGTCCCTAGACTCGCCGCCGTGAGCGTCCCCCTTCGTCTCCTCGTCCTCGTCTCCGGCTCCGGCACCCTGCTGCAGGCACTCCTGGACGCACAGGCCACCGGCACGCTGCCCGCGCGGGTGGTCGCGGCCGGCGCCGACCGGCCGGGGACGGTGGGCCTGGAGCGGGCGGTGGCCGCCGGGGTGCCCACCTTCGTCGAGCGGGTCGGTCAGCACCCCGACCGGGGCGCCTGGGACGAGGCCCTCGCCGCGCGCATCGCCGAGCACTCCCCGGACCTGGTGGTCACCGCCGGGTTCATGAAGATCCTCGGCCCCCGCGTCCTGCAGCACACGGTGCTCAACACCCACCCGGCGCTGCTGCCCTCCTTTCCCGGCGCGCACGGTGTGCGCGACGCCCTCGCCCACGGGGTCCGGGTCACCGGCTCGACCGCCCACCTCGTCGACGCCGGCGTCGACACCGGGCCGATCATCGACCAGCGGGTCGTCGAGGTGCTCGACGAGGACACCGAGGAGAGCCTGCACGAACGGATCAAGGTCGTCGAGCGGGCCATGCTCGTCGACGTGGTCACCGCGATGGCCACCCGCGGCTGGCACGTGGACGGGCGCCGCTGCCGCCTCGGCTGATTGGCTGGTCTTTGCGGGACCGGCATAGACTGACGAGGTCACGACTGGCGCAGGTGGGTCACCACCGGGGAGTGGAGTCGGGGTGCATCGCCCGCCTGGGTGCACCCGCACGAACCAGCGAACCAGGAGCACCCGAAGTGTCCGAACGCCGTCCGATCCGCCGCGCCCTCGTCTCCGTCTTCGACAAGAGCGGACTGGAGGACCTCGTGCGGGGCCTCGCCGACTCCGGTGTCGAGCTCGTCTCCACCGGTGGTTCCGCTGCCGCCATCGAGGGCCTCGGCCTGCCCGTGACGAAGGTGGAGGAGCTCACCGGCTTCCCCGAGTGCCTCGACGGCCGGGTGAAGACGCTGCACCCGCGCGTGCACGCCGGCATCCTCGCCGACTCCCGGATCCCGGACCACGTCCGCCAGCTCCAGGAGCTGGAGGTCGCCCCCTTCGACCTCGTCGTGGTCAACCTCTACCCCTTCGCCGAGACCGTCGCCTCCGGTGCATCGGTCGCGGACTGCGTCGAGAAGATCGACATCGGCGGCCCGACCATGGTTCGCGCGGCGGCGAAGAACCACGGCTCGGTCGCCGTCGTCACCGACCCGGCGAGCTACGGTGAGGTCCTCGAGGCGGTGCGCGGGGGCGGCTTCACCCTCGAGCAGCGTCAGCTGCTGGCCACCCGGGCCTTCGGGCACACCGCGCGCTACGACGTGGCCGTGGCGGAGTGGATGGCCGGGACCATCGCGGACACGGGTGACGGCACCGGCTTCGACGCCCTCGTCGGCGGCACCTGGACCCGGCAGCGGCCGCTGCGCTACGGCGAGAACCCGCACCAACGCGCCGCGCTCTACGTCTCCGACGCCGCCGGGCAGTCGGACGGGATCGCCGGCGCCGAGCAGCTGCACGGCAAGGAGATGTCCTACAACAACTACGTCGACGGCGACGCGGCCTGGCGTGCGGCCCATGACCACGCCGACCAGCCGACGGTGGCGATCATCAAGCACGCCAACCCGTGCGGCATCGCCGTCGGCGCCGACATCGAGGCCGCCTACGAGCGCGCCGCGGCCTGCGACCCCGTGTCGGCCTACGGCGGCATCGTCGCGAGCAACCGGCCGGTCACCGCGGCGATGGCGACGGCCCTGAACGGCACCTTCTCCGAGGTCGTCATCGCGCCGGACTTCGAGGAGGAGGCGCTGACGATCCTGCGGGAGAAGAAGAACCGCCGCCTGCTGCGCGCCGCGACACCGACGCCCGGTGGGGTCGAGGTGCGACCGATCTCCGGTGGTCTGCTCGTGCAGGACCGCGACGCGATCGACGCCGTCGTGGCGAAGGGGGAGGACGACGGCCCGATGCAGGGCCACGGCGACGACCCGGCGCAGTGGGCGCTCGTCTGCGGCGAGGCGGCCGACGAGCAGACCCTGGCCGACCTCGCCTTCGCCTGGCGAGCGGTGCGCGCCACCAAGTCCAACGCCATCCTCCTCGCGGACGACGGCGCCTCGGTCGGCATCGGCATGGGCCAGGTCAACCGCGTCGACTCCTGCCACCTGGCGGTCTCCCGGGCCGGCGAGGAGCGGGCGCAGGGGGCCGTGGCCGCCTCGGACGCCTTCTTCCCCTTCGCGGACGGTCTGCAGGTCCTCCTCGACGCCGGTGTGCGCGCGGTCATCGCGCCCGGCGGGTCGAAGCGGGACGCGGAGGTCATCGAGGCCGCGGAGGCGGCCGGCGTCACCATGTACTTCACCGGTACGCGGCACTTCGCGCACTGAGCCCGGCGAGCGCAGAGCAGAAGGGAGACCTCGTGAGCGCACGGATCCTCGACGGCAGGGCCGTCCTGGCGACGATCAAGGACGAGCTGCGGGAGCGCGTGGCCGTCCTCAAGGAGGCCGGCACCACCCCCGGGCTCGGCACGGTCCTCGTCGGTGACGACCCCGGCTCGCGCTGGTACGTCGGCGCCAAGCACAAGGACTGCGCCGACATCGGCATCACGAGCATCCGGCGGGACCTGCCCGCGGACTCCACCCTCGAGGAGGTCCTGGCGGTCGTCCGGGAGCTCAACGAGGACCCGGAGTGCACCGGCTACCTCGTGCAGCAGCCGACCGGGCTGGACGAGAACGCGATCCTCTCCGCGGTCGACCCGGTCAAGGACGTCGACGGGCTGCACCCGATGAACCTCGGCTGGCTCGTGCTCGGCGAGCCGGCGCCGCTGCCGTGCACGCCGATG
>NZ_BCSR01000015.1 GCF_001570965.1 Janibacter corallicola NBRC 107790 | reverse complement strand
CCCGCCGCTGCCACTGCCCGCCCCACCACCGGCGGGCCTCGTCGTCCGCGTAGCACCACACCGAGGCGCTCGCCGCGACATCGGTCAGGCCGGCCTCGTGCGCCCAGCCAAGCAGGTACCGGCCGGCATCGGGCTCGGCGCCGGTCCCGCGTGCGGCCGCGCGGTAGAGCTCGAGCCAACGGGTCAGCCCCGGGTGCGCCGGGGCCCAGGTCATTGCCTCGTAGTCGGCGTCGCGGGCGGCGACGATCCCGCCGGGACGGGTCACCCGCGCCATCTCGCGCAGCAACCCGACCGGGTCGGCGACGTGCTGGAGCACCTGGTGCGCGTGCACGACGTCGAAGGAGTCGTCGTCGTGGGGCAGATGCATCGCGTCCGCCACCTCGAAGGTCACCTGCCCGATCCCCGCCTCCCGGGCGGCTGCCCGCGCCTGCTCGACCACCTCTTCCGAGGCGTCGACGCCGACGACCTCGCCCGGGGCGACGCGCCGGGCCAGGTCGAGCGTGACCGAGCCCGGGCCGCACCCGACGTCGAGGACCCGCTGCCCCGGCTGCAGGTGCGGGAGGAGGTAGCCGGCGGAGGTCTCGGCGGTGCGGGCCGCGTGCGCGGCGACGACCGGGGCGGCATGGCCGTGGAGGTAGCGCGTCACCCCTCGATCGTGGCACCGGGCGGCCACCGCCCACACCCGCCGTCGCATCCCGAGACGCCCCGGAGGAGAGGACAATGGGCCCGTGCAGCTCGCCCTCACCCTGCTCGCCATCGCCCTCGCCTCGCTGCTCGTCCACGGCATCGCGTCGCGACTGGGCCTGCTCACGCCCCTGCTCCTCCTGGCGGCCGGGGCCGCGATCTCCTTCGTCCCGTGGGTCCCCGACATCACGCTCTCCTCGGAGGTCGTCCTCATCGGGCTGCTGCCGCCCCTCCTCTACGCCACCGCGATCTCGACCTCGCTCGTCGACCTCAAGGCCCAGCGCGTGGCCATCGCCGGGCTGTCGATCGCGCTCGTGCTCGTCACGGCCCTCGGCGTCGCGGTCGTCGCGAGCGCGTTGCTGCCGATCTCCTTCGCCCTGGCCTTCGCCCTCGGCGCGATCGTCGCGCCGCCGGACGCGGTGGCCGCCACCGCCGTCGCCCGGGCCATCGGGCTGCCGCGCCGGGCGGTCACCCTCCTCGAGGGCGAGTCCCTCCTCAACGACGCCACCGCGCTCGTCTCGCTGCGCACCGCCATGGCTGCCGCGGGGCTGGCCGCCGGCCACGCCGGCGTCGGGGACACCGAGGTGACGATCGCCTCCGTCGGCCGGGACTTCGTGCGCGCCGCCCTCGGCGGCGTGCTCATCGGGTACCTCGCCTACAAGGCGCTGGCCGTGCTGCGCACGCACACCCACTCCCCGGTGGTCGACACGACGATCAGCTTCATCGCCCCCTTCGCCTCCTACCTGCCGGCCGAGCTGGTCCACTCCTCCGGCGTGCTCGCGGTCGTCACCACGGGGCTGCTCCTCGGCCACCGTGCGCCGGTCCTGCAGAACGCCCGCTCCCGGCTGTCGGAGCGGTCCAACTGGGCGAGCATCCAGTTCATCCTCGAAAACGCCGTCTTCCTCGTCATCGGGCTGCAGCTGAGCTCGCTCGTCGACGACGTCCGCGCCTCCGTGCTCGGTCTCGGCTCCACCCTGCTCATCGGCCTGGCGGTCCTCGTGACCGTGCTCGCGCTGCGCCCGGCGTGGATCTTCCCCCTGCGCTGGCTGCGCGCCCGCCTCTCCCGTCGGGAGCGGGACCGGCTGCGGCCGTGGCAGGAGAGCCTCGTCGTCAGCTGGGCGGGCATGCGAGGTGTCGTGACGCTCGCCGCGGCGCTGCTGCTGCCGCACGACACCCCGCACCGCCCGACCCTCGTCCTCGTCGCGATGACGGTGACGATCGGCACCCTGCTCATCCAGGGCACGACGCTGCCGCTGCTCGCCCGCACCCTCGGCGTCCACGGGCCGGACCCGCGCGAGGACGCCCTCCAGGAGGCCACGGTCACCCAGGCCGCCGTCGTCGCCGGGCTGCGCCGCCTCGAGGAGCTGCCCGACGTCGACGAGGACGCCGCCGCCCGACTGCGCCAGCAGGCTCGCCAACGTGTCAACCGGGTGTGGGAACGCTTGGGACGCAGCGAGACCGAGTCACCGAGCGATGCCTACCGCCGCATCCGGCTACCGGTCCTGCAGGCCGAGCGCGCCGAGCTGCTGCGCATCCGCGACTCAGGGCTGGTCGACCACCAGGTCCTCGCCCAGGTCCTCGGGGCGCTCGACGCCGAGGAGTCCACGCTCGAGTCGATCGGCGCCCGCACCGACGCGGTGCGCAGTGCGCCGCTGCTGGCCCCGGAGCGGATCACCGGCGAGTGCGAGCACCAGCGCGACCTTCCCGAGTCGGTCGTCCCCCGCGAACCCGACGGCTGCGAGGAGTGCCTCGCGAAGGAGCTCACCTGGCTGCACCTGCGCGTCTGCCTCAGCTGCGGTCACGTCGGCTGCTGCGACTCCTCCCACGGCCACGCGACCGCCCACCACGAGCAGACCGGGCACCCCGTGATGCGCTCCCTCGAGCCGGGTGAGGCGTGGCGCTGGTGCTTCGTCGACGAGACCCTCGTCTGAGGATCCCGCGGCGCATCGGGGCCGCGACGCGGGTACCGTCCACTGCGTGATCAGTGAGCAGAGCCGCCCGCAGACCGACGTCGACCGCATCGCCGAGGCACACTTCGACGCCGAGGTCGACCTCTCCCCCCTCGCCGCCACGTACCTGGGGATCCCCGGTCACGACACCGAGGTCGACGACTTCTCCCCGGACGGGTACGCCGCCGCCTCCCGGCTGCGACGCTCGACCCTCGCCTCGCTGGAGCAGGCGAGCCCCGTCGACGACGTGGACCGGGTGACGCTCGCGGCGATGCGCGAGCGTCTCGGCCTCGCCGAGGAGATCCACGAGGCGGGTCTGGACCTGGCCACGATCAACGTGCTCGCCTCCCCCATGCAGGAGGTGCGCGACGTCCTGGATCTGATGCCCACGGCGACGTCGGAGGACTGGGGGCGGATCGCCGGCCGCCTGGAGCGGATCCCGACCGCCCTGGAGCAGTGGACCGAGTCCCTCTCCGCCGCCGCGGCGAAGGGGGAGATCGCCCCCCTTCGTCAGTACGACCGGTGCATCGACCAGTGCGGTGACCTCACCGCCCCGGACGGCTACTTCGCGGCGCTGCTCTCCGGTGCCGCGCTCGAGGGCGGGGGCGCACTCCCCGACTCCGTCGCGGCGGACCTGCGGCGCGGTGTCGAGACCGCGGCAGCCGGTTACCGCGACCTCGCCGGACGGCTGGGGACGTTGCGGGAGAAGGCTCCGCAGGCCGATGGCTGCGGGATCGAGAACTACCGGCTGCACTCGCGCGCCTTCCTCGGCGCCGAGGTCGACCTCGAGGAGACGTACGCGTGGGGGCAGGAGGAGCTGGCCCGGATCACCGCGCAGATGCAGGAGGTCGCCGAGCAGATCCTCCCCGGCGCGGGCGTCGAGGAGGCCGTCGCCGCGCTCGACCGCGACCCGCGCTACCGGCTGCAGGGCACCGAGGCGCTGCAGGAGTGGATGCAGCGCACCGCCGACGAGGCCGTCGAGCTGCTCGGGTCCGGGCACTTCGCCATCCCCGAGCCGGTGCGCACCATCGAGTGCATGATCGCCCCGACCCAGACCGGCGGGATCTACTACACCGGGCCGAGCGACGACTTCAGCCGGCCCGGTCGGATGTGGTGGTCGGTGCCGAAGGGGGTCACGGAGTTCGGCACGTGGCGCGAGCTGACGACCGTGTACCACGAGGGCGTGCCCGGTCACCACCTGCAGATCGGGCAGACCGTGCACCGGCGCGAGCTGCTCAACCGGTGGCGGCGGCACTCCTCCTTCACCTCCGGCCACGCCGAGGGGTGGGCGCTGTACGCCGAGTGGCTCATGGCCGAGCTGGGCCACATGGACGACCCGGGCAACCGGATGGGACTCCTCGACGGGCAGAGTCTGCGCGCGGCGCGGGTCGTGCTCGACATCGGCGTGCACTGCGGCTTCGAGGCCCCGGCCGAGGTCGGCGGCGGCCACTGGGACCACGACAAGGCCTGGTCCTTCCTCAGCGCCCACGCGAACATGGAGGAGGGCTTCCTGCGCTTCGAGCTGGACCGCTACCTCGGCTGGCCGGGGCAGGCGCCCTCGTACAAGGTCGGCGAGCGACTCTGGCTGCAGCTGCGCGAGGAGGCCCGCCGCCGTGCCGGTGCGGCCTTCGACCTGGCCGACTTCCACCGGCGGGCGCTCGACCTCGGTGGGATGGGCCTGGACACGCTGCGGGGTGCCGTCCTCGGCGAGATCTGAGACCGCCGTTGTCCCGATCGCACGCCGGTCGTAACCTGCAGCCATGGGGACACCACGGATGGTGAGGGGATCCGCCGCGCTCGCCGCGATGCTCGCGCTCGGCATGTCGGGCTGCTCGTCCGACGCCGGCGCGTCGGAGGGCGGCGGGACGGTCACGGTGACGGAGACGTCCAGCCCGGCGGAGTCGAGCAGCTCGAGCACCTCCTCCGAGGAGAGCGAGGAGCCGGAGTCGAGCAGCACGAGCAGTACGAGCGAGACCTCCCAGGAGACCTCCGACGAGGGCTCGTCGGTCTCCGGGCTGCCGGGCGATCCGGGTGACTACGCGGACGCCTTCGTGCGCGCCTGGGGCATCGGGGACCGCCCCGCCGCGACCCGGTACGCGACCCCGGAGGCGGTCTCGGCACTCTTCGCCTACGACCCACGCGGCGGCTCGACCTGGCAGCGCGCCGGCAGCACCACGCAGGGCGAGCGGACCCAGGTGCGCTACACCGACGGCAACGGCAGCACGCTCTACGTGCTGCTCGACACCGCGACGGCGGGAGCGGGCAAGGGCGGCGCGATCGTCGCCGGCAACGTGGAGTGGACCGGCGACGTCGCCCCGGAGCCGGCCCCCGAGCCGACCGAGGAGGAGGCCCGCGGGCTGCCCAGCACCGTGGGTCCCTACTGCGACGCGCTCGTGCGCGCCTGGGGCGCGGACAACCGCACCTCGGCCGCGGACTACGCGACGAGCGGCGCGACGAGCACGCTCTTCGACTCCCTCACCCCGGGGCAGAGCGACTGGGCCCGCACCGGCAGCACGGACAGCTCGGCGACCTACGAGAACGGCGCCGGGGACCGGATCACGATCTTCGTCGACCCGGCCACCGTCTCCGCCGGGGTGGGCGACGCGGCCTACTACGTGGCCACGTCCTGACCACCGGGTGCACACACCCGGTGACCCTCAGAGGCGCCAGCAGCTGTTCGCGGTGCTCTTCCCGGCGAAGCGCTTCTCGAAGAAGTACATCGACTTCTCCACGTGCGGGACCATGCCGCCGACGTGCGTCGGGGTCAGGCCGGGGTTGAGGGTGACCCGGGCCCCCTTCGCGCACCAGTCGCGGCCCAGCTGCTTGCCGACCTCGTAGGGGATCACGTCGTCGGCGACAGCATGGTTGATCTCGACCGGGGCGTTCGGCGTCAACCTGCCGATGCGCTGCTCCTCGACGGCGGAGGCGAAGGGCTCCTCCTTCAGCAGCTCGGTGAGCTTCTTCCCGCTCTCGGTGTACTGCCCGCTGTCCTTGAAGGCGTAGTCGAAGAGGTTGTAGACGCAGGAGCCCTCGACCGAGGCGGCGAGCTCCTCCCCCTTGTCGTTGAGCACCGGCCCGGGGTCGATGTGCTCGGCCTGGGCCAGGCCGAGGGTGGCGAAGAGGGCGAAGGCGTTGTACAGGCCCCCCTCGATGTTCTGGGCCACCTTGCCCAGGTCGGCCGGCGGGGCGCCGATGGCCGACCCCTTGATCGGCAGCTCGGGCGCGTAGCTCTCGGCCAGCTCCGCGGCTGCCGCCGCGGCACCCCCACCCTGGGAGTAGCCCATGAGGCCGATCGGGTTCGAGGTGTCGACGTCGTCACCCGTCAGCTGCCGGGCGGCACGGGCCATGTCCAGGCTCGCGTGCCCCTGGGCCTCACGGACCATGTAGGTGTGGGAGCCGGGGGTCCCGAGGCCCTGGTAGTCGGACATGGCCACCGCGTAGCCACGGCTGACCGTCCGGGCGATGCCGATGCCCTCGTACTCCACGAGCTCGGACATCTGCCGGGACGGTGCACACGCGTCCGCCATTCCCTGGGTGCCGGCGGTGTAGGAGATCAGCGGGCGCTCCGAGGCCCCGATGTACTTCGTCTTCGGCACGAAGACGGTGCCGGTGACCGCGATCGGGTTGCCGTCGACGTCCGTCGAGGAGTACATGACCCGGGTGGCGGTGACGACATTCGAGGAGAGGCCCAGCGGGTCGAGCAGGAAGGTCGCCGGCTCCGTGCGGATGATCGTGCCCGGCGTGCTCGGGATCTGCTCCGGCGGTTCGTAGAAGTCAGGGCGCTCCGGCTCCGGGGTGTCGGTGAGCGTGGCGGCCCCTGCGGTCCCGGGGATGTCGTCCGGTCCGGCGGAGGCGGTGCCGGCCATGGGGATGACCAGTGCAAGGCTGAGGGCCCCGGCGAGGGCCACCCGCTTCGTCGTCGCTGACTTCATCGTCGCTGACATGGTGTTCCTGTCTGTGGTGTGGCGTGGGCTGCGCCTCGCAACCTACTCGCCGGTCACAACTTCGCAACCGGAAAGGAACTGTGCGCGTGCACACACTCACCCTCGCCTCGGCCTCCCCCGCCCGCCTGGGACTGCTCCGCGCCTGCGGGATCGAGCCCGCGGTGCTCGTCAGCGACGTCGACGAGACCGCCGTGGAGGCCCGGGCGCGGGAGGGGGACCCGGCGATCACCCCGGGCGAGGTCGCGCAGCTGCTCGCGGAGGCGAAGGGGGCGGACGTCGCCCCCCGCGCCGGGTCACCGGGGCCGGTCCTGGCCTGCGACTCGGTGCTCGAGCTGGACGGGGAGATCTTCGGCAAGCCCCACACGGCCGGGCGGGCGCGCGAGCGGTGGGCCCGGATGCGCGGCCGCACCGGCGTGCTGCACACCGGGCACTGGCTCACGATGACCGACGGCGCCGGTGGTGTCAGCCCCGCGGTGGGTCGCTCCGCCTCGGCCCGGGTGACCTTCGCCGACGTCGGCGACGCGGAGATCGAGGGCTACATCGCCACCGGCGAGCCGCTGCACGTCGCGGGCGGGTTCACGATCGACGGGCGGGGAGCCCCCTTCGTCGAGGGCATCGAGGGCCACCCGAGCACGGTGGTCGGGGTCTGCCTGCCGCTGCTGCGCACGATGCTCGCCGAGCTCGGCACGGCCTGGTGGGACCTGGCCGTGCCGAGCTGAGCGCGAGGTCAGCCCACCTTCGTGGCGACGGCCGCCTTGGCGTCGACGATGCCGCGACCGTAGAGGACGCTGAGGCCGCCACGGACCCCCGTCAGCGGGTTGCGTGCGGTCTCCAGCAGCGTCTGCTCGACCTGCTCGGCGTCCCGCCCCTGGGCGGCCAGCAGTGCGGCCACGCCCGCCACGTGCGGGGTCGCCATCGAGGTGCCGGCGTACGCGTCGTAGTCCTTGCCGTAGCACTCCCCGCTGCCGGTGCCCCGCGGCACCGTGGAGACGATGTCGTCGCTGCAGGGGCCGCCGAGGAGGCGCCCCGAGCCGCCCGGAGCGGCGACCCCGAGCTTGCCCAGCTGCACCGGCAACTCGGAGAAGTAGGACTTCAGCTCGTTGCGGTCGGTCGCCCCGACGCACAGCGAGTCGCTGCTGAAGGCGGGATCGTTGCACAGCAGGGTCGAGGTGTTGCCGGCCGCGGCGACGGTGAGGGTGCCCTTGTCACTGGCGTACTGGATCGCGTCCTTCATCGCCGTGTCCGAGCCGAGGATGGTGAAGATCTGGGTGCCCGGCAGGCCGCCGAGGCTGAGGTTGACGACATCGGCGCCGTGGTCGGCCGCGTACCGGATGCCCTCGGCGATGTCCTCGCTCGTGCCCTGGCCGTCCTCGAGGACCTTGACCGGCATGACCTTCGCGTCCGGCGCGACACCGGCGACCCCGGTGCCGTTGCCGGCCGCGGCGGCGATGGTGCCCGCGACGTGGGTGCCGTGGGAGTCGCTCTCCTGGCCCTTGCCGTCCTTGCCCTTCCAGCCCCCGTCGCCGCAGGAGCCGGCCTGCTCGCCGCAGACGAAGTCGGCCCCGGGCACGAGCTGGCCCTGCAGGTCCGGGTGGCCCAGGTCGACACCGGTGTCGACGACCGCGACGACGGCCCCCTCACCGGTGGAGGTGGACCACGCCTGCTCGGCATGGGTCTGGTCCAGGCCCCACAGGTCCTTGCGGAGCGGGTCGTCGGTCGCGGCACCTGCCGTGCCCGCGGTGGCCACGAGGCCGATCGCGCAGGCAGCAGCGGCGACGGGGGCAGTCCAGCACTTCATGGGGAATCCTTCGTCGGGAACGTGGTTACCCCACGGTAAGGATGAAGTGCTCCGCGTGCAGGACGAAGGGGGATCCGCCCCCGGTCACACCGGCGGGATGTCCCGTCGGCGGGTGGAGAAGGCGCGCTCCCGACCGCGGGCGTGGCGCAGCCGGGCGAGCAGCTCGCCGCGCAGGTCCTCGGGCTCGGTCACCTGGTCGATGACGAGGTCGCTCGCGAGGCGCTCGAGGTCGACGTCCTCGAGGTACTCCGCGCGCTTGGCGGCGATGAACTCCTCGCGTGCCTCCTCGCCCTGCTCGGCCTCGATCTGCGCGATCGTGTTGGCGTAGACCGCGTTGACCGCCGCCTCGGGACCCATGACGGCGATCCGCGCGGTGGGCAGCGCGATCGTCGCGTCCGGGGCGAAGCCGGGCCCGCCCATCGCGTAGAGGCCGGCGCCGTAGGCCTTGCGCACGACGACGCAGAACTGCGGGACGGTCGCCGAGGAGACCGCGGAGACCATCTTCGCGCCGTGGCGGATGATGCCGCCGCGCTCGACCTCGGAGCCGATCATGAAGCCGGGCACGTCCGCGAGGTAGATCAGCGGGATGGAGTAGGCGTCGCACAGCCAGATGAAGCGGGCCGCCTTGTCCGCGCTGTCGGTGAAGAGCACCCCACCCTTGGCCATCGAGTTGTTGGCGACGATGCCGACGGTCTCGCCGTCCATCCGGCCGAGGCCGACGACGAGCTCGGGGGCGAAGAGCTCCTTGACCTCGAAGAAGGAGTCCTCGTCGACGAGGCCGTCGATGACGTCGTGCACGTCGAAGGGCTCGGACTCCCGCTCCGGGACGGTCGCCTCCGTGAGGGGTACGGCAGGCGGCTCCGGCTGGTACGTCGGCAGCTCCGAGTGCCAGTTCTGCGGGAGGTAGCTCAGCCACAGTCGGGCGACCTCGATCGCCTCGGAGTCGTCCTCGACGAGGACGTCCCCGACGCCGCTCACGGTGCAGTGCATCCGGGCACCGCCCATCTCCTCGAGCGAGACCTTCTCCCCCACGACCATCTCGGCCATGCGGGGGCTGCCCAGGTACATCGAGGCATTGCCGTCGACCATGATGACCAGGTCGGTGAAGGAGGGGATGTAGGCACCGCCCGCCGCGCTCGGGCCGAAGAGGCAGCAGACCTGGGGGACCTTGCCGGAGAGGGCGACCTGGTTGTGGAAGATGTGCCCGGCGCCGCGGCGGCCGGGGAACATCTCGACCTGGTCCGTGATCCGCGCCCCCGCGGAGTCCACCAGCCAGCAGACCGGCAGCTCCTCCCGGAGCGCCATCTCGGTGGCGCGCACGATCTTCTCGACCGTCCGCTTGCCCCAGGAGCCGGCCTTGACGGTCGGGTCGTTGGCGATGACGATCACGGGCCGCTCGTCGAGCAGGCCCCGGCCGGTGACGACGCCGTCCGCGGGCAGGTTGCCTGCGGTGGAGTTCGCGTAGCGCCCGTCCTCGACGAAGCTGCCCTCGTCGAGCAGCAGCGCGATCCGGTCCCGCACGTAGAGCTTGTTCTGCGACTCCAGCTTCGCCGCGCCCCGCTCGGTGGGTCGCTCGGAGAGGGCGTGGGCGTTGCGCAGTCGCTGGCGCAGGTCCGCGACGCCGGAGTCCCCCTTCGAGGTGCCCACGCCGAACGTGGGACCCGCGTCGTCGCGCCTCGGGGATCGTGCATCGGTGGTCATGGCGCTCCCTTCGCTCAGGCCGGCAGGCCCAGGTGACGGGCGATGACCATCCGCTGGACCTCGGAGGTGCCCTCGCCGATCTCGAGGATCTTGGCGTCACGGTAGAAGCGTGCCACGGGGTACTCCTCCATGAAGCCGTTGCCGCCGAAGACCTGGGTGGCGATGCGGGTCGCGCTCACGGCGGCCTCGGAGGTGTAGAGCTTGGCGACGGAGGCGGCCCGGGCGACCTCCGCGCTCGAGCGCTGCCCGCGGTCGGCCTGGTCCTTCAGCCACGCGGCCTTGTAGGTGAGCAGCCGCGAGGTCTCGGCCATGACGGCCAGGTCGGAGACCTGGAAGGAGATCCCCTGGTTGGCCCCGATCGGCCTGCCGAAGGCGGTGCGGGTGCTCGCGTAGTCGGTCGCGAGCTCGAGCATCCGCTGGGTCAGGCCGGTGGCGAGCGCGGAGATCGCGATGCGACCGTCGTCGAGGGTCTTGAGGAACTGGCGGAAGCCCTCCCCCTCGCCGCCGAGGAGGTTGCTCGCGGGCACGCGGCAGTCGGCGAAGCTGAGCCCGTGGGTGTCGGAGATGTTCCAGCCGAGCTTGTCGTAGGGCTCCTCGACGGTGAAGCCGGGGGTACCGCTCGGGACCAGGATCGCTGAGATCAGCGGCCGGCCGGAGTCGCTCGTGCCGGTGCGGGCGGTCACGGTCACCACGGAGGTGATGTCGGTGCCGGAGTTGGTGATGAAGGACTTGGCGCCGTTGATGACCCACTCGTCGCCCTCGCGCTTGGCGCTCGTGCGCGTGCCGCCCGCGTCGGAGCCGGCGTCCGGCTCGGTGAGGCCGAAGCCGGCCAGGCGCCTGCCGGCCACGAGGTCGGGCAGCCAGGCGTCGCGCTGCTCGTCGCTGCCGAAGATGAGGATCGGGTTGATGCCCAGGCCGACGCCGGCGGAGAGGGTGATGCCGATCGACTGGTCGATCCGGCCGAGCTCCTCGATCGCGACGCACAGCGCGGTGAAGTCGGACTGCACGACCCCGTCGACGGTCTCGGCGGAGCCGCCCCAGGCCTCGGGGACGACGAGGCCGAAGAAGCCCATCTCGCCCATCTTCGCCACGACGTCGAGCGGCAGGTGGTGGTCCTTGTCCCACTGCGCGACGTGGGGGTCGACCTCCTTCTCGGCGAAGTCGCGGACCGCGGCGCGGAAGTCCTCGTGGTCCTTCGAGAGCTCGAACATGTGGGGCCTTCCCGGTGCCGCCGGGCGGTGGCCCGCGCCAGCACCTGTGCTTGACGTTGACGTCAACGTAAAGCATGATCCCGTGCCATGACAAGCCCGACGAAGGGAGCCCCCTCCCCCGCCACCGACGGCGGCCGGGAGCGCACCTGGACCATCCGCGAGATCGCGGACGAGTTCGGCGTGACCACCCGCACGGTGCGCTACTACGAGGACGTCGGGCTGATCTCCCCGGAGCGGCAGGGCACCGCCCGGATCTTCCACCGGCGGGACCGCACCCGCCTAGCCCTCGTGCTGCGCGGCAAGCGCCTGGGCCTGCCCCTCGACGAGATCGCCACGATCATCAACCTCTACGACGCTCCCCGCGGTCGGCGGAGCCAGCTGGAGTACCTCCTGGCCCAGATCGAGCAGCGGCGCGTCGACCTCGAGCAGCGCCGCCGGGACATCGAGGACACCCTCACCGAGCTCGCCGCGGTCGAGCAGGGCTGCCGCGAGGACCTCGCGAACCTCTGAGCGCCCGGGCGACGCCGGACGGTTGACATTCCCGTTCGCACACATGTAGTTTGCGACCGCAAATACACGCCACCCCGGGGGGGGCCTTCGATGCCCATCACCACACCCGCCCTGCGACGGACTCTGCTCGTCACCGGCCTCGCCGGCGCGCTGGTCCTCACCGGCGTCGGCACCTCCGGCGCGAGCGTGGGAGCAGCCTCCTCGGCACCCACCACGTCGGCTGCCGCGCCGGCCGCGAACACGGACGACGGCAAGCTGCTGCTCATGCTCGACGCGTCCGGCTCGATGAAGGAACCGGACCCCTCCGGCGGCACCAAGATGCAGGCCGCGAAGAAGGCCCTGACCGGGGTCGTGGACTCCCTCCCCGACGACGCCGACGTCGGCCTGCGCGTCTACGGGGCCACCGAGGAAGGCGGCACACCGACCAAGGCCGCCTGCAACGACACCCAGCTCGCCGTCCCCGTCGGCCCCCTGGACAAACCCGCCATGAAGAAGGCGGCCAACGGCTTCAGGGCCAAGGGCGAGACCCCCATCGCCCACTCCCTGCAGAAGGGCCTCGACGACCTCGGCGACACGGGCAAGCGCAACATCATCCTCGTCTCCGACGGCAAGGAGTCCTGCGTGCCCGACCCCTGCCCCACCATCAAGAAGCTCGTCGGCAAGGGCGTCGACCTGCGCATCGACACCGTCGGCTTCGCCGTCGACGACAAGGCCCGCAAGCAGCTGGAGTGCCTCGCCGACACCGGCAACGGCACCTACTACGACGCCGCGGACGCCGACGAGCTGGCCACGAGCCTGAACAAGATCTCCACCCGGGCGGTGCGCGACTTCTCCTTCAGCGGCCAGCCCGTCAGGGGGGTCGAGGTCGATCCCGACGAGCAGCTCCCCGCCGACCTGCCCGTCCTC
This sequence comes from Janibacter corallicola NBRC 107790, assembly GCF_001570965.1. GTDB lineage: Bacteria > Actinomycetota > Actinomycetes > Actinomycetales > Dermatophilaceae > Janibacter > Janibacter corallicola. Next base: position 43,388 of record NZ_BCSR01000015.1, on the reverse strand, counting down.
AAGCCCGGCCTGTACACCGACGAGCTCACCGACCGACTCGCCGCCGGCGAGGGCCCCCAGCGCGCCTACAGCATCAAGCGCACCCAGAAGAAGTCCACCCTGCACGTCTCCTTCGCCACCAAGCCCTCCGACTACCGGGCGGGCGACGAACCGTCGGGGCTGGAGACCTTCGACCTGGAGATCATCGCCCAGGACGGCACCGAGTGCGTCAGCAGCCACGACGGGACCGGGGAGTACGACCAGGGGCTGAACCCGATCTCCACGGTCACCGCACGCCTCAGCGGCCAGTCGCCCGACGGCGACATCCCGCGCGCCTGCACCAAGAAGGGAGAATTCACCGTCCTGGTCACGCGGGACGGCGCCACGCAGACCACCCCGACCGAGATCCAGGTCATCGAGGAACCCCGCGTGACCAACCTGGGCGAGCTGCCGAAGGCGGCCGAGGACTACCCGGCGGAGAAGACGCTGAAGGCAGGCAGGACCAGGTCGATCACCGGCGGACTCTCCTTCGCCGACGCCCCCGAGATCACCGAGGGGTCCTGGGTCGACACCCTCGTGCCCGGCGAGACCCTCGTGTACCGGGTCTGGGTCGAGCCGGGCCAGACACCACGGTTCACCGCCAACGGACCCACCGGGGGCTTCCGCTACCCCGAGGGGTCCGAGCTGGACTCCCTCTTCGTGGACGGGCGCGCCTTCGGCCCCGACAGGCAGGCGCTCACCGACAACACCCTGATCACCGGCAACTTCAGCCAGACCTACGGGCGCTCTCCGAAGTCTGTCGCCGGGCCACCCGTGCGCTACCGGAACCGGTACGCCGACACCCACCTCAGGGACAACCTCGGCGCATCCAACATGGGCGGCTGGTACTACTACGCCGTCGGCGTCGGCGCGGGCGACCTCGGCCAGGAGCTCGCCGGGCAGCCGATCAAGGTGGCCTTCACCGTGGACCTCGAGGGCAAGCCCTCGGGCGGGCCGGAGTACGCCGGGGACGAGGACTGGCAGGCAGCGGCCATCGGGGAGAAGCCGGACCCCTCCGGCCCGGACGGGACGAGCGAGGAGGCCGGCGCCGCCGACAGCGACGAGGACGAAGGGGGCTCCCTCCTCCCCTGGGTCGGTGGCGGACTGCTCGCCGCGCTCCTCCTCGCAGCCGGGGCATGGTTCGGCATCCGTCGCATCCGCGGAAACACGTAACACCCGGCCGACCCCCGGCGAGCACGCCCCGAGGTTGACTTTTGCATACGCAAACCATTAGATTGCTATTGCAAACAGGGGAGCGGGAAGCCCCGGTCCTTGTCCATCGCAGGGGGGTGGACAGGGTCGCGGCCCGTCGTCCATCGCAGGGGGGTGGACGGCGGCGCCGGCCGGGGCTTCCCGACTGTGCTGGGTGTGGCAGGTGCTCGGGCCTCGGCCGCGGCGACTAGTATCCGGCGGGGCACCACCGGATCACCAGGACGGGGCATGAGCAGAAGGACCATCGCGGCACGAGCGCTCGTCGGCGCTGCCCTGATCGGCGGGCTCTCGCTGCCCGCCACGGCCCCGGCCGCGGCGGACGGGGACGGGACGTCAGCCCCCTTCGCCGGCACCCCGGTGCAGGGCGTCGATCTCAAGGGCGCCGAGCAGCTCCCCGACGACGCCCCCACGCTCTCCCCCGGGGTGTACCGCGACAAGATCACCTCCAGCGAGGAGGGGTGGCGGGCCTACCGGGTCGAGCGCACCGCCCCGGGCTCGACGCTGCACGTCTCGCTGACCACCCGGCCCACCTCCTACGGCGACCCGGACGACTACAACACCGAGGACCTGCGCCTGCGCCTCCTCGCCCCGGACGGCACGGAGTGCTTCGACGACGAGACCTACCTCGGCGACTCCAGCAGCGGCACCACCCCGTTCGTCACGATCTCCGGCGTCGTGTGGGGCAAGTGGCCGGCCTCGGACACCTCCGGAGAGCCCTCCTGTCGCAACACCGGCACCTTCACCGTCCTCGTGGGCAGGGACGGGCCGACCAAGACCCTGCCGGCCGAGATCCAGGTCCTCGAGGAGCCTCCGGTGGGCGACCTGAAGGACCTGCCGAAGGGGGTCGAGGAGGCTCCCGACATCAAGGACCTCAAGGCATCGGACCCGACGCCGGTCGAGGGCGGCACCGGCTTCACCGACGCCCCGGAGATCACGTCCGGCACCTGGACCGACACCATCGCGCCGGGCCAGACCCGGGTCTACCGGGTCCGGGTCGACTACGGGCAGACCGCCCGCTTCACCGTCAACGGGCCCACCGGAGGCTTCCGGTACCCCTCGGACGGGCTGGACTCCCTCAACATCGCCGGCGTCCTCTACGCGCCGGACCGGACCCTGGTCGAGGACCCCAACACCGGCAGCTACGGCGGCGGCTACAACATGCTGTCGTCGGTGAACACGGCCGAGGTGCGCTACCTCAACCGCTACGAGGACTACACGTGGTCCTCGCACATGGGCGGGTGGTACTACTACGCCGTCAACGTCGGGACCGCCGGCCTCGGCAAGTCCCTCAAGGGGCAGAAGATCAAGGTGGCCTTCACGGTCGAGGTCGACGGGTCCGCCTCGAAGAAGGTGGACTACGACCTCACCGCCGGTGACTGGGGCGATTCCGCCGAGGGGTCGTCGACGGACATCGGCGCGGTGCTCCCGTGGCTGGGCGGGGGCGTGGTGCTCCTCGTGCTGCTCGGCGGCGGCATCTGGCTGGTGATCCGGCGCCTGAGCTAGTCCTGCTCGGTCCCGCTCTCCCAGGAGTAGGTGCCGTCCTCGGCCCGGGTGCACAGGACGGCGTCGCCCCCTTCGGTCGCGCCGCGCAGGCCGACCTCGGTGAAGTCGCACTCGTCCCCCACGTCCTGGGTGACGGTGGGCAGGTCCGTGGCGTCCTCTCCCCCGCCGCCGGACCACGGTGCCCAGACGACGACGAAGGAGAGCGCGACGAGCACGGCGAGGACGGTCACGACTCCGAGCGGGACGAGCACGCGGCCTCGTCGCCGGGACGCTCCGGCGCCCGGCTCGGGCGTCGTGGGGCCGGGGGCCGCGGGCTGGGTCGGGCCGGGACCCGCCGGTTGCGTCGGCCCGGGGGGCGCAGGCTGCCCGGGAGGAGGCGAACCGGCCTGGGCGGGGACGTTCGGCGGTGGCGGGTAGGGCCGCGCGGACTCCGGGCGCAGCGGTGGGGGCGGGCTCTCCCCCTCGGACTCGGGCGCCTCGACCTGGCGCAGCACCGTGACCTCACCCGAAGCCTCCGGGGTCCAGGCGAGCTCGGGGATCTCCAACCGCTGCCGGGCGACGGTCGCGGAGACCGGGCGCTGCGCCGGGTGCTCCGCGAGCAGCTCCATGATCAGCCCCCACATCGGGTCGGGTACCCCCGGGGGCCGGGCGAAGGCCGTGGGGCCGACCCCGGTCGGTGACTGCGCCGTGAGCATGTAGCCCGCGACCGCCCCGACGGCGTAGAGGTCGCTGGCCGTGGCCAGCTCGCCCCGGCTCTGCTCCGGTGCCATGTAGCCGCGGGTGCCGAGCGCCATGTGGGTCTCGGTCAGGCGTGGGCCCTCCAGCTCCGAAGCGATCCCGAAGTCGGTGAGGTAGATGTGCGGCCGGTCGCTCCCCGTCGCCGCGAGCAGGATGTTCGCCGGTTTGACGTCCCTGTGGACGATCCCCGAGGTGTGCACCGCGGCGAGCGCGTCGAGGAGCTGACGCAGGATCTCCGCGACGAAGGGGGCCGGCAGCGGCCCGTGGTCCCCCACGAGGGTCGAGACCGACCCGCCGTCGACGACCGGCATCGTGAAGAGGACCCGGTCGTCCTCCCCCACCCAGCCGAGCGGGGTGACGACGTGCGGGTGCTGGACCCGGAAGGCGGTCTCCCGCACGAAGCGCAGCAGCGAGGCGGCATCGGACTGGCGCAGCACCTTGGCCGCGACGATCCGGTCGGTGCGGCGGTCGTGGACCCGCCACACCGAGCCCATGCCGCCCTGCCCGATGAGCTCGAGCAGCTCGTACCTGCCGGCGAAGACCTCACCCACCTGCAGGCCCCGCCTCCCGCAGCAGCGCAGCCAGCCGGGGGTGCTTCTCGTCGAGCAGGCGGGCGGCGTCGAGCAGCTCCGGCCCGCTCGCCGTGGCACGCAGGACGTCCAGGGCCCCGGCGCGCCGTTCGTCGCGGGTGGTCATCCCGGTCGTGAAGGTCCCCTGCACGTCGTGGGCGGCCGCCACCCGGGAGGCGACCTGCTCCCGCGTCAGGGACGGCGCCTCCTCGGCGAGCTCGAGCAGCGCCTGCAGTCGCGGCACGACCGCCGGGTTGCCGATCTTGACCCGCCGCCCCGAGAGGAGCTGGGAGAGCATCGGCGCGGACAGGCCGAGTGCCTCCGCGAGTCGCCCCTGGGTCAGGTCGAGCGCGGACATCACGCGGTCCGCGAGATCGCGCAGCGTCTCGCCGTACAGCTCGCGCTGCCGGTCCAGGTTGCTCTCGAGATCGTCGGCCACGGATTCTTCCCCTTCGTTCGCGGCCATCCTAGATGTGGTCCGTGCCGGGGCGCGGAGCGCCACCGGCCCGCGGGTCTCCCTCCGGGGCCGCCGGTCGCGTCCGGCAGACTGCGGGCATGACCCACTCCCCACGTTTCGCCTCCGTCGAGGACGTGCGCGACCGGCTGGCCGAGCACGGATACCTCGCCTCCGACGCGATCGCGACCACGGTCTTCCTCGCGGACCAGCTCGGCAAGCCGCTGCTCATCGAGGGACCGGCCGGGGTCGGCAAGACCGCCCTCTCCGGCGCGGTGGCCGCGGCCACCGACAGCGGGCTGGTGCGCCTGCAGTGCTACGAGGGGGTCGACGAGGCCCGGGCGCTGTACGAGTGGAACCACGCGAAGCAGCTGCTGCGCATCACCGCCGCCGGCGCCCACACGGACCCCACCGGGGAGGACGGGGCCGACTGGGCCTCGGTGAAGGAGGACATCTTCACCGACGAGTTCCTCCTGTCCCGGCCGCTGCTCACCGCGATCCGTACCGAGGAGCCGACCGTCCTGCTCGTCGACGAGCTGGACAAGGCGGACGTGGAGATCGAGGGGCTGCTGCTCGAGGTGCTCTCGGACCACCAGGTGACGGTGCCGGAGCTCGGCACGATCAGGGCGCGGCAGACCCCCTTCGTCGTCCTGACCTCGAACGCCACCCGGGAGCTGTCCGAGGCACTGCGGCGACGCTGCCTGTACCTGCACATCGACTACCCGGAGGCGGAGCTGGAGCGGCGCATCGTGCGCCTGAGCGTGCCCGGCCTCGAGGAGAGCCTCGCCGATTCGATCGTGCGGCTGGTCGGCGCGCTGCGGGAGATGCGGCTGCGCAAGTCACCCTCGGTGGCGGAGACCATCGACTGGGCCCGCACCCTCCTCAGCCTCGGCGCGGACGAGGGACCGCAGGGCGAGCTGGACCCGCAGCTGGTCCGCGAGACCCTCGGCGTGGTGCTCAAACACCGCGAGGACATCGCGGTGGCCGCCGAACGCCTGGACCTCGGCCGTGCCCTCGTCTGATCCGCTCGGCGCGCGGCTGGTCGACCTCGGCCGGTCGCTGCGGGGCCACGGGCTGAACGTCGGCACCACCGAGGTGACCGACGCGGCGGCCGTCGCCCGCACGCTCGGGCTGACCGACCGTGAGCGGCTGCGGGCGGGGCTGGCCGCGGCGATGCTGCGCCGCTCGGCCGACCGGGACACCTTCGACCAGCTCTTCGACATCCACTTCCCCGCGGCCGTGGGTGAGCGCACGGGTCAGGACCCGCCCGACCCGGCGGTGGACACGAGGGAGGCCCGGGAGCGGGCCGAGGCGATCCGACACGAGCTCGTCGCGGCCCTCGCCGACGGTGACGAGCAGGCGCTGGAACAGCTCGCGACACGGACCGTCGCCGAGCTGGGGCGGCTGGCCAACCAGGCCACGACCGGCGGCTACTCCGCGCACCAGGCGCTGGACCGGCTCGCGCCCCGGACCGCGATCGCCGCTGCGCTGCAACGAGCCCGGGACGCCGGCGACGTCGTCGGCGGCTCCGGTGAGGGCTCGGGCGGCTCCGGTGAGGGCTCGGGCGGGTCCGGCAGCGGGCCGGGCGGGGCGACCGGCTCGGGCAGCGGTGGCGGCCCCGGGAGCGGCTGGCGGCCGGAGCGGCTGACCGACCGCTTCGACCGGGACGAGATCCGGGCGCGGGTCGGGGCCTTCCGGCGGCGCGTGGAGACCGAGGCGACCCGACGCAACTCGCAGGTGCGCGGGCGGGACCGGATCTCTCGGTACGGGGTGCGTGATCCCTTGGAGCGCAAGGACTTCCTGCTCACGGGCACCACCGAGGCGGCCGAGCTGCATGCCGCGGTCCACCCGCTCTCGCGGAAGCTCGCCGCGCGGCTGGCCGCCCGGCAGCGGCGGCAGAGCCGGGGTGCGATCGACATCCGCCGCACGCTGCGCGCTGCGATGTCCACCGGGGGCGTACCGGTGCGGCCGGCCCACCGGCGCCGGACCCGCAGCCGGGCCGACGTCGTGCTGCTCTGCGACATGTCGGGGTCGGTCTCGGGCTTCTCGCGCTTCACGATCCTGCTGCTGCAGTCGCTGGCGGGGCAGTTCCGGCGGGTGCGGTTCTTCGGCTTCGTCAACACGGTGGACGACATCACCGAGCTGGTCCGCGGCAGCCGCGTCGGGGAGGACATCAGCGAACGCATCACGAGCGAGGCGACGCTGACCCGGTGGCACGGGAGCAGCGACTACGGGTCGGCGATGCGGGACTTCGTCGAGGAGCATCTCGACGCGGTGGGCCCGCGCTCGACGGTGCTGGTGCTCGGGGACGCCCGGACCAACGGCACCGACCCGCGCACCGACGCCCTGCGCGAGATCGTCTCCCGCGCCCGCCACGCGGTCTGGCTCAACCCGGAGCCGGCCCGGCAGTGGGACACCGGCGACTCCGTCGCCGGCCGCTACGCCGAGCTCATCGACATGCACGAGGTCCGCAACATCGACCAGCTGCGTGCCTTCGTCTCCCGCCTGCCGGTCATGTGAGTCCTCCGGAGGCACGGGATCTTCAGAGGAACTCCAGATCTCGCCCCGGAGATCCCCCGACCCGGCTGCCTAGATTGGGTGCATGGCAACCGCCCCACCTCCGCCCCCGGCCCGGGTCCTGGTCGTCGAGGACGACCCGACGATCAACCAGGCACTCACCGACCGGCTGCACTCGGAAGGCTTCGACGTCGTCCGGGCGAGCGACGGCCCCGGCGCCGTGACCGTCTTCGCCGAGGAGCGCCCCGACCTCGTGGTCCTGGACCTGATGCTCCCCGGCGTCGACGGCCTCGAGGTGTGCCGGCGGATCCAGGCCGAGCGCCCCGTCCCAGTCCTCATGCTCACCGCGCGCGACGACGAGAGCGACATCGTCGTCGGCCTGGGCGTCGGCGGCGACGACTACCTGACCAAGCCCTTCCGGATGCGCGAGGTGATCGCCCGGGTGCGCGCCCTGCTCCGCCGCGTCGAGCGGGCCGCCGAGCTCGCCAGCGACTCCGCGGGCGACCCCATCGAGCACTCCGGTCTCCTCCTCGACGAGCGCACTCGGTGCTGCACCGTCGATGAGCACGCGGTCCACCTCACCCCGACGGAGTTCGACCTGCTGGCGCTCCTCGCCCGCCGGCCCGGCACCGTCCTGCGACGCGAGCGCATCGTCGCCGACCTGTGGGGCTGGGACGACGGCCTGGGACGCGGCAGCCTCGACACGCACGTGAAGTCCCTGCGCGCCAAGGTCGGTCACGGCCGAATCCGCACCGTCCACGGCGTCGGCTACGCCCTCGAGGACGGCGACGGGCGATGAACCGCACCGCCCCGCTCGTCGGGATCAACTCCATCCGCACCCGCCTCGCCGTGCTCGTCGGGGCGAGCGTGCTCGTCGCGGCCGTGGTCGGCTCCGTGGGCACCGACGCAGGGGTCCCCCTGTGGATCGGCCTGCCGGTGACCATCGCCGTCGCCCTCGTCGTCACCCGGTGGCTCGCTTCGGGCATGACCGGGCCGCTCCTGGAGATGACCGGGGCCGCCGAGCGGATGGCGAAGGGAGACTACTCGACACCGATCACCACGACGGGCCAGGACGAGGTGGGCGTCCTGGCGCGTGCGTTCACGAGCATGGCCGGCGAGCTCGCCGAGGCCGAGGAGCACCGACGTCGGCTGGTCGCGACCGTCGCGCACGAGCTGCGCACCCCCCTCAGCGCCCAGCAGGCGCTGTTGGAGAACCTCGCCGACGGGGTCACCACCCCGGACGAGCAGGCGCTGCGGGCCACGCTCGCGCAGTCCGAACGCCTCGGCTCCCTCGTCACCGACCTGCTCGACCTCTCTCGTCCCGACGGCCGGGGAGTCCCTCTCTCCCCCAGCCGTATCGGCGTCCACGACCTCCTCGAGGAAGCCATCACCGAGGCGGCGCTCCAGGACCGCGGGATCGCCCTGCTCGCCGACGTCCGGCCCACCGATCTCACGGTCACGGGCGACCGGCCCCGCCTGACCCAGGTCACCGCGAACCTGCTCGACAACGCCATCCGGCACAGCCCCTCCGGCGGCACGGTCACGCTCACGGCGCGCGCCGACGACGAGCAGTGGTCGCTCACCGTCGCCGACGAGGGCCCGGGGCTCTCCCCGGAGCGGGTCGAGCGGCTGTTCCACCGCTTCGGCCCCGGCGGGGACGAAGGGGGTGGCACCGGCCTCGGCCTCGCGATAGCCGCCTGGGTCGCCTCCATGCACGGGGGCACCATCCGCGCCCTGCCCGGTGACGAGGAGTCGACGGGCGCCCACATCCGGATGACCCTCCCCCTGGCCCCGCCGGCCTCCCCGCCCCCCGCGCCGCTGACCACGCACGACACGGCTCCCACCACGGTGGCCGCCAACGGCGCGCCGGCGGCGACACCCCCTTCGTCCTCGGTGTCGCGGTGGTGGCCGGAACGGGTCGCCGAGGGCCGTCCGCGCCTGCTCCTGGCCGCCCTGGCCGTCGGCGTCCTCGCCGCGATCCTCCTGCCCGGCAACGCGATCGGGCTCGGCCTGCTCATCGTCCTCATCGCCGGCGGTGCCTCGCTGTGGCTCGCCTCGCCGCGCCGCGGTACTCCGTGGTCGTGGTTCACCGCCGCGCTCGCCCTGCCGCTCGGACTGAGCACGGTCCTGCGCGACGACCCGGTGGTGAGCTTCTTCGCCGTCGCCGTCGCCGGGGTCCTCGCCGCTGCCGCCTGCACCGGTGCCCGTACGGTGCCCGGCATCGCCGCCTCCGTCATCGCCTGGCCGCTCTCCGCGCTGCGCGGACTGCCGATGCTCGACCGGACCATCCGGGTCGTCGCCCGACAGGGCACCGCGTGGTCGGTCCTGCGCACCGGCGCCGTGAGCCTGGTCCTGCTGCTCGTCTTCGGTGGGCTGCTCGCCTCCGCCGACGCCGTGCTGGGCTCCTGGGCGTCCGCGCTCGTGCCGGACATCAGCGACATGACCGTCTTCCGGGGCTTCGTCCTCGTCTTCTTCGCCGGGGTCACGCTCGCCGGGCTCTACCTCGCGATCAACCCGCCGCTCGTCGACGGGGCCCGGCTGACCGCCCGCATCCCCGAACGCGAGTGGCAGGTGCCCCTCGGGGTCGTCATCGCGATCTTCCTTGCCTTCTTCGCTGCCCAGGGCGCGGCTGTCATCGGGGGCCACGACTACGTCCTGCGCACCGCCGGGGTCACCTACGCCGAGTCGGCCCGGCAGGGCTTCGGTCAGCTGACGGTCGCGACGGCACTGGTCCTCCTCCTCATCGGCGGGGTTCGTGCCCTCGGCCGCGCACGCACCGCGCGTGACCGGCGGGTCATGCAGGTGATGAGCGCGATCCTGTGCCTGCTCACCCTCCTCGTCGTGGCCTCGGCCCTGCGCCGGATGGCCCTGTACCAGGAGGCGTACGGGTACACGACGCTGCGGGTGAACGCCGACCTCTTCGAGATCTGGCTCGGCCTCGTCGTGCTCGCGGTGCTCGTCTCGCTCTTCACCTCGAGCCGCTGGTGGGTGGGCCGGGTCGTGCTCGTCACGGCCGCTGCCCTCACGATCGTCGGAACGGTCGGCAACACGAGTGCCCGGGTGGCCGAGCACAACATCGAACGGTGGCAGGCGACCGGCAAGCTCGACACCTTCTACCTCGCCACGCTGCCGGAGGACGCGGTGCCCGCGATCGAGGACAGCCCCCTGCCGGAGGGGGTCACGACCTGCATCCTCGGCGCCGACCGGAGGACCCACTCCCCGGGCGGCGAGGGCTCCCTCGCCGGGTGGAACCTCGCCCGGCAGCGCGCCGAGCAGATCCGGGCGCACCACCCGCCCCCGACGGACTGCCGGTTGGCGACCCGCTGAGACCAGCCCCGGGTGAAGATGGTCACGAGCGGCGGCGCAGAGCTCACGGGCGCGACGCAGTAGTCTGCCGCCCATGGCCATCAGCAAAGTCCTCATCGCGAACCGCGGCGAGATCGCCGTCCGAGTAGCCCGAGCCTGCCGTGACGCCGGCCTCGGCTCCGTCGCCGTCTACGCCGAGCCCGACCGCGACGCCCTCCACGTGAAGGTCGCCGACGAGGCGTACGCCCTGGGCGGCTCGACGCCGGGCGAGAGCTACCTCGTCCAGGAGAAGCTCCTCGAGGTCGCGAAGGAGGCCGGCGCCGACGCGGTCCACCCCGGGTACGGCTTCCTGTCCGAGAACGCCGAGTTCGCCCAGGCCGTCATGGACGCCGGACTCACCTGGATCGGCCCGCCGCCGGCCGCCATCGACGGTCTCGGCGACAAGGCCAAGGCCAAGCACATCGCCGCGAAGGCGGACGCCCCGCTCGCCCCCGGCACCAAGGATCCCGTCGAGAACGCCGACGAGGTCGTGAAGCTCGCCGAGGAGTTCGGTCTGCCCATCGCCATCAAGGCCGTCTACGGCGGTGGCGGTCGTGGCCTGAAGGTCGCCCGCACCATGGAGGAGATCCCCGACCTCTTCGAGTCCGCCGTCCGTGAGGCCGTGGGCGCCTTCGGTCGCGGCGAGTGCCTCGTGGAGAAGTTCCTCGACAAGCCGCGCCACGTCGAGACGCAGTGCCTCGCCGACCAGCACGGCAACGTCGTGGTCGTCTCCACCCGCGACTGCTCGCTGCAGCGCCGCAACCAGAAGCTCGTCGAGGAGGCCCCGGCCCCCTTCCTCACCGACGAGCAGAACGCCGAGCTCGTCCGCGCCTCCAAGGCCATCCTCAAGGAGGCGGGCTACGTCGGCGCCGGCACCTGCGAGTACCTCGTCGGCCAGGACGGGACGATCTCCTTCCTCGAGGTCAACACCCGGCTCCAGGTCGAGCACCCCGTGAGCGAGGAGGTCACCGGCATCGACCTCGTCCGCGAGATGTTCCGCATCGCCGACGGCGAGGAGCTGGGTTACGACGACCCGGTCGTGCGCGGCCACTCCTTCGAGTTCCGCATCAACGGTGAGGACGCGGGCCGCAACTTCATGCCCGCCCCCGGCACCGTGACCTCGATGCACGTGCCGCACGGCCCCGGCGTGCGCTGGGACGCCGGCATCGAGCAGGGCGACACCGTCGCCGGTGCCTTCGACTCGATGATCGCCAAGCTCATCGTGACCGGCTCCAGCCGGGAGCAGGCCCTCGAGCGCTCCCGCCGCGCCCTCGACGAGCTCGTCGTCGACGGCATGCCGACCGTCATCCCCTTCCACCGCGTGGTCGTGACCGACCCGGCCTTCGCGCCGAGCGACGGCAGCCCCTTCTCGGTGCACACCCGCTGGATGGAGACCGAGTTCGACAACCAGATCGAGCCCTACGGCGGCGAGAGCGGTCAGGCCGAGGACGACGAGGAGCGCCAGCGCATCACCGTCGAGGTCGGCGGGCGCCGGCTCGAGGTCGTACTGCCCGGCGAGCTCTCCCTCGGTGGCGGTGGTGGCGCCAAGAAGAAGAAGGCGCCCAAGCGCTCCGGTGCCGGCGGCGGCAAGGCCGCGGTCTCGGGCGACAGCCTCGCCGCGCCGATGCAGGGCACCGTCGTCAAGGTCGCCGTCGAGGAGGGCCAGGAGGTCGCCGAGGGCGACACCGTGGTCGTCATCGAGGCGATGAAGATGGAGCAGCCGATCAACGCCCACAAGTCCGGCACGATCACCAACCTGGACGCCGAGGTCGGCGCGACCGTCAACAACGGCGCCGTCCTGGCCGACATCAAGGACTGACGCCCCCGCGCCGGGGGGCGGAGGGCGCGACCCCCTTCGCTCCTCAGCGCTGGGTCGGGTGCAACCGGCGGGCCGACTCCGCAACGGTGCCGGTGAGCGAGGGGTAGACGGTCGAGGTCGAGGCCACCTGGTCCACGGACAGGCGGTTCTGCACCGCGATCGCGACGGGGAAGATCAGCTCCGAGGCGCGCTGGGCGACGATGACGCCACCGAGCACGGTGCCGGTCCCCCGGTAGGCGAAGAGCTTGACGAAACCCTCGCGGATCCCGAGCATCTTCGCCCGCGGGTTGCGCGAGAGCGGCATCATGACCGCCTCGATGTCCGAGTTGGCCTCGGCGTCGGCGGCGCTGACCCCGACCGTGGCGATCTCCGGGTCGGTGAAGACGTTGCTGGAGACCGCGGACATGCGAAGGGGGGTGACCGCGTCTCCCAGGGCGTGGGCCATCGCGGTGCGGCCCTGCATGGCCGCGACCGAGGCCAGCGGGAAGACCCCGGTGCAGTCGCCGGCGGCATAGACCCCGCGCACCGACGTGCGCGAGACCCGGTCGACGTCGACGTGGCCGCTGCCGGTCAGGTCGATCCCGACCTCCTCGAGCCCGATGCCCTCGGTGCGCGGGACCGCCCCGACCGCGATCAGCACATGGCTGCCCTCGACCTCGCGGCCGTCCTCGAGGGTCACGACGACCCCGTCGCCGCGCCGCTCGGCGGCGGCCATCCGGGAACGATTGAGGATCGTCATCCCCCGGCGGCGGAAGACGTCCTCGATGACGGCGGCCGCGTCCTGGTCCTCCTGGGGCAGGACGAGCTCGCGGGAGGAGACGAGGGTGACGTCCGAGCCGAGGCCGAGGTATGCCTGGGCGAGCTCGGCCCCGGTGACGCCGGAGCCGACGACGATGAGCCGCTCCGGGAGCTCGGGCAGGTCGTAGAGCTGCTTCCAGGTGAGGATCCGCTCCCCGTCCGGCTGCGCGGTCGGCAGCACCCGTGGGGTGGCGCCGGTGGCGACGAGCACGACGTCGGCGTCCACGGTCTCGGTGCCCGCGTCGGTCTCGACGAGCACCCGGGTGGCACTCACCAGCCGCCCACGGCCGCGCACCACCCGCACGCCGACCTCGCCGAGCCGGGTGGCGATGTCACTGGACTGGGCCTCGGCCAGGTCCCGGATGCGGGCGTTGACGGCGCCCAGCTCGGCCCGGGCGCGGGTCAGCTCATCCCCTTCGTGGTCCTCGAGGCGCACGCCGAGGTGCGCGGCGGTCTCGAAGCCGCCGAGGTAGTCGGCGGTCCCGATGAGGGTCTTGCTCGGGACCACGTCGGTCAGGACCGCCGCCCCTCCGAGGCCGTCGCAGTCGACGACCGTGACGTCGGCGCCGAGGTGCGCGGCGACGAGAGCCGCCTCGTAGCCTCCGGGGCCGCCTCCGAGGATCACCACAGATGTCGCGTGTGTCACGGTCCCATCCAATCATCCTTGTAGATTGCGGGCGTGAGTCAGCACAGCACCGACAGCACGGACCCCTTCGACCTGGCCCGGGAGGCGGCCGCGGAGATCGCGCGGCGCACCGACGTGGAACGCCACGACGTCGCCCTCGTCCTCGGCTCCGGCTGGGGCAGGACCGCCGACCTCGTCGGCGAGACCGTCACCGGCTTCGACCAGGCGGACGTCCCCGGCTTCGCGGGCGCCTCGGTCGCCGGACACTCCGGGACGATGCGCTCGGTCGACATCGCCGGGACCGGTCGGCGGGCGCTCGTCTTCGGCACCCGGACCCACTACTACGAGGGGCGGGGCGTGCGCTCCGTCGTGCACGCCGTGCGCACCGCGGCCGCCGCCGGCTGCCGCGCGGTCGTCCTCACCAACGGGTGCGGCGGCCTGCGACCCGAGTGGGGCCCCGGCACCCCGGTCCTCATCAGCGACCACATCAACCTCACGGGCACCTCGCCGATCGAGGGGGCGAACTTCGTCGACCTCACCGACCTGTACTCCCCGCGGCTGCGCGACCTCGCCCGCGAGGTCGACCCGGGCCTGGGCGAAGGGGTGTACGTCCAGTTCCCCGGGCCGCACTACGAGACCCCCGCCGAGATCCGGATGGTCCGCACGATCGGTGGTGACCTCGTCGGGATGAGCACGAGCCTCGAGGCCATCGCCGCCCGCCAGGCGGGCCTGGAGGTGCTGGGCATCTCGCTCGTGACGAATGCGGCCGCCGGCATGGACGCGCCGCTGGACCACGCGGAGGTCGTCGCCGCGGGGAAGGCCTCCGCCGACCGCATCGGCCAGCTGCTCGCGGCGATCGTGGAGCGCATCTGATGGACGTCCGGCTCCTCGAGACCGCCCGCGCCTGGGCCGCGGAGGACCCCGACCCGGCCACCGTGCGGGAGCTGACCGACCTCATCGCGGCGGTCGAGGGCGGGCACGCTGCCGCCGAGGAGGCCCTCGCCGACCGCTTCAGCGGGATGCTGCAGTTCGGGACCGCCGGACTGCGCGGCCAGCTCGGCGCGGGTCCCAACCGGATGAACCGCGCCGTCGTCATCCGGGCCGCCGCTGGCCTCGTGGCCCACCTGCGGGCCCTTCGAGGCTCCTCCGTCGCACCTCAGGACGCGGCCCTTCGAGGCTCCTCCGTCGCACCTCAGGGACCGGCGAGCGAGGCTCCCTTCGTCGTCATCGGGCGGGACGCCCGGTACGGGTCGGCGGACTTCGCCACCGACACCGCCGCCGTGGTCACCGCCGCCGGTGGGCGGGCCGCCCTGCTGCCCGGGCCGCTGCCCACCCCCGTGCTCGCCTTCGCGATCCGCCACCTGGGCGCCGACGCGGGCGTCATGGTCACCGCGAGCCACAACCCGCCGCAGGACAACGGCTACAAGGTCTACCTCGGCGACGGCAGCCAGATCGTCCCGCCCAGCGACCGGCAGATCGCCGACCGGATCGCCGAGGTGGGCAGCCTCGCCGACGTGCCGCGCGCAGACTCCGGCTGGGAGGTGCTCGGCGACGAGGTCCTCGAGGCCTATCTCGACGCGGTGGCCGGCGTCGTCGCCGCGGACTCCCCGCGCGAGCTCTCGGTGCTGCACACCTCGCTGCACGGGGTCGGGGACGGCACCCTGCGCGCCGCCTTCGCCCGGGCCGGCTTCCCCGAGCCGGCGACCGTGGGCCGTCAGGCCGAGCCGGACCCGGACTTCCCGACCGTCACCTTCCCCAACCCCGAGGAGGACGGCGCCCTCGACCTGGCTCTGGAGCAGGCGCGGACGGCCCCCTTCGACGTCCTCGTCGCCAGCGACCCGGACGCCGACCGCTGCGCCGTCGCGGTCCCCGACGCAGCGGCGGAGGGCAGCTGGCGGCTGCTGCGCGGGGACGAGCTGGGCGCCCTCATCGGCGCCCACCTGCTCGCCCGCGGCGTCGAAGACGGGCGCGGGATGGCCAACTCGATCGTCTCCTCCCGGCTGCTCGCCGCGATGTGCCGCGACGCCGGGATCCCGCACGAGGAGACCCTCACCGGTTTCAAGTGGATCGCCCGCGTACCGGACCTCGCCTACGGCTACGAGGAGGCGCTCGGCTACTGCGTCGCACCGGAAATCGTGCGCGACAAGGACGGGGTCTCCGCGGCCCTGCTCATCGCCGAGATGGTCGCCTCCCTCAAGGCGGAGGGCCGCACGCTGCTGGACGTGCTCGACGACCTGGACCGGCGGTTCGGAGTCCACACGACGGATGCCTTCTCGGTGCGGGTGAGCGACCTGTCCGACCTGGACGTGCTCATGCAGCGGCTGCGGCAGGACCCACCGTCGGACCTCGCCGGCACGGCGGTGGCCTCCGCCCTGGACCTGGCGAAGGGGGCCGACGGCCTCCCCCCGACCGACGGGCTGCGCTTCCTGCTCACCGACGGCTCCCGGATCATCGTGCGGCCCTCCGGCACCGAGCCGAAGCTCAAGGCCTACCTCGAGGTGATCGAGCCGGTGCCCCGCCCGGACGCACTCACCTCCGCCCGCGCGGTAGCCGCCGAGCGGCTCGCTGCGGTGCGGGCGAGCACCGAGGCGCTCACCGCCCTGTGAGGGCGCCCTCGTAGACTCTTGCTCCGTGCCCACTCCCCACCCCCTGCCCGGCGACGGGGGTACCGGTCGCGTCGTCGTCCTCTCCGGTCCGAGCGGCTCCGGCAAGTCGCGGCTCGCCGAGCGGCTGCACCGCCGCCACGGCTGGCCCATCGTGCGGCTGGACGACTTCTACAAGGATCTGGACGCCCCCGACCTGCCCCGCAGCGAGGAGCTCGGGATGGTCGACTGGGACCACCCGGACAGCTGGGACCGCGAGGCGGCGGTTGCCGCGCTCGCCCGGCTGTGCCGGTCCGGGTCGGTGGAGCTGCCCGTCTACGACATCTCCGTCTCCCGGGCCATCGACCGGCACGCCGTCACCGCCGGCCCCACCGACCTCGTCCTGGCCGAGGGGATCTTCGCCGCCGAGACGATCGCCGGGCTGGCCTCGACGGGGCTGCTCCACTCCGCCTGGTGCATCCGCCACCACCGGCTGCACACCTTCGGTCTGCGACTGGTGCGCGACCTGCGGGAGCGCCGCAAGCCCCCGCTGACCCTGCTGCGCCGCGGAACGGTGCTCATGCGGCGCGAGCCCGAGGTCATCGCCCGACACCTGGCGCTCGGCGCCCGCTGCGCCACCCCGCGCGTGGCCGAGCAGGCACTTTCCCGGTAGCGAAGGCGGCTTTCGACCCCCTTCGAAAGGCTGGTGGACTGCCCGGCCGGCCCGAAGAGTGGACCCTCCCAGACACCAGGAGGATCCATGGACCACCCCACCGCACCCACCCGGAGCACGATCGCCCGCCGCGGCGTCCTCGGCACCGGCCTGGCCGCCTCTCTCGCCGCCGCCGGCTCCCTCGTCGCCGGACCGGCCGCCGCCGCTTCGTCCCGCACCACGAGCGACCCGGCCGACCGCGACGTCGTGCTCATCGGTGCCAACCCCGGCTTCCAGCTCTTCGACGGCGACCGGGTCACCGCCTACGTCTCCGCGTGGCGCGTGGACTGGTCGCCCCACGGCAGCGGGACCGCGGTCATCTGCTGGTACCGCGAGCAGGTGCACGTCTACAGCGGTGACCACGCGCTCGCCTCCTGGCTGGAGCGGGACTTCACCCGGCACTTCCCCGAAGTGGAGGGGCTGCCCTGGCCGGCCCCGATCCTCCACCGGGCACCGGCGCACATCGACATCGACATGGCCTCCGGAGCCCGGGTGCGCGCGGGCGAGCTCAGCCTGGCGATGGGCGACGTGCGCGACCAGCGCAGCTTCACGACCGACGACTTCCCCCTCGGCGGGGTCGACCACTCCCTCCACCTCGTCCTCGGGCCGTGCTTCCGCGGGCGCGGGCGCATCGGTGGGTCCATGATGGAGGGAGGGATCGTCACGAGCGGGACGCCGGAGCGCCCCAGCTCCTCGGCCTTCATCACCGAGGCGGAGGTGTGGCGACGCTGAGATCCACCGATCGGGAGGCGGCCGGGTGAGCATCCACATCCTCGTCGACGGCGTGGTGCTCGCCCGGTCCCGCTTCGCCTTCTCCCCCGCCTTCGAGGTGCTCGGCACGCTCCGCTCGCGGGACTGCGCGCCGGTCACGCCGACCGGCGCGCTGCACCACGTCGCCCGGTGGAACGAGCGCGCCCGCACCGCCCTCGACCCCGCCACGAGGGAGCTGCTGCACGCGCTCTACCCCACCGACCACGACTACACACCGGACTTCCTCACCCCGCGGCCCACAGGGACCCGGGAGGGCATCGAGCAGGTGACCGAGACCATCGCGACGACGCCCGAGGAGGTCGTCGAGTACCACCTCGACATCGCCCTCGACGGGCGCACCGTCCGGCCCGAGGTCGCCGAGCAGTTCCCCTCGGAGGCTGCCTACCGTGCCTGGCGCAGACCGGTACCACCGGCCCTCGCGCGGCTGGTCGACGCCGGTCCGCGCGCCGTCGCCGAGGAGGCCGCCCGCGCGGTCGGGGCCTGGTACGCGGCGGCGATGGCCGAGGAGTGGCCGGAGGTGCGTGCCGTGCTCGAGGCCGACATCGCCCACCGGGGAGGGCAGATCTCCTCCCGCGGCTGGGCGGCCATGCTCGCCGACCTCGGCGACCTGACGTGGACCGGCGCGGAGCTGCTCGTCGAGCGTCCTTACGAGGGGGTGGTCGACTGGGCCGACGACGGCGTGCTCTTCGTGCCCTCGGTCGCCCACTCCGGCCGCGTGCAGTTCTGCGCCGAGCGCCCCGACAGCCCCGTGATGACCTACACCGCGCGGGGGACGGCGCCGCTGTGGTCCGGTGGACGGGAGCCGACGCGTGCCGGAGCCGACGTCGTGGGTCTCATCGGCCGCGGCCGTCGCGAGATCCTCGTCCGGCTCGACCGGCCCCGCACGACCCGCGACCTCAGCCGCCTCGACGGGCGCTCGGAGTCGACCATCTCCTACCATCTCGGTGTGCTCGCGAATGCCGGTCTCGTCGACAAGCGACGCTCGGGGGGCTCCGTGGCCTACCGCCGCACCCCACTCGCGGACTCGCTGGTGGCCGCGGGCCGAGGCGCCACCGAGGTGGCCGGTGACTGACGCCTCGTACCGCACGATCGCCCGGGACGGCGAGGCCGAGATCGAGGTCAGGCGATCCCGCTTCCGGTGCACGCTGGAGCGGGTCGAGACCGAGGAGGACGCCCGCGCCGTCGTGGAGCGGCTGCGCAAGGAGCACTGGGACGCCCGGCACCACTGCTCGGCCTTCGTGCTCGGTCCCGACGCGTCGGTCCAGCGCTCCTCGGACGACGGCGAGCCCTCGGGCACCGCCGGTGCCCCGATGCTGGAGGTGCTGCGCGGTCACGAGCTGAGCGACGTCGTCGCCGTGGTCACCCGGTGGTTCGGGGGCGTGCTGCTCGGCACCGGCGGGCTCGTCCGGGCCTACGGTGACGCGGTCCGGGCCGGCGTGGAGTCGGTGGGCACCCTGGAGCGTTCGCTGCTGACGGAGCACGAGCTCGTCGTCCCCCACGCCGAGGCCGGGCGGGTGGAGAACGAGCTGCGCTCACGGGGCGTGCGGATCCTCGACACCGGCTTCGCCACGCAGGTCACCCTGCGCCTCGGCGTGGCCGCGGGCGAGGAGAGCGCCCTCGCCGCCGCCGTCGCCGAGCTGACGGGCGGTGCGGCCACGCCGCTCGAGGTGGGCTCGCGCTGGGTGGACTCGTAGGGTGACGGACATGACTCGTCCCCCCTTCGCCCCCGGCGCCCGGCTGACCGTCCAGGATGTCGCCGACCTCTTCGACCACGCCCTGCTGAAGCCGGAGCTGACCCCGCAGGAGGTGACCGAGAGCATCCGTGGGCTCGCCGCCGAGCGGATCTGGAGCGTGTGCGTGCGGCCGAGCGACGTCGCCCTCGCCGCGGCCACCATCGCGCAGGTCGAAGGGAGCCCCACCCGCGTGTGCACGGTGCTCGGCTTCCCGCACGGTACGACGTCGACCGCCGGCAAGGTCGCCGAGGCGCGCCAGGCCCTCGCCGACGGGGCGGTGGAGCTGGACATGGTGCTCAACATCGGCCGGCTGCTCGGCGGTGACCTGGACGCCGTGCGCGAGGACGTCGCGGCGGTGGTCGAGGTCGGCCACGGGGCCGGGGCCCTGGTCAAGGTGATCTTCGAGACCGCGCTGCTGGACGAGTCGGCGAAGCTCGCCGCCTGCCGGGTCAGCGCCGAGGCCGGTGCCGACTTCACCAAGACCTCGACCGGCTTCGCCGGTGGCGGTGCCACGCTCGAGGACGTCGCGCTCATGCGGGCCAACACCCCGGAGCGCATGGAGGTCAAGGCCTCCGGCGGGGTGCGGGACGTCCCGACGCTGCTCGCGATGCTCGCCGAGGGCGTCACGCGCATCGGGACCTCGAGCACCATGAAGCTGCTGCAGGAGGCGCGGGACCTCGGCGAGGACGCGCTGGTCGTCCCCGAGCCGGGCACGAACGCACCCGCGGCCCCCGGCGGCGGGTACTGACCCGCACCTCGACCGGTTCGAGGTTCCAGCGACCGACTATCCGCGCGCAGGGACCTCGACCGGTGGTACCTCGAATCAGGGTTCAGGCTCGAGCGGCAGCGGCGTAGGCGGGCTTGATCGTCCCGTCGATGAGCTCCAGTCGCTCGTCGAAGGGCAGGAAGGCCGACTTCATCGCGTTGGTCGTCACCCACCGCAGGTCCTCCAGTTGCCAGCCGGCATCGGTGACCAGGGCGGACATCTCCTTGGTCATCGAGGTGTCCGACATCAGCCGGTTGTCGGTGTTGAGGGTGACGCGGTAGCGCAGCCGGGTCAGCAGGGTGATCGGGTGGCTCGCGATCGAGCGGGCGGCCCCGGTCTGGACATTGCTGTGCGGGCACATCTCCAGCGGCACCCGGGTGTCCCGGACGAAGGCGGCCAGCCTCCCGAGGCGCAGCCGGGAGGGGTCCTCGTGGACGGCGGCGAGCGCGGCGTCGGGGTCGTCGGTCACCGTGGCCCCGCCGATGCCGATGTCGTCGACGATGCGCACGCCGTGCCCGAGCCGGTCGGCACCGCACCACTGCAGCGCCTCCCAGATGCTCGGCAGCCCGAAGGCCTCCCCCGCGTGGATCGTGAAGTGGGCGTTCTCCGTCCGCAGGTACTCGAAGGCGTCGAGGTGCCGGCTCGGCGGGTACCCCGCCTCGGCGCCGGCGATGTCGAAGCCGCCGACGCCGTCGTCGCGGTAACGCACCGCGAGCTCGGCGATCTCCCGCGACTTCGCAGCGTGCCGCATCGCCGTCAGCAGCGCCCGCACCACGATCGGACGACCGGCCTCGGCGGCCAGCCGCTCCCCCTCGCGGAAGCCGGCGAGCGCGGCCTCGACCACCTCCGGCAGCTCCATCCCGCCGCGCAGGTGCTGCTCGGGCGCGAAGCGGGACTCGGCGTAGACGACCCCGTCCTCGGCCAGGTCGAGCACGCACTCCCGCGCGACCCGGGCGACCGCCTCCGGCGTCTGCATCACCGCGACGGTGTGCGCGAAGGTCTCCAGGTAGCGCTCCAGCGAGCCGGAGTCGGCGGCCTCCCGGAACCACGCGACCAGCCCCTCCGGTGTGGCGCCCGTACCACTCACCGGCAGCTCGTGCCCCTGCTGCTCGGCGATCTCGAGCACGGTCGAGGGGCGTACCCCGCCGTCGAGGTGGTCGTGCAGCAGGACCTTGGGCAGGGACCGGATGGCCTCGCGGCTCGGTTGCGCGGTGCTCATGCCTCCTCCCGGTGCACGGTCTCCGGGGAGAAGGCGGGCGTGCAGACGGCGACGTACTCGGCACCGTCGGGTCCCGTCGAGTAGCGCACCCGCTCACCGGCCCGGGTCACGATGCTCTGCCCGGCGCCGACCTCGGTCCTGCCCCCGTCGTGCTCGACGACGACGGTGCCCGCGACGACGAGCGTCACCTCCTCGAAGTCCGGGGTCTGCGCGGGCTCGCTCCAGTCCGGCGGCGCCGTCATGTGCGCGACCGACATCGCCCGGCTGCCCGTGGCGACCCGGCCGACGTGCTCGGCGATCACCTTGCCGCCGGGGACGTCGATGATCGACGGTGCGGTGTTGACCTCCGGCATCTCAGGCCCCCTCCGGCGCGATCCGGTCGAGCACCACGGAGCGCTCCTCCGGCGGCAGGCCGCCGACGCTCCAGGCGCCCTCGAGGGCCGCCTCGGCGTGCGCGAAGCGTTCCGGGGTGTCCGTGTGCAGGGTGATCACGGGGTCGCCCGCGCTGACCTGCTCCCCCGGCCGCACGTGCCACTCCACGCCGGCTGCGGCCTGCACGGAGTCCTCCTTGCGGGCCCGCCCCGCGCCGAGTCGCCACGCGGCCACGCCGACGGCATAGGCGTCCAGCGCCTCGAGGTGGCCGCTCGTGTCCGCGCGCAGCACGTGGCTCTCCTGCGCCGTCGGCAGCGCCGCGTCGGGGTCGCCCCCCTGCGCCGAGATCATCCGGCGCCACACGTCCATCGCCCGACCGTCGGAGAGGGCGGCCCGCAGCTCGTCCGGGCCGACCTCGACGCCCGCGGCCCGGGTCATCTCGTCGGCCAGGGCCACGGTGAGCTCGACGACGTCCTCCGGACCGCCGCCGGCGAGCACCTCGACCGACTCGCCCACCTCGAGGGCGTTGCCGGCCGTGAGGCCGAGCGGCACCGCCATGTCGGTCAGCAGCGCGACCGTGCGCAGCCCGGCATCGGTCCCGAGGTCGACCATCGCGGAAGCCAGCTCGGTGGCGTCCTCCCGGGTCTTCATGAAGGCACCGGAGCCGACCTTGACGTCGAGCACGAGCGCGCCGGTCCCCTCGGCGATCTTCTTGCTCATGATCGAGCTGGCGATCAGCGGGATGGACTCCACGGTCCCGGTGACGTCGCGCAGCGCGTAGAGCTTCTTGTCGGCGGGCGCCAGACCGGACCCGGCGGCGCAGACGACCGCGCCGACGTCCTCGAGCTGGCCGAGCATCGCCGCAGTGTCCAGGTCGGCCCGCCAGCCGGGGATCGACTCGAGCTTGTCCAGGGTGCCCCCGGTGTGTCCGAGGCCGCGGCCGGACAGCTGCGGCACGGCCACGCCGAAGGTCGCCACGAGCGGCGCGAGCGGAAGCGTGATCTTGTCGCCCACCCCGCCCGTCGAGTGCTTGTCGCTCGTGGGCCGGCTCAGGCCGGAGAAGTCCATCCGCTCTCCGCTGGCGATCATCGCCGCGGTCCACCGGGCGATCTCCTCCCGGGACATCCCGCCCATGAGGATCGCCATCGCGAGGGCCGACATCTGCTCCTCGGCGACTCCGCCGCGGGTGTAGGCGTCCACGACCCAGTCGATCTGGCCGTCGGAGAGCTCACCCCGATCGCGCTTGGTCCGGATGATGTCGATGACGTCGTAGGTCTCGGTCACTGCGCTCCCTTCGCCAGGTCCTCGGCCCCGAAGGCCATCGGCAGGATATCGGCGAGGGACCGCTCCCCCTCCGGGGTCCGGATGCGGCAGCCGGCTCCGCCGTGCTCCCAGAGGAGCTGTCGGCACCGGCCGCACGGCATGAGCGTCTCACCTGCGGAGTCCACGCACCAGACCGCGACGAGGCGGCCGCCCCCGGTGCGGGCCAGATCGCTCACCATGCCGCACTCGGCGCACAGACCCACGCCGTACGAGGCGTTCTCGACATTGCAGCCGCTCACGACCCGGCCGTCGTCGGCGTAGCCGGCGACCCCGACCGGGTAGCGGGAGTAGGGCGTGTAGGCGTGCCCCATGGCCTCGACGGCGGCGGCGTGCAGGCGCTCCCACGCCGGAGCGTCGAGGGTCGGGGTCAGATCAGTGTCCATCTCCTCGACGGTAGACCTTCCCGTTGGCTGCCGGCATCCGCAGCCGCTGACTGGCCAGCGCGAGGACCAGGAGGGTGGTCAGGTGCGGGGCGAAGGCGGTCACGTCGCCGGGGATGGTCTCGGTGAGCATCCAGAAGACCGCGACGAGGATGCCGCACGCGAGCGCGATGGCGCCCTGGACCGTGCGCCCCGTGCGCAACAGCTGCCAGAGACCGAGGGCCAGCAGCAGGATCGCGACGAGCAGCAGCAGGGCGTGGATGGCGGCGCCGCCACCGCGCAGCTGCAGGGCGTCCATGTACCCGAAGAGGCCGGATCCCATGAGCACGCCGCCGGGCCGCCAGTTGCCGAAGATCATCGCCGCGAGACCGATGTAGCCTCGGCCGCCGGTCTGACCCTCGCGGTAGGCGTTGGAGGCCACCATCGAGAGGAAGCCGCCGCCCAGCCCGGCGAGACCGCCGGAGGCGGTGACGGCGATGTACTTGTAGAGGTAGACGTTCACGCCGAGGGACTCCGCGGCCGCCGGCGACTCCCCGCAGCTGCGGATGCGCAGGCCGAAGGGGGTGTGCCACAGCACCCAGTATGTCCCCACGAAGAGCAGCAGGGCGATGATCGTCAGCAGCGAGAGGTTCGTCGTGACGGCCCGGATGATCGCGGCCAGCTCGGAGACGAAGAACCAGCCCTTCTCCTCCACCGCCCCCAGCGGTTCGGAGATCCCCGGGATGCCGACCTTCGGCAACGACGGGAGCGGCGGGGACTGCACGTCGCTGCCCCCTTCGAGCTCACCGAAGAAACGGGAGGCCAGGTAGCTGGCGGCGCCGAGCGCGACGATGTTCAGGGCGACGCCGGAGACGATGTGGTCCACGCCGAAGGTGACCGTGGCCAGCGCGTGGACGAGCCCGCCGATCGCCCCGCAGACGATCGCGCCGAGGACCCCCGTCCAGGGCCCGCCGTGCAGGCCGCCGAAGGCCGCGCCCCAGGTCCCGAGGATCATCATCCCCTCGAGGCCGATGTTGATCACGCCGGCCCGTTCGGACCACAGGCCGCCCAGACCCGCCAGGGCCAACGGCATCGCCCAGGCCAGCGCGGCGCTCAGCGTCCCGGAGGCGGAGACGTCCCCGCGCCCGGTGACCAGACGCACGACCGAGAGCAGGACGATGACCGCGGCGAGACCGATCGGCCAGGACCAGAAGGGCAGGCGGCGCCGCGGCGCCTCGGACTCGGTCTCGGTGACCGTCCCGACGCTCAGTGCCGAGCTCATGCCCGGGCTCCTTCCCGGGCGGAGCCGACGTCCAGCTGGCGGGCGACCTGCCGCTGCTCCAGCTGCCGCTCCGTGCGGGCCACGACCTCGTAGGCGATGACGACGGCCAGCAGGATGACTCCCTGGATGATGTAGACGAGGGCCGGCGAGACGTCGGCCTGCAGCTGCAGCGCATCGCTGGACTTCTCCAGCCAGGACCACAGCAGCGCGGCGAAGGCGATGCCGACCGGGTGGTTGCGGCCGAGCAGCGCGACGCCGATGCCGACGAATCCGACGCCGGACTGGATGTTCAGCCCGTAGTTGTGGTCGGCGCCGAAGAAGGCCGGCATGCCGATGAGACCCGCGACCGCACCCGAGGCGACCATCGCGAGGGCGACCATGCGCCCCACCTTCACCCCGCTGGCGACGGCCGCGGACTCGGACTCGCCGGTGGCACGCACGTCGAAGCCGAACCGGGTCCGGCTCAGGACGAACCAGTAGGCCACCCCGAGCAGGACCGCGAGGACCACGAGGGTGTACACACGGTTGGTGGCGTCCGGGACGAGCGGCAGCCCCTCGAGCTGGTTGGACAGCGGGATGTCGGTGGTCTGGCGCGTGTTGCTGCCCTCCGGACGCTCGCCCCAGGACCGCAGCGCCCAGCCGACGAGGCCGAGCGAGATCGCGTTGAGCATGATCGTCGAGATGACCTCGGAGACGCCTCGGGTCACCTTGAGGTAGCCGGCGATCCCGGCCCAGAAGCCACCGACGAACATCGCGACGAGCATCGCGACGACGACGTTGAGCATCCCGGGGAGCCAGGCCTGCCCGGCGAAGAGCGCGGCAGCGAAGGTGGCGATCCGGTACTGGCCGTCGACGCCGATGTTGAACAGCTTCATCTTGAAGCCGATGGCCACGGCCACCGCGGAGACGTAGTACGTGACGCTGCTGTTGAGGATGTTGACGATCGTGCGCGGGCTCGGCTCGGAGAGCAGGGTCGACCAGACCTGACCGACCGGATCCCCCACGGCGAGCAGGACGAGGGAGGTGACGACGAAGGCGACGAGGACCGCGAGCAGCGGGGCCGCGAGGACCAGTCCCAGGCGGCGCGCGCCCCGGGTCATGACGCGTCCTTCCCGGCGCCGGTCATCGCACTGCCGAGCTCCTGGCTGGAGACCGACTCGGGGTCGAACTCGCCGACCAGCCGGCCACGCAGGATCACCTGGATGGTGTCGGAGAGGCCGATGAGCTCCTCCAGGTCGGCGCTGATGAGCAGCACCGCGAGCCCCTCGCGGCGTGCCCGGCGCACGAGGTCCCAGATCGCGGCCTGGGCACCGACGTCGACGCCGCGCGTGGGGTGGCTCGCGATGAGCACCTTGGGCGCGTGGCTCATCTCGCGGCCGACGACGAGCTTCTGCTGGTTGCCTCCCGAGAGCGACCCGGCGGTGACGTTGATGCCGGGGGTGCGCACGTCGTACTCCTGCACGATCCTCTCGGTGTCGGACTTCGCGGCCCGGACGGTGAGCAGCCCGCTCCGGGAGGCCGGCGCCTGGGTCTGGTGCCCGAGCATCCGGTTCTCCCACAGCGGGGCGTCCAGCAGCAGACCCTGGCGGTGGCGGTCCTCGGGGATGTAGCCCACGCCCGCCTCGCGGATGCGGCGCACGTCCCAGCGTGCGGTGTCCTCGCTCTCGAGGAGCACCCGGCCCGACGTGGCCGCGCGCATGCCGACGAGCACCTCGACCAGCTCGGCCTGGCCGTTGCCCTCGACACCGGCGATGCCGACGACCTCGCCGGCGTGGATCGACAGCGTGATCCCCTCGAGGACGTTGCGCGCCCCGCTGCCGGAGGCGAGGGTGAGCCCGTCGATGTCGAGGACCACGTGGTCGGTGACCGTCGACTCCTCGGTCTCCGGGGTGGGCAGCTCGGAGCCGACCATGAGCTCGGCGAGCTCGTGGGCGGTGACCTCCCGCGGGTCGACGGTCGCGACCGTGGTCCCCCTCCGGACCACGGTGACCGAGTCCGCGACGGCAAGGACCTCGTCGAGCTTGTGGGAGATGAAGAGCAGCGTGATGCCCTCACGCTTCAGCTCCCGCAGGTTCCCGAAGAGCTCGTCGACCTCCTGCGGCACGAGCACCGCCGTCGGCTCGTCGAGGATGATCGTGCGGGCACCGCGGTAGAGCACCTTGAGGATCTCGATGCGCTGGCGCGCGCCGACGCCCAGGTCGGCGACGAGCGCCTCCGGGTCGACGTCGAGCCCGTACTCCTCGGAGATGCGGCGGATCTCGGCCCGGGCGCGGGCCCCGATGCCGTGCAGCTTCTCCGCCCCGAGCACGACGTTCTCCAGGACGGTGAGGTTGTCCGCGAGCATGAAGTGCTGGAAGACCATGCCGACGCCGTGCTTGATCGCATCCGCCGGCGTGTGGAGGGCGACCTCCTCGCCACCGATGCGGATCGTGCCCTCGTCCGGGCGCTGCACGCCGTAGAGCATCTTCATCAGCGTCGACTTGCCGGCGCCGTTCTCACCGACGACGGCGTGCACCGTGCCGCGGCGGACCGCGAAGGTGACCTCGTCGTTGGCGACGACGCCGGGGAAGCGCTTGGTGACGCCCTCCACCTCGACGGCGAAGGGGGGATCGTCCGTGGTCATGGCAGCTCCCTGGGTACCGGGTGGGTCACGGGGACCTGCGAGCTCACTTCGACGGGACGGTGATCTTCCCGTCGACGATCTGCTTCTTGTACTTGTCGAGCTTGTCGGTGATGTCGTCGATCTTGCCGCCGGTGGTGGAGTAGGTGACGCCACCCTCCTTGAGACCGAAGGAGATGTTGCCGCTCTGGTTCTTGCCCTCGGTCGCGGCCTGGATGTACTCGTAGACCGCGACGTCGACGTTCTTGATCATCGAGGTGATGATCGTGTCGCGGACCTTCTCGTTCGCGGTCTTGGCCTGGTCGGAGTCGACACCGATGGCCATCTTCTTCGCCTGCGCGGCCGCCTCGAACACGCCGGCGCCGGACCCGCCCGCCGAGTGGTAGATGACGTCGACACCCTTGTCGTACATGCCGTCGGCGGCGGTCTTGGCCTTCGCCGGGTCGTTGAAGCCCGAGTCGTCCGGGGCCAGGTACTTGACCTGGACGTCGATGTCGGGGTTGACCTCCTTGGCACCCGCGACGTAGCCCGCCTCGAACTTGTTGATCAGCGGCACGTCGGTGCCACCGATGAAGCCGATCTTGTCGCTCTTGGTCTTCAGCGCGGCGGCCGCTCCGACGAGGAAGGAGCCCTCCTGCTCGCGGAAGGTCAGCTGGGCCACGTTGTCACCCTTGGACGCCGCCGAGGCGTCGTCGACGATCGCGAAACCGAGGTCGGGGTTGGCCTTGGCCACCTGGCCGATCGCGGGCGCGTACAGGTAGCCGACACCGATGATGTTGGTGCAGCCGGCGTCGATGAGCTGGTTGAGGCGGTCCACGCGGGCGGAGTCGTTCTCGTTCTGCGAGGCCTCGACCTCCTCGGTCTGCACGCCGAGCTCCTCCTTGGCGCGGTCCAGGCCCTTCGCCGCCGAGTCGTTGAAGGACTGGTCACCCCGGCCGCCCACGTCGAAGGCGAGGCAGGCCTTGACGTCGCTCCCGCTGCTGCTGGAGCCGCCGTCGCCGCCGCCGCTGTCGCTGCCGCCGCAGCCGCTCAGGGCCAGCGCAGCCACGGACATGATCGATGCGGCCTTGGCGATGTGACGCAAAGCGCTCTCCTTCGGGACAGGGGTTTCAGGGGGAGGGCAGGCCGAAGCCGAGCCAACCCGGGATGCTACGTGGGGCGGGTGCCCGGCACCCACGTTGCGGGACGGATGGGATCAACCGTTATGAGACCGCGATGCGGATGTGACCCTCCCGTCTCCCGGCGACACCCCACGAGGGATAACCCTCGCCGCGGGACACCGGAGGAGGCCCGCTCAGTCCGGATCCACCCTGGTCCACTCCCCCGCGGCGACGAGGGCCAGCACGGCGGCGCCACTGCGCACCGCCCGCTCGTCCACGACGAGGTCACCCTGGTGCAGGTCGAGGGTGCGCCCGCCCGGGGTGCGCGTGCCGAGTCGCGCCAGGGCTCCCTCGGCCTCGTGCAGCATCCAGGCGAAGTCCTCCCCGCCGAGGCTGTGGGGCGCCGGCACGGGTCGCAGGCCGGCCGTCATCGTCGCGCGCTCCAGGGCGGCGACGGCGGCCTCGTCGTTGACCACCGGGGGCACCCCCCGGGTGTGCTCGACGGTGGCCTCCGCCCCGTAGGGCGCGACGACCTCGCCGACGACCTCGCGCAGCAGCGGACCGATCCGCTCCCACAGGGCGACGTCGAGCATCCGCAGCGTGCCCTCGGCCAGCCCTGCGGAGGGGATGACGTTGATCGCATCGCCGGCCTCGATCCGCCCCCACACGAGCACGAGGCCGGCCCGCGGGTCGACCCGGCGCCCCAGGACCGCGGGGACGTCCGTGACGACCTTGGCCAGGGCGTAGGTGAGGTCCTCGGTGAGGAAGGGCCGGGAGGTGTGGCCCCCCCGGCCCCGGAGGGAGACCGTCACCTGGTCCGCGGCCGCGGTGAGGGGCCCGGTGCGCAGACCGATCTCGCCGACGTCGAGCGAAGGATCGCAGTGGAGGGCGTAGGCAGCGTCGACCCCCTTCATGATCCCGTCCGTGACGAGCCGGGAGGCGCCGCCGGGCATGACCTCCTCGGCGGGCTGGAAGATCAGCCGGACGCCGAGGTGTCGGCGGGCCAGCTCCTCCTCGATCTCACCGAGCGCCAGGGCCGCTCCGAGGAGCGCCGTCGTGTGGACGTCGTGACCGCAGGCGTGGCACACCCCCTCGGTCGTGGAGCTCCAGTCCAGACCGGTGCGCTCCCGCACCGGAAGCGCGTCGATGTCGGCCCGCAGCGCGACGCGGCGGCGCGGGGCGGGATCACCGAGCTCGAGGACCAGCCCGGTCTCGAGGGCGGGGCGAGGCCGCAGGCCGGCGGAGCGGAGCCGCTCGCGCAGCCGCTCGGTGGTCCGGTGCTCCCGGTAGGAGAGCTCGGGGTGGCTGTGCAGGTCCCGCCGGAAGTCGATCAGCTCGTCGTGGAGTCCGTCGATGACGCGCATCAGCGTCGGGGCGAGTGGAGCAGTCATGTCGAGTGCACCTTATCCAGCGACGGCCAGCGAGTGGGGCGACCGCGCTCAGACCAGGTCGGAGCGCCCGGACCGCTTGAGCTCCTCGACGACCTGCTTGACGTCCTGTGCCCGGTCCCGGCTGGCCACGAGCAGGGCGTCGTCGGTCTCGACGACCACGACGTCCTCGAGTCCGACGACGGCGACGAGCCTGCCGGAGGCGGAGAGCACCAGGCCGCCGGCATCGACACCGACGACGTTCTCGTCGCTGCCGACGACGGTCATCCGCCCGTCCCGGCTCGGCAGCAGGTTCGACAGCGAGCGGAAGTCGCCGACGTCGTCCCAGTCGAAGCTCGCGGGGACCACGGCCACGAGCCCCTCGTCGGCTGCCGGCTCGGCGACCGCGTGGTCGATGGCGATCTTCTCCAGCGTCGGCCACACCGACTCCAGCCGGTCGGGGTCGCCCGCGATGGCACGCAACCCGTCGGCCAGCTCCGGGTGCCAGCGGTGGAGCAGGTCCAGCAGCACCCGTGCCCGCACCACGAACATCCCCGCATTCCACCGGAACTCACCGGTGGCGAGGTAGGAGGCCGCCTTGGCCGCGTCGGGCTTCTCGACGAACTGCCTCACCCGGGTGGCGCTGCGGTGCTCCGGAAGCCTGGGCCCGAGCTGGATGTAGCCGAAGCCGGTCGCCGGGTAGGTCGGGCGGATCCCGATCGTCACGAGCCGCTGGCTGGAGGTGGCCACCTCCAGTGCCTCGTGGACCGCGTCGGCGAAGGCCTCCTCGTCGGTGATGACGTGGTCGGCGGCGAAGGAGCCGATCACCGCCTCCGGGTCACGGCGCTCGAGGACGGCGGCCGCCAGCCCGATCGCGGCCATCGAGTCCCGCGGCGAGGGCTCAGCGAGCAGCAGGTCGGCGGGCACGTCCGGGAGCTGCTCGGACACCGCGGCGACGTGGGCGGCACCCGTGACGACGACGAGGCGCTCCCCGACGAGGCCCCGGAGCCGGTCGGTCGTGCCCTGGAGCAGCGACCGGCCGCTGCCGGTGAGGTCGTGGAGGAACTTCGGGGAGCCCGCTCGCGAGACCGGCCACAGCCGGGTCCCGGCGCCACCTGCGGGGACGACGGCCCAGAATCGGTCGGTGTGGGGCGGGCTGGACATGGTGGGCACGCTACCGCGGGTCCGGAGATCACCCACTGCTCACCCGCCACCCGTCTTCCGGTCACCTCTCGGCATCCTGGCCCGGCCACGCTGGCGGCGTGCGAGTTGCCATTGCGACCGAGTCCTTCCTCCCGAGTCTCAACGGCGTGACCACGAGCGTCTGCCGGGTGGCCGAGTGCCTCCGCGAGCAGGGTCACCAGGCGGTCATCATCGCCCCCGGGCCGGCTCCCGCGACCTTCGCCGGCCACCCCGTGCGGACTCTTCCCGGTTTTCCCGTGCGCGGCTTCCGCGCCGGGCTGCCCACCCGTGAGCTGCGCCGCACGCTGCGCTCCTTCCGCCCCGACGTCGTGCACCTGGCCTCCCCCTTCCTCGTCGGTTCCGGAGGAGCGAGCCGGGCCGACGAGCTCGGCCTGCCGACGGTGGCCATCTACCAGACCGACATGCCCTCCTACGTCCGCCAGCACGGGTCGGGCGTCCTCGGTCGAGGTGCCTCGTCGGTGACCTGGGAGTGGATCCGCCGGCTGCACTCCCGGGTGGACCTCACCCTCGCCCCGAGCCGGCCGACCCTCGCCGACCTGCGGGCGCACCGGATCCCCCGGACGGACCTGTGGGGCCGCGGCGTGGACACCCGTCTCTTCCACCCGTCGTGGCGGGAGGACCCCGACACCGCGGCGCTGCGAAGGGAGCTCGCCCCCGGCGGCGAGGTCCTCCTGGGGTACGTCGGCCGGCTGGCGCCGGAGAAGGAGCTGCACCGCCTCGCGGAGCTGGCCCACCTGCCGGGCACGCGGCTGGTCATCGTCGGCGAGGGCCCCTCCCGCAACGAGATCGGCGCCCGCCTGGCAGATGCCGTCGCACGGCGACTCGGCCGCCCCAACCGCCCCCCGGTCTTCCTCGGCTCCCGCACCGGCACCGACCTCGCCCGCGCCTTCGCGGCCCTGGACGTCTTCGTGCACACCGGGACGCGGGAGACCTTCGGTCAGACCCTGCAGGAGGCGGCGGCGACCGGCCTGCCGGTCGTGGCCCCGGCCGTCGGCGGTCCCGTGGACCTCGTCGGGCACGGGAGCACCGGCTTCCTCTTCGACCCGGAGGCCCCCGGCGACCTGCACCGGCACGTGCGTGAGCTGGTGGCCTCACCCTCCCTTCGCGCCACCATGGGTGCCGCCGGCAGGGAGGCGATCCGGGACCGGTCGTGGAGCAGTCTGACGGAGCAGCTGGTCCGCCACTACGAGAGGGTCGTCACGACACCCGCCGGGATCTCCCCCGCGGCCTATACCCTGCAGCGGTGAGGCCCGTGCGAGGAAGGAAGCTGGCGTGACGCCGAGGCGTGTGATGGTGACGGGCGGTGCCGGGTTCATCGGTTCGCACCTGACGGAGCGACTCCTGGACCACGGGCACGAGGTGCTCGTGGTCGACAACTTCTACTCCAGCACGAGGCGCAACCTGACCCATCTGCTGGACCACCCGAACTTCGAGCTGATGCGTCACGACGTGACCTTCCCGCTGTACGTGGAGGTCGACGAGATCTACCACCTCGCGTGCCCGGCCAGCCCGATCTTCTACCAGCGCGACCCGGTGCAGACGACGAAGACCAGCGTGCACGGGTCGATCAACATGCTCGGCCTGGCCAAGCGCACCAAGGCCAAGATCCTGCTCTCCTCCACCTCGGAGATCTACGGCGACCCCGAGGTCCACCCGCAGACCGAGGACTACTGGGGCAACGTCAACCCGATCGGGATCCGCTCCTGCTACGACGAGGGCAAGCGGTGCGCCGAGACCCTCTTCTTCGACTACCGGCGCCAGCACGACCTGGACATCAAGGTCGCCCGGATCTTCAACACCTACGGCCCCCGGATGCAGCCCGACGACGGTCGGGTGGTCTCCAACTTCATCGTCCAGGCGCTCGCCGGCGAGCCGCTGACGATCTACGGGGACGGCGGTCAGACGCGTTCGTTCTGCTTCGTCGACGACATGGTCGATGCGCTGATCGCGCTCATGGGGACCCCCCACGAGGTCACCGGCCCGATCAACGTCGGCAATCCCGTGGAGTTCACCATGCTCGAGCTCGCCGACCTGGTCATCGAGCTGACCGGGAGTCGCTCACGGGTCGAGCACCGGTCGTTGCCGCAGGACGACCCCGCCCGGCGCCGTCCGGACATCAGCCGGGCCGGCGAGCTCCTCGGGTGGGAGCCACGGACCGCCCTGCGGGAGGGGCTGGAGCGCACGATCGCCGACTTCGCGAGCCAACCCGTCTCAGGGTCCGGCAGGCGTTCCGGGTAGCCCCTCCGCGAGGGGGAACTCCCTCACGGGGCGCCAGACCTCGTCCTCCCCGTGCTCGTAGAGGTGGAAGCGGTCGACCGGGAAGACGGCCTCGAAGCCCGCGAGCTCGTCGAAGGCGCGGTCCAGCCCCGGGGTGTCGATCCCGTGGGCGATCGTCACGTGCGGGTGGTAGGGGAACTCGAGGGCCCTGGTCACCGGACCGCCACGCACCGCCTGCTCGAGCCGTTCGCACTCCGGGATGCCCCGGGCGACCTGGACGAAGACCACGGGACTCACCGGGCGGAAGGTCCCGGTGCCCCGAAGGACCATGGTGAAGGGCGCCTGCGCCGAGGCCACTGCCCGCAGATGGCGGACGAAGGGCGCCAGCTCATCGGTGGGGATGTCCGTGGGCGGCAGGAGCGTCACGTGCGGCGGGATCGCGTGCGCGAGCCGGTCACCCACCGCCGCGCGGTGTTGCTGCAACTGCGTCCCCCAGGGTTCGGGGACCGCGACCGAGACACCGTGCACGGGCACGGGTCAGCGCCCTGCCGGCAGCAACCCGACGCTCTCGTAGACCCGATCGCGGGTGGCAGTGGCCACCTCGGAGGCGCGGGCCGCCCCCTTCGCCAGGATCCGGTCCAGCTCCGCCGGGTCCGCCATCAGCTCGGTCATCCGCTGCTGGTACGGCTCGGCGGCGCCCACCACGACCTCGGCGACCTCCTTCTTCAGGTCGCCATAGCCGCGTCCGGAGAACTCGGCCGCGACGTCGACGGCCGGACGACCGGAGAGAGCGGAGTGGATCGAGAGCAGGTTGGACACGCCCGGCTTGGCCTCGGGGTCGTAGCGGATCTCGCCGTCGAGGTCGGTGACGGCCGAGCGGATCTTCTTCGCGATCCGCTTCGGGTCGTCCATCATCGAGATCAGGCCCTTGTCGGAGGAGGCGCTCTTGCTCATCTTCCCCTCCGGCTCCTGCAGGTCCATGATCCGCGCGGAGCTGCTGAGGATGTGGGCGTCCGGCACGACGAGGATCTCGCCGAAGCGAGCATTGAAACGCTCCGCCAGGTCACGGGTGATCTCCAGGTGCTGGCGCTGGTCGTCGCCGACGGGCACCCGCTCGGCGTCGTAGACGAGGATGTCGGCGGCCATGAGGACCGGGTAGGTGAAGAGGCCGACGTTGGCGCCGAAGCCCTTGGTCGTCTTGTCCTTGAACTGCGTCATCCGGCTGGCCTCGCCGAAGCCCATCTGGCAGGCGAGGACCCACATCAGCTCGGTGTGCGCCGGCACATGGCTCTGGCAGAAGATGGCAGAGCGCTCCGGGTCCACCCCGGCGGCGATGTACTGCGCGGCGGTGATGCGGGTGCGGCGGGTGATGTCGGCCGGGTCCGTGGGGACGGTGAGCGCGTGCAGGTCGGCGACGAAGTAGTAGGCGTCGAAGTCCTCCTGCAGCGGCACCCAGTTGACCAGTGCTCCGAGGTAGTTGCCGAGGTGCAGGGAGTCACTGGTGGGCTGCATCCCGGAGAGGATGCGGGAGTGGTGGGATGCGCTGGTCATGCGCGACATTCTGTCAGCCGGGCCACCGCGGCCCGCAGCCACTCGACGAAGTTCTCCGCCGGGACGGCGTCCGGGTGCCACGGATCGCCTGGGCGCGTCAGTACGCGCCGTCCTTGGAGAGCACCGCCGCCGCGGTCCGCCACAGGATCACCAGGTCCTGCGCCACCGACCAGTTCTCCACGTAGTACAGGTCGAATCGCACCGACTCGTCCCAGGAGAGGTTGCTGCGGCCGTTGATCTGCCACAACCCGGTCATCCCCGGCTTGACGAGCAGCCGGCGATGGACGTCCTCCTCGTACCGGGAGACCTCCTCCGGCAGCGGCGGACGCGGCCCGACCAGGCTCATCCGGCCGGCGAGGACGTCGAAGAGCTGGGGCAGCTCGTCGATGGAGTAGCGACGGATGAAGCGGCCCACGC
Source organism: Janibacter corallicola NBRC 107790 (assembly GCF_001570965.1). Classification (GTDB taxonomy): domain Bacteria; phylum Actinomycetota; class Actinomycetes; order Actinomycetales; family Dermatophilaceae; genus Janibacter; species Janibacter corallicola. The sequence continues at coordinate 8,196 of NZ_BCSR01000015.1, read as the reverse complement.
GGGTCACCCGTGGGTCCTCCTCCATCTTGAACAGCACGCCACGGTCCAGGACCCGGGTCTCCAGTGCCGCTCCACCGTCGGTGAGCATCGACATCCGTCGCTCCTCCTGCTGACGGATCTTGAGCTCCTCGAGCTGCTCCTCGGCGTGCATGCCCATCGAGCGGAACTTCGTCATCTCGAAGGTCTGGCCGTCGAGGCCGACCCGCGCCTGCCGGAAGAAGACCGGTCCCCCGTCCTGGAACTTGATCGCCACGGCGGTCACGAGCAGGAGCGGAGAGAAGAGGAGGACGAGGCCGGCCGCACCGATCCAGTCCAGCGTCGCCTTCACCACGAGCTTGGGGCCGGAGAAGGCGGGCGCCTCGACGTGCAGCAGCGGCAGTCCGGCGACCGGCCTCGTGAGCACGCGCGGTCCGGCGACCTCGGTGAGGCCCGGTGAGACGACCAGCTTGATGTCACTGTCCTCGAGGGCCCACCCGAGCCGGCGCAGCCCGGCGCTGCCCAGCCGGTGCACCGCCCCGCAGGCCACGACGTCGACACCGATCTCGATGGCGAGCTTGGCGACCTCGTGCTCGCTACCGAGGACCGGGACGCCGTGCACCTCCGCCTCATCGGTCGTCGAGGTGCACACGCCGACGACTCGGTAGCCCGCCTCGGGCACGCTGTCGAAGGCCTCGATGAGGTTGGCCGAGTGGGCCGCCTCCCCGACCACGATGACGTCGTGCGTCATCCGTCCGGCGGTCCGCTGGGCGCCCAGCCACCGGCGCCACAGCCGCCTGGCCAGATAGAGACCGACCAGCCCGGCCGGCAGCGCGAGCAGGATGTAGCCGCGGGCGATCTGCAGCTGGAGGCCGAAGCCGACGAGCGCGACGCCGGCGAAGATCCGCAGGGTCGCGCTCCCGAGCAGGCGGTACTCGGCCGTGCCGTGCCCGAGCAGGTGCGGTGAGTAGAGACCGTGCAGGCGAAGGGAGAGCCACCAGATGACGACGAGCAGCAGGCTGAACGTCGTGTAGTCCAGGGAGACCAGATCCTCTGGCGACCTGATGCCCTGTCCGTCGACACCGAAACGAATGAGCTGCGCCCCGAAGGTGGCCCAGACGATGACGAGCAGGTCCGTCACGGCCATCCACACCCGTAGACGACTGGTGCCCGCCGGGCCCTCCCCACTCGCGTCATCCCCACTCTCGCCGACAAGGGGCTGCGCGCGACGGTGGAGCACGGCTCAGCCTCCCGCGTGGAACGAGGTGCCGGCCCCGGGGGCCGCCTCGGCCAGGCGCAGCGCCTCCGCCATCCGGCCCCGGTGCGGCTGCCGGGCGCTCTCCCGCCGCAGCTCCTCCAGTCTCGCCGCAGGTCGGGCCGGCGGGCCGGCGCCCCACCCACGACGCACCTGCCTGCGGACAGCGATCCCACCGATGACGAAGACCAGCAGTGGCGTCATGGCCCACCCGGCCATGACGAGGAATCCACTCACCATGTTGCTCGAACCTCCCCCGGATCAAACTGCTATGACCTTACCAATTCCTTACCATCGGTGACCAGATGCCGGACCCTCTTTTTTGACGTCGCGGCGAACGGAGGGTGACAGCGGACCATCGGATCGGCACGTCCCCCTTCGTGGGAAGATCGGGGCGACGCACCCAGCCCATGCCCATGCACCCCACGGAAGGGACTTTCATGACCGCGAAGATCATTTGGACCAAGATCGATGAGGCACCGGCACTGGCCACGCACTCCTTCCTGCCGATCGTCCAGGCCTTCACCTCCGGCACCGGCGTGGAGCTCGAGACCAGCGACATCTCGCTGGCCGGGCGCATCCTCGCCCAGTTCCCCGACCGCCTCACCGAGGAGCAGCGGGTCCCGGACCACCTCGCCCGGCTCGGCGAGCTGACCCAGTCCCCCGAGACCAACATCATCAAGCTGCCGAACATCTCCGCCTCGGTGCCGCAGCTGCGCGCCGCCATCGCCGAGCTGCAGCAGCAGGGCTACGACCTGCCGGACTACCCGGGCGAGCCGAAGACCGAGGAGGAGCAGGCGGTCCACGCCGCCTACGCCAATGTGCTCGGATCCGCGGTCAACCCCGTGCTGCGCGAAGGGAACTCCGACCGCCGCGCCCCGCAGTCGGTCAAGGAGTTCGCCAAGCGGCACCCGCACAAGCTCGGCCCGTGGACCGCGGACAACAAGGCCCGCGTCGCGTCCATGACCGAGGGCGACTTCTACGGCAACGAGAAGTCCACGACGATGTCCGCCGACGACGACCTCACGATCACCCACGTGGCCCAGGACGGCACCGAGACCGTCCTCAAGGAGTCCGTGCCGGTGCTCGCCGGTGAGATCGTCGACGCCACCTTCATGTCGGTCTCGGCGCTGCGGGACTTCTACTCCCGGCAGATCGAGGCCGCGAAGCAGGAGGACCTGCTCCTCTCGCTGCACCTGAAGGCCACGATGATGAAGGTCTCGGACCCGGTCCTCTTCGGGCACGCCGTCTCGGTGTGGCTCGGCGATGTCATGGACAAGCACGCCGACGCCCTCGCCGAGGCCGGCGTGAACCCGAACTTCGGTCTCGGCTCGCTCTACACCTCGATCGAGTCGCTGCCCCGGGAGAAGCAGGAGGAGATCCGCGCCGACATCGACGCGGTCTTCGCCGAGCGCCCCGCCCTGGCGATGGTCGACTCGAGCAAGGGCATCACCAACCTGCACGTCTCCAGCGACGTCATCATCGACGCCTCCATGCCGGTCGTCATCCGCGACTCGGGCCAGATGTGGAACGCCGACGACGGCCAGTCCGAGACCCTGGCGATGATCCCGGACCGGTCCTACGGCCCGATGTACGCCGCCGTCATCGAGGAGCACAAGAAGCACGGCGCGCTCGACCCCGCCACCATCGGCAGCGTCCCCAACGTCGGTCTCATGGCACAGAAGGCCGAGGAGTACGGCTCCCACCCGACGACCTTCGTCGTGCCCGCCGACGGCACCGTCAGGGTGACCGACCGCGCCGGTGGGACCGTCCACGAGCACCGCGTGGAGGCCGGGGACATCTGGCGGATGAGCCGGGCGAAGGACGTCCCGATCCGGGACTGGGTGGGGCTCGCCGTCACCCGCGCCCGCGCGACCGGCGCCTCCGCGGTCTTCTACCTGGACAAGGAGCGCGCCCACGACGCGCAGGTCATCGCCAAGGTCGAGCAGTACCTGCCCGAGCACGACACCGAGGGCCTGGACATCAGGATCCTCCCACCCGTCGAGGCGATCACCTGGACCCTGGAGACCATCCGCAGGGGCGAGGACGTCATCTCCGTCACTGGCAACGTGCTGCGCGACTACCTGACCGACCTCTTCCCCATCCTCGAGCTCGGCACGAGCGCGAAGATGCTCTCGATCGTCCCGCTGCTCGCCGGCGGCGGGCTCTTCGAGACCGGTGCCGGTGGCTCCGCGCCGAAGCACGTCCAGCAGTTCCTCAAGGAGGACTACCTGCGCTGGGACTCCCTCGGTGAGTTCTCCGCGCTCGGCGCCTCGCTGGAGCACCTGGCCAAGACCTTCGAGAACCCCAAGGCGCAGGTGCTCGCCGACACCCTGGACACGGCGATCGCGACGTTCCTCGAGGAGAACAAGTCCCCGGCCCGCAGGATCGGCCAGATCGACAACCGCGGCAGCCACTTCTACCTCGCGCTGTACTGGGCCGAGGCCCTCGCCGCCCAGCAACAGGACGCCGGGCTGGCCGAGCGCTTCGCGTCGGTCGCCGGCTCCCTCAGGGAGAACGAGGCGAAGATCAACGAGGAGCTCATCGGGGTGCAGGGCAACCCGGTCGACCTCGACGGCTACTACCGCCCCGACGAGGCGAAGGCCGCCGCGGCGATGCGGCCCAGCGCCACGCTGAACGAGATCCTGGGCACCCTCTAGGCCCGGACGCTCCGCCCGAAGGGGGTCTGCGGCACCGGCCGCGGACCCCCTTCGCCCGTCCGGACCCATCCGCGTGCGGGTGCGGCTCCGAACCACCATCATGGACGGTGTGCGCCCACTCCCCGACCGTCCCGGCGGACGTGCCGGGGCCGACAGTGGTGCCCGGACCGCTCTCGCCGAGATCCTCCGGGGCGTGGCGAAGGGGGATGACGCCGCCTTCGCGCGGTTGTACGACGAGACCGCGCCGAGGGTGTACGGCCTGGTGCTGCGCGTCCTGCGCGACCCGGCACAGGCGGAGGAGGTGACCCAGGAGGTGTACCTGGAGGTGTGGCGCACCGCCGCCCGCTTCGACCCGGCCCGTGGTTCGGCCCCCGGCTGGCTCATGACGATCGCCCACCGCCGGGCGGTGGACCGGGTGCGCAGCAGCCACGCCGAGGTGCTGCGGGACCGGGCATACGAGGCCCGCACCCACCTGGCCGAGGCGGACACCACGGCCGAGCAGGCGACCGGTCGGCTCGAGGCGCGGCGGGTGCACGTGGCCCTGGCGGCACTCACCGAGCACCAGCGCGAGGCGGTGACGCTCGCCTACCTCGGCGGGTACACCCATCGCGAGGTGGCCGGCCTGCTCGAGCTGCCGCTCGGCACCGCCAAGACCCGGATCCGGGACGGCCTGATCCGCCTGCGGGACCAGCTGGGGGTGACGTCATGAGCGAGGAGCTGCACAGCCTGTCCGGGGCCTACGTCCTCGACGCCCTCACCGACGAGGAGCGCCGTGACTTCGAGCGCCACCTGGAGCGGTGCTCGTCCTGCCGGGACGAGGTCGCATCGCTGCGCGAGGTCACTCCCCTGCTCGCCGAGACCACGGCCGCCGAGCCACCGGCTGCGCTGCGCGACGAGGTGCTCGCCCGGGCCCGCACGACGCGGCAGGACCCACCGCCGGTCGAGGAGCCCGACGCCGGGGAGACCGTCGGCCGCCACCGCGCCGTCCCCTTCTCCCGGCGTGGGCGCACCTGGGTGGCCCTCGCCGCCGCGGCCACCCTCGTGGTCGGCGGAGGCCTCGCCTGGCAGCAGCTGCGCCAGGATCCCGACCCCGTCGAGCAGGTGGCCGATGCCCCGGACGCGCACAGCTGGTGGGCCGAGGCCAGCCACGGCGGGACCGTCACGGTCACGCGCAGCGACCACCTCGACAAGGCGGTGGTCCGGCTCGAGAACCTGCCTGAGCCCGGGCAGGGGCATGCCTACCAGGCGTGGCTGCAGCGCGCGGACGGGTCGCTGGTCTCCGCCGGCGTGGTGCCGGGCGACGGCGAGGCGGTGCTCGAGGGCGACATCGAGACCGCGGTCGGCGTCGGTCTGTCCGTGGAGCCGGCCGACGGGTCGAAGCAACCGACGACGGACCCCGTGGCACTCATCGAGCTGGGGTGACCGCACGGCGACCTGACTGCCGGGCGGAGGGCACACGCTGCTAGCGTCGATGACGGCAGTCTTCATACTCCCAAGCCACGAAGGGGTACCCCAGTGAGCAACACTCCCGTCAAGGTCGCCGTCACCGGTGCGGCCGGTCAGATCGGCTACAGCCTTCTCTTCCGCATCGCCAGCGGCTCCCTGTTCGGGCCCGACACCCCCGTCGAGCTGCGCCTCCTGGAGATCACCCCCGCGCTGAAGGCCCTCGAGGGCGTCGTCATGGAGCTCGACGACTGCGCCTTCCCGACCCTCGCCGGTGTCGAGATCGGCGACGACCCGGAGAAGGTCTTCGACGGCGTCAACCACGCCCTCCTCGTCGGCGCCCGCCCGCGCGGCCCGGGCATGGAGCGCGGTGACCTGCTCGAGGCCAACGGCGGCATCTTCGCCCCGCAGGGCGCCGCCCTGAACAAGGTCGCGGCCGACGACGTGCACGTGACGATCACCGGCAACCCGGCGAACACCAACGCGCTCATCGCGATGAGCAACGCCCCGGACATCCCGCGCAACCACTTCTCCGCGCTGACCCGGCTGGACCACAACCGCGCGATCGGCCAGCTGTCCTCGAAGCTGGATGTCCCGGTCACCGAGATCACGAAGATGACGGTCTGGGGCAACCACTCCGCCACCCAGTACCCGGACATCTTCCACGCCGAGGTCGCGGGCAAGAACGCCGCCGAGGCCGTGGGCGACCAGGAGTGGCTGGAGAAGACCTTCATCCCGACCGTCGCCAAGCGCGGTGCGGCCATCATCGAGGCCCGTGGTGCCTCCTCCGCCGCGTCGGCCGCCTCCGCGACCGTCGACCACGCCCGCGACTGGGCCCAGGGCACCCCCGAGGGCGACTGGGTCTCGATGTCGGTCTGCTCCGACGGCTCCTACGGCGTGCCCGAGGGCCTCATCTCCTCCTTCCCCGTCACCGTCAAGAACGGCGAGTGGGAGATCGTCCAGGGCCTGGAGATCAACGACTTCAGCCGCGGCAGGATCGACGCCTCCGTCGCCGAGCTCACCGAGGAGCGCGAGGCCGTGACCAAGCTGGGCCTCATCAAGGGCTGACGCGCTCCCTTCGTCACCGATTCTCGGGTGACCCGAGAAACCGCCGCTCGGCATGAGTTCGAAACTCGTGCCGAGCGGCGGTTTCTCTTGTCCAGCCGGGGAAAGATGCGCGGGTGGTCTCAGCGGGCGGTGAGGTCCAGCGAGAAGCCCGAGATCAGCACGAGGACCCCGAGGGTGACGAGCACGGCGACGTCGACGACCTTGCTGCGGGAGGCCACCCCGCCGGCCTGCTCGGGGGTGAGGACGAGTCGGAAGGCCGCCGCGAGCAGCAGCGTCCCGGCCAGGCTCGCGGTGGCCCGCAGCATGTGGTCGGTGAGGATGAAGAGCGCGGCCACGAGCAGCCCCGCGAGGACGATCCACCAGGCCCGCAGCGGCGCCACGGCGATCGGCGGTCGAGGCGAAGGGGGCTGCCCACCGCTCTCGTGCTGCTCCGACTCCACGGGGCCAGTGTGCACCACGACGCCGGCCGAGCTGCCGGGACACGGCGAGAGGCCCGCACCCCCGACGGGGTGCGGGCCTCTCGTGTGGACGCGAAGGGCGTCAGTCGCGGCGGCCGGTCACCCCCGCCCCGACGGCGACGAGCGTCGCCCCGCCGGCGAAGAGCATCCCGATGCCCAGCGCGGCGAGCATCGAGTTGTCCTCGGCGACCGTGCCGTCGGTCTGGACGACCTCGGGCGCCTGGGCCTCGGCGTCGTCGCCCTCGTCCTCGGCCGGGGGCGCCTCCTCGGTGCCCTCGCCCTGGTCGTCACCGGTCTCGTCGTCGCCGGTCTGCTCCTCGTTCGGGTCGTTGCACCCGTTGTTCCAGATGTCGCGGCCTTCGCCGTCGTAGTTCTGACCGTCGAACGTGTACCCCTCCCCGTCCTCGGTGTACTCGAAGGGCGGGATGATGTCGTCCGCGTGCCCGACGTGGTCGTTCGTGATTTCCTTCAGGGGGATGTTGACCCGCTCGTACCCGTCCCCGGTGGCGTGACAGACGATGCCCTCACTGTCCCCGGTGTCGGCCGGAGCGGCGACCGCGCCCGACGCGCCGACGGCCAGCAGGCCGCCCGCCGCGAAGACGGTGCTGATGATCCTCGTGTGCTGCTGCTTCACGCAGTCCCTCCCAAATCTGCGCAGGTTCCCCGCGCTGTCGTAGTCCCCCGGAGGCCATTGCTCGAACTCGTCCGAAAGGACTCCCCCGGGGATGCCTCTGCAATTTACCATCGCAAACTTATTCGCACAAGCAAACGCCGAGGAAATTCTCGACGAACCAGGATCACCGAGCGAGGCCGGCGCGCCCGATCCCTCAGGCGCGAAGGGCGCCCGCGATCTCCTCCTAGAGGGCCCGCTCCGCCGCCTCGACGACATTGCGCAGGAGCAGCGCCCGCGTCATCGGCCCGACACCGCCGGGGTTCGGGCTGACCCAGCCGGCCACCTCGGCCACCTCGGGCGCGACGTCGCCGGCGATCCTGCTCTTGCCGTCGGGCCCCTCGACACGGCTCACGCCCACGTCGAGCACCGCTGCGCCCGGCTTGACCATGTCGGCGGTGATGATCCCGGGCCTGCCGGCAGCAGCGACGACGATGTCGGCCTGGCGCACCTCAGCGGCGAGGTCGCGGGTCCCGGTGTGGCACAGGACCGGCGTGGCGTTCTCGCTGCGACGGGTGAGGATGAGTCCGAGCGGACGCCCCACGGTGAGGCCGCGCCCGACGACGGCGACCCTGGCCCCCTCGATCGGCACGTCGTGCCGGCGCAGCAGCTCGAGGCAGCCCATCGGCGTGCACGGCAGCGGCGCCGGCTCGCCGAGCACGAGCC
>NZ_BCSR01000014.1 GCF_001570965.1 Janibacter corallicola NBRC 107790 | reverse complement strand
CGAGCCGCTCGCGACGCAGCGGGCGGTGCTGCGGCGGGCCTTCGACCTGGGCGTGACGCACTTCGATCTGGCGAACAACTACGGGCCTCCCTACGGCTCGGCAGAACGCAACTTCGGGACGGTCTTCTCCGAGGACCTGCGTCGCTACCGGGACGAGATGGTCATCTCCACCAAGGCCGGCTGGGACATGTGGCCCGGCCCGTACGGGCAGGTCGGCGGCTCCCGCAAGTACCTGCTCGCCTCGCTGGAGCAGTCGCTGACGCGGATGGGGCTGGACCACGTCGACATCTTCTACAGCCACCGTTTCGACCCGGACACCCCGCTCGAGGAGACGATGGGTGCTCTGGACACGGCGGTGCGCCAGGGCAAGGCGCGCTACGTGGGCATCTCCTCCTACGGGCCGCAGCGCACCCGGGAGGCGTACGCGATCCTGCAGGAGATGGGCACTCCCCTGCTGATCCACCAGCCCTCGTACTCGATGCTCAACCGCTGGATCGAAGACGGCCTGCTCGACACCCTCGAGGACCTGGGTGTGGGCACGATCGCCTTCTCCCCGCTCGCGCAGGGGCTGCTGACCGACAAGTACCTCTCCGGCATCCCGGAGGGGTCGCGGGCGGGCCGGGAGGGCACCGGCATCGCGGGGCAGCTGACCGAGGACAACCTCGACCGCATCCGCGCGCTGAACGACATCGCCGCCGAGCGCGGGCAGTCCCTCGCCCAGATGGCGCTGTCCTGGGCGCTGCGCGACGAACGGGTCACCTCCGTCCTCGTCGGGGCCCGCACCGTCGCCCAGCTGGAGAACAGCCTCGGCGCGCTGGAGTCCCCGCCCTTCACCGACGAGGAGCTCGCCCGGATCGACGAGCACGCGGTCGAGGGCGGCATCAACTGGTGGGCGGAGTCCGCGCAGGCGTGAGCGGGTCGCGCTAGTCTCTCCGGCACACGCCACCACCGACCGGGGGGTCCCCTGCATGCTCACCAGCTCTGCACGCACCGCCTGCGCCGCCGCCGCGGCCCTCGCCCTGCTCCTCACCGGCTGCGCCGGTGGGGACGACGGGGAGGACTCCGCCCCTTCGTCCTCCGCCGCGAGCGAGTCCGAGGGTGCCTCCGACGGGGGCTCGGGGGCCGATGACTCCGGGAGCAGCGAGCTCGACGAGGCCGCCGAGCAGGCGGGCATCGACCCCGAGGACCCGCCGGAGCCGGTCGCCAGCACGAGCGTGACCGCGAACGGCGCCAAGCAGCCGACGAAGATGACCTTCGACCTCTTCGGCCTCGAGCGTCGGGGCGACCTCCTCGTGCTCACCGCGGCCGTGACGCCGGACAAGGGCGCCAAGGGCAAGGCACAGACCTACTACGGGTGGATGAACACGAGGTGGTCCCCGCAGCTCGTCGACACCAAGAACCTCAAGGTCCACGACGTCGTCACGACCGACGACGGGCCCGAGGTCATGACGGACACGGCACCGTTGACGACCCCGTTCGGGGCGGGCCAGACGTTCTACATGTACGCCGTCTTCGCCGCGCCGCCGAAGGACGTGAAGACGGTGACCGTCAAGGTGGTCGACGGCGCCCCGGCCGTGACCGGGGTGACGATCCGGTGATGCCGCTGGCCCGGGTCTCCGTCGGCGCGGCGCTGGCCGTCGCGGTGGTCCTGCCGCTGTCTGCCGTGCCGGCGAACGCCGAGGGTGTGGACGATCTGCCCGAGATCGGCCGGGCCCAGCTGCAGGAGTCGGTCCACAGCATCCAGCCCGAGGTCCACGCGATCGAACCCCGGGTCAGCCCGCTGGAGCGCGAGACCAGCTCCGGGGCGATCGCCCTCAACAGCGACATCCTCTTCGGCTTCGACCGCGCGGCCGTCACCCCCGCGGCGAAGAAGCGTCTCGCCGACATCGTCGAGGACATCCCGAAGGGGGCATCCGTGACGATCACGGGCTACACCGACGACGTCGGCGGGGACGCCTACAACCAGAAGCTGTCGACCCAGCGCGCCAGGTCGGTCGAGAAGGCCCTCGACGACGCCCGCCCCGACCTGGACACCACGGCCCGTGGCCGCGGCAGCGCCGATCCGGTCGCGCCGAACACCAAGGGCGGCGAGGACAACCCCGAGGGGCGGGCGCAGAACCGCCGCGTGGAGATCAGCCACGACTGACGGAGGAGGCTAGCCTGATCCGCATGCCCACCATCGTCATCACCCTGAACGCCGAGGACCGGCCCGGACTGGTCGCCGAGCTGGCCCGGACCGTCGCCGAGCAGGGTGGCAACTGGCTGGAGAGCCAGATGGGGCGCCTCGGCGGGACGTTCGCCGGCGCGGTCCTCGTCGAGCTGCCGGAGGACCGGGTCGAGGAGCTCACCGCTGCCGTCCGGGCCCTGCCCGACGTCGGGGTCGTCGATGTCTCCGGCACCGAGAGCGGGCCCGGAGCCGGTGTCGACGTGGCCCGGCTGCACGCCGTGGGCCAGGACCAGCCGGGGATCGTGCGCGACGTGACCCGGGCCCTCGCCGACCGTGGTCTGGGCATCCGGGAGCTGCACACCGGCACGAGCGATGCGCCGATGAGCGGGGAACGACTCTTCGAGGCCTCCGCAGTGGTCGCGCTGGGCGACGGCGTCGACCTGGGCGACCTGCGCACCGCGCTCGACGAGGTCTCGGCGCAGCTGAGCCTGGACATCCGGCTCGACGACGGCGACCAGGACGCCGCCTGGGGCGAGGTCCCCTAGGCCCCCGGGTCGCGCAGCAGGGCCGCGACCGTCGGCCCGAGGGCCCGCGCGACGTCGAGCGCCCGGACCGGACCACCGGGGTTGGCCTCGGTGCCGGCCCGGCCGTGGACGAGGGCGCCGAGCGCGCCCGCGGTGGCCACCGGCAGCCCGCCGGCCAGCAGCGCCCCGACGACCCCGGCGAGGACGTCACCCGTACCGGCGGTCGCCAGCCAGGTGGGAGCGTCCTGCTGCACGTGCACCGGTCCCCGGCCCGGTTCCACGACCAAGGTCGTGGCGCCCTTGAGCAGCACCGTCGCGCCGGTGAGGTCCGCGACCTCCCGGGCGTGCTCCAGCGGCGCCTCCTCGACCTCCTCCCGGGTGACCTCGGTGCCGTCGCCGCGCAGCCTGGTGAGCAGGCGGGCGCACTCCCCCGCGTGCGGGGTGAGCAGCGTCGGTGCCGCACGGGGGCCGGTGACCAGGTCCAGCCCGCCGGCGTCGATCAGCACGGGCAGCTCGGAGTCCAGCGCCCGCCGGGCGGTGGCGGTCTGGTCGGCTCCCCCCTTCGCCTCGGCGGTGGTGTCCAGACCGGGACCGATGGCCCAGGCCTGGACCCTCCCTTCGCCGATGACGGCCTCGGGGACCTGCGCCCGGACCAGCCCGGTGGGGGCCTCGCTGCCGACGTAACGGACCATGCCGGTGCCGGCGGTCACCGCGGCGGTCACAGTGAGCAGCGCTGCGCCGGTGAAGGACTCGCCTCCCGCGATCACCCCCAGCACGCCGCGGCGGTACTTGTCGTCACCCGCCCGCGGGACCGGCCACAGGTCGGCCACGTCGTCGGCGGTCATCCGCACCACGGCCGGCTCCGCGTCGGAGAGGTCCAGGCCGATGTCGAGCACCGTGAGCAGGCCGCAGGCGGCTTCACTGGGCGGCAGCAGGTGGACCGGCTTGGGGGCTCCGAAGGTGACGGTCTCGTCGGCGAAGACCGCGTCGGCGACCACCCGGCCCCCGGTCACCGGCTGGCCGCTCGGGGTGTCCACGGAGATGATCCACGCGTTGTCGCGGATGGCCTCAACCCAGGCGTGGGCGAAGGGGGGCAGCCCCGGCCGTCCCCCGATCCCGGTGATCCCGTCGAGGACGACCTCGGCGCGGCTGATCGCGGTCAGGGACTGCGGGCCGTCGCCGGTGAGGACGGTGGCGCCGTGACCCCGAGCCTGCTCGGCGGCCTCGACCTGGGCGGGCGAACGGGTGGGGTCGACGCACACGGCGGTCGTCGTGAAGCCCCGCCGCGCGAGGCGGGCGAGCGCGAAGAGGGCGTCGGCGCCGTTATTGCCCGGGCCGATGAGGGCGGTGACCCGCCTCTGGCCGCGCTCACGCATCCGGCCCGCGGTCAGCCGGGCGACGCCCCGGGCTGCGCGGCTCATCAGCTCGCCGCTCTCGAGGAGCTCGGGCAGGGCCTCCTCGGCCGCCCGGATGGTCTCGACTGAGTAGCCCGTGATCATGCTGGGGAGGCTACTCCCCGCCCCCAGCTCCCCGGTCAGGCCGACTCGGCGATGACGATCGCGGTGGCGATGCCGCCGTCGTGGCTGAGGGAGAGGTGCAGGCGGGTGACGCCGAGCAGCTCGGCGCGGGCGGCGACGGCCCCGCTGATCTCGAGGATCGGCTCGCCGTGCTCCCCGCTGTGCACCTCCGCCTCCTGCCACGGCAGGTCCCCGGGGGTGCACAACGCCTTGCCCGTGGCCTCCTTGGCCGCGAAGCGGGCCGCCAGCGAGCGCAGGGGCAGATTCGCCTCCCGCTCGGTGAAGACCCGGGCGCGCAGGCCCGGCGTGCGCTCGAGCCGCTCGCCGAGGCGTGCCGTGTCGACGACGTCGATGCCGACCCCGACGATCACCGCGCGCCCCTGCTCACTCGACCGTGACGGACTTGGCCAGGTTGCGCGGCTGGTCCACGTCCAGGCCCTTGGCCGTGGACAGGTGCAGCGCGAAGACCTGCAGCGGCACGACCGTCAGCAGCGGCTGGAGCAGCGGCGAGGTCCGGGGCACCCGGATGACCTCGTCGGCGAAGGGCACCACGTCCTGGTCGCCCTCCTGCGCGATGACGAGGGTGCGCGCGCCGCGCGCCCGGATCTCCTGGATGTTGGAGACGACCTTCTTGTGCAGCTCGTTGGGGGCGTCCGGGCCCGGGACGACGATGAAGACCGGCTGGCCCGGCTCGATGAGCGCGATCGGGCCGTGCTTGAGCTCACCGGCGGCGAAGCCCTCCGCGTGGATGTAGGCCAGCTCCTTGAGCTTCAGCGCCCCCTCCATGGCGATCGGGTACCCGACGTGGCGGCCGAGGAAGAGCACCGCGCGGGTGTCGGCCATGAAGCGGGCGATCTCCTCCACCCGGTCCATCTCGGTGAGCAGCGCCCCGATCTTCTCCGGCACCTCGTTCAGCTCGCCCATGAGCTCACGGGCCTTCGCGGCGTGCTCGTCGGTCCCGCGCAGCTGGGCCAGGTAGAGACCGAGCACGTAGCAGGCGGTGATCTGGGCGAGGAAGGCCTTCGTCGAGGCGACCGCGATCTCCGGGCCGGCGTGGGTGTAGAGGACGGCGTCGGACTCCCGCGGGATCGTCGCGCCGTGGGTGTTGCAGATCGAGACCGTCAGCCCCCCGAGGCTGCGGGCGTACCGCACGGCCATCGCGGTGTCCGCCGTCTCCCCGGACTGGCTGATCGAGACCACGAGGGTGCGCGCGTCGACCACCGGGTCGCTGTAGCGGAACTCGTGCGCGAGCGCGATCTCGACGGGGATGCGGGTCCACTGCTCGATCGCGTACTTGGCGACCATGCCCGCGTACGAGGCGGTCCCGCACGCGACGACGGTGATCCGCTCGACTCCCCGCAGCCGCTCCTCGTCGATGCGCAGCTCGTCGAGGATGAGCTGCCCGGTCGCGTCGGTGCGACCGAGGAGGGTGTCGGCGATCGCCTGTGGCTGGTCGTGGATCTCCTTCTCCATGAAGGTGTCGAACCCGGACTTCTCCGCGGCCGCGGCGTCCCAGGTCACCTCGTAGGGCCGGCCCTCGGCGGGTGTGCCGTCGAAGCCGCGCACCTCGTACCCGCGGGCGGTGATCGTCACGATCTGGTCCTGGTCCAGCTCGACGGCCTGCTTCGTGTACCCGATGAAGGCCGCCACGTCGGAGCCGAGGAAGTTCTCCCCGTCGCCGAGGCCGATGACGAGCGGGCTGTTGCGGCGGGCGGCGACGACCTTGTCGGGCTGGTCGGCGTGCACCGCGAGCAGCGTGAAGGCACCCTCGAGGCGGACCACGACGTCCTGCATCGCCCGTGTCAGGTCGCCGGTGCGCTCGAAGGCCGCGGCCAGCAGGTGCCCGGCCACCTCGGTGTCGGTCTCGGAGGTGAACTCCACCCCGTCGGCGTCGAGCTCCTGCTTCAGCGCGTGGAAGTTCTCCAGGATCCCGTTGTGGACCACGGCCAGCTTGCCCTCGGTGCCGCCACGGTGCGGGTGGGCGTTCTCGTCGGTCGGTCCCCCGTGGGTCGCCCACCGGGTGTGCCCGATGGCCGTGCGGGCGTCGGGGACGTCGTCGCGGGCCAGGGCTTCCTGGAGGTTGACCAGCTTGCCGGCGCGCTTCTCGCTGAAGAGGCTCCCGTCCCCGACGAGCGCCACGCCGGCGGAGTCGTACCCCCGGTACTCCAGCCGCGCGAGGCCCTCCATGACGACGTCCAAGGGGTGACTGCCCATGCCGGGGCCCACGTATCCAACGATTCCGCACATGCGGGACAGGCTAACCGTGACGGCCCGTCCACCCCGACACCGCGCCCGTGGGACACAATGGCGGCGTGTCCTCCGCCACAACGGCGACCCTGCCGTCCCCCTTCGTCGAGCTCGGCCGCGACGCCTGGGCCCGCCTGAGAGAGAACCATCCCCTCAACCTGGACGAGGGCGACCTGCACCGACTCCGGGGCCTGTCGGACCCGATCGACCTCGAGGAGGTCCAGGAGGTCTACCTCCCCCTCTCGCGGCTGCTGACCTTCTACGTCTCGGCGACGACGCGGCTGCACCGGATCACCTCGACCTTCCTCGGTGAGCGCCCGCCGAAGGCCCCCTTCGTCATCGGCGTCGCCGGGTCCGTCGCCGTCGGCAAGTCCACGACCGCCCGGATCCTGCGCGAGCTGATGCTCCGGTGGCCGGACACCCCGAAGGTCGACCTCATCACGACCGACGGTTTCCTGCTGCCCAATGCGGAGCTGGAGCGCCGGGGGCTGCTGCAGCGCAAGGGCTTCCCCGAGTCCTACGACCGGCGGGCGCTGCTGCGCTTCATCTCGGCCGTCAAGGCCGGCCAGCCGGAGGTCTCGGCGCCGGTCTACTCCCACCTGACCTACGACATCGTCCCCGACGAGCGGGTGGTCGTGCGCCAGCCGGACGTGCTCATCGTCGAGGGTCTCAACGTGCTCCAGCCCCCGGGGGTGCGCAGCGACGGGCGCGCGGGGCTGGCGGTCAGCGACTTCTTCGACTTCTCGCTCTACGTCGACGCCAAGGTCGAGGACATACGGCGCTGGTACGTCGACCGCTTCCTGCGACTGCGCAAGACCGCCTTCGCCGACCCGGTGTCCTACTTCCACCGCTACGCCCACCTCACCGACGAGCAGGCGGTCGCCCGCGCGCAGCACATCTTCGAGTCGATCAACGAGCCGAACCTCATCGACAACGTCCTCCCCACCCGCGGCCGCGCCACCCTCGTGCTGACGAAGGGGGCCAACCACCAGGTCCGCCGGATCCGGTTGCGCAAGCTCTGACCCGGGCGAAGGGGGCCCGCCTCACCGCAGGATCGTGGTCACCAGGTCGCCTGCCGGACCGATCGGGCGGGCACCGCCGATCCACACCGCGCGCAGCTCGCGCTGCAGCGGTCCCTCGGCGAGGGTGACGGCGACGAGCTCGCCGCTCGCCACGGACGGGCGCACCGCGTGCTCGCTGAGCACCGCCGGGCCGGCACCGGCCGCGGCGGCGATCCGCACCGCCGCATTGCTGGACAGCTCGGCCGCGGGGTCCGCCGCGGCGAGTCCGTGCTCGGCCAGGGCGTCCTCGAGGACCCGGCGCGTCCCCGAGCCCGACTCCCGCAGCGCGAGCGGGGTCCGGGCGAGCTCGGCGAGGGTCACCCGACGCGAGCGTCTCGCCCACGCGTGCTGGGGCGGCACGACCACCCACAGCTCGTCCCGGCCGATGACCATCGAATGCACCCGGTTGGGCAGTCGGGTCGTCTCCACCAGGCCGAGGTCGTGCCGGCCCGCGGCCACGCCGGCGACGACGTCGTCGGAGTTGAGCACCGCGAGGTCCAGGCCCACGTCCGGGTGGACCCGCCGGAAGGTCGCCAGCCACGCCGGCACCAGGTACTCGGCGACGGTCATGCTCGCCGCGATCCGCAGCTGGGCGGAGCGCTCCCGCCGCAACGCCGCAGCCGAGAGGCTCATCCGCTCCGCGGCGGCGAGCACCTCCCGGGACCAGTCGACCATGAGGGCACCGTGGGAGGTCAGCCGCGAACCGCGCGGTGACCGCTCCAGGAGGGTCAGCCCGCACCGCCGCTCGAAGCGGGCCAGCGTCCGGCTCGCCGCCGGCTGGGTCATGCCGAGACGTTCGGCCGCGGCACCCATGGACCCGAGCTCGGCCACCTGGACGAGCAGCTCGAGGGTCGCCAGATCGGGCCACCGGGCCACGAGCGCCTCCCTCCGTCGGGTCCTCCGGATCAGGAAACCACACCGAAGGGCCCGACGTCGCGAAGGGGGCCGGCCCTCAGCCGACGAGCAGCATCCCCACGGCGGCGACGCCCAGGACGAGGACCGTGGAGGCAATGCCGAGGACCAGCGAGCGGCCGCCGACCTTCTTCAGCAGGCTGATGTGCACGCCGGTCCCGAGGGCGAACATCGCCGCCCCGAGCAGCAGCGTCTGCAGCAGGCTCCCCACCTCGAGGACCGTGTCCGGGAGCGGGACGAAGGTGCGCACGATCGCCATCGCGATGAACCCGACGATGAAGAGCGGCACGAGCGGCGGGAGGTCCTTCGCCTCGCCGGCCCCGGCACGGCGACGCAGCAACGAGAGGGTGAAGATCACCGGCGCCAGCATGAGCACCCGGGCCAGCTTGACGATCACTGCGACGGTCAGCGCGCCACCGCCGATGATGCCGCCGGCCGCGACGACCTGGGCGACCTCGTGGATCGAGCCGCCCGCGATGAGGCCGCGCATGTGGTCCGACATGTCCAGCGGCGCCAGGGCCACGGGCAGCAGGAAGATCATGAGCGTGCCGAAGAGCACGACGAGGCCGATCGCGGAGGCGACGTCCTCCTCGTCGCTGTCGGTGCTCCCCCCGACGGCCGCCACCGCGGCGGCACCGCAGATCGAGAAGCCGCAGGCGACGAGCAGCGTCAGCGGTTTGGGCACGCCGAGCCAGCGACCCATGGCCACCGTGCCGAGGATCCCGATGCCCACGATCGCGATGACGACCCCGAGCACCCCGATGCCGAGGGAGAAGATGTCGTTCAGGGCCAGTTGCAGCCCGAGGGCCACGACCCCGAGCCGCAGGACGCGCTTGGAGGCGACCTGCATCCCCGGTGCCACGGCGGCCGGCAGTCGCCAGACGTGGGTGAGCACGACCCCGAGGAGGATCGCCACGAGCAGCGCGCTGAGCTGCGGCACCACCTGCTGCACCCCCCAGGCGACCAGCGCCGCGGCGAATGCCAGGGACAGCCCCGGCAGTATCCCGGCCGGTCGGGTCGTGGGCGTGGCGTGTCGGGTCGAGGTCTCCACCGAGTTCATGCCCTCCAGCGTGCGCCGGTGCCAGCGGCCCCACCAGAGGGTGATCCGGCATCGGGTCATGCACCAGGTGCATGACCCGACGGATCAGTACCAGTGCGGGTCGTGCTCGTACCAGAACTGCAGCGCGCTGCAGGCGTCACCGTAGGAGGCCTCGATGTAGTCGATCCCCCACCTCATCTGGGTGATGGGGTTGGTCCGCCAGTCCGGTCCGGCGCTGGCCATCTTCTTCGGTGGGAGCGCCTGCACGATGCCGTAGGCGCCGGACTCCGGGTTCGTCGAGTCCCATGCCCAGGCGCTCTCCCCGAGCCACAGGTCGTGCAGGCACATCCACTCCCGGTCGGAGTAGCCCGCCTCGAAGGCCATCTGCCGGGCCCACGGCTTGGGGTCCTCGCGGATGATCTTCAGCTCCTCCTCGGAGTAGTGCCGCTCCCGGATCGGGACGTCGTCCTGGTCCTTCGCAGCCTTGCGGTCCTTCGGAGCCCCACGGTCCTGCCCGGCCCGCGCCTCCTTCGCCTCCCCGGCACGGAGCCGCTCGCGTGCCATGCTCCGGGAGAGGGCGACCTCGCGCCGCAGCTCCGCGGCGTCCAGCGGGGTGGCGGTGGAATCGTCTCGGCTCAGCTGCTCGCCCGCCGCCTGCAGGGCGGCAGCGGGGCTGCCCGCAGCCACGCTCGCGCCGATTCCGCTGATGACGCCCAGCACGAGGACCCCACCGACCACGGGTGCCGCCCACCGTCGGCGCCCGGTCCCCCCTTCGAACCGGGCGCGGGCGTGCTTGGACACGTGCCGCCTGCGGCCCACCGCACCAGCCCCTTCGTGGTCAGCCGCGAGCGCGGCGCTGACGTGTCAGCCCCTCGGCGGGGCCTCCCGATGCTCTTCGTTGGCGACGGTAACCGACCCGTCCGAGCGGGGCAATGCGCCGGGTCGTCCCCCCTTCGTCGGGCGTCGGCGGATCGTGCCGGTCAGGTGTCCGCCCCTTCGAGGAGGTCGGTCACCAGCGCCGCGACCGGGCTGCGCTCGCTGCGCGTGAGGGTCACGTGGGAGAAGAGCGGGTGGCCCTTGAGGGTCTCGATGACCGCCGCGACGCCGTCGTGGCGTCCCACCCGCAGGTTGTCCCGCTGGGCGACGTCGTGGGTGAGCACGATCTTGGAGTTCTGCCCCACGCGGGACATCACGGTCAGCAGCACGTTGCGCTCCAGGCTCTGTGCCTCGTCGACGATGACGTAGGAGTCGTGCAGGCTGCGCCCGCGGATGTGGGTCAGCGGGAGGACCTCGAGCATCCCGCGGTCGAGGACCTCCTCGACGACCTCGGTGCTGACGAGCGCGCCGAGGGTGTCGTGGACCGCCTGCGCCCAGGGCCCCATCTTCTCGCCCTCGGTGCCGGGCAGGTACCCCAGCTCCTGGCCACCGACGGCGTACAGCGGTCGGAAGACGACGACCTTGCGGTGCTGGCGCCGCTCCATGACCGCCTCGAGCCCTGCGCACATGGCCAGGGCACTCTTGCCGGTGCCGGCCCGGCCGCCGAGGCTGACGATGCCGACATCGGGGTCGAGCAGCAGGTCGAGGGCGATGCGCTGCTCCGCCGAGCGGCCGTGCAGGCCGAAGGCGTCGCGGTCACCGCGCACGAGGCGCACCTGCTTGTCCGCACCCACCCGCCCGAGGGCGCTGCCCCGCTCGGAGATGATCTTCAGCCCGGTGTGGCAGGGCAGCTCCGCCGCGGCGAGGTGCTCCACCCGCCCGGTCTCGTAGAGCCGGTCGACCTCATCCCCCGCCATCTCGAGCTCGGCCATCCCGGTCCAGCCCGAGTCGGCACGGGTCTGCTCGTGGCGGTACTCCTGGGCGTCGAGCCCCACGGCGGAGGCCTTGACCCGCATCGGGAGGTCCTTGCTGACCACCGTGACCTCGTGCCCTTCGTCGGAGAGGTTCTGGGCCACGGCGAGGATGCGGGTGTCGTTGTCCCCCAACCGGAAGCCGGAGGGCAGGCACGAGGAGTCGGTGTGGTTCAGCTCCACCCGGAGGGTGCCGCCGTCGGCTCCCACGCGCACCGGGGCATCGAGGCGCCCCTCCCGGACGCGCAGGTCGTCGAGCTGCCGCAGCGCGGTCCGGGCGAAGTAGCCCAGCTCCGGGTGGTGCCGCTTGGCCTCCAGCTCGGTGACGACGACCACCGGCAGGACGACCTCGTGCTCCTTGAAGCGCAACATCGCGCGCGGGTCGGAGAGCAGCACGGACGTGTCCACGACGTAGGTGCGTGGTCCGTCCTCCTGCGGTGGCAGGTGGACCGGGTCGGGACCGGGCTGCGGCACGGACGGGGCGGCGGTCTGGGTCTGCAGGTCGTCCACGTCGAACTCCTCCGGGCGCCGCGCCGGGTGGCGCGTCCGCGCCTACTCTCGGTGCTGGTGCCGGGACCGGGCCGTCGGCGAGAGCCGGGGCCGGGTCCGGCCCGTCCTGCTCAGCTGCTCCATGCCTGGGCCTCCCGAACGGTCCGCTGGTGCGTCCCGTCCCGGCTCACGCTAGGCCCGGCGGCCCCCTTCGCCACGACCAACGGGGCGTGTCGCGGCGAAGTGGTACG
This sequence comes from Janibacter corallicola NBRC 107790, assembly GCF_001570965.1. Lineage (GTDB taxonomy): Bacteria > Actinomycetota > Actinomycetes > Actinomycetales > Dermatophilaceae > Janibacter > Janibacter corallicola. The sequence continues at coordinate 44,328 of NZ_BCSR01000014.1, read as the reverse complement.
GATGTTCACTCGTGGGACGCCTGCGCGTCGACCACGGCCGGCGGCGCCGGTGCGAAGGGGGCCGACTCAGGAGCCGTAGCGGCGGTGCCGGTCGGCGTAGGAGCGCAGGGCCCGCAGGAAGTCCACCCGGCGGAACTCCGGCCAGTAGACCTCGCAGAAGTAGTACTCGCTGTGCGCCGACTGCCACATGAGGAATCCGGAGAGGCGCTGCTCCCCCGAGGTGCGGATCACCAGGTCCGGGTCGGGCTGCCCCTTGGTGTAGAGGTGGGCGGAGATGTCGTCGGCGCTCATCTCGTCCGCGACCTCCTCCATGGTGGCGCCCTGGGCCGCGCGGGTGCGCAGCAGCGAGCGCACCGCGTCCGCGATCTCCTGCCGACCGCCGTAGCCGACCGCGACGTTGACCACGAGCCCGGCCACGTCAGCGGTCTCCTCCTCCGCCCGCCGCAGCGCTGCCGCGGTCTGGACGGGGAGCAGCTCCAGGGCCCCGGCCGCGTGGAGCTGCCACCGACCGGCTTCGGCGAGGTCGGCGACCAGCCCCTCGATGATCCGCAGCAGCCGCTCCAGCTCCTCGGGGGTGCGGGTGAGGTTGTCGGTCGAGAGCAGCCACAGGGTCACGACCTCGACCCCTGCCTCCTCGCACCACTCGAGGAAGGAGGCGATGTTCGCCGCCCCGGCCTGGTGACCGTCCGCCGCGTTGCGGCCACGCGCCTTGGCGAAGCGGCGGTTCCCGTCGACGATCATCCCGACGTGGCGCGGCACGGCATCACCCTGGAGCTGCCGGACGAGTCGGCGCTCGTAGGCCGAATAGAGCAGGTTCCGCACTCGCGTCCCTTTCCTGGCGAGGTGTGACGCAGGACAACCTACCGCCGCAACCTCGTGACGCCGCTCATGGGCACCGCACATCCGGGTGGGCTAACGTCGGTACATGCCATCCCCGCGCCAGGAAGCCAAAGAGCTCGCCCAGGAGGTCAGTGGCCACGTCGACACCTTCGTCGAGGCGGTCAAGCCGCACCTGCGCGGCTGGCTCCATCTGGTGATGGCACCCCTCGCCCTCGTCGGGGGGCTCGTGCTCACCTCGACGGCCCCGACCCAGAACGGGCGGTTGGCCGCGATGGTCTTCACCATGACCGCCGGGCTGCTCTTCGCGACCTCGGCGGTCTACCACCGAGGCACCTGGGGGCGCCGGATGGCCGCCGCCCTGCGCCGCTGGGACCACGCGAACATCTTCCTCATCATCGCGGGCAGCTACACCCCCTTCGCCCTGATGCTGCCGAAGGCGCAGGCGATCAGCCTGTTGGTGATCGTGTGGGCGGGCGCGATCCTCGGGGTGCTCTTCCGGGTCTTCTGGATCAATGCGCCCAGGTGGCTGTACGTGCCGGTGTACGTGGCGCTGGGGTTCGTCGCCGTCTTCTACATCAAGCCGCTGCTCACCCACGGCGGGTGGACGATCCTGACCTTGGTGCTCGTCGGCGGCGCGCTCTACACCGCCGGCGCCATCGTCTACGGCATCAAGCGGCCGAACCCGTCACCGCGGTACTTCGGCTTCCACGAGATCTTCCACGCGCTGACGATCCTGGCCTTCATCTCACACTTCGTCGCCGCGACGCTCGCCCTCTTCGGTCCCGTCGCCGCCACCTGACTCGTCGTCGGCGCCGGCGGCGCTGTCGGCACCGTCGGCGTCGTCACCGGAGTCGGGTTCCCGGTCTGCCCCCTCGCCGGCCGCCCGCTTCGCCTCCGCGGCCTCCCGCGCCTCCTGCTCCGCCTGCCGCTGGGCCAAGTTCATCCGGCGCAGCCGGGCGAACATGTTGCGCATCAGCAGCCAGAGGGAGACGGCCAGGAAGAAGAAGGCGAAGAACGCGCCGATCCCCGGGCTGACCTCGAAGCTCGGCGGATTCACTCCCAGGTCCTCACGGTCGGTGCCCGGCGCTCGTCGATGACCAGCTCGAGGTCGCTGCGCTCCCCCAACGCGTCGGCCTCGGCGAGCGACGGGAGGCCCGCGAAGAGGTCGTCCTCCGGGATCGTCGTGGGCACATGGCTCATGGCCAGCTCGTAGTCCTCCGTCGGCCAGACCTCGGCCTGGATGGGATTCGGCACGGCGAAGAAGAACCCGTCGGGGTCGACCTGGGTGGCGTGCGCCTTCAGCGCCGCGTCCCGCGCGTCGAAGAAGTCCGAGCAGGGCACGCGCGTGGTCATGGTCCGCTGCGGCCGCTTGGCGGCGCGCTCGATCCAGTCCACGAAGGGGGACTCCTCGCCCATCGCGAGCAGCTTCTCGTGCAGCGCGGTGATCCGGCCCAGCCCGAAGCCGCCGACGTAGTACAGCTTCAGCGGCTGCCAGGGCTCGCCGGCGTTGGGGAACTGCTCCGGGTCCCCCGCGGCCTCGAAGGCGGCCACGCTGACCCGGTTGGTCATCACGTGGTCGGGGTGCGGATAGCCGCCGTTCTCGTCGTACGTGGTCAGCACGTGCGGACGGAAACGCCTGATCTCCCGGACGAGGGCCTCGGTCGTGACGTGGAGCGGCTGCTTGGCGAAGCACCCGTCCGGCAGCGGCGGCAGCGGGTCTCCCTCGGGCAGACCGGAGTCGACGAAACCCAGCCAGGTGTGCTGGACGCCCAGCGCACTGCGGGCTGCCTCCATCTCGTTGCGCCGGACCTGGGCGAGGTCGCGCAGGATGTGTACGTCGTCCTTGAGCTTGGGGTTCAGGATGGACCCGCGCTCGCCGCCGGTCAGTGTGACGACGAGCACCTCGGCACCGTCGTGGGCGTAGCGCGCCGTCGAGGCCCCGCCCTTGCTCGACTCGTCGTCGGGGTGGGCGTGGACGGCCATGAGCCGGAATGCTTCCACTGCTGAGTTCCTCCCGTGGAGGGGATCGTCGGCCCCGGTGTGCCGCCGGGGACCGTGGTCACGGACAATGGCCACATCCTCTCACCGCCACGCCGTCGACCTCGACGCGAGGGCGGGCCGCCGAGCCAGTCGTCCACCAGGAGCAGAAGATGACCACCTCGCACGAGCCCCCCGTCGGGTGGGACCCCGAGCGCGAGGAGGCCGAGGCGGAGGAGCGCACGGCCCACGGCAACCGTGGCTGGTGGATCTTCGGCGGCGTCGCCGTCCTCGTGGCGATGGCGATGGTCATCTGGTTCGCGCTCTCGGCGACCGAGGACCCGGTGATCGTCCAGGACGTGGGCTTCGAGCGACCGGGCAAGCACGAGATCGTCATGGTCTTCGACGTCACGCGAGAGCCGGGCACGACGCTCTCCTGCACGATCACGGCGATGGACTCGGAGTACGGACGGGTCGGCACGACGAAGCACGAGGTCCCGGCCTCCGCCGAGCGCACCACCCGGGTGCGGGCCAGCGTGGAGACCACGACGACGGCGGCGACGGCGACCGCCGACGAGTGCACGCCGGTGGACTGACGCCGCCGCACCCGGAGGCGGTCGGCGCCGGATGAATCGCCGGTTCCGCCCTCCTCGCGGTACACTGGAAGGCATCACGCGACCGTGGGTCTGGACCGATCGGGTCCAGACCTTTGTGCATGACCCGGGCACGTCCCGGCCTCGGCACCGGTCATCGCCCGCAGGGACCGATCCCGTCTCGGCGGCATCGAAGGAGGAGCAATCGTGACCCAGACCGCGTCATCGGAGACCTTTCTGACCCAGGAGGCCTACGACCGCCTCCAGTCCGAGCTGCAGGAGCTCTCGGGCCCCGGTCGCGTCGAGATCGCCAAGCGCATCGAGGCCGCGCGCGAGGAGGGGGACCTGAAGGAGAACGGCGGCTACCACGCCGCCAAGGAGGAGCAGGGCAAGATGGAGGCCCGCATCCGCCAGCTCACCCAGATCCTCCAGACCGCGACCGTCGGCGAGGCCCCGCCGGACGACGGCGTCGTCGAGCCGGGCATGGTCGTCTCGATCGAGATGTTCGGCGAGGAGGAGACCTTCCTGCTCGGCTCCCGCGAGATCTCCGACGGCACGAGGGACCTCGACGTCTACTCCGAGCAGTCCCCCATGGGCAAGGCCATCAACGGCCAGAAGGTCGGCGACACCGTCAGCTACCTCGCCCCCACCGGCAAGACCATCGAGGTCAAGGTCCTCTCCGCGAAGCCCTACTCGGCCTGATCCACGACAGTGGGAGAATGGCGACATGTTCGGTCGTCAGCTCCCACCCATGCCCACCGCGCAGTCCGCTCTGCCCGGCCGGGACGAACGACCCTTCGAGGTCCCGAGCACCCACGCGGTGCTCGGGACCCCGATGGAAGGGCCCTGGCCCGAGGGCACGCAGGTGCTGCACGTGGCCATGGGCTGCTACTGGGGCGCGGAGCGCATCTTCTGGCAGCTGCCGGGCGTGGTGACCACGGCCGCGGGGTACATGGGAGGCTTCACCCCCAACCCCACCTATGAAGAGGTCTGCACCGGCATGACGGGCCACGCCGAGAGCGTGCTCATCGCCTACGACCCGACGGTGACCCACCCGGAGCTGCTGCTCAAGGCCTTCTGGGAGAACCACGACCCGACGACGGCCAACCGTCAGGGCAATGACGTCGGCACCCAGTACCGGTCGGCGATCTTCGCCGGCACCCCGGAGCAGCAGGCGGCGGCCGAGGCCACCGCGGCCGCCTTCGGGCGGGAGCTCGCGGAGCGGGGCCTGCCCCCGGTCGCGACCGAGATCGTCCCGACGAGCGAGTCGGGCCCCTTCTGGTACGCCGAGGCGATCCACCAGCAGTACCTGCACCACCACCCGAACGGCTACTGCAACCACGGCCCGAACGGCCTGACCTGCCCCGTCGGGGTGGCCGACCTGCCCGCACAGACGGACATCATGCCCCCGAGCTGACTCGGCTCAGCGGCGCAGCAGCCGCCGCCACCAGGACCGCCGGGGCGAAGGGGGCTCCGTCTCCCCCTCGTCGGCCGGTGCCGGCGCGCGCTGCGCGCGCAGCTCCCGCCACTGCTGCACCAGGACCTCGACGTCCGCCCGGGGTGCCAGGGGCGGGGAGGCCCGCCCGAAGGTCGGCCGACGCAGCTCGGCGAGCACCCGCTGGTTGTAGTCCCGCAGGATCTCGCGCACGTCCGCCTCGGTCCCGACCTCGGCGAGCGACTCGGGGAAGCCGGCGTGCTCGCGCCGCAGCCGGAAGACCGGCGGCAGCGCGTCGGAGGCATCGAGGCCCTCCCGGTCCATCAGCTGCTTGACCCACCAGTCCGGGTCGCGGTCCTCGAGTCCCCGCAGCGGCTTGCCCGCGCCGGGGAGGTCGTCGAACTCGCCGCGCTCGATCGCCTCACGGATCTGGCGGTCGATCCAGCCTTCGTGGGAGGGCGTGCTCATGATCCCTCCAGTGTGCCGCGATCAGAGTGCGGCTGCCAGCTCCGTGCCCTGGCGGATCGCCCGCTTGGCGTCCAGCTCGGCGGCGACGTCGGCGCCGCCGATGACGTGGACCTCGACCCCCTTCGCCCGGAGCGGCTCGATCAGGTCACGCACGGACTCCTGGCCGGTGCACACGACGACGTTGTCGACCTGCAGCAGCCGTGGCTTCCCGTCGACGGTGAGGTGCAGTCCGTTGTCGTCGATGCGCTCGTAGCTGGCGCCGGTGATGCGGTGGACCCCCTTCGCCCTGATCGCCGCGCGGTGCACCCAGCCGGTCGTCTTGCCCAGGCCCGCCCCGATCTTGGAGGTCTTGCGCTGGATGAGGTAGACGGTGCGGGGCGAGGGCGCCGGGTGCGGGTCCTTCAGCCCGCCGCGCTCGGCGGAGCCGGGGTCCACGCCCCACTCGTCCTGCCACTCCTTGACGTCCAGGGTCGGTGAGTCGACGGTCGTGAGCAGCTCGGTGACGTCGACACCGATGCCGCCGGCGCCGATGACGGCCACCCGGTCCCCGACCGTGCGGGTGCCCAGGACCGCCTCCGGGTAGCTGATGACCATCGGGTGCTCGATCCCCTCGATCTCGGGCACGCGCGGGGTCACGCCGGTGGCCAGGACCACCTCGTCGAAGCCCTCGAGGTCCGCCACGTCCGCCCGTCGCCCCAGGTGCACGGTGACGCCGCGGCGCTCGAGCTCACCCTCGAAGTAGCGGATCGTCTCGGCGAACTCCTCCTTGCCGGGGATGCGCATGGCCAGCGAGAACTGCCCACCGATCGACTCCCCCGCCTCGAAGAGCTGCACGTCGTGCCCGCGCTCGGCGGCGTTCACCGCCGCGGACAGGCCGGCGGGGCCGGCACCGACGACGGCAACCTGCTTGCGGCGGGCGGTCGGTGAGAGCACGAGCTCGGTCTCGTGCCCGGCACGCGGGTTGACCAGGCAGCTGGCGACCTTGCGCTGGAAGGTGTGGTCCAGGCAGGCCTGGTTGCAGGCGATGCAGGTGTTGATCTCCTCCGCACGCCCGCCCTCGGCCTTGCTCGCCCACTGCGGGTCGGCCAGCCACGGGCGGGCCATCTGCACCAGGTCGGCGCCGCCGTCGGCGAGGACCTGCTCGGCCTGGTCCGGCATGTTGATCCGGTTGCTCGTCACGACCGGCACCCCGACGTGGGGCCGCAGCCGGGCCGCGACGTCGGTGAAGGCCGCGCGCGGTACCGACGTGACGATCGTCGGCACCCGCGCCTCGTGCCACCCGATGCCCGTGGAGATGATCGTCGCGCCGGCCGCCTCGATCTCGCTCGCCAGGGTCACGATCTCCTCCCACGTCTGACCGTCCTCGACGAGGTCGAGCACGGAGAGGCGGTAGACGAGGATGAAGTCCTCCCCGACGGCTGCCCGCACCGCGCGCACGATCTCGGTGGCCAGGCGTCGCCGGTTGGCAGGGGTAGCGCCCCAGCCGTCGGCGCGGTGGTTGGTCCGCGGCGCGAGGAACTGGTTGATGAAGTACCCCTCGGAGCCCATCACCTCCACGCCGTCGTAGCCGGCGCTGCGGGCCAGCTCGGCGGCGCGGGCGAAGGCGCGCACCTGTCGACGCACCCCCCGCTCCCCGAGGGCGCGGGCGGTGAAGGGGTTGATCGGCGCCTTGGTCCGCGAGGCCGAGACCGACCACGGATGGTAGGCGTAGCGACCGGCGTGCAGCAGCTGCAGCGCGATCTTGCCGCCCTCGGCGTGGACCGCGTCGGTGACCTGCCGGTGGCGACGGGCCTCCCGGCTCGTGGTCAGCTTCGAGGCGAAGGGGTAGAGCGTCCCCTCGATGTTGGGCGCGAAGCCCCCGGTGACGATGAGCCCCGCCCCGCCCGCGGCCCGCTCGGCGTAGAAGGCGGCGAGCCGCTCGAAGTTCCTGCCCCGATCCTCCAGGCCGGTGTGCATCGATCCCATGATCGTGCGGTTGCGCAGCGTGGTGAACCCCAGGTCGAGTGGGGTGAAGAGGTGGGAGTACTCGCTCATGTCGTCCTCGGCCTCGAAGTGGCGGTGGTCAGGGGCCACCATCGCAGAACGGTCACGCGACGTACGGTGGCTGTTGGCATTGTCACCCGGCGGTGACAGGGTTGGCTCATCACGCGCCCGGAGGAGAGTGGATGGCACTGGCACGAGCCGCGGCTCGCGGCGCAAAGGGCCTTGCCGCCGCCGGGCTCGGCGCGGCCGGGTCAGCCGCTCTCGGGTACGGCCTGATCCAGCTCGAGGCCCGCATCTCCCGCCGGATCGTCGGCCACCCCTTCGACGGCGCGCCGGAGGACGACGGGATCTACGGCGCCGCGCCGGGGCAGCCGATCCGCCTCATGGTTCTCGGCGACTCCACGGCCGCCGGGATGGGGGCCGACACCGGGGCGCAGACGATCGGCGCGATCCTCGCCAATGGTCTCGCCGCGATCATGGGCCGCTCCGTGCAGCTGACCAACGAGGCCGTCGTCGGTGCGGTCTCCGCGGACCTGATCGCCCAGCTCTCCCGGGCCCTCGGGCGCGAGGAGCACTTCGACGTCGCGGTCATCTCCATCGGCGCGAACGACGTCACCCACCGGGTCGACCACGCCGTCGCGGTGCGCCACCTGCAGCGGACCGTGCGCTACCTGACCAGCCTCGAGGTACCGGTGGTCGTCGGCACCTGCCCCGACCTCGGCACGGTCGAGCCCATCCCCTTCCCCCTGAACCACCTGCTGCGTCGCTGGAGCAGGGACATGGCGGCCCGGCAGACCGTCGCCGTCGTCGAGGCCGGGGGCCGCTCGGTCTCCCTCGGCGACCTGCTCGGCCCGGAGTTCGAGGCCAGCCCGAAGATCATGTTCAGCCAGGACCACTTCCACCCCTCGGCAGCCGGCTACGCGCGGGTCGCCTCGGCGATGCTGCCCTCCGTCGCTGCGGCCGTGGACGCCTGGCCCGAGGGCGCGGTCACCGACAGCGCCCCGGAGCCGGAGCGCGGTGAGGGCATCGGCGCGCTGGACGACGCAGCGCAGCGAGCAGTCTCCCGGCCGGGCACGGAGGTCGGCCCCGCGGAGGTGCGCGGGCACGCCCACGGTCCCCGCGGCCGGTGGGCGATGCTGCGGCGCCGGGTCTGGCGCGAGGTCACCGACCTCTGAGCCCGCCACCGGGCCGACTCAGCTCCAGCCGAGACGAAGGGAGGCCAGCCGGCCCGCGAGGTCCGGCGGGCTCCCTTCGCCCGCGCAGGCGTCGAAGACGACGACCCGCAGCTGGTCCATGGCCACGGCCGGTCCGAGGTCGGGCAGCGCCTCCCCCGCGAGATCGGCCATCAACGCGTGCACGGCCGGGAGCGCCTCGGTCGCGCGGTCCAGCGGCAGCTGCTGCCACCGCCGGGCCGCTCGGTCGAGCTCGGTCGCGACGTCCTCCGGGATCAATCGCTGCGCAGGCGGGCCAGCAGGCGCAGCAGCTCCAGGTACAGCCACACGAGGGTGATGACCAGACCCATCGCGAGGTGCCAGGCGTAGGCCTGCGGCAGCCGGTGGGAGATCGCGGTCTCGATGGAGTCGAAGTCGAGCGCGAGCGTCACCGCCGCGAGGCCCGTGGCGAAGAGGGAGATCCCGATGCCGAGCAGCCCGGTCCCGCCGAAGCCGAACATCCCGCCGCCGAAGAAGAGCATGTACCCGAGGTTGATCAGCGAGAAGACGAAGTAGCCCAGGACCAGCATGGAGACCACGGCCCGGAACTTCTGGGTCACCTTGATCACGCGGGTCGTGTACAGCAGCAGCATCGCGCCGAAGACGCAGAGCGTGGCCAGCACGGCCTGGGTGACGATCGACTCGAAGATCGGGGTCCCCGGCTCGTCGAAGAACTGTCGGAAGGTGGCACTGATGGCGCCGACGAAGAGCCCCTCGAAGCCCGCGTAGACCAGGGCCAGGACCGGGCCGATCGGCGTGCGCCGGAAGGCCATGTAGATCCCGAGACCAAGCGTACCGACGAGCCCGACCACCCAGGCGAGGGCGCCGATCGTGGCGCTGGCCATCGTGGCGAACCACGTCACCCCGGCGACGCCCAGGAGCACGGCGAAGAGGACCGCGATGCGCACGAGCACGTCATCGAGGGTGATGGCCCGGCCACCGTCACCGCCGCCGAAGGGGGCGGCCTGCGGCTGCCCGTATCCCGGCTGCGGCTGGCCGTGGCCCTGCTGCGGGTACCCCGCCTGCTGGCCGTACCCGGGCGGGGGCGGCGGCTGCTGGCCGCGCTGGGGCGCAGGAGTCCGGAAGCCGGCGTAGCGGCCGCGTTCGGCGTCCCGCGCGACCCGGTTGAGGATCGGGTTGCTCATCTGGTCAGGCCTCCTCGACGCTGGCGCGACCGGTCGGCCGCGCGGCAGTGGCACCAAGCCTAAGCGGTGAGCGCGACAACAGGACGCCCGGGATCCACAGCCGCGGCAGGCGACGACGGCCGGCGTCTGCTCAGCGGATCCCGTCCAGGGCCTGCTCGAGGTCGGCCAGCACGTCGCTGGTGTCCTCGATCCCCACGGAGAGGCGCACGAGGTCGTCGGGGACCTCGAGCATCGAGCCGGCGGTCGAGGCATGGGTCATGGCACCGGGGTGCTCGATGAGCGACTCGATGCCGCCGAGGGACTCCGCGAGGGTGAAGATCTCGGTCCGCGAGCACAGCTGCCGGGCGGCCTCACGGCCACCGGCCATCCGCACCGAGAGCATGCCGCCGAAGCGCGACATCTGCCGCGCAGCCACCTCGTGACCGGGGTGGTCGGCCAGGCCCGGGTAGAGGACGCTCGCGATCTCGCGGCGGCCGGAGAGCATGTCCACGACCGCCTCGGCGTTGTCGCAGTGCCGGTCCATCCGCACCCCGAGCGTCTTGATCCCGCGCATCGTCAGGTACGCGTCGAAGGGACCGGGCACGCCACCGGAGCCGTTCTGCAGGAAGGCGATCGCCGCGTCCAGCTCCTCGTCGTCCGTGACGAGCAGGCCACCGACGACGTCGCTGTGGCCGCCGAGGTACTTCGTCGAGGAGTGCAGGACGACGTCGGCGCCGAGGGTCAGCGGCCGCTGCAGGTAGGGGCTGGCGAAGGTGTTGTCGACGACGAGCCGGGCGCCGGCCCCCTTCGCCACCTCCGCGACGGCGGCGATGTCGCCGACGTTGAGCAGCGGGTTGGTGGGCGTCTCCAGCCAGATGAGCTTGGTGTTCTCCCGCACCGCCGCCCGGATCGCGTCGACGTCGGTGACGGGGGCGGGCGTGTACTCGATGCCCCACTGGGTGAAGACCTTGTCGATGAGGCGGAAGGTGCCCCCGTAGGCGTCGTCCGGGATGACCAGGTGGTCACCGGGACGAAGGGCGGCGCGCAGCATCGCGTCGGTCGCCGCCATGCCGGAGGCGAAGGCACGACCGTAGGTGCCGACCTCGATGGAGGCGGCGTTGGCCTCCAGCGCCTGCCGGGTCGGGTTGCCCGTACGGGCGTACTCGAAGCCACCGCGCAGCCCGCCGACGCCGTCCTGGGCGAAGGTGGAGCTGGCGTAGATCGGCACGTTGACCGCGCCGGTGGTCGGGTCCGGCTCGTAGCCGGCGTGGATGGCCCGCGTGGCGAAGCCCTGGCTCGCGCGCGCGTCGGCGGCGCTCTTCTGCTCTCCCATGGTTCAGCCCTTCGCTCGGTGGGACAGGTGACCCAGCAGGTCCTGCCGGGTGATGACGCCGGCGGGCCGGCCCCCTTCGACCACGAGGAGGGCGTCGGAGCTCTCCAGGGCCTCCGTCGCGGCGGAGACCGGCTCGGCCGCACCGATCTGCGGCAGCGAGGCACCCATGTGCTTGCTCACGGCGTCCGCGAGCGAGGCGTGCCCCTCGAAGACCGCCGTCAGCAGCTCGCGCTCGGTGACCGCACCGGCCACCTCGCCGATCATCACCGGGGGCTCGGCACCGACGACCGGCATCTGCGAGACGTTGTACTCGCGCAGGATGTCGATGGCCTCGCGGATCGTCTCGTTCGGGTGGGTGTGCACGAGGTCCGGCAGCTCGCCGGACTTGCCGCGCAGGACGTCACCGACGGTGGTCTCGCCCTCGTCCTCGGCGGGGAGGAAGCCGTAGGAGGCCATCCAGTCGTCGTCGAAGATCTTGCCGAGGTAGCCGCGCCCGCCGTCGGGCAGCAGCACGACGATCTTGGCGTCGGGTCCCTCCCGCTCGGCGATTTGCTGGGCGACGACGACGGCCATGCCGCAGGAGCCGCCGACGAGCAGGCCCTCCTCGACGGCGAGGCGCCGGGTCATCGCGAAGGACTCGGCGTCGGTGACCGAGATGACCTCGTCCGGCACGGACGGGTCGTAGGCACCCGGCCAGATGTCCTCGCCGACGCCCTCGACGAGGTAAGGCCGACCGGTGCCGCCGGAGTAGACCGAGCCCTCGGGATCGGCGCCGATGACCTTGACCCGTCCCTTCGAGACCTCCTTGAGGTAGCGGCCGGTGCCGGTGATGGTGCCGCCGGTCCCGATGCCGGAGACGAGGTGGGTGATCTCCCCGCCCGTCTGCTCCCAGATCTCCGGACCGGTGGTCTCGTAGTGGCTGGCCGGGCCGTTCTGGTTGAAGTACTGGTTCGGCTTCCAACCGCCGGGCAGCTCCTCGGCGAGCCGGTCCGAGACCGAGTAGTAGCTGTCCGGGTGCTCCGGCGGCACCGACGTCGGGGTGACGACGACCTCGGCGCCGTAGGCACGCAGCACGTCGATCTTGTCCTTGCCGACCTTGTCCGGGCAGACGAAGACGCACTTGTAGCCCTTGCGCTGGGCGAAGAGGGCGAGACCGACCCCCGTGTTGCCGGAGGTCGGCTCGACGATCGTGCCACCCGGTTCGAGCTCACCGGACTCCTCGGCCGCCTCGATCATCTTCTTGGCGATGCGGTCCTTGATGCTGCCGCCGGGATTGAGGTACTCGACCTTGGCCGCCACGAGGCCCGCATCGGCGGGGATGACGGAGGAGAGTCGAACCAGGGGCGTGTCACCGATGAGGTCCGCGATGTGGTCTGCGATCTGCATACCAGCATCGTGGCACGGCTCACCCCCGCCGGGACGCCCGGCCCTCGGGCCGGACGGCAACTCGACAGAAGACAAGGTAAGGCTATCCTTTGCTGCAGACACCATCCCGACCATCACGAAGGGCCGGAGCGATCACATGCCCACCACCACCCGTAGGCCGCGTCCGCAGCACGTGCTCACCGTCGAGTCCACCGAGCGGCTGGGCCCCCGTCTCGTGCGCGTCGTCCTGACCGGCGAGGCACTCGCCGACTTCGGGGCCGAGGAGTTCACCGACGCCTACGTCAAGCTCCTCTTCGTCTCGCCGGAGCTCGGCGTCGAGCCGCCGTACGACCTCGCGGCACTGCGCGAGAGCGCCCCCGCGGAGCTGCAGCCCCTGACCCGCACGTACACCGTGCGCGCCATCGACCGGGAGGCCCGGCGACTGACGTTGGACTTCGTCACCCACGGCGACACCGGCTGGGCCGGGCCCTGGGCCCAGTCGGCCCGCCCCGGAGACCGCGCGGTCCTCATGGGGCCGGGCGGCGGCTACGCCCCCGACCCCGACGTCGACTGGCACCTGCTCGCCGGTGACCTGTCGGCGGTGCCGGCCATCGCCGCCGCCCTGGAGGCGCTCCCTTCGGAGGCGAAGGGGGTGGCCCTCCTGGAGGTGGAGGCCGAGAGCGACGTCCTCGAGGTCACCGCCCCGGACGGGGTGCAGGTGTCCTGGTTGGTCAACCCGGACACCGACGACGTGGACTTCCTCGCCCGGGCGATCGACGCCGCCCCGTGGCCGACCGACGTCTCCGAGGGCGCGGTGCAGGTCTTCGCCCACGGCGAGCGCGAGTCGATCAAGGCCGTGCGCCGGTCGCTCAAGGAGCGCGAGATCCCCCGCGCCGCCATCTCCATCTCCGGGTACTGGGCGCGTGGGCGCACGGAGGAGGCCTTCCAGGCCGAGAAGCGCACGCCGGTCGGACGGATCGGGGACTAGTCGTACTGACCCGAGTGAGTACGGCTAGGTCTGCGTGCCGCCCTCCCGCTCGAGCAACTCGCGGTGGGCCCGGCGCCGCTGCGCCTGCTCCTGCGGGTCCGGTACCGGCAGAGAGGCGATGAGGCGCCGGGTGTAGGCGTCGCGGGGGTCCTCGAGGACCTGCGTCCCGATGCCCTGCTCGACGAGCTCACCGTGGTAGAGCACGCCGATCCGGTGGGCGAGCATGTCCACCACCGCCAGGTCGTGGCTGATGAAGAGGCAGGCGAAGCCGAAGCGGGCCTGCAGCTCCCGGAAGAGGTCGAGGACCTTGGCCTGCACCGAGACGTCGAGCGCGCTCGTCGGCTCGTCCGCGATGAGCAGCTCGGGGTCCAGCGCGAGGGCGCGGGCGAGGCTGGCGCGCTGGCGCTGCCCTCCGGAGAGCTCGTGGGGGTACCGGTCGGCGTGACCCCTGGTGAGCTGCACCGACTCCAGCAGCTCCGCCACCCGGGCCCGGCGCTCGCCGGGCTTCTGCCCGCGGCGGTGCACGGCGAGCGGCTCGGCGATGCACTCCCCCACCGTCAGGTGCGGGTTGAAGGACGCGGCGGGGTCCTGGAAGACGAAGCCGATCTGCTGGCGCAGCGGCATGAAGGCCCGCTCCCGGAAGTTCAGCATCTCGTGGTCGAGGACGCGCAGTGACCCACCGGAGATGCGGTTCAGCCCCGCGACCGCCCGGCCGATGGTCGTCTTGCCGGAGCCGGACTCACCGACGAGACCGAGCACCTCTCCCTTGTGGATCTCGAAGGAGACGCCGTCGACGGCACGGAAGGCCTTCTGCCCCAACCGGCCCGGGTACTCGATGACGAGGTCCTCAGCGCTGACGAGGACCGGCTCGCGCAGCTGGGCGGCGAGCTCGTCCTCGGACATCGCCGCCGAGACCGAGTCGCGGCCGAGGTGCGGCACGGCCGCGAGCAGCTCCTTGGTGTAGTCCTGCCGGGGGTGGGCGAAGAGCTCTGTCGCGGGCGCCTCCTCGACGAGCTCGCCGCGGTACATGACCGCGACCCGGTCGGCGAGGTCGGCCACGACACCCATGTTGTGGGTGATCAGGACGATCGAGGAGCCGAAGCGGTCTCGCAGGTCCCGCAGCAGCTCGAGGATCTCGGCCTGCACCGTGACGTCCAGCGCGGTCGTCGGCTCGTCGGCAATGATCAGGCCGGGGTTGAGCGCGAGCGCCATCGCGATCATGATGCGCTGCTTCTGCCCCCCGGAGAACTGGTGCGGGTAGTAGTCGATACGCTCCTCGGCGTCGGGGATGCCGACGTCGGTCAGCGCCTTGATCGTGCGCTCGCGCGCCTCCTTCTTGTCCAGCTTCTGGTCGTGGGCGCGCAGCCCCTCGATGATCTGCCAGCCGATCTTGCGGACCGGGTTCAGCGCCGTCGAGGGCTCCTGGAAGATCATCGCGACGTCGGTGCCACGGAGCTGGCGCATCTCCCTTCGCGATATCGCCAGGACGTCGTGCCGGCCGAGGAGGACCGCCCCCTCGCTCGTGGCCGTCTCGGCCAGCAGCCCGAGGACGCTGCGTGCGGTGACCGTCTTGCCCGACCCGGACTCGCCGACGATCGCCAGCACCTCCCCCGGCGCCACCTCGATGTCGACGTCCTTGACCGCCTCGACCGGCCCCTGGTCGGTGGCGAAGGTGACCTGCAGGTCCCGGATGCTCAGCACGGGCTCGCCGGTGCGCTCCGGTGCGTGCTCGCTCGTGGTGCTCATGCCGCGTCCTTCCCGGCGGTGGCCTTCTTGCGGATCTTCGCCCGGCGGCGCCCGCGCAGCCGCGGGTCGTTCAGATCGTTCATGCTCTCCCCGACGAGGGTCACCCCGAGGACGGTCCACACGATGGCCAAGCCGGGGAAGACGCCGGTCCACCAGATGCCGCTCGTGGTGTCCGAGAGCGCCTTGTTCAGGTCGTATCCCCACTCCGAGGCCGCGGTCGGCTCGATGCCGAAGCCGAGGAAGCCCAGGCCGGCGAGGGTGAGGATCGCCTCCGAGGAGTTCAGCGTGAAGATCAGCGGCAGCGTCCGGTTGGCGTTGCGGTAGATGTGGCGGAACATCACCCGCGGCGTCGGGGTGCCGATGACCCGCGCCGCGTCGACGAAGGCCTCCCCCTTCAGCCGGGTGGTCTCGGCGCGGATCACCCGGAAGTACTGCGGGATGAAGACGACCGTGATGGAGGCCGCCGCGGCGAAGATGCCGCCCCAGCGGCTGGACTGGCCGCCGCTGATCGTGATCGCCAGGACGATGGCCAGCAGCAGCGAGGGCAGGGCGTAGATGGCGTCCGCCACGACGACGAGCACGCGGTCCAGCCACCCGCCGGCGTACCCGGAGAGCAGCCCGAGGAACACGCCGACGAAGAGCGAGAGGACCACCGCGACGATGATCACCTCGACGGCCGTCTGCGCGCCCCAGATGGTGCGGGAGAGCACGTCGTAGCCGCCGACGGTCGTGCCCCACGGGTGCTCCGCGGAGGGCGGCTGCTGGGCACCGAAGGCCGTGCCGTCCGCCTTCATCTGGGAGAACCCGTAGGGCGCGATCCACGGCGCGAAGACGGCGCAGACCAGCACGACGAGGGTCATGACGAGACCGGCGACGAGCATGCCCCGCTGCAGGCCGACGCTCTTCTTCAGGTGGGACAGGATGGGCAGGCGCCACAGCAGCGGGTCGCGCCGGGGGTCGGTGGTGGCACTCATGGTCAGTACCTCACTCTCGGGTCGATCAGCGCGGCGACGACGTCGACGATGAAGTTCGTGACCGCGACGATCACGGCGAGCATGACGACGATGCCCTGGACGGCGACGAAGTCGCGGGCCTGCAGGTACTCGGCGAGCTTGAAGCCCAGGCCCTGCCACCCGAAGGTCGTCTCGGTCAGGATCGCCCCGCCGAGCATGAGCGCGATCTGCATGCCCATGACGGTGATGATCGGCACCAGCGCCGGCCGGTAGGCGTGCTTCGTGACCAGGCGCCGCTCGCTGACCCCGCGGGAGCGTCCGGACTCGATGTAGTCCTGCCCGAGGGTCCCGATCATGTTGGTGCGCACGAGCCGCAGGAAGACGCCACCGACGAGCAGCCCGAGCGAGATCGCCGGGAGGACGGCGTGCGTGAGCACGTCACCGACGATGCCGAAGTTGCCCAGCCGCAGCGCGTCGACGATGTAGATGTGGGTCGGGGCGGAGACCCCTTGGAGCACCAGCTGGTTGCTCGAGGTGACCCTCCCGGAGACGGGCAGCCAGTCCAGCCACACCGAGAAGACGAGCTTCAGCAGCAGCCCCGCGAAGAAGACCGGGGTGGCGTAACCGAGGATCGCCAGCACCCGCAGCACGGCGTCGGTGCCGCGGTCCCGGCGGTAGGCGGCGAGCATCCCGAGCGGGATCCCCAGCAGGAGCGCGACGACGAGTGCGTAGAGCACCAGCTCGAGCGTGGCCGTGCCGTACCGGGTGAGCAGCTGGGTGACCGGGATGTTGTCACTGATCGTCGTCCCGAAGTCACCGCGGAGGATGCCGCCGAGGTAGTCGAGGTACTGGATGATGATCGGCCGGTCGTACCCCGCCGCGCGGATCCGCTCGGCCAGCTGCTCCGGTGGCAGCCGTCCGCCGACCGAGGCGCTGACCGGGTCACCGGTCAGCCGCATGAGGACGAAGACGGTCGTGACGAGGATGAAGACGGTCGGGATGATCAGCAGCGCGCGGATCACGATGTACTTGCCGAGGCCGATGCCCGACTTCTTGGCCTTGGTCCCGCCGTCCCCCTCCGGGGGTCCGGTCGGTTCCACGACCTCACTGGGAACTGCAGCCATACCTGCCTACTCACTGGCGTGGGTGGTCACCGCGGCACGCCTCGGCGGCCGCGTGGACGGGCGAAGGGGGCGTCGTTCCCCGGCGGCGGGGGCACGCCGCCGGGGAACGCGCGGGACTCCTACTTGTGGATGGTGGACATGTGCAGCTTGAAGGACGGGTCGAGGACGATGCCCTGGACGTCCTTGCCCGCCACCGTGACCTGCGCACCCTGGAGGAAGGGCAGCGTCGGCAGCTGCTCGGCCACCTTCGTCTGCAGCTCGGCGAGCAGCTTGTCGCGCTTGGCCTTGTCCGGCTCCGAGCGCTGCTCCTTGATCAGCTCGTTGATCTCCGGGTCGTCGAAGTGCTGGGCGAGGAAGCTGCCCGGGTTGAGGAAGAACGGCGTGAGGAAGTTGTCCGCGTCCGAGTAGTCCGGGAACCAGCCGAGCTGGTACACGGGGTACTGGTCGTTCGTGCGGTCCTTGCCGTACTGCACCCACTCGGTGGACTGCAGGTCGACCTTGAAGAGGTTGGTGTCCTCCAGCTGCGACTTGATCATCGAGTACTCCTCACCGGAGGAGTTGCCGTAGTGGTCGGTGTTGTACTGCAGGTGGATGTCCACCGGCGTCTTGACACCGGCCTTCTTCAGGCGCTTGGCCGCACGGTCCGCGTCCGGCCCGCCGCTGCCGTCGCCGTACATCTTCTTCAGCGGCGTGGTCTGGCCCTCGAAGCCCTCCGGGACGAACCCGTAGGCGGGCGTGTAGGTGCCCTTGTAGACCTGCTTGGAGAGGGCCTTGCGGTCGAGCGAGTCGGCCATGGCCTGCCGGACCGCGAGCGCCTTCTCCGGGTCGGCGTTCGGCGTCTTCTTGCCGAAGGGCATGGTGTTGAAGTTGAACACCATGTAGCGCAGCTCGCCGCCGGGGCCCTTGTGGATCTTGACGTCGTCGTTCTTCTTCAGGTCCTCGATGTCCGTCGGGCTCAGGGTGCGGTAGGCCATGTCGATGTTGCCGCCACCGATGTCGAGCTTGAGGTTGTTCGCGTCGGAGTAGTACTTGACGTTGACGTCCTTCGTCTTCGCCTTGGGAAGGATCCCGTCGTAGTCCTCGAAGGCCTCGTAGGACACGAGGCTGTTCTTGTCGTAGCTCTTGATCGCGTACGGCCCGGCGAAGGGCTTGGCCTTGACGATCTTGTTGTCCGGGGTCACCTTCGTCGCGGAGAAGACCTCCTCGTCGACGATCGGCGCGACGACCGAGGTGAGCACACCCGGCCAGGTCTGGTCGTAGGAGCCCTTGAGGTGGAAGACCACGGTCAGGTCGTCGGGCGTGGTCGTCTTCTCCAGGTTGCCCAGCAGCGAGGAGGGGCCCTCCGGGTCGGCGATCTTGGTCTGCCGGTCGAAGGTGAACTTCACGTCCGAGGAGGTCAGCTCGTTCCCGTTGGCGAAGGTCAGCCCCTTCTTGAGCTTGACGGTGAACTCCTTCGGAGAGGTGAACTTCGCCGACGTGGCGATGTCCGGCTCGGGGGTGGACTCCCCGGGGGCGGAGTTCATCAGGAAGGGGTAGACCTGCTGCATCACGGCGGAAGAGCCGTGGTCATAGGCGCCGGCGGGGTCCAGCGAGACGATCTTGTCGGTCGTGCCGATGGTCAGCGGTCCGCCCGATCCCCCGTCTCCGCCATCGCCTCCGGTGGAGGAGGTCGTGCAACCAGTGATCGTCAGGGCCGAGGCCGCTGATGCGGCCGCGGCGATGCGCCACACGCGTGGGGACATGGTGAGCCTTTCTCGTCCTGGCAGACGGTGCGTGCGTCGTTGCGCGCACCGCGACGGGCGGGGTCACCGCCAGTCAGCGCCGTTGACCCTACCGCTGCGGAGGGGGTGATGTGCGGAACCTCACCCTTCATGTCCAACGTGTTATCTCCGTCGGGCACGAACCCCGGGTCCCTGGGGTCCCACGTACCGCGTGGGCGGCGCGACGGGCGATGCCGTCCGCTGTCGGGCCGGGATCATTCATGACTCACGGGTACGACACCACGCTGCCGGCCACCGGCGACGTGGATCCCGCAGAAACGAGGGTCCGTCATGTCTCGACGCCCGAGGGTGGTGTCGTACCCGCGAGTCACCTGGTTGGTGGGAGCGGCGCTGGCTGCCCCGGCTGCGACGAGCGCCAACGACCGGTCCATGAGGTGCGACGAGCGCCAGCGAGGAGCCTCGAAGGGCGACGGGCGACGAATGACCTCGGTGGGTGCCCCCGACGGGACTCGAACCCGCACCGAAGGCGCTTTTAAGGCGCCCGCCTCTGCCAGTTGGGCCACGGGGGCGCGCTCAGCCTAGCCAGCGGGGCCGGCCCCCTTCGTCCGGAGGGCGGTCACTCGCCCTGGTCGGGCTCCTCGTCGGGGGCCGTGCGCCGCTCGACCACGCTCAGCGCGATGCCGTCGAGGATGTCGCGCTCGGAGCTGGTCACGACGAGGTCGGGGCCGTTGGCGCCGCGGGCCCGGTCGAGGATCTCGTACCAGATGAGCGCTCCGCCGCCGATGACGTCGACGCGGCCGGGGTGCATGAAGGGCAGCTGCGCCCGCTCGGCACGGGTGCTGAGGATGAGCTGCTCGCAGGCCATCATCATCTGCTCGACCGAGACGTTGGCCAGGTGGATGGCCTCGCGGTCGTAGGAGTTCAGGCCGAGCGCCTGGGCGGTGACCGTCGTGACCGATCCGGCGAGGCCGACGACGGTCTTGATCCCGCCGAGCCCGACCTCCGCCTCGGCCACGTCGAGGACCTCGGCGATGTCGTACCGGGCGGCGTCGATGATCTCCTGGGTGGGCGGGTCGGTCCGGTGGTGGCGCTCGGTGAGGCGCACGCTGCCGATGTCGAAGGAGCGCCCGGCGACGACCTCGTGGGTGCCGCGGACCATCTCGGTGGAGCCGCCCCCGATGTCGACGACGAGGTAGGGACCATCGAAGCCGGCCTCCTGCAGGCCGCGGGTGGCGCCGGCGAAGCCCAGCGTCGCCTCCTCGTCGCCGGAGATGACCTCCGGGGAGACCTCCAGCTCCCCGAAGGCCGCGCGAACGCCCTCGAAGAACTCCTCGGCATTGCTCGCGTCCCGGGTCGCCGAGGTGGCCACGAACCGGACACTGCCCCGGGGCACGCCGTGGTGGCGGCACTCCTCGGCGTACTCCCGGCACATCAGCAGGGTCCGGTCCAGTGCCTCCTGACCGAGCCGGCCGGTGTTCTCCACCCCCTGGCCGAGCCGGACGACCTCGGCCCGTCGGGTGACCTCGGTCAGCGTCCCGGCCTCGGCGTCGTGGTCGGCCACGAGCAGGCGGATGGAGTTGGTCCCACAATCGATCGCGGCGACTCTCATGCGTCGCTCCCTTCGTCCGTGCCGCAGCACGGGCTGGTTCGCCACCACTCGGGCAGCCGTTGCAGTGCCTCGTCGCCCAGGGGGTTCACCCCGGGCCCGGCGGCCAGCGAGTGTGCCACGAGCACATGGAGGCACTTGACCCTGGTCGGCATCCCGCCGGCGGAGATCCCCTCGATCTCGGGGACGTCGCCCAGCTCCGAGCGTCGGCGCAGGTAGTCCTCGTGGGCGGCCGCGTAGCGCTCGGCGAGGTCCTCGTCCTCGAGCAGGCGCCGGGACATCTCGGCCATGAGCCCGCTGGACTCCAGCGTCGAGATCGCCCCGGTCAGCCGGGGGCAGGTCGCGTAGAAGGACGTCGGGAAGGGGGTGCCGGCGGGCAGCCGCGGTGCGGTGCGCACGACCGTGGGGCCACCGCACGGGCAGCGGTGGGCGACACCGACGACCGATCGGGCCGGCCGGCCGAGCTGCTCGCCGACCAGCTCGAGGTCCTCGGCGGCGACCCGGTCCAGGTCATTGCCCTGCTCGTCGGTGCTCACGGCTGGGCCGCCGGCGGGTCCGAGGGGACATGTGTGCCGGGGTCGTCGGCGTCCTTGACCGAGGAGGCGACCTGGTCGTACCAGGGCTGGGAGTCCTGCCCCTTGACCGCGCCGGTCTCCGGGTCGACCTCGGGGGCGTCCGCGGCGTCGGTGTCCGCGACGGTGTAGGAGCGCTCCCCCGGCCGCACGAACTTCAGCCGCTTGCGGGCCTGGGCCTCGACGTACTCGTCCGTGGACCACAGGTGCTTCTCGCGGCGCAGCTGCGCGACGCTCTCCTGCTGCTCGCTCACCTGGGCGTGCAGCTCGTCGAGCCGCTGCTGCTGGTCGTACCAGGACTTCAGCGTCGGCAGCAGCATCACGGCGAGCAGCAGCGAGAGCGAGCACAGCGCCACCCAGCGGCGTGGGTTCATCATCGGTGCGCCGGCGGACCTGCTCCCGGTCACCGCCCGCTTCCGGACGGGGGGCTGCTGACGACCGGCCGGACGGGTCGCGCGCGGACGGCGAGCCGGGCCCTTCGCACTGCTGCTGCGTGCGGGGCGGCGGCGCGGGCTACCGGCCATCGCGGTCAGGCGCTGAAGCGCGGGAAGGCACCCGCGCCCGCGTAGACGGCCGCGTCGTCGAGCTCCTCCTCGATGCGCAGGAGCTGGTTGTACTTCGCCACCCGTTCGGAGCGGGCGGGGGCACCGGTCTTGATCTGCCCGCAGTCGGTGGCCACGGCCAGGTCGGCGATCGTCACGTCCTCGGTCTCGCCGGAGCGGTGGCTCATCATCGAGGCGAAGCCGGCCCGCGTCGCCATGGCGACGGCGTCCATCGTCTCGGTGAGCGAGCCGATCTGGTTGACCTTGACGAGCAGCGCGTTGGCGGCGCCGTCCTTGATGCCGCGGGCGAGGCGCTCGGGGTTGGTGACGAAGAGGTCGTCGCCGACGAGCTGGACCCTCGAGCCGAGACGGGTGGTGATCTCCTGCCAGCCCTGCCAGTCGTCCTCGTTCAGCGGGTCCTCGATGGACACGAGCGGGTAGGCGTCGACGAGCCCGGCGTAGTAGTCGACCATCTGCGCGGCGCTCTTCTGCTCCCCCTCGAAGGTGTAGGTGCCCGCGTCGTGGAACTCGCTCGCGGCCACGTCGAGCGCCAGCGCGACGTCGGTACCGGGCTCGTAGCCGGCCGCCCTGATCGCGTCGAGGATCAGGTCCAGGGCCTCGCGGTTGCTGCCGAGGTTCGGGGCGAAGCCACCCTCGTCGCCGAGGCCGGTGGCCAGGCCCTTGTCCTTCAGGACGGCCTTGAGCGCGTGGTAGACCTCCGCGCCCCAGCGCAGCGCCTCGCGGAAGGAGGGCGCGCCGATCGGCGCGATCATGAACTCCTGGATGTCGACGTTGGAGTCCGCGTGGGAGCCGCCGTTGAGGATGTTCATCATCGGCACGGGCAGGACGTGGGCATTGGGGCCGCCGACGTAGCGGAAGAGCGGCAGCCCGGAGGACTCGGCGGCGGCCTTGGCCACGGCGAGCGAGACCCCGAGGATCGCGTTGGCGCCGACAGCGCCCTTGTTGTCGGTGCCGTCGAGGCTGAGCATCTCGGCGTCGATGAGCCGCTGCTCGCTGGCGTCGAAGCCGAGCAGTCGCGGCATGAGGTCGTCCTCCACCGCGCGCACGGCGTCCTGCACGCCCTTGCCCAGGTAGCGTCCCTTGTCGCCGTCCCGGCGCTCGACGGCCTCGAAGGCCCCGGTGGAGGCGCCGCTCGGCACCGCGGCACGGGCGATCGTGCCGTCGTCCAGGGCCACCTCGACCTCGACGGTCGGGTTGCCGCGGGAGTCGAGGATCTCGCGCGCGCCAATTGCCTCGATACTGGCCACTACCGGCTCCTTGGGTGCTGCGTGTGCAGGGCGGACGGATGTCTCCCCGAGCGTAACCGCTCACCCCCGTGATGGCCCCCAGCGACCCACCCGGGTGGATGTCCCCCGTCAGCCGCGCGCGAGCACGTCGGACAGGCGCTGCTGCTGGACGCCGTCGACGAAGTTGGCCGGGTCCAGCCAGGCCTCGTGCGCGGCCCGGACGATCGGCCAGTCCTCGAGCGTCATGGCGAACCACGCGGTGTCGCGGGACCTCCCCTTCGTCACGACGTGCCGCCGGAAGGTGCCCTCGTGGGTGAAGCCGAGCCGCTCCGCCGCGCGGCGGGAGGGCTCGTTGAGGGAGTCACACTTCCACTCCAGGCGGCGGTAGCCGAGGTCGAAGACGTGCCGGGCGAGCAGCGACATCGCCTCGGTCGACGCGGTCGTGCGCTGCAGCCGGGGCCCGAGGACGACGTTGCCGATCTCGACGACGCCGTGGTCGAGATCGATGCGCATCAGCGCGACCACCCCGCAGGCGATGCCGTCCCCGTCGCGCACGAGCACCTCGACGGTGTCCTTCGCGAGCCGGCCGGCGACGTAGGCGTCGATGTCGTCGATGTGCTCCTCGCCGAGGTAGGTGAAGTCGCCCTCGTGCCCGGGGCCGGCGATCTCGGGCGCCAGCTCGGCGGCGTGCTCCGGCGTGAGCGGCTCGAGGGTGCACCAGTGACCGACGATCCGCGCCGGCTCGGGTCGGGGTGGCGGCGTCCAGTCGCCGACGGCCGGGCCGACGGGTCGGCCGTGCTCGCTCGTGCGCACCTCGTCGCGGGAGGCAGGCGGCAGGACCATCTGGCCGATCGGTCCCGGGCTGAGCGCGATCTCCCAGCGGAATCCGTCGGGGTCGGCGAAGTAGCCGGTGTAGCCGCCCCAGTCGCGCTGCTGCGCGGCGGAGACGTCGGGTGCACCCGCGGCCCTGGCCAGGTCGAGGGTCGAGTCGACCTCCTGCGCGCGGGCGACGTTGTGCGCCAAGGTGATCGGCGCCAATCCCTCCCCACGACGAAGGGGGCCGACCTCCCCTTCGAACGCGGCTGCGTCCCACAGCGAGAAGATCAGCCGCTCCCCCACGCGGAACATCAGGACCTCGCCCGGCACGTCGAGCTCGGCCCGCCAGCCGAGTCCGTCGACGTAGAAGCGTCGACTCCTCGCCAGGTCGGCGACGGCGAGGGTGACGAAGCTGATCCGCTGGTCCATGGGGTGGATCCTGTCAGTGGTCCCCGTCAGCGCTGGTCGCGGTCCGCGCGCTCCTGGGCCTTGATCTCCTGCCACTGCGCCTCGATCTCCTCGAGGGTCTCGGCCTGCACGTCGCCGAAGACGTGCGGGTTGCGCCGCACGAGCTTGTCGACGAGCGCGGCGGCGACGTCGTCGACGTCGAAGGGCGCCTCCGCGTGGTCCGCGGCCACCCGGGCGTGGAAGAGCACCTGGAAGAGCAGGTCACCGAGCTCGTCGGTGAGGTCCTCGCGACGGTCGACGTCGTCGGGCTCGGCGACCACCGCCTCCAGCGCCTCGGTCACCTCACGTGCCTCCTCCGCGACGAAGGGGGCGAGGCTCGCGTGGTCCTGCGCCGCCACCCAGGCGCACCCTCCGGGTGCGCGCAGCCGGTCCATGACCGCGACAGCGTCGAGCAGTCGGCCGCCGGGGGTGTCCCAGGAACCGACGAGCACCTCGACCTCGGGCGCGTCCTCGAGGCGCGAGACCTCACCGGCGACGGCGTCGCTCAGCCCGGGGTCGCCGTCGACGGAGCCGACCCAGACGATCTCCTCGCCCGCCGCCGCGGTGACGAGCGCGCGGGCCCGTTCCTGCGGCGTGTCCACGTCGAGCGGCTGGACGGCGATGCCGTCGTCGAGCAGGGCGATCACCTGCGAGTCCTCCGGGTCGGCCGCGAGCACGACGTCCGCGCCGGCGAGCGCGGACCACGCATCCCGGCTGAGCAGCCCCGGCGGGACGCGCGGGCTCGTGGCGAGCAGGACCAGGCGCCCGGCGCTCACTGCTGACCGGGCAGCTGCTGCTCGGGTGCGCTCTTCTTCAGCCAGTTCGGGGTGTCCCCGGTGGCCTCGCCGTAGCGCGGGCTGAACTTCACGTCGCTGGAGGTGACCTGCTTCGAGATCTCCTGCTTGGCCTTCTGGTCCAGCTGCGAGTAGACCTGCGAGGCGCGGAAGAACTCGACGGTCTCCTGCGAGGGCGAGGTCACGACGGGTTCGAGGTTGCGCCTGACGGACTCCGCCGAGGGGATGTCCAGGCCCTCCTTCTTCCCGCGCTCGAGGATCATCGGGACCTGCACGAGGCTGGTGACCATCGCCTCCGGCGTGATCTGCTGCGCCTGCTGGCCGCTGCTGGCGGCCTGGGCGGCGGTGTAGTCCGACAGCTGCCGACTGGCCGTCTGCACCTCGCCGACCGTGTACTCGTGGCCGCCGACGCTCGCCGCGAGCGCGCTCGACCCGTCCCCCACATCGCCGCCGGAGCCGCTGCCGCAGGCAGTGAGCACCAGTCCCGCGAGCCCGACCCCGAGAGCGGTCGTCGCGCGGCGGAGTCGTCCTTGACCATCCAGCACTGCGGGTCCTTTCGTCCTGCGCCTCAGCGGCTGCGTGAGCTGTCCCGGGCCGCCTGCCCGGAGTCCACGATGACATTGTCGAGCATGACCTGGTTGACCAGGTCGGTGGCCCACCCCAGCATCGCCTCGTCGCGGAGCGGCCGGCCACCGACGCGCGCGGTCATCGGCACGGGCACGACGACGGTGCCGGTGCCCTCCTTGTAGTTCGACCTCGGGTAGAGGCGGGCCAGTCGCAGCTGCTGGCTCTCCTTGAGCCTGACCGGCGAGAAGCGCACCTGCCGGCCGTGCACGACGACGTCGCTCAGGCCGGCCTCGCGCACGACGATGCGCAGCCGAGCGACGGCGACGAGGTTCTCCACCGGCTCCGGCGGCTCGCCGTAGCGGTCGGTCAGCTCGGCGACGATCTCGTCGACCTCGGTGTCGGTCTCCGCACCGGCGAGCTTCTTGTAGGCCTCGAGCCGCAGCCGCTCCCCCGGCACGTAGTCGTGCGGCAGGTGGGCGTCGACCGGCAGCTCGATCTTGATCTCGGCCGGGGCCGCCTCCCCTTCGCCCTTGAAGTCGGCGACCGCCTCGCCGACCATCCGCACGTACAGGTCGAAGCCGACGCCGGCGATGTGCCCGGACTGCTCCCCGCCGAGGAGGTTGCCCGAGCCGCGGATCTCCAGGTCCTTCATGGCGACCTGCATCCCGGAGCCCAGGTCGGTGTTGCTCGCGATCGTCTGCAGCCGGTCGGTGGCGGTCTCGGTGAGCGGCTTCTCCGGTGGGTAGAGGAAGTAGGCGTAGGCCCGCTCGCGGCCCCGCCCGACGCGCCCGCGCAGCTGGTGCAGCTGGCTCAGGCCGAACGTGTCCGCCCGGTCCAGGATCAGGGTGTTGGCGTTGGAGATGTCCAGGCCGGTCTCGATGATCGTGGTGCACACGAGCACGTCGAAACGCCGCTCCCAGAAGTCGAGCACGACCTGCTCCAGCCGGTGCTCGCCCATCTTGCCGTGGGCGGTCTCGACCCGCGCCTCGGGCACGAGCTCCCGGATCCGGGAGGCGGTCCGCTCGATGCTCGAGACGTTGTTGTGCACGAAGAAGACCTGCCCCTCGCGCATGAGCTCGCGGTGGATGGCGGCCGCGACCTGCTTCTCCTCGTAGGCCCCGACGAAGGTCAGCACCGGGTGGCGCTCCTCCGGGGGCGTCGCGAGGGTGGACATCTCGCGGATGCCGGTGACGGCCATCTCGAGGGTGCGCGGGATCGGCGTGGCGGACATCGCGAGCACGTCGACGTTGGTGCGCAGCGCCTTCAGCGCCTCCTTGTGCTCGACGCCGAAGCGCTGCTCCTCGTCGACGACGACGAGGCCGAGGTCCTTGAACTTCACCTCGCTGCCGAGGAGCCGGTGGGTGCCGATGACGAGGTCGACCGAGCCGTCCTTGAGCCCGTCGAGGACCTCCTTGGCCTGGGCGTCGGTCTGGAAGCGGCTGAGCGATCGGACCGTCACCGGGAAGCCGGCGTAGCGCTCCGCGAAGGTGCTCGAGTGCTGCTGGACGAGCAGCGTGGTCGGTACGAGCACCGCGACCTGCTTGCCGTCCTGGATCGCCTTGAAGGCCGCCCGCACGGCGATCTCGGTCTTGCCGTACCCGACGTCGCCGCAGATGAGGCGGTCCATCGGGACGGTCTTGGCCATGTCCTCCTTGACCTCCTCGATGGTGCTCAGCTGGTCGGGGGTCTCGATGTGGGCGAAGGCGTCCTCGAGCTCGCGCTGCCACGGCGTGTCCGGGCCGAAGGCGTGCCCCGGGGTGGCCATCCGCGCGCTGTAGAGGCGGATCAGCTCGCCGGCGATCTGGCGCACGTGCCGCTTCGCGCGGGACTTCGTCTTCTGCCAGTCGCTGCCGCCCAGCTTGTTGAGGGCGGGCGCGTCGCCGCCGACGTAGCGGGTGACCTGGTCCAGCTGGTCGGACGGCACGAAGAGCCGGTCGCCCGGGTGCCCGCGCCGGGAGGGCGCGTACTCGATGACGAGGTACTCCCGGGTGGCGCCGCCGACGGTGCGCTGGATCATCTCGACGAAGGACCCGACGCCGTGCTGCTCGTGCACAACGTGGTCGCCGGGGCGCAGCTGCAGCGGGTCGACCTGCTTGCGCCGCCGAGAGGGCATCTTGCGCATGTCCCGGGTGCTCGCCCCGGCGCCGCTGGTGCCCAGCAGGTCGGACTCGGTGAGCACCGCGAGCCGGGCCTCGGGGGCGACGAAGCCGGTCCCGAGGCTCGCCCGGGTGACGACCACGACGCCCTCGGGCAGCTCGGTGAGGTCCGCGTCCTCCTCGACCCGGCGGGCGGGCACCTCGGCCCCGCCGAGGACCTCGGTGACGCGGCTGACGAGCCCGGCGCCGTCGGTGGCCACGAGGACCTGCCAGCCCGCCGTGGTCCACTCCCCCAGCTGGGCGACGGCGGCGTCGGTGTTGCCGCGGAAGGTCGGCGGCTCCTCCGCGGGCACCCGCAGCCCGACGTGGTCGTGCTCGACCCGGTCCTCCATGTCGGCGGCGATGTCGGCCAGCTCTTCGTCCACGGCGAAGGGGGTGATGCTCCACCACGGCATGCCGAGGTCCAGCGCGTGGTCCCGGGCCTGGGCGATGGTCCAGTGGGAGGCGGTGCCGAGGACCCCCTCGAGGTCGACCGGGACGGCGTTGCCCGAGGCGGCATTGGCCCAGCTCGCCTGGAGGAACTCCTCGCTCGTGCTCACGAGGTCGTGGGCGCGGGCCCGGACCCGCTCCGGGTCCATCACGAGCACGCCGGAGCCGTCGGGGAGGACGTCCAGGAGGGACTCCATCCCGTCCACGAGCGCCGGGCCGAGGGACTCCATGCCGTCGACGGCGATGCCCTCGGCGACCTTGCCGAGCATGTCGGCGACGCCGGGCAGCTTCTCGGCGAGGACGGCGGCCCGCTCACGGACCGCGTCGGTGAGGAGGATCTCGCGGCAGGGCGGCGCCCAGAGGCGCTCCGGGCTCTCCTCGAGGCTGCGCTGGTCGGCGACCTTGAACCACCGGATCTCCTCGACGGTGTCCCCGAAGAACTCCAGCCGGACGGGGTGCTCCTCGGTGGGCGGGAAGACGTCGAGGATCCCGCCGCGCACGGCGAACTCGCCACGCTTCTCGACGAGGTCGGTGCGCACGTAGGCCGCGGCGGTCAGCGCCTCCTGGACCTCGATCGGCGAGCGCTCGTCCCCGACGCGCACGGCGACCGGCTCCAGGTCCGCGAGGCCCTTGGCGATCGGCTGCAGCACCGCCCGCACGGAGGCCACGACGACGTCGACCGGACCGTGGGCCTCCCCCTTCGCCTCGGGGTGGCGCAGCCGGCGCAGCACGGCCAGCCGGCGACCGACGGTGTCGCTGCGGGGGCTGAGACGCTCGTGCGGGAGGGTCTCCCAGCTGGGGAAGGTCGCGACGCCGGCGGGGTCCATGAGCTCGCCGAGCGCATCGGCGATGTCGTCGGCCTCCCGCGCGGTCGAGGTGATGACCAGGCGCGGGGCGGGGGTTCCCTCGGCGAGGGTCGCGACGGTCGGCGCGCGCAGCCCGCGGGGGGCGACGAGGTCCAGCTCGGTGGTGGAGTCGGTGTGTGCGGGCAGCTGGGCGACCCCGGGCAGGCCGGCGATCGCCCGCAGGAGCGGGGTGAGGGAGGAAGACATTCTCCCGTCATTCTGCCGCACGGGGCTGCTCGCACGTGACCAACCTGCCGCTCTGGGCCATGGTGGCAGGGAGACGGGAGGAGACGTGATGGACTTCTACGTGATGCTCGCGGTGGCGCTGCTGCCCATCGTCGTCATCGGGGTGGTGCTCTCGCTGCGGCACGGACGGATGGGCGACTTCGACGACGACAGCAGGCACCCGGGCATGGTGTCCGGTTCCCTTCAGATGCGGTTCGACGACGCCCGCACGGCGAACCGCCACGTGGCCCCCCGACGCTCGGTCACCGAGGAGCGTGCACGACCTGCTGGGCGTCGGTGAGGCCCTTCTCGATGACCAGCTCGACGGCGTCGGCGGCGTCGTCGAGGAGGAAGGGCAGCTCCTTGCGCTCGGTCGGGCTGAAGTCCTTGAGCACGTAGGCGGCGGCGTCCATCCGGCCCGGCGGCCGGCCGACACCGACGCGCACCCGCAGGTAGTCCTTCGTCCCGAAGGATGAGCTGATCGAGCGCAGGCCGTTGTGCCCCCCTTCGCCGCCGCCGCGCTTGAGGCGCACCTCGCCGAAGGGGATGTCGAGCTCGTCGTGGACCACGACCAGCCGCTCCACGGGCACGGAGAAGAAGGAGGCCAGCGCCTTGACCGGCCCGCCGGAGACGTTCATGTAGGAGTGCGGCACCCCGAGGACCGCCCGGTGACCGGGGGGCGGGCCGAGCCGCGCGGACTCGGCGCTGGCGCCTGCCTTGTGGGCCCGCAGCCGGGTGCCGGTACGCCCGGCCAGCTCGCCGACGACCATCGCGCCGACGTTGTGCCGGTTGCCGGCGTACCTGGGGCCCGGGTTGCCGAGGCCCACCACGAGCCAGGTGTCGTCACTCACGATCGACCACTGTAACGAGCACGACGACGGGCGGGCCCACCGCCGTCGGTGGGCCCGCCCGTCGGTCCGGCGAGGGAGGGGATCAGTCCTCGGACTTCTCCTCGTCCTCGGCGCCCTCCGCCGGCGCAGCGGTCTCGGCGGCCGCGTCCTCGGACTCGTCGTGCTCGATGCCGGCCTCGTCCTCGGCCTCGGCGAGCTCGGCCTCGAGCTCCTCGGCGGAGATCTGCTGGGTGATGTTGACGACCAGCGTCTCCGGGTCGGAGGCGAGGGTGGCGCCGGCGGGCATGGTGACGTCGGAGGCGAGGATCTGGGTGCCGATCTCGGCGCCCTCGACGGAGACGGCCAGGCCCTCGGGCAGCTTGGTCACGTCGGCCTCGATCTCGAGGACCGCGCTGTCGAGGGTGACCACCGTCTCCGGGGCGGCGTCGCCCTCGACGTGGACCGGGACCTCGACGACGACCTTCTCGCCACGCTTGACCAGCACGAGGTCGATGTGCTCGATGATCGGCTTCAGCGGGTCGCGCTGGACGTCCTTGGCCAGGGCCAGCTTGTCCTTCTCGCCCTCGACCGCGATGGTCAGCAGGGCGTTCGGGTTCTTCAGCGCCTGGAAGGTGTCGTGGAAGGGCAGCGTCAGGTGGTACGGGGCCTCGCCGTGCCCGTAGAGGACGGCGGGGATGTGGCCGGCGCGGCGCAGCTTGCGGGCCGCACCCTTGCCGAACTGGCTGCGCTTCTCTGAGACGAGGCGGATCTCGTCGGAGGACATGGTGGCTCCTTCTCGTGGGGCGTGCCCGCGGGGAGCGGGCCTCGGTCAGCGGTGGCCTCGACGTGGGACGCGGCGCGGACGGGACGTCGACGCGTGGCACACCCACCGGGCGACACCGCGTCGATCACGGATCACTGCAACCGTGCAGCGTCCCTCGCCGAGGCAACCCGGCAACTCTAGTCCAGGCGCGCGGAGTCGACCAAACCCCGGTCCGCGGCGGGATCCTCGAGCCCGCGGAGAGCGGGTTCGGCCACGTCGGCCACCCCGATGCCCTCGGCCGGCTCCGCCGGGTGCGGGTCGCCCCCTTCGCCCAGCTTGACCGCGACGACGCCGGCGAGGATCGCGACGCCCCCGAGCAGCTGGACCGGGCTCATCTCCTCGCCGACGAGCACCCAGGCGAAGGCGATCGCCATCAGCACCTCGCTCAGCCCGACGAAGGAGGCGACCGTCGAGCCGAGGACGCGGGTGGCGGCGATGCCGGTGGCGTAGGCGATCGCGCCGGCGAAGAGGGCCAGCTCCAGGGCCGCGCTCCACCACGGCGCGGACCAGCCGGCGAGCACCACGTCGTGGGTCGAGGCCGACCACGGCAGCAGGCCGGTGCCGACCCCTGCGAGGAGTCCGAGCGCACCGACGAGCAGGCCACCACCGGCGAGACTGATCGGCGGCAGCGCGTCGTCACCGTGCGCCGCGGCCACGAAGAAGACGACGAGACCGACCGCGGCGCAGAGGCCCCAGAGCACCCCGACGAGGTCGACGCCGACCGCCGAGGTCACGTCGAGCACGAGCACCAGCCCGACCACCGCCGCGACCACGCCACCCGCGGTGAGCACGCTGGGCCGGCGGCCGTGCCGGGCCCAGAGCCAGCCGACGATGATCACCGGTGCGAGGTACTCCAGGAGCAGCGCGACCCCGACCGAGAGGCGGTCGACGGCCATGAAGTAGGCGAACTGGCAGCCCGCGACCGCGAAGACGCCGTAGGCGAGGATGCGACCGAGGTTGGGGCGCAGCAGGTGCCAGCGGCCGCGCATCGCCAGCGCCGCAGGCCCGGCGAGCAGCAGCGCGGCACCGACGATGCGCGCGGTCACGACGGCGCCGGGGCTCCACCCGGTCGCCATGAGCGCGGTCCCGAAGGTCCCCGAGGAGCCGAACGTGGCGGCGGAGACGAGCGCGATCACCAGCCCGAGGGCGAAGGGGGCGCCGCTGACGGCTCGCACGTGGCCATCTCCTTGCGTCATGAGTCAACTACAGTGATGCCGATGACGCTAGACCGATCGACCGTCAGGAGTCAATGTGGTCTTCGCCCATGACACGGACGTGGCGCTGCGGACCGCCGCCGACCTGGTCAACACCCTCCTCGGGGAGCGCGACACACTCGTGGACACCGCCGACCTCGCGGACTTCGTCGCGCGGTGGGAGTGGACCGGCCGGATCACCGGCGACGCCGAGGAGCTGGCCGAGGTGCGCGAGCTCCGTCCCCGCCTCGCCGCCAGCTGGCGGGCCGGGTCCGACGAGGAGCTCGTCGACCTGGTCAACACCCTGCTGCGCGAGGGCGAGGCCCTCCCCCAGGTCGTCAACCACGGCGACTACGGGTGGCACGTGCACGCGACCCCGCCGGAGGCGCCGCTCGCCGTGCGGATGCAGGTCGAGGCGGCGATGGCGCTCGTCGACGTCGTCCGCCTCGGCGAGCGCTCCCGGCTGCGGGTGTGCGCGGCGCAGGACTGCGAGCACGTGCTCGTCGACCTCTCCCGCAACCGCTCCCGGCGCTACTGCGAAGGGGGCTGCGGCAACCGGCTCGCGGCGGCCGCCTACCGCTCCCGGCGGACCTGAGCCACGGCCCGCGGGGTCAGTTGAAGAGGCTGGTGACCGAGCCGTCCTCGAAGACCGCGCGCATCGCCCGGGAGACGAGCGGCGCGATGGAGAGGACCGTGAGGTCCTCGAACTTCTGGCCGTCGACGAGCGGGAGGGTGTCGGTGACGATGACCTCCTCCGCGGCGCACTCCTGCATCCGCTCGACGGCCGGGCCGGAGAAGATCGCGTGCGTCGCGGCGATGATCACGCCGGCGGCGCCGTCGGCCATGAGCGCGTCGGCGGCCTTGGAGATCGTGCCGGCGGTGTCGATCATGTCGTCGACGAGCACGCACCAGCGACCCTCGACCTCGCCGACGACGCGGTTGGCCACGCTCTCGTTCGGACGGTCGATGTTGCGCGTCTTGTGGATGAAGGCCAGCGGCACGCCGCCGAGGTGGCGCGACCACTGCTCGGCGACCTTGATCCGGCCGGCGTCCGGGGAGACGACGGCGAGCTTGCGGTCGCCGTACTTCTCGCGCACGTAGTCCGCGAGGATCGGGCGGGCCATGAGGTGGTCGACGGGGCCGTCGAAGAAGCCCTGGATCTGGTCGGTGTGCAGGTCGACCGTGATGAGCCGGTCGGCGCCGGCGCACTTGAACATGTCGGCCATCAGGCGTGCGGAGATCGGCTCGCGGCCGCGGTGCTTCTTGTCCTGGCGCGCGTAGCCGTAGAAGGGCATGACGGCGGTGATCCGCTTCGCGCTGGCGCGCTTGAGCGCGTCGACCATGAGCAGCTGCTCCATGATCGCCTCGTTGATCGGGGTCGAGTGGCTCTGCATGACGAAGGCGTCGCAGCCGCGCACCGACTCCTCGTAGCGCACGTAGATCTCGCCGTTGGCGAAGTCGTAGGCACTCGTCGGCACCAGGTCGATGCCCAGCTCCCGGGCGACCCGGTCCGCCAGGTCCGGGTGCGTCCGTCCCGTGAAGACCATGAGGTTCTTCTCGGGGGTCCTGTGGATTCCGGTCACTGCTGGTCCTCACTGCTCTCGGTGGTGGGTGACGAAGAGGATGCGGCCGCCTTCGCAGCCGCATCCGTCGGGGTGCCGGGGTGGCGCTTGGCCACCCAGCCGTCGATGGTGCGCTGGCGCGCCCGCGCGATGCCCAGCTGACCCGGCTCGATCGGGTCGGTCACGGCGGAGCCCGCGGCCACGTAGGCGCCGTCGGCGATCTCGACGGGCGCGACGAGGACCGACTGGGAGCCGACGAAGGTGTGCCGCCCGACGACGGTGCGCGACTTCGTGGCGCCGTCGTAGTTGGCGAAGATCGTGCCGGCCCCGATGTTGGCGCCCTCCTTGATCTCCGCGTCGCCCGCGTAGGTCAGGTGCGGGACCTTGGCGCCCTCGCCGATGGTGGTGTTCTTCGTCTCGACGAAGCCGCCGATCTTCCCCTTCGCCCCGAGCCGGGTACCGGGCCGCAGGTAGGAGTAGGGGCCGACGCTGGCGCCGTCGCCGACGACGGCGAGCTCGCCCTCGGCCCGACGGAGGTGCACGTCGTCACCGACCCAGCAGTCGGTGAGGGTGACCTCGGGGCCGATCGTCGTTCCGGAGCCGATGCTCGTCGCGCCGAGCAGCTGGGTCCCCGGCTGGATCGTCGTGTCGGCACCGATGCTCACGTCGGTGTCGATCCACGTCGTGGCGGGGTCGACGATCGTCACGCCCGCGCGCATGTGCCGCTCGCAGGTGCGCTCGTTGAGGATCCGGCCGAGCGCGGCCAGCTGCACGCGGTCGTTGACGCCCTCGGCCTGCCACCGGTCGGGGATGACGTGGGCGTGGACCGTGCCCCCGGCGGCGCGGGCGAGGGCGAGGACGTCGGTGAGGTACTTCTCGCCCTGGGCGTTCTCGGTCGTGACGTTCGCCAGCTCACGCCGCAGCACGGCGACGTCGAAGGCGTAGATGCCGGAGTTGATCTCGGTGACGGCGCGCTCGTCCTCGGTCGCGTCCTTGAACTCGACGATCCGCTCGACGTCCCCCTTCGCGTCGCGGATGATCCGGCCGTAGGACTGGGGGTCCTCGAGGACCGAGGTCACGACGGTGACCGCCGCGCCGGCCTCGGCGTGGGCGCGGGTGAGCTCGCCGATCGTCTCGGCGGAGAGCAGCGGGACGTCGCCCATGGTGACCACGACGGTGCCGCTCAGGTCGGCCGGCAGCGCCTGCAGGCCGCACTCGACGGCCCGGCCGGTGCCCTTGACCTCGTCCTGGTCGGCGATCACGGCGTGGCCCTCGAGCCGGCCGGCGAAGTCCTCGACGAAGGCGGCTACGCGGTCCCGCTGGTGGCGGATGACGACGACCGTCTCGCTCGCGCCGGCCGCGGACGCCGCCCGCATGGAGTGGCCGAGCAGCGGCGCCCCGCCGATCGGGTGCAGGACCTTGGGGAGGGTCGACCTCATCCGGGTACCTTCGCCCGCCGCGAGGATGATGACGGCATCGGGGCGTACGTCGTTCACGCGATGTTCTCCGAGGGTCGACGGTGCGGCATTCGGCTCAGGCCACCGTGACACTGTATCGGCACGCGAGCCCCTCGGCCGCACCCGACCTCAGAGCAGCTCGCGCAGCCCCGGGTCGGCGAGGTCGAGGGCGGCCCGCCGGGCCCGTGAGGCGTCCGCGGCCCCGCGGGCGGCATGCGCGATGTCCCGGCACGCGGCGAGCGTGTGTCGCGCGAGCGCGTACCTGACCATCGGTGCCCGGCTGGGCGCCATCGACAGGCTCGTGGCCCCCAGTCCGACGAGCACGAGCGCGAGCAGCGGATCTCCGCCGGCCTCGCCGCACACCCCGAGCGGTGTCCCGGTGGCGGCCGCCCCCTCGCCGGTGGCGGCCACGAGGTCGAGCACCGCCGGCTGCCACGGGTCGAGCAGGTCGGCCAGCTCGCCCTGCGTCCGGTCGGCGGCGAGGGTGTACTGCGCGAGGTCGTTGGTCCCGATGCTCGCGAAGTCCACCTCTGCGAGGACCTGTCGGGAGCGCAGCGCGGCGGCCGGCACCTCGACCATCACGCCGGCGCTCGGCAGGCCGTGCGCGCGGACACGCTCGACGAACCACGCGGCCTCCTCGACGGTCGCGATCATCGGGGCCATGACCCGCAGGTCCGTGTCGGTGTCGCGGGCCGCGTCGGCCAGGGCCGCCAGCTGGGTGTCGAGCAGGTCGGGCCGGGCGCGAGAGAGCCGCATCCCTCGGCGGCCGAGTGCGGGGTTGTCCTCCGGACCGAGGTCGGCGAAGGCGAGCGGCTTGTCCGCCCCGGCGTCGAGGGTGCGCACGACGACCCGGCGTCCGGCGAAGGGGGCGAGCACCCGTCGATAGGCCTCGGCCTGCTCGTGGAGGGTCGGCGCGGCCTTCGCAGAGAGGAAGAGGAACTCCGTGCGCAGCAGCCCCACGCCCTCGACGTCCTGCGCGGTGGCCTCCTCGACGTC
This sequence comes from Janibacter corallicola NBRC 107790, assembly GCF_001570965.1. Classification (GTDB taxonomy): domain Bacteria; phylum Actinomycetota; class Actinomycetes; order Actinomycetales; family Dermatophilaceae; genus Janibacter; species Janibacter corallicola. The sequence goes on along the minus strand of NZ_BCSR01000014.1, from coordinate 8,360 downwards.
CGCGACGTCACCGACGTTGGCGAGCAGCGCGACCGGGTGCCCATCGCTCGTGCGGCCGGGGCCACGTCCCGCGGCGAGCGCCGCCGCCCGCAGCTCGGTACGGCGGGCGAGCGCGGCGAGGGTCTCCTCGTGCGGGGCGAGGGTGACGCTCCCTTCGTCCCCGTCGACGGCGACGATCGTGCCGGGGGCGATGTCGGTGGCACCACGGCACTGGACGACGGCGGGGATCTCGCGCTGGGCGGCGATGATCGCGGTGTGGCCCGTGCGCCCGCCGGCCGACGTGACGATGGCGGCGACGAGATCGCGATCGAGGGCCGCGGTCTCGGCCGGCGCGAGGTCGTCGGCGACGACGACGCTGCGCTCGGTGAGCCGGGGCACCCCCGGGGCCGGGACGCCGAGGAGGTGCGCGACGGCCCGCGCACCCACGTCGCGCAGGTCGGCGACCCGCTCGGCGACGTAACCGCCGACCGCCTCGAGCTGCGCCGCGAAGTCCTCGACTGCGGACTCGGTCGCCGTCGCCGGCCCCTCCCCCGCGTCGAGGTGGGCCCGGGCCGCGGTGACCAGGCTCCGGTCGCGGGCGATGAGAGCCGTGGCTGTGAGGATCTCGGCCGCTTCGCCCCGGGTCGACGCTGCCCGCCGCTCGAGCTCGGTCGCCACGTCGGCCAGGGCCGTGGTCACGGAAGCGGCGGCGGCGCCGACGTCGTCCGGGGGCGGCTCGTCCCGCGGCGCTCGCACGGTCGGCGCCACGACGACGACCGGGCCGTGGGCGAACCCGCCGGAGACGCCGAGGCCGGTGCGGACCTGCTCGTCAGCCACGCGGTTCAGTCCCCGTCGACGTCGGTCTCGAGGAGGGCCGTCAGCTCGTCGAGGGCGGCGTCGGCGCCCTCCCCCTCCGCGACGACCTCCACACGCTCGCCGTGGCCGGCGCCGAGGGTCATCACGCCGAGGATGCTCGTCGCGTCGACCGGTTCCTCACCGGGACGGCCGATCCGCACGTCGAGGCCGCTGGCCGCGGCCTCCCGGACGAAGAGGGCCGCGGGGCGGGCGTGCAGGCCGACGGGCGAGGCGATGGTGGCGGTACGACGGGGCATGGGTGCGCTGCTCCTTGGGGCGGGGGACGCGGTGGTGGCTGTGGGTGGCCGGTCAGGGCGCGGCGAAGAGGGGATCGCCGGCGACGACGTCGTCGGGGACGTCCGCGAGGTCGAGCGCGTCCGCGGCGACGTCGAGGACGACGACCGGCACCTGGCGCGAGATCGCTTGCCCCGCCACCTCGGCGGGCAGCTCGGCCGGGTCCCAGGTGATCATCGGGTCGCCGGCGGTGACGCTCGCGCCCTGCTCGACGTGGACCTCGAAACCGCGCCCCTCGAGCTTGACGGTGTTGATGCCGAGGTGGACGAGCACCCCGGCCCCCTCGCCCGCGAGCACGAGGGCGTGGGGGTGGATCTTGGCGACGGTCCCGTCGACCGGGGCGAGCACGCTCGTGCGCCCGTCCGGGGGGTCGATCACGACACCGGGCCCGACGAGCTGCGCGGCGAAGACCTCGTCGACGCACTCGCCCATCGGCAGGACGGTCCCCGCGCAGGGGGCGAGCACCGGGGTCACATCAGGTCCTCGATGTCCTCGGCGAGGGTGTCCGCCTCCGGCCCGACGACGACCTGGACGACCGTGCCCTGGGCCATGACGCCGTGGGCGCCGGCGGCCTTGAGTGCCGCCTGGTCGACCCTGGACCCGTCGTTGACCTCGGTGCGCAGCCGGGTGATGCACGGCTCGATCTCGATGATGTTGTCCGCGCCGCCGAGTCCGGCGAGGATCTGCTCGGCCTTCGTGGCCATGGTGGCTCCTCTCGTGGTGGGGTCAGGACCGTGGTCCGGCCCTGTCGGTGTGCGTGACCTCGGCGATCTCCCGGGTCATGGCCGTCACGATGCTTGACACCTCCCACCTCGACGTGGATCCTCACTGGTACGTACCAGACCGTACCAATGAGGGCGAGGGTCGGGAAGTGCCTCATCCGCTGCTGGCCGGGCCGCGGCCCAAGCACGCCCAGCTGCGTGACGCTCTCGCGGACCTCGCGGGCGACCTCGGACCGGATGCGGCGATCCCCTCCGAGCGCGAGCTGACGAGCACCTACGGGGTCTCGCGGGCGACCGTGCGGCGCGCCGTCGAGGCGCTCATCGGCGACGGGCTGCTCCACCGGGTCCACGGCAAGGGCACCTTCGTCGCCCGGCCCCGGCTCGAGAGCCGGTTGCACCTCGCGTCCTTCAGCCAGGACATGCGCCGCCGCGGGCTCGAACCCTCCACCCACCTGCTCGGCCTCGAGCTCGCCGAGCCCCCTGCGGAGGTCGCCGCGTGGTTCGACGCCGACCGGGCCTGGCGCATCGACCGACTGCGCCTCGCGGACGACCAGCCGATCGCCGTCGAGGCGAGCTGGTACTCCGCCGACCTGCTGCCCGACCTGGGCGGCCACGACCTCGGCGACTCGCTCTACGCGCTCATCGCCGACGCGTACGGGGTCGTCATCGACGCCGCCGACCAGACCCTGTGGGGCGAGAGCGCCCAGGACCGCACCGCCAAGCTGCTCGACTGCCCGTCCCACACCCCGCTGCTGGTCTTCCGCCGCCTCTCGACGAGCCGGGGCCGCCCCGTCGAGCACGTCGTCTCCCGCTACCGGGGCGACCGCTACCAGCTGCACATGTCGTTGAGCCGGGAGGAGACCGCTCCGCCGGCAGGCCCACAGGAAGGGAATGCTCCGTGACCACAGCCAACGGGCCCAAGGACGTGCCCGGGGACAAGCCCGGACGCAAGAAGCTCACCATCGCACCACTGCAGAAGTTCGGCCGGGCGCTCATGCTGCCCATCGCCGTGCTCCCCGCTGCCGGTCTGCTCGTGCGACTCGGCCAACCGGACATCCTCGGGGAGGAGCGTCTCGGCTGGACCAAGGTGGCAGCCGTCGTCGGCGCAGCCGGGGACGCACTGCTCACCCAGTACCTCCCCCTCCTCTTCGCCATCGGCATCGCGATCGGGCTGGCGCGCAAGGCCGACGGCTCGACCGCGCTGGCCGCGGCCGTGGGCTGGGTCGTCTACAAGGCCGTCGGTGACGCGATGTCCCCCTTCGTCCTCGGGACGGCGCCCGAAGGGGGCGAGGCGCCGCTGATCGACTACGGGGTCTTCGGTGGGATCATCATGGGCCTGGTCACCGCCTTCCTCTGGCAGCGATACCACCGGATCAAGCTCCCGCCGTACCTGGCCTTCTTCGGCGGCCGCCGCTTCGTCCCGATGGTCACGGCCCTCTCGGCGATCATCGTCTCGGTGCTGATGAGCTTCGTGTACCAGTACTTCGACCAGGGGATCACGGCCATCGGCGAGTGGGTCGCGGCCAACGACATCCTCGGCGGCTTCGTCTACGGCACGCTGAACCGGCTGCTCATCCCGACCGGTCTGCACCACATCCTCAACGCCCCGCCGTGGTTCCTCATCGGCTCCTACACCCCCGAGGGTGGTGGCGGCGCCGTCCACGGTGACATCGCACGCTTCCTCAACGGCGACCCGACGGCGGGCACCTTCATGACCGGCTTCTTCCCGATCATGATGTTCGCTCTCCCGGCCGCGGCCCTGGCGATCATCCAGGAGGCGCGACCGGAGCAGAAGAAGCTCGTCGGGGGCATCCTGGGGTCCGCGGCCCTGACCGCCTTCCTCACCGGGGTCACCGAACCCCTGGAGTTCGCCTTCATGTTCGTCGCGTGGCCGCTCTACCTGATCCACGCGGTGCTGACGGGGACCTCGCTCGCGCTGACGAATGCCCTCGGCATCCGGGACGGCTTCAACTTCTCCGCCGGTCTCTTCGACTACGTCTTCAACTTCGGGATCGCCGAGAAACCGTTGTGGCTCATCGGCATCGGGCTCGGCTACGCGGTCGTGTACTACGTGCTGTTCCGTTTCGTCATCCGCCGGTGGAACCTGCGCACCCCGGGACGCGAGGAGGAGGGCGAGGCCTCCGTGGTCGCCGTGGACGACGCGTGATCCTCACCGCCGATCGGCTCCTCACCCCGGAGCGCACCCTCGCCCCGGGGTGGGTCCGCGTCGAGGGCACGCGCATCTTCGAGGTGGGCGAAGGGGGCCCCCCGGCCCCCGCGGAGCGGCACCTCACGGGCACGCTCACGCCCGGCCTCGTCGACATCCACTGCCACGGCGGCGGCGGTGCCTCCTTCACCGCCGGCGACGTCCGCGAGGCGCGGCGGGTCGCCGACGCCCATCTGGCGCACGGCACGACGAGCCTCGTCGCGAGCCTGGTCACCGACGAGGTCGGTGAGCTCGAGCGCTCGATCCGGGCCCTGCGCGGGCTCGTCGACGACGGCGTGCTCGCCGGGCTGCACCTCGAGGGGCCGTGGCTCGCGCAGGACTTCTGCGGCGCGCACGAAGCCTCCCTCCTGCGTCCCCCTTCGCCCGAGGACGTGCACCGGCTCCTCGTCGCGGGCGGCGACGCACTGCGGATGGTGACGCTGGCACCCGAGCTCCACGGGGCGCTCGACGCCGTGCGCACGATCGTGGGTTCCGGGGTCGTCGTCGGCGTCGGGCACACCGACGCCACCTGGGAGCAGACGCGGGCGGCGATCGACGCCGGGGCCAGCGTCGCCACCCACCTGTACAACCAGATCCGCGGTCTGCACCACCGGCGCCCGGGCCCGATCGCGGCGCTGCTCGAGGACGACCGGGTGTGGGTCGAGCTGATCTCCGACGGAGTGCACGTGCACCCGGCGATGCTGCGCCTGGCGCTGCGGTCCGCCCCTGGTCGGATCGTGCTCGTCACCGACGCCATGGGTGCCGCCGCGGCTGCTGACGGCGACTACCACCTCGGCCCGATCCACGTGCAGGTGCGCGATGGCGTGGCCCGCACCCCCACGGGCGCGATCGCCGGCTCCACGCTGACCTCGGCTGCCGCCGTGCGACACAGCGTCGCGAGCGGGTTCACCCTCGAGGAGGCCCTCGACGCCGCGACCCGCGCCCCCGCCGTCGCCCTGGGCCTCGATGACGTCGGTCAGGTCACGCCCGGCCGGCGGGCCGACCTCGTGGCCCTCGACGGGGAGCTGCGGGTCCGTGCTGTCATGCGGGCCGGCCGCTGGGTCGGACGCAGGAATGTCTGGGACGCCGACGACGTTGAGCGGGGTTGATCCATCAACTACCTACGAGGAGTGCAACGCATGAAGATCGGGATCATCGTCGGGTCCGTCCGTGAAGGCCGTACCGGGACCGCTGTCGGCCGGTGGGTCCAGGAGGTCGCCGAGCGGCACGAGGGGGCGGAGTTCGAGCTCATCGAGCTCTCCGACTTCGACCTGCCGCTGCTGACCTCCCCGACCATCCCCGGGATGGCCGAGCGCAACTACGACGACGAGCGGGTGACCCGCTGGAGCCAGACGGTCGACTCCCACGACGGCTTCGTCTTCATCACCCCGGAGTACAACCACTCGATCCCGGGCGGTTTCAAGAACGCCTTCGACTCCCTCGCCCCCGAGTGGATGGGCAAGACCGTCGGCTTCGTCTCCTACGGCGCCGACCACGGTGTGCGGGCGGTCGAGCACTGGCGCACCATCGTCGCGAACTTCTCGATGCACGCCGTGCGCCAGCAGGTCTCGCTCGGCCTCTTCACCGAGTTCGGCGAGGACGGCCTCCAGCTCCTGGACCGCCGCGAGGGCGAGCTGAACACGATGCTCGACCAGCTCGTCGACGCGACCCGCAAGATGGTCCTCGTCGAGGAGCTCGCGGGCGCCGCCAACTGATCTCCCAGCGGAACCAGCGAAGGGCGTGACCAACCGGTCACGCCCTTCGTCGTCTCCACCTCCGCTGCACTTCGTACGGCAGTTCGGCAGGAGCACCGACCGGCGGGCCCGGTATTCCGCTGACGCCGAGGGCGACGGGGGACGAACTGCCGTGCGACATGCCGCGCCGGGTCGAGAAAATCTGCTCCCCGGGCAGGAGTACCCATGACCATGGAGACCAGTGATACTCCGTCGAGAAGATCCTGACTGGGATGCGGCGGAACCCTCGCGGCACAAGGTGCACTACTTCGGGAGCCGCGACAGTTCGGTGGATCTCACGCGGTGTTCAAAACACCGTGGCCCGGCGCCCGCCGGGTGAACATCCAGAACGACAAGGGCACGGCGAAGGGCTCCCAGGTGCTGAACGACCAGGCGACTGCGACGTTCACGCGGTTCATGGGCGACGAGGGGCCGCGTGGAACCGGCGTCAGCAGTCTGCGTCAGCAAGATCGGGGCTCCGGCACCCCTCGCTCAGGGCGACGGACCCTGCGGTTTCATGCTCCCCGGGCAGGAGTCGAACCTGCGTCGCTAGTCCTGATTCAAAGTCAGGCGGGCCCTACCGGCAGACCAACCGGGGATCGCCGCCGTGCGGCGGCTCGGGACAGGGTAGTCCAGAGGTCAGGCACTCATGACTTGTGCCCGACGGCGAAGACGCGGCGGAAGGGCAGCAGCACCCCGGCGGGCGTGCGCGGGTAGGCCGCCTTGATCTTCTCGGCATACGTCTCGCGGAAGGCCTCGCGCTCCTCCCCCTCCTCCAGCACCTCGAGCATGAGGCGCAGGCCGGTGCCGCCGACCCAGTCGAGCACCGGGTTCTCCCGCTCCCCGGCGGGATCGAGCACGTGGGTGTAGATGGTCTCCCAGGCGTCGACGGCCAACCCGTGGGAGCTGAGGATCTGCAGGTAGGTGGCGGGGTCCCCTGCCCCGTAGCGGGTGCTCGCCGCCTCGAGCTCACCGCTGCGCGGATGCTCCACGGCCGCCTCGCGCATCAGGGCGTGCGTCGGTGCATCGAAGTTGCCCGGAACCTGCAGCGCGAACCAGCCCCCCGGCGCCAGCGCGTCGAGCCAGGTCTCCATGAGCACGAGGTGCCGCGGGACCCACTGCAGCGTCGCGTTGCTCACGATGACGTCGGGCGCGGCGCCCACGTCCTCGATCCGCCAGTCGGCGAGGTCGGCCTCGACCCACTCGACCCGCCCTTCGGTGTCCCTCTCCCGCGCGGCCGCGAGCATCTCGGGGCTGCTGTCGATCCCGACGATCCGGGCTTCGGGCCAGCGCTCGGCGAGGCGCAGCGTGGCGAGTCCGTTGCCGCAGCCGAGATCGAGCACGAGTCCCGGGGAGTCCGCCCCCACGCGTGCCATCAGGTCCATGAAGGGCCGCATCCGCTCGTCGGTGAACTCCTCGTACCGACTCGGGTCCCACGTGATCGCCATGCTTACCTCCTCGACGGGTCACCCGCGAGCCTAACCGCCGGTGATGGCTTGATGTCGAGATTCACGGTCATGGGTACTCTCGGAGGATGAGCAGCCGCCACGACCCCGCAGACGACGTCGACCAGATCGTCCAGGCCTGGCGCCGCGAGCGGCCGGACCTGGACGCCTCGCCACTGCACGTCTTCTCCCGCGTCTCGAGGCTCTCCCGGCTGCTCGACCTGGACCGCACGCGCGCCTTCAGCCAGCACGCGGTCGAGGGCTGGGAGTTCGACGTGCTCTCCGCGCTGCGCCGCGCCGGTGAGCCCTACCAGCTCTCCCCGGGACGGCTCGTGCAGGAGACGCTCGTGACCTCCGGGACGATGACCAACCGGATCGACCGCCTGGCCTCGAAGGGGTGGGTCGAGCGGCAGCCCTCACCCACCGACCGGCGCGGCGTCATCGTCCAGCTGACCGAGACGGGTCGGGCCACGGTCGACGCCGCCATGGCCGACCTGCTCGCCCGGGAGGCGGAGCTGCTCGGCGACGTGCCCGACGACGAACGCGCCGCCCTGACCGCTGCCCTCCGCCGCCTGCTCAGCCCCTTCGAGACCTGACCCATGACCATCTCCACCGAGCCCCACGACGCCGCCTCCCTCCTGGCCGCCATCACCCGTCCGCTCGGCGAGCAGGACCTCACCGCGGTCGGCAAGGAGCTGGCGGCCGCCCCGACCGACCAGGTCACCAAGGCGCTGGAGCGCCTCGAGCCCCGCGAGCGCGCGATCACCTACCGGCTCCTGGAGAAGGACCGGGCCGTCGAGGTCTTCGACGACTTCGCCCCCGGCCTGCAGGGCGACCTCGTGCACGCCCTGCAGGACTCCGAGGTCACCACGATCTTCGCGGGGATGGATCCCGACGACCGGGTGTGGCTCCTCGACGAGCTGCCCTCCGCCCTGGCGCCACGCCTACTGCGGGACCTGCCGCCGCGCGAGCGGGAGCTGACCAACGCCGTCCTCGGCTACCCGCAGGGGTCCATCGGGCGGCGGATGAGCCCGCAGTACGTCGCCGCGCGCACCGACCACACCGCCGCACAGGCACGGGAGCGCGTCGACCAGCGGCTCGACGACGCCGAGACGATCTACACGCT
>NZ_BCSR01000013.1 GCF_001570965.1 Janibacter corallicola NBRC 107790 | reverse complement strand
GGGCACTGCGTGGCCCGCCACCACGGACGGGTGGTCTTCGTCCGCCACTCGCTGCCCGGCGAGCGGGTGCGTGCCCGCATCACCGAAGGGAGCCCGGGCGACCGTTTCCTGCGCGCCGACGCCGTCGCGGTGCTCACGGCCTCCTCGGACCGGGTGGGCCCGCCGTGCCCGGTCGCGGGGCCGGGGATGTGCGGCGGTTGCGACTTCCAGCACGTCTCCCTCCGGCGACAGCGGCGCCTCAAGGGCGAGGTCGTCGCCGAGCAGCTCTCCCGGCTGGCCGGGCTCGAGCGCGAGGTGGAGGTCGAGCCGCTCGACGACGAGGAGGGGCTGCGCTACCGGACCCGCGTGGAGTTCGCGGTCTCGCCCGAGGGGACGATCGGGCTGCGGCGCCACCGCAGCCACGACGTGCTCGCCGTCCCAGGCTGCCCGATCGCCGTGCCCGAGGTGGACGAGGCGCTCGCCGCCGCCCGGGAGGACGGGGTGCCGGAGGGGATCCGCGCCGTCGACGTGGTGGTGCCCTCCGGCGAGGCGGACACGGTGCTCGTCGAGGTGCCGGCGGACTCGCCGACCCCGCCGATCCCCCTTCGTGAGGAGGTCGCCGCCCCGGGCGGCGAGGTGGGGATGGGCGTCGATGCCCGGGGCTTCTGGCAGGTGCACCGCGCCGCGCCGCGCGCCTTCGTCACGGCGGTGCTGGAGGCGGCCGGTGTCCGGCCGGGGGAGCGGGTGCTCGACCTCTACTGCGGCGTCGGCCTCTTCTCGCTGCACCTGGCGGCCGCCACGGGCGAAGGGGGCCAGCTGCTGGCCGTCGAGTCCGACGAGCGGGCGGTCGGTCACCTGCGGGAGAACCTCGCGGGGCAGCCGGGGGCGTTGGTGCTCCCGGGCCGGGTCGACGACCTCCTCGGCGTGCCCCGCAAGGGGCGCCGGCGGCGGGGGAGGCCGGCGCGCTCGGAGCTGCTGCCACCGAGCGCGGACGTCGTCGTCCTGGACCCGCCGCGCACCGGCGCCGGCCGGGGCGTGATCGAGGCGCTGGTCCCCCTTCGCGCCCGCAGGATCGTCTACGTCGCCTGCGACCCGGCCGCCCTGGCCCGGGACACCGCCCACCTCCTGGCCGGTGGGTACGACCTCGTCTCGCTGCGCGCCTTCGACGCCTTCCCGATGACCCACCACGTGGAGTGCGTGGCGGTCCTCGAGCCCCGGGGAGCCGTCCTCGGGTGACTTGGGCCACACGATGGGGGAGAGTGGTGGGCCGGAGCCGTTCGACGGCGAGGGGTCCCGCTCGTCGGATCGTGGCTGTGGTATTTTTATCTTGACGTCGAGATAACTACGACAAGGAGTCGGCTGTGACCAGTGCGAACACCTTCAATGCCAAGGGGGAGCTCACCGTCGGTGAGCAGTCCTACGAGATCTACCGCGTCGACGCGGTCGAGGGCTCGAAGACCCTGCCCTACAGCCTCAAGGTGCTGCTCGAGAACCTGCTGCGCACGGAGGACGGCAAGAACGTCACCGCGGAGCACGTCAACGCACTCGGTGGCTGGGACGAGAACGCCGATCCCAGCGTCGAGATCCAGTTCACGCCGGCGCGCGTGATCATGCAGGACTTCACCGGTGTGCCGTGCGTCGTCGACCTGGCGACCATGCGCGAGGCCGTCGCCGACCTCGGCGGCGACCCGAGCAAGATCAACCCGCTCGCACCCGCCGAGATGGTCATCGACCACTCGGTCCAGATCGATGTCTTCGGTCAGCCGGACGCCTTCGCGCGCAACGTGGAGTTCGAGTACCAGCGCAACAAGGAGCGCTACCAGTTCCTGCGCTGGGGCCAGACCGCCTTCGACGACTTCAAGGTCGTCCCCCCGGGCACCGGCATCGTCCACCAGGTCAACATCGAGCACCTCGCTCGGGTGACGATGACCCGCGACGGCGTCGCCTACCCCGACACCTGCGTCGGCACCGACAGCCACACGACGATGGAGAACGGCCTGGGCGTCCTGGGCTGGGGCGTCGGCGGCATCGAGGCCGAGGCCGCGATGCTCGGCCAGCCGATCTCGATGCTCATCCCGCGCGTCGTCGGCTTCAAGCTGACCGGCAGCATCCCCGCCGGCGCCACCGCGACCGACGTCGTGCTGACGATCACCGAGATGCTGCGCGACCACGGCGTCGTCGGCAAGTTCGTCGAGTTCTACGGCGAGGGCGTCGGTGAGGTCCCGCTGGCCAACCGCGCCACCATCGGCAACATGAGCCCCGAGTTCGGCTCCACCGCGGCGATCTTCCCGATCGACGACGTGACCCTGGACTACATGCGTCTCACCGGCCGCTCCGAGCAGCAGGTCTCCCTCGTCGAGGCCTACGCCAAGGAGCAGGGCATGTGGCGCGACCCGGAGGTCGAGGCCCGCTACTCCGAGCGCATGGAGCTCGACCTGTCCACGGTCGTCCCCTCGATCGCCGGCCCGAAGCGTCCCCAGGACCGCATCTCGGTCACCGACGCCAAGACGCAGTTCCGCGCCGACCTGAAGAACTACGTCGTCAACGGCCACGGCATCGAGAAGAGCGCGGTCGACGACGAGCTGCGCGACACCTTCCCCGCCTCGGACGCCCCGAGCCACGACGCACACGAGGCGTCCCAGGAGGCCGGTCGTCCGGAGCACTCCAAGCCCTATGCGGGCGAGCGGGCGAGCGACCCGGTCGCGGCCTCCCTCGACGGTGAGCAGGTCGAGATCGACCACGGCCACGTCGTCATCGCCTCGATCACGAGCTGCACCAACACCTCGAACCCCTCGGTGATGATGGCCGCAGCCATGCTCGCGAAGAACGCCGTCGAGCGCGGCCTGCAGGTCAAGCCCTGGGTCAAGACCTCCATGGCGCCCGGCTCCAAGGTCGTCACCGAGTACTACGAGAAGGCCGGCATGTGGCCCTACCTCGAGAAGCTCGGCTACCACCTCGTCGGCTACGGCTGCACGACCTGCATCGGCAACTCCGGCCCGATCATCCCGGAGGTCTCCGAGGCCGTGAACGCGGGCGACCTCGCGGTCACCTCGGTCCTCTCCGGCAACCGCAACTTCGAGGGCCGGATCAACCCGGACGTGAAGATGAACTACCTGGCCTCCCCGCCGCTGGTCATCGCCTACGCGCTCGCCGGGACGATGGACTTCGACTTCGAGGCCGAGCCGCTCGGGCAGGACGCGGACGGCAAGGACGTCTTCCTCGGCGACATCTGGCCGAACCCGGCCGAGGTGCAGCAGGTCATCGACGACGCGGTGAGCGAGGAGATGTTCGTCGAGAAGTACTCCGACGTCTTCGCCGGTGACGAGCACTGGACCTCGCTGCCCACCCCGGAGGGCAAGACCTTCGAGTGGGACCAGGACTCCACCTACGTGCGCAAGGCTCCCTTCTTCGAGGGGATGGGCAAGGAGCTGGACCCGGTCGAGGACATCTCCGGTGCGCGCGTGCTGGCGCTGCTGGGTGACTCGGTCACGACCGACCACATCAGCCCGGCCGGCGCGATCAAGGCCGACAGCCCGGCCGGCGTCTACCTCAAGGAGCACGGCGTCGACCGCAAGGACTTCAACTCCTACGGCTCGCGCCGTGGCAACCACGAGGTCATGGTCCGCGGCACCTTCGCCAACATCCGGCTGAAGAACCAGCTGCTGGACGGCGTCGAGGGTGGCTTCACCCGGGACTTCACCCGCGGTGGGGAGCAGACGACGATCTTCGAGGCCAGCCAGAACTACCAGGCGGCGAACATCCCGCTCGTCGTCCTCGCGGGCAAGGAGTACGGCTCCGGCTCCTCGCGCGACTGGGCCGCCAAGGGCACCGGCCTGCTCGGTGTGCACGCGGTCATCGCGCAGTCCTACGAGCGGATCCACCGCAGCAACCTCATCGGCATGGGCGTCGCCCCGCTGCAGTTCCCGGAGGGGCAGAGCGCGGAGTCGCTCGGCCTCGACGGGACCGAGACCTTCGACATCGTCGGTCTCGCGGCCTGCAACGACGGCGCCATGCCGGAGACGGTGAAGGTGACCGCGACCAAGGAGTCCGGCGAGACGGTGGACTTCGACGCGGTCGTGCGCATCGACACCCCCGGTGAGGCGGACTACTTCCGCAACGGCGGGATCCTGCAGTACGTCCTGCGCCAGATCGCCGGCTGACCTCGATCGGCCCGAGCGAAGGGGGTGTCCGCCGACCCGGCGGACACCCCCTTCGTGACGGTCGCATCGCGACCTCCTCAGGGCGGCGCCTTCGTCATGTCGCCCGATGGGCATAGAATCGAACACGTGTTCTACGACGAGCCTCCGATGCGTGTGGCGGCCCCCGGCTCACCGGGCGCGGCGACGGCGCAGGCACGGGCGAAGGGGGGACCGCCCGGCTGGCCGGACGGGGTGCCACCACCCGGGGCGCGCGGGTGGGAGGCCGCGGTGGTCCCGTGGCTGCTCGACCTGTGCCCGCCGGACTACCGGGGCCACGCGGTGCTACGGCGCCACCCGGTGGCGCTGGCCTGGCTGGCCGAGCACCACGTGGAGGCCCAGGTGCAGGCGATGCGCCGGGCCTACCGCCGGGTACGGGTCGACCTCGCCGAGCGGCTGCCGACCGGCACGGTCGATGCGCTCCTCGTCTGCCTCGAGCAGGAGGGGCTGCGGCTGCGGGCCGCCCAGCGGGGAATCGCCCTGGTGCGGGACGCCCTCGAGGGGCAGATCTTCGTGCCCCGGCTCCGAGGTGGGTCCGCGACCGACCTCGCGTAGAATCGATCGGTCACCCCCACCGGAAGGAACGCCAGCGTGGCAGTCCTCGAGACGATCACCTCTCCCGCTGACCTCAAGCGGCTCACCAGCGAGCAGCTCGGCACCCTCGCGGAGGAGATCCGCGCTTTCCTCGTCTCGCGGGTCTCGCGCACCGGAGGGCACCTGGGGCCCAACCTCGGCGTCGTCGAGCTGACCATGGCGATCCACCGGGTTTTCGACTCGCCGCGCGACACCGTCGTCTTCGACACCGGCCACCAGTCCTACGTGCACAAGATGCTCACCGGGCGACAGGACTTCGACGGGCTGCGCGGTCGTGGCGGGCTCTCGGGGTACCCGAGCCGTGAGGAGTCCGAGCACGACGTCGTCGGCAACAGCCACGCCTCCACCTCGTTGTCGTGGGGGCACGGCATCGCCAAGGCCTACCACCTGCGCGGCCAGGACCGTCACGCCGTGGCCGTCATCGGTGACGGGGCGCTCACCGGAGGCATGGCGTGGGAGGCGCTGAACAACATCGCCGCCGACAAGGACCTGCCGCTGGTCATCGTCGTCAACGACAACGAGCGCTCCTACGCCCCGACCATCGGTGGCCTCGCCGACCACCTGGCGATGCTGCGCACCCACCGGCAGTACGAGCAGGTCCTGGACTGGGGCAAGCGCAAGCTGCACGACACCCCCGTCGTCGGCCGGACCGCCTACCAGGCCTTCCACTCGATGAAGAAGGGCGCGAAGGACTTCTTCGCACCGCAGGGGATGTTCGAGGACCTCGGCATCAAGTACCTCGGTCCCGTCGACGGGCACGACGAGGCGAGCGTCGAGCAGGCGCTGCGGCGGGCACGCGACTTCGGCGGTCCCGTCCTCGTGCACGTCATCACCCAGAAGGGGCGGGGCTACGACCACGCGGTGGGCGACGTGGCCGACCAGTTCCACACCGTCGGCAAGATCAACCCCGAGACCGGGCTGCCGCTGGAGATCAAGGGTCGCTCGTGGACCGACGAGTTCAGCGACGAGCTCCTCCGGCTCGGGGCCGAGCGGGAGGACATCGTCGCGGTCACGGCGGCCATGATGATCCCGGTCGGGCTCAAGCCCTTCGCCGAGCGGTATCCGGAGCGCACCTTCGACGTAGGGATCGCCGAGCAGCACGGGACGACGATGGCGGCCGGGCTCGCCTTCGCCGGGATGCACCCGGTCGTGGCGATCTACGCCACCTTCCTCAACCGGGCCTTCGACCAGCTGCTCATGGACTGCGCGATGCACCGGGCCGGGGTGACCTTCGTCCTGGACCGCTCCGGCATCACGGGACCGGACGGGGCGAGCCACCACGGCATGTGGGACATGTCGCTCGTGGCCCTCGTGCCCGGCGTGCGGTTGGCGGCCCCCCGTGACGGGGGCCAGATCCGGCGCGCCCTGCGCGAGGCGTCGGAGGTCTCGGACGGGCCCACCGTGGTCCGCTTCCCGAAGGGCAGCGTCGGTGAGTCGCTGGAGGCGGTGGAGACCTTCGAGGGCATGGACGTGCTCGTCGGTGACCCGACGGAGGATCCCGAGGTCCTCCTGATCGCCGTGGGCGCCATGGCGGGCACCGCGATCACGGTCGGTGAGAAGCTCGCCGCCGAGGGGCACCGGGCCCTGGTCGTCGACCCACGTTGGGTGCTGCCCGTACCGGAGGCCCTCGTGGGCCTCGCCGCCCGCGCCGGTCAGGTCGGGGTCATCGAGGACAACAACGTCGCCGGCGGGGTCGGCGCCGAGGTCTCCCGGGTGCTCGACGACGCCGGGGTGGCCACGCCGGTGCACCGCTTCGGGCTGCCGAAGGAGTTCATCGACCACGCCTCCCGCGCCCAGATCCTGGAGTCGGTCGGTCTGGTGCCCGAGCCGATCGTGGAGCGGCTGCGCCACCACCTCTGACGGGCGAGGCCGACACCCGCGGCGGAGGTCAGCCGATGTCGCGGAAGGGGTGCACGCTGGCGCCGAGGGCGTTGAGCCGCTCGGCGAGGTCCTCGTAGCCGCGGTTGATGACGTAGACGTTGCGCAGGTAGGAGGTGCCCGGGGCGGCGAGCATCCCGAGGAGGATGACGACACCGGGGCGCAGCGCCGGCGGGCAGGTGACCTCGTTGGCACGCCACCGGTTCGGGCCGTCGACGAGCACCCGGTGGGGGTCCATGAGGGTGACCCGGCCGCCGATCTTGTTCAGCTCGGTCAGGTAGATCGCCCGGTTGTCGTAGACCCAGTCGTGGATCGTCGTCGTGCCCTCCGCGCAGGCGGCGATGAGCGCGAAGAAGGGCAGGTTGTCGATGTTCAGGCCCGGGAAGGGCATCGGGTGGATCTTGTCGATGGGCGCCTTGAGCGGGCCCGGGTGCGTCGTGATGTCCACGAGGCGGGTGCGCCCGTTGGCGGCCTCGTACTCGCGGGAGAGCGTGTACTTCATGCCCATCGTCGCCAGGGTCGCCAGCTCGATCTCGAGGAACTCGATCGGGCAGCGCCGGATGGTGATCTCCGAGTCGGTGACGATCGCGGCAGCGATGAGGCTCATCGCCTCGATCGGGTCCTCGCTGGGGGAGTACTCGACGTCGACGTCGATCTCCTCGAGGCCGATGACCTCCAGGGTCGTCGTCCCGATGCCACGGACGGTGACGCCGAGACGCTCGAGGAAGAAGCACAGGTCCTGGACCATGTAGTTCGGGGAGGCGTTGCGGATGATCGTCCGGCCCGGGTGCCGGGCGGCGGCCATGAGCGCGTTCTCGGTGACGGTGTCGCCGCGCTCGGTGAGGATGATCGCGCGGGCCTGCCCGTCGTGGGTGTCGGCGACCTTCGCCTCGTACCAGCCGTGCGTCGCGGTCACGTCGAGACCGAAGTGGATCAGCGAGGTCATGTGCGGCTCGACGGTCCGGGTGCCCAGGTCGCAGCCTCCGGCGTACGGGAGGCGGAAGTCGTCGAACTCGTGCAGCAGCGGCCCGAGGAACATGATGACCGAACGGGTGCGGCGGGCCGCCTCCTCGTCCATGTCCTCCAGGCTGAGCTTCGGCGGCGGGATGATCTCCAGGTCCGAGGAGTCGCCCAGCCAGCGGGTCTGCACACCGATGGAGTTGAGCACCTCGAGGATGCGGTTGACCTCCTCGATGCGGGCGAGGCCACGCAGCGTGGTGCGCCCCTTGTTCAGCAGCGAGGCGCACAGCAGCGCGACCGCGGCGTTCTTGCTCGTCTTGACGTCGATCGCCCCGGAGAGGCGGCGGCCGCCCTCGATCTTCAGGTGTACCGCGCCGCTCGTCGGGGTGCGGGTCAGGGCGACCAGCTCGGTGTCCAGCGCCTCGCTGATGCGGGCGAGGTTGTCCAGCGTCAGGTTCTGGCCCCCGGCCTCGATGCGGGCCACGGCACCCTGACTGGTGTCCAGTCGGGTCGCGAGCTCGGACTGGGAGAGTCCGCTGCTCGTCCGGGCCTCCTTGATGGTGGTACCGATACGGGCCAAGTAGTCATCCGACATGAGTGCCACGTTAACTCATATATGAGTTGGCCTCGAACTGGCCGGGCGGTGTGTCGGCGCTTGAGGGCGTTACGGGTCCGGGTGGGAGGCGAAGGCCGACGCGATCATCGGCGCGACGATCTCGCGTTGCCAGGGTCGGACCCCGTGCTCGGCGAGAGCCGCGGCGAAGGTCTCGGGGTCGCGCTGCACCGGGGGGTCCCACACGACGCGACGCAGCGGGTCCGGGGAGCAGAGGTTCTCCACCGGCAGTCCGTGCTCCTCGGCGAAGGCGGTCAGCGACGCGCGGGACTCGGTGAGCCGGTCGGCGGCGAGCGGGTCGCGGTTGCGCCAGGAGCGCTGCGGCGGCGGCCCGTCGGGCTTCACCGAGGACGGGGGCAGCTCCTCGTCCGTGAGCGCCGCGGCCCTGTCCACGGCCTCGAGCCACGCGCGCTGGTTGCGCTGGATCGAGCGGTGCCCGCGCGGCAGGTCGGCAGCGGACCTCGGCGCGGCGGTGGCGATCTCCACGAGAGCGGTGTCGGGGATGACGCGACCGGGGGAGACGTCGCGCTGCCGGGCGATCCGGTCACGCTCCCACCACAGCTCCCGCACCGTCGCCAGGACCCGCGGCTTGCGGATGCGGTGCAGACCCGAGGTGCGTCGCCACGGGTCCCGCTTGACGTGCGGGCGCCAGTGCAGCAGGTACTCGAACTCCTGCCGGGCCCATTCCTGCTTCCCCTGTGTCGCCAGGTCCACGCCCATGAGGTTGCGGACCTCGGTGAGCACCTCCACGTCCAGGGCGGCATAGCGCAGCCAGGGCTCCGGGAGCGGACGGGTCGACCAGTCGACGGCGGAGTGCTCCTTCGCGAGCGTGATGCCGAGGTAGTGCTCGACGACCGAGGCGAGGCCGACCCGGGGCAACCCGAGGAGACGGCCGGCGAGCTCGGTGTCGAAGAGCTGACGGGGCGCCAGGCCCAACTCGCGCAGGCACTCCAGGTCCTGGGTCGCGGCGTGCAGGATCCACTCGCCGGTGCCGATGGCCTGGTCGAGGGGATCGAGGTCGGGCAGGGCGACGGGATCGATGAGGAAGGAGCCGGCGCCCTCCCGGCGCACCTGCACCAGGTAGGCGTGCTGCCCGTAGCGGTAACCCGAGGCGCGCTCGGCGTCCAGGGCGATGGGGCCGTAACCGTCGCGGACCGCGTCGGCAAGCTCGGTCAGTCCGTGCTCCGTGGAGGTCACCGGGGGGACCCCCTCGGTGGGTTCGGTGAGGACCGGCAGGCCCTCGTCCTCGAAGGTCCCGGCCGCTCCCTTCGCGCCCTCCCGGCTCAACGGCGCCGCCCCGGCAGCGCCACCACGCCCTCCGGCAGCGGGGGCAGCCCACCGACCGTGCCGAGCATCTCCGCCCAGGCGGCCAGGTGCTCGCCCGCGTGGGCGTCACGAGGGCTCCACGACGCGCGGATCTCCATCTCGACGTCGACGGCGGTGTCCTCGAGGTCGCCGAAGGACTCGGAGACCACGCGCGTCACGGTCCCGGCGATGTTGTCCGCGGGCAGCTCGTGCGCCTCCAGCGCGTCGGTGAGCCAGGACCAGCCCACGGCGCCGAGCACCGGGTCGCCGGCGAGCTCGCCCTCCAGCTCGGCCCGGGCGAAGGTGACGACCCGCCAGGCGCCGCCCCAGGGCTCGGGCTCGGCGGGGTCGTGCAGCAGCACGAACCGGCCCGTCGCCAGGTCCAGCTCGCCGTCGTCGGGGTCGACGATGTCGACCGTCATGGCCACGGCGTGCGGGGCCAGTCGCGTCGGCGCAGGGACCTCGGTGAGGCGCACCTCGGGGCGCAGTCGGGCCTCGTGCAGGCTGCGCAGGGCCTCGGCGAACTGCGCCGCGCGCGTCTCGGAGATCCGTCGGGTTGCCACCCGTCGACCCTAGGTCGGGTGGGGGCGGGCGACGGGGATGCCACGCCGTCCGGCGCGCATGGGATGATCGGCCGCGTGACAGCCGACGCCGATCCCGCCGACTCTCCACTCGTCCGTGCCGCCCGGGGCCTCCCCGTGGAGCACACCCCCGTCTGGTTCATGCGCCAGGCCGGGCGATCACTGCCCGAGTACCGCGAGCTGCGCGCGGGCACGAACATGCTCCAGGCCTGTCGCACACCGGATCTCGTCACCGAGATCACGCTGCAACCGGTGCGCCGCCACCGGGTCGACGCCGCCGTCTTCTTCTCCGACATCGTCGTGCCGCTGCAGGCCGTCGGCGTCGACGTGGACATCGAGCCCGGGGTGGGGCCGGTCATGGACCGCCCCTTCCGGGGGCGCGAGGACCTCGAGCGGCTCCCCGAGCTGACCCCCGACATGGTCCCGGACATCGCGGAGTCGGTGCGGCGCATCGTCCTCGAGCTGGGTGCCACGCCGCTCGTCGGCTTCGCCGGTGCCCCCTTCACCCTCGCCTCCTACCTCGTCGAGGGCGGCCCGAGTCGCAACCACGAGGAGACGAAGGCCCTCATGCACGGCGACCCGCAGCTGTGGCACGACCTGTGCTCCCGGCTGGCGGTGATCTCGGCGGCCTTCCTGCGGGTGCAGGTCGAGGCCGGTGCGAGCGCCGTGCAGCTCTTCGACTCCTGGGCCGGCTTCCTCTCCCGCGCCGACTACGTGCGACACGTGCTCCCGCACAGCGAGGCGGTCCTGGCCGACGTCGCCGACCTGCAGGTCCCCCGCATCCACTTCGGGGTCGGCACGGGCGAGCTGCTCACCGACATGGCCGGCGCCGGCTGCGAGGTCCTCGGCGTGGACTACCGCGTCTCCCTGACCGACGCCATCGAGCGCGTCGGTCAGGGAGTGTCGGTGCAGGGCAACCTCGACCCGGCCCTCCTCTTCGCCCCGTGGGACGTGATCGAGCAGGAGGTCCGCCGGATCCTGGGCGAGGGGAGTGCCGCCCGCGGGCACATCTTCAACCTTGGTCACGGGGTGCTGCCGGACACCGACCCCGTCGTGCTCACCCGGGTCGTCCAGCTCGTGCACGAGCTCACGGCTCGCTGACCCCCGACCGGCGCCGCCGGATCCACCACCACAGCGGCCCGAGCACCAGCGCGGCCACGACGGCGAAGGGCAGCACGGCACCGAGGACCGTCACGAGCACCGCCACGCTCGAGGTGAAGGCCGACCAGCCGTGCTGCAGCCCGGCGACGAAGCCGGTCTCCTCCTCGTCATTCACCGGCGCGGACTCGGTGCTGAGATCCAGCGTGATCGGTGCCGTGGTCGTGCGCTTCTCCAGCGCCTTCAGCCGGCGGGTGAGGGACTCCAGGTCCGCCTCCCGGTCGGTCAGCTCGTCCTCGATCTTGATGACCTGACCCAGGTCCTCGGCACCGTCGAGGAGCTTCTCCAGCCGGGAGATGCTCTTCTTCATCGTGCGGACCCGGGCATCGGTGTCGGTGTAGGTCGAGCTGAGGTCCGTGGTCTCGCTGGTGCGTTCGGTGACCTCGCCAAGGTCCTCCAGCTCCGCCAGCGTCGCGTCGAGCTCCTCGGCCGGGACGGTCACCTCGATCCGGGTGCTGGACCACTGCCGGTCGGGATCGGTGCGAGTCTGCTCCGAGGAGATCCGCCCGTCGGCGTCCTCGGCCACCGAGCGCACCCGCTCGACGCTCTTGTCGAGGTCCTTGACCGTGATGTCGAGCCCGGCCTCGCGGGCGATGTGCTCGCTCGTGAGGTCCTGGTCGGCGCCGCCGGCCGATTCCGGCGCGGCGGAGTCGGCCTCCGACCCTGCCTCCCTCGACCCGACCCCGCTCGGGCCGCTGTCGGCCGAGGAGGCGGGCGCCCCGCTGCTCCCTCCGCTGTCCGCGCCACCGGCACATCCGGCCAGTGCCACGCCGGCCGCGGCCACCAGTGCCGCCCATCGCAGTGACGTGTACCGCCTCATGATCATCAACCCCCTGCTGATCGCCGGGCCCCTCCCGGCGTGACAGGTTAGACGCTCCGCGGGCGGATTTGGTTCCAGCGGCCGGTGTCGGATGTGGCCGGAAGCGGTGGGAGACTGGGACCATGGCGCATCGGGTCGTGGTCGTCGGTGGTGGCCTCGCCGGTCTGGCGAGTGCTCACCACCTGCTGGCGGCCCGTCCGGACCTGGACGTGCTCGTCCTCGAGGGCAGCGAGCGGGTCGGCGGCAAGACCCGCCTGGAGCAGGTCGCCGGAGTGGATCTCGACGTCGGAGCGGAGTCGGTGCTCGCCCGCAGCGAGGCGGCTCGCGACCTCTTCGAGGAGTTGGGCCTGACTGGTCGGGTCGTCCACCCCGAGCCCGTCCCGGCCACCATCTGGTCCCGGGGCACGCGCCACCGCGTGCCGGTGGGCACCTACATGGGCATCCCCGGCCCCGCGTGCGACCCCACCGGTCTCCTCGACGAAGGGGAGGCAGCGCGGGCCGGGCAGCCGGCACCCTTCGCCCCGGAGGGAGACGTCTCCGTGGGTGAGGCCGTCGCCACGGTCTACGGCCGGGCCGTGGTCGAGCGGATCGTCGAACCGCTCCTCGGCGGCGTCTACGCCGGACGGGTCGACGAGCTCTCGTTGGAGGCCACGATGCCGGCCCTGTGGTCGGCGATGGCGGACGGTGCGAGCCTGCCCGAAGCGGTCTCCTCGCTGGTCCCGGCACCGACCGGGCGTCCGCCCGCGCCCCGGGTCATGGGGTTGCGGGGCGGCATCGCGAGCCTTGCGGAGGGGCTCTCCGCGCGCGTCACCGGTGCCGGGGGCCGCATCGAGACGGGAACCCTCGCCCGGGAGATCCACCGCACCCCGACGGGGTGGAGCGTGGTGACAGGGCCGACGATCGCGCCCCGCGAGCACGGGGCGGACACCGTCGTGCTCGCCACGCCCGCCGCCCCCACGGGCCGGCTGCTCCGACCGCACACCCCGGCCGCCGCCGATGCCCTCGCCGGCATCGAGTACGCCTCGATGGTCGTCATCACGATGGCGCTGCCGCGGGCGCGGATGGCCGACCTCGAGGGCAGCGGCTTCCTCGCCCCCGCCGTCGACGGCGGTCCGATCAAGGCGAGCACCTTCTCCACGACGAAATGGGCGTGGGTCCGGGAGGCCGCCGGCGACCTGGCCGTGCTGCGCGCCTCGGCCGGCCGTGCCGGAGAGGCTCGCGCCCTGCAGCGCGGCGACGACGAGCTCACCGCGATCGCCCACGCAGAGGTGTCCCGTGCGCTGGCGACGGACCTGCCGGACCCCGTGCAGACCCATGTGCAACGCTGGGGTGGAGGGTTGCCCCAGTACGCCGTCGGGCACGTCGACCGGGTGCGCCGGGTGCGCGACGCCGTCGACGAGCTGCCGGGCCTCGAGGTGACCGGGGCCGCCTACGACGGCGTGGGCATCGCGGCCGTGCTCGCCGGTGCTCGGGACACCGCGAGGGCCGTCCTGACCCGGCTCGACCACTCACCACGACCTGTCGCACCATCCACCACGAAGGAGTCCCGATGACCGAGCGTCCCAGGAAGCCCAACCGCGAGGAGCTGGAGGAGATCAACTCCTCGGTGCACTACGCGATGTTCTCCGCCTTCGCCCTGGCCATTCCGCTCGGGGACGCCGACCGGGACGCCCTCACCGCGGAGGTCGAGGAGCTGCTGGCGGCGGTCACCGAGGGGGGCGTCACGGTCCGCGGCGTCTACGACGTCGGCGGCATGCGGGCGGACGCCGACCTGCTCATCTGGTGGCACGCCGACCGGGTCGAGCTGCTCCAGGACGCGTACAAGCGGTTGTTGCGCACCGAGCTCGGCAGCCACCTCGAGCCGGTGTGGTCCAACGTCGCCTGCCACCGTCAGGCCGAGTTCAACCGCAGCCACATACCGGCCTTCATGGCCGGGGAGCCGCCGCGGAACTACGTGTGCGTCTACCCCTTCGTGCGCTCCTACGACTGGTACGTCCTCGAGGACGAGGACCGCCGCCGGATGCTCGCCGAGCACGGCGCGATGGCCCGGGACTACCCGGACGTGCGGGCGAACACGATCCCCGCCTTCGCCCTGGGGGACTACGAGTGGATCCTCGCCTTCGAGGGCGACGAGCTGCACCGGATCGTCGACCTCATGCGTGAGCTGCGCGCCTCGCGCGCCCGGCTGCACGTGCGCGAGGAGATCCCCTTCTTCACCGGGCCCCGGGTGGGCGTGGCCGACGTGGTGGCCGGGCTGCGCTGAGGCGCGCGGCCGCCACCCCCGGGTCCCGCGATTCTCGGGTGACCCGAGAAACAGCCCCTTCGCAAGAGTTTCAAACTCTTGCGAAGGGGCTGTTTCTCTTGCCAAGCCACCGTCCCCAGCCCCACGTCACCATTCGCCTTCGTCCACAGGCGTGCGAAGGGGGACCCTCGGCGAATTCTGCGCGGCCACCCTCAGGACATGATCGACGTCTCGAAGGACCTCTTCGGCGACCTGCTTGCACTGCCCGACGGGATCTTCACCCGCCGCGACGCGCTCCGGGCCGGCCTGCGCGACCGGGTGATCTCTGCGGCGCTACGACGCGGGCTCATCACCCGGGTCTGCCGCGGCACCTACGCGGCCCCCGGACCGTGGACGGTCGAGGAGCACCGGCGGATCCTGGCCCTGGCGGCGCTGCGTGCCTACGAGGACGCCGTGCTCGTGGGGGCGAGTGCCGTGGCCGCCCACGGGTTGCCGCTCTACCGGGTCCCGGTGCTGCCGGGCGACATCGCGCGCCCCGTGGAGCGTGAGGCACGCACCGCGGAGCTGCGCATCCGCCCCCTTCGCCATGCGGTGGTGAGCACGGGCTGGGGGCCGGCGAACGAGCTGCCGGGCTCGCTCGTACAGCTGACCATGGACCACGGGGTCATCACCGGAATCGTGTCCGTCGACGCCGCCATGCACGGGGGCCTCGTGACCGAGGCGGAGATGCGGGCGACCATGGACCGCGTGGCCGGTTGGCCGTACGCCTCCAGGTTCCGGTGCGCTCTGGCGTGGGCCGATGGCAGGTCGGAGTCCCCGGGAGAGAGCGTGACCCGCGCAACCCTCCTCGGGGCCGGGTTCGACGTGGAGTCGCAGGTGCCCGTCGCGGACCGTGACGGGGAGGTTTTTGCCTACGCGGACCTCGGGATCGTGGGGACCCGGGTGCTGGTCGAGTTCGACGGCAAGGTGAAGTACGCGGACGGTGGCGCCGATGCCCTCTTCAGGGAGAAGAAGCGCGAGGACCGGATCCGTGCGCGTGGATTCGTGGTGGTCCGGGTGACGTGGGCGGACCTGTTCCATCCCGAGCTGATCGTGCGGGCCATCCGTGAGGCGTTGGCCGAAGCCGCCTGACCCTGCAAGAGAAACTGCCCCTTGGCATGGGTTCCAAACTCTTGCCAGGGGGCAGTTTCTCGGGTGACCCGAGAATCGGTCGTCAGGCCTGAGCCGGCCGCAGGGTCATCGAGATCGAGTTGATGCAGTACCGCTGGTCGGTGGGGGTGTCATACCCCTCGCCCTCGAAGACGTGGCCCATGTGGCTGCCGCAGTTGGCGCAGCGGACCTCGACACGGGGACGGCCGGGCAGCGAGTCGTCCTCGATGTACTCGACCCGGTCCTCGGCGAGCGGGGTGTAGAAGGAGGGCCAGCCGCAGTGGCTGGTGAACTTCGTCTCGGAGGTGAAGAGCTCGGATCCGCAGGCGCGGCAGGCGTAGACACCCTCGGTGGTGGTCTCGTTGTACTCACCGGTGAAGGGACGTTCTGTGCCGGCGTTGCGCAGGACCGAGTACTCCTCCGGGGCGAGCTCCTCCCGCCACTGCTCCTCGGTCTTCTCCACCTTGTAGGTGCGTCCGGTCGGCTCCAACATCGATTGCTCCTTCATCGGGGGGCTCCATCGTGCAACGCCGGTGCCCCCGGGCATCATCCCGGGGGCACCGATGGGTCGTCCCGAGGCTCAGGCCACCTTGCGGTGGGCGAGGTGCTCCGGTCGGGCGCTGCTGGCGGCGAAGGGGGCGCCCAACGAGTTGGAGCGGGCGTTGAAGACCACGAAGAGGTTGCTGCGCGGGTCCGGGGAGATGTTCCCGGCGGAGGCGTGCATGCAGTTGCTGTCGAAGTACAGCGCCGAGCCCGCACCTCCGGTGATCATGTCGATCCCGTGCTCCTCGGAGAGCCGCGCGACGTCCGCCTCGTCGGGGGTGCCGAAAGGCGGCCGGTAGGAGGAGAGTGACTCCTCGTGGTACCCCTCCGGGGTCTCACCGACGCAGCTGACGAACTGTCGGTGCGAGCCGGGGATGATCATCAGGGCACCGTTGGTCGTCAGGTTCGGGGTCAGGGCCAGGGAGACGCTCAGCGCCCGCGGCGTCGGCATGCCGTCCTCGGCGTGCCAGGTCTCGAAGTCGCTGTGCCAGTAGAAGGGGCCGCCGCCGAAGCCCGGCTTGAGGTTGATCCGGCTCTGGTGCACGTAGACCTCGTCGCCGAGGATCTGCTCGGCGACGCCGACGATGTCGGGGCGGGAGCAGATGCGGGCGATGGCCTCGCTCAGCTCGTGGACGGCGAAGAGGGAGCGCACCTCCCCGTTGGAGGACTCCCGGATGACGCGGGGGTCCTCGCCCAGGCGCTCGGTCACGGTCTCGACCTCGGAGAGGCAGGTGGCGATGTCGCCATCGCTGAGGACCCCTTCGGCGGTGTGGTACCCGCGCCGGTCATAGGTGCGGACCTGCTCCGGGGTGAGCGGTCCGCTCGGGTTGGTGCCCCACACCACGGGGTGCGGTCGCGGCTCGATCTGGCTGCGGGTGGCAAGACGCGTGCGATAGACGTCGACGGGTCGAGAGGCAGTTTGAGTTTCCACGATCTTCACGAAGATCCCTTTCCCTCAATCAGCGGCTCGAAACAAGCCGGATTCAGACAAAACAGTGTTGAGTTGACAAGTCGGCAGCCCGGAAAGGGCGCCGCAACTGGTCTATCTATCATGCACACCCGGTTCCTGCCCTCGGCAAGGGGGTGCGGCCCGCACAGCTCTGCGGCTACGCTCGCGACTGTGGCGGGCGTGCAGCAGCTTCGGATCCCCGGCCCCGACGGGCAGGAGCGAAGCGTGCGCCTGTCCAGCCCCGATCGTGTGATGTGGCCGGCCACCGACGCCGGACCCGCGGTGACCAAGCGCGACCTCGCGGACTACGTGCTCGCGATCGGTGGACAGCTGCTCGCCGCGGTGGGAGATCGGCCGGTGACGCTGCAGCGGTTCCGCGAGGGCATCACCGGCGAGGAGTTCTACTCCAAGAACCCGCCCAAGGGCGCACCGGAGTGGGCCCGCACCACGATGTGCACCTACCCGAGCGGGCGGCGCCACCCGCAGCTGGTGATCGACGAGATCGCGACGGCGGTGTGGTGCGTGCAGATGTCGACGACCACGTGGCACCCGTGGCCGGTGCGCTCCGGGGACAACGACCATCCCGACGAGCTGCGGATCGACCTGGACCCCCAGCCCGGTCGCGACTTCGCCGACGTCGTGGAGGCCGCCCGCGGTCTCAAGGAGGTGATGGAGGGGATCGGGCTGACTCCCTTCGTCAAGACCTCCGGCAGCCGTGGACTGCACGTGTACTCCCGCATCGCGCCGACACGGGAGTTCCTCGACGTGCGGCACGGGGTCATCGGGATCGCCCGTGAGCTCGAGCGACGGCTGCCGGACCTCGTGACCACCGCGTGGTGGAAGGAGGAGCGCGGCCGACGGATCTTCGTCGACTTCAACCAGGCCAACCGCGACCGCACCATCGCCTCCGCCTGGAGCCCGCGCGCGCTGCCCGGCGCCCCGGTCTCGATGCCCGTCGCCTGGTCCGAGCTGGACGGCCTGGCGCCGGGGGAGTGGACGGTGCACTCCGCGCCGGAGCGGGCGAAGGGGGCGAATCCCTGGGCAGACATGGACGCCACCGCCGGTGATGTGGATGCCGCGATCGCGTTGTGGGACACCGATGTGCGCGAGCGTGGCCTCGGCGAGCTGAACTTCCCCCCGGACCACCCGAAGATGCCCGGCGAGCCGCCCCGGGTGCAGCCGAGCAAGAAGGTCGCCGGCAACTGGGACGCCGACGGCAACCGGGTCGAGCCGTAGCGAGCCGCCGTCACAGCAACAGTGCGATAACTGTCACGAAGACCACGCGGAACGTTCGGACCGAGCCTCGTGACGTGGTGATAAATCTTTCATCACCGATCACAAACGCCACGGAGGTAACACACGCTCATGAGCAGTGCAGGATGGTTTCCCCAGCCGGATGGGTAGGAACGCTACTACGACGGGGAGCAGTGGACCGATGACTATCGGCCCGCCCAGCAGGGGACCCAGCCCCCGCCGCCGGCCTACGGGCAGACGCCCCCGCCGCCGCAGAAGAAGGGCTTTCCCTGGAAGTGGGTCGTCATCGTCGTGGCCATCGTGCTGCTCGTGTGCTGCGGTGGCTTCGCTGCCTGCACCGCCGGCGTGATCGGGACGGCGGACGAGGTCAGCAAGTCGATGGACTCGGACGCATCCAAGTCAGGCGGTGTCGACAACCCGATGACCATCACCGAGGGGGAGGCCTTCGAGGTCGACGGCTTCAAGTACGCGGCAGGCTGGAAGGTCACGAGGGAGTTCGGCAGCGCGGCCATCACTGGCCTGAAGGTGACCAACGACCGGGATTCGCGCGACAGCCTGTGGGCGGACGTCAAGCTCAAGAAGGGCTCGGAGGTCCTGGCCACCCTGGACTGCATGACTGACGAGATCCAGCCGGGGGAGACGGTGACCGTGGACTGCACATCCGCTGACAAGCTCCCCGACGACTACGACAAGATCACCATCAACGACTCGTTCTGATCGAGGGGGGCAGCTTCTCATCGCGCCCGGGCCGGGTCCTCAGTTCGCGAGGACCCGGCCCAGGTCGTAGGCCTTCGCCCGGTCGATCTGCTCGAGGGTGCACGACTCCGGGTCCCGGTCGGGGCGCCAGCGCAGGAACTGCACGGTGTGCCGGAAGCGGTGCCCCTCCAGCTGGTCGAAGGCGACCTCGACGACGCGTTCGGGTCGCAGCGGGACGTAGCTGACGTCCTTGCTCGAGGAGAAGCGCGACCGGTCGGTCTCCGCGTGCTCGACCTCGCCGTGGGCATCCCTGCGCACCAACGGCTCCAGCTCCTCGACGAGCTCGAGCCGGCGCTTCGCGGTGAAGGCGGCGATCCCGCCGACATTGAAGAGCCTCCCCTCGTGGTACAGCCCGAGGAGCAGCGAGCCGACGCCCTGCCCGGACTTGTGCACGCGGTACCCGGTGACGACGGCCTCCGCGGTCCGCTTGTGCTTGATCTTGAGCATCGTGCGCTTGCCGGGGGTGTAGGGGGACTCCAGCGCCTTGGCGACGACACCGTCCAGGCCCGCCCCCTCGAAGCGGGTGAACCACTCCCGGGCCTCGGCGGGATCCCGGGTCACCCTCGTCAGGTGCAGCGGGGCTCCCTTCGCGATGTCGGCGAAGACGGCCTCCAATCGCTCCCGACGTCGGGCGAAGGGGGCCGCCACCAGCTCCTCACCGTCGACGGCCAGCAGGTCGAAGGCGATGATCTCGGCGGGTGTCTCCGCGGAGAGCTTCGTGATGCGGGACTCCGCGGGGTGGATCCGCTGCCCGAGGGCCTCCCACTCCAGACGCTCCGCCCCGGGATCACCGCCGCGCACGACGATCTCCCCGTCCAGGACGACGCGCTCCGGCAGGTGCTCCCGGCACGCCCGGACCACCTCGGGGAAGTACCGGGTGAGCGGCTTCTTCCCGCGGCTGGTGAGCTCGACGTCCGCACCGTCCTTGACCACGATGCAGCGGAAGCCGTCCCACTTCGGCTCGTAGGCGTAGCCGCCCTCGACCGCGTCCGCCTCCGGGACGGACGTGACGGCCTTGGCGAGCATCGGGCTGATGACGGGTGCTGGGCTCGGTGTCACTCGTCACATTCTGCCCGCGCCGCAACGGATTTGAGAGAATCGGTAGGTGATCATCAGCAAGGGCGCCCGCCGTGTCGCGATCTATGCGGCCGTTGCCCTCGCCTCGGCACTGGCCGGGGCGGGGTCGGTCTGGGTGGGGTCGGCAGCCTATTTCGCCCGCCGGGTGCTCACCCCGGAGCCCTCGCGGCCCGACGACGCCGTCGTGCACGTGGTGCACTCCGACAGCGTCACCCTCTCCGCCACCCCCGACACCACCGTGCCCGGCCGGTACGGCCTCTGGCTGGACGGCGGTAGCGGGCACGCCCGCACCGGTGGGGTGCTCGCGGTGGACCACCGGCGCGGGCGGGTGCGGCGGGAGCTGCTCGGGGTCGACTCGGGCCACCTGGTGCCGGGCCCGGCGCGCTTCAACGGCTACTACTGGGGCCAGGACCCGCGACGGGACCTCGGGCTGGCGACGGAGGACGTCACCGTCCCCGCGGTCCTCGGCCCGATGCCCGCGTGGATCGTCCCGAGCGAGCACGGCGACGGCAGCCGGTGGGCGGTGCTGGTCCACGGCCGGGGAGCCCGCCGCATCGAGACGCTGCGCGCGATACCCGCCCTGCACGCGGAGGGCCTGACCTGTCTCGTGCCGAGCTACCGCAACGACGGGGAGGCCCCGCTCGGGCCGGACGGGCGCTACAACCTCGGGCTGTCCGAGTGGCGCGACATCGAGGACGCCGTGCGGATGGCGCTCGCCCGCGGCGCCAAGGAGGTCGTCCTCGTCGGCTGGTCGATGGGCGGGGCGATCGTCCTGCAGTTCCTCGACCGTTCGCCGCTGTCGAGGGTGGTCTCCCGGGCGGTGCTCGACGGGCCGGTCGTGGACTGGGGGGACGTGCTCCGGCACCACGCGATGCTGCACCGGGTGCCCTCGCCGGTCGCCTACCTCTCGACCTCCCTCATGGGCAAGCACTGGGCGAGGTACCTCGTCGGCGTCTCCGAGAGTGTCGACGTGGCACGCACGAACTGGGTCCAGCGGGCCGAGGAGCTGGACCACCGGCTGCTGCTCATCCACTCCCGTGACGACGAGTTCGTCCCCGTGGGGCCGAGCGAGGCCCTGGCCGTGGCCCGGCCGGACCTGGTGACCTTCGAGCCCTGGTCGCTGGCGCGGCACTGCAAGGAGTGGAACGTCGACCCGCGGCGCTGGGAACGCGTCGTGCGGGACTTCGTGGCGCAGTGAGCCGTCACCGCTCGATGCGCCACAGCCCGAGCAGGGTGCCGCACTCCTCGAGGAGGTGACGGCAGCTCAGCTCGACCTCGACGTCCGAGCCCTCGAGGATCCGTGGGTGGTCCACCCGCGTGCCACCCACCAGTCGCGGGGTCCAGGACAGGGCCAGCTCGTCCACGAGATCGGCGGCGATCAGCTCCCCGGCCAGGTGGGGGCCCCCTTCGCTGAGGACGTGCGGTCCGAAGGTCTGCCGCGCCCGCTCCACGACGGCCCCCAGGTCGACGCTCTCCTGCCCGCAGATCCACGTGGTGGGGCTCTCCTGCGCGCCGGAGGCGTGACTGGTGGCCAGGACCACCCTGTCGGAGTCCCGGATCGAAGGGGGCAGCTCCGGGCGGTGGGAGACGACGACCACCGGCGTGCGCGAAGGACCGTACTGCTCGGCGCGCACGGTGCCCGCACCGATGAGGATGACGTCGGCTGCCCGGCGCATCGCGGCGAAGCCACGGTGGTCGGCTGTGGAGTTGATGGTTCCGGAGCGCCCGTCGGGGCCGGTGGCGGCCCCGTCGAGCGTGGCGACGAAGTTCAGCCGGAGTATCCGCTCCCTGGTGTACAGGCGGTCCAGGTCGGTCTCGGTCACCTGCTCGGCGGTGGTGAGGTCGGCGAGGTCCGGGGTGGTGATGAGGGCGCGCATGGGGCGAGTGTGCCGCACCGGCGAGGCTGCGCGACCCCTAGAGCGACACGCCCGCCCGCTCGATGGCGACGCCGGCGGCCCCGGCCACGTCGGTGGGGTCCAGGGTCCCGAAGGTCTCACCGTGACCGCCCCCGAGCCGTGAGGCGACGAAGGCCTCGGCCATCGGGGCGGGGGAGTGCAGCACCATGAGGGAGGCCTGCAGCGTCAGCGCCAGGCGCTCGACGAGCCGCCTGGCTCCGACCGCGAGCTCGGTGGCGTCCGCGCCGGCGAGCCCGGCCACGTCACGCTCCAGCTCGTCGAGGGCACGATCCAGCTCGGTCAGCTGACCGCGGGCCTCGCCGGTCACCTTCAGCAGCGCCATGAGCGAGCCCGGCTCCTTGCCGATGGCGCGCAGCACGTCGAGGGCGTTGACATTGCCAGAGCCCTCCCAGATCGAGTTCAGCGGCGCCTGTCGGTACAGCAGCGCCATGCCGTGCTCCTCGACGTATCCGTTGCCACCGAGGCACTCCAGCGCCTCCGCGACGACGGGGGCGGTGCGCTTGCACACCCAGTACTTGCAGACGGCGACGCCCAACCGGGTCAGCTCGGTGTCCCCTTCGTCGAGGGCGTGCGCCATGCGCAGCCCGAGGAGCGTTGCGGCCTCGGACTCGAGGGCGAGGTCGGTGAGGACGTTGCGCATCAGCGGCTGGTCGACCAGCTCGGCGCCGAAGGCGCGGCGGTGCCGGGTGTGGTGGACCGCGCGTGTCAGCGCGGCCCGCATCGTCGCGGCCGAACCGAGGATGCAGTCCAGCCGCGTGCTGGCCACCATCTCGATGATCGTGCGCACCCCGCGGCCCTCCTCGCCGACGAGGGCGCCCCAGGTGCCGTCGAACTCGACCTCCGAGGAGGCGTTGGACCGGTCACCGAGCTTGTCCTTCAACCGCTGCAGGGCGAAGGGGTTCCGTGTCCCGTCCTCGAGGACGCGGGGGACGAGGAAGCAGCTGGGCGCCGCGCCCTCGGCCGTCCCGGCCAGAACGAGGAAGACGTCGCTCATCGGCGCGGAGCAGAACCACTTGTGCCCCGTCAGCCGGTAGGTCTCACCGGTGAGCGGGCCTCCGGGGGTGAGGACGGCGCGGGTGGAGCCCGCCCGCACGTCCGAGCCGCCCTGCTTCTCGGTCATCCCCATCCCGGCGATGGCGCCGGCCTTCGTGCTCGCCTCGCGCAGGCCGAAGTCGTAGGTCCGGGAGGCGAGCAGCGGCTCCCAACGGGCCGCCAGCTCGGGGGAGTGGCGCAGGACGGGCACCGCGGCGTTGGTCATCGTGATCGGGCAGATGTGCCCGGGCTCGACCTGGCTCCACGTGATGAGGCCGGCTGCCCGGCGCAGGTGGCCGGCACCCCCTTCGGGCCCGACCCAGGGGGTGCCGGTGAGGCCGGTGCCGGTGGCCGTGCTCATCAGCTCGTGCCAGGCGGGGTCGAAGTCCACCTCGTCGATCCGGTGGCCCCACCGGTCATGGGTGATCAGGCGCGGGGTGTTGCGTTGGGCCCGCTCTGCCCACTCCGCGGCGCGCGCGGACCCGGCCAGCCGGCCGAGGTCCCCGAGCTCCGTGCCGGCCTCCTCACGGTGCTCCTGCGGGACCCAGCGGGCGATCCCCTCGACGAGCACCGGATCGCTGCCGTAGGTGTCGTGGTCGACGAAGGGAGGGGGCTGGTTGGTGACCTCGTGCGTGGGCATGCCGGCAGCCTACGAGGGGGCTCGGGCCCGCCGGAAGGGCGCCGGAGGCGTGCCCGCGGGCTCCGTCGCACCCCGGGTTTGGAATCTGGGGGACGTGTGGGCTACTGTCTCTCCGCACGCACAAAGAAGCACCGCTTCGAGAGCGTGGATGCGGATGTAGCTCAGTTGGTAGAGCGCAACCTTGCCAAGGTTGAGGTCGCCGGTTCGAACCCGGTCATCCGCTCGGAAGGTTCACCGCCTTCAATGGTGGAGTGGCCGAGAGGCGAGGCAACGGCCTGCAAAGCCGTCTACACGGGTTCAAATCCCGTCTCCACCTCGAGCCGGAATCTGTACACCTCGGGCGATTGGCGCAGCGGTAGCGCGCTTCCTTGACACGGAAGAGGTCACTGGTTCGAACCCAGTATCGCCCACCAGCACGAAAAGGCCCCTGACCTGCGGAAACGCACGGTCAGGGGCCTTTGTCACGTGCCGGCACCCCGTCACGTACCAGCCTCGGCAACGATCGGATGCCCTTCCCGCTGGCCACGGTCATCGGTGGCTACGGCGTGGCCCAGGCAGCTGTGGCGTACGCGCGCTCCTCCGGCTGGAGCCTGTCAGCGACCACTGCTGCGATCCAGGGGATCGGCACGATCGGCGGCGCCACGGCGATGTACGCGCACCAGGCCGGAATCTCGGTCGTGGCGCTGGCTGATGCGTCCGGCACGGTGTACGACCCTGATGGCCTCGATGTCCCGGCCCTGCTGGCGTTGCGTGACTCCCACGACGAGATCGACCGGTCCCGAGTACCGGACCATGTCGAGCAGCTGCCCTCCGAGCGGGTCCTGACTCTGGGTGTCGACCTCCTCATCCCGGCGGCGTATTCCTACGCCATCACAGAGGAGATCGCGGCGCAGATCACTGCTCACGCCGTGATCGAACTCCCCGACCACGCCCGAGGCCGAGGAGCGGCTGGCTGCTCGCAGCATCCCGGTGATCCCCGACTTCATCGCCAACGCAGGAGCCGCCGCGTGGACGTGGTGGGTCCTGCAAGGCTCCGTCGGCGCCGACGCCGACGACTCGTTCTCCCGGCTCCGGGAGCACATGCAGGGCAAGGTCGAGTACCTGCTGAGCAAGTGGACCAACGACCGGGTGCCCCCACGGCAGAGCGCCCGGCACCTGGCGGTGGAGAACTACATCGCCTTGGGGTGAGCCGGGGGCCGCCCCCATGGGCGGGAAGCCCAAGCACGAAGGGGGCCCTGACCTGCGCAAACGCAAGGTCAGGGGCCGTTGTCAGGTGCCGGGTACGAGACTGATCAGCCGCCCCGGGCCGTCTCGTCCGGCGCCTCGAAGCGCAGCACGGCGGCCACCCCGTCGGAGACCGGACCGGCGAGGGTCTCGGCGTCGGCGTCGATCCGGGCACAGGCCGCGAGGATCACGGACTCGTTCTCCGGGGCCGGCCCGGTGCCGAAGAAGACGGTGTCGACCGCGCCGAGGTTCGCGGCGTGCCCGACCGCTCGCGGGCCCTCGGCGACGCGGTCCCGGGCCCTGGCCTCCTCGAACCTGTCCCGGTGCCGTCTGTCCCGGTCGTCGGCGACCCCGCTGGCGATGTCGCGCAGGCTCCCGGTGAGCACCTCCTCGGCACGGTCGTCACCGGTCCCGCCACTCTCGGTCTCGTGGCAGATGTCGGCCAGCGCGCTGGGCAGCTCGTCACGTACCGCGGTCCGGCCCTGGACCTCGCCCGCCAGGACGAGGGCGTCCGGCTGCCACTGCTTGGCGACGGACTCCAGGTGCTCCGCCACGCCGCGTGCGTTCTGCTGGACGGTGTCAGCGGCCCGACGCTGGATCTGCTTGTGGGAGAGGGACTGTCCGCGCGGCTTGTGCACCGACTCCACCGTGTCGGGGTCCACGGTCTCGTCGGGGCCCACGGGGTGTTCACGGTCCTCGACCGCGATCTCGCGGCGGACCACGGCTCCCTCCTGGTCGACGATCGCCACGAGGAGGCGGACCGACCGGGCCCGCTCCCTGACGTAGGGCCCCAGCCGTGGCTGACCTGCGAGGTGGGCAGCGTCACCGGCGCCGACGGCCGCGTCCCACGGCTCGTCGAGCAGCACGCCGTCGCGGGCGGCCACGAGGACCCGGCCGTCGGCTTGGACCTCGCCGATGTCCTCGACGAGCACGGCCTCGTCGAGGGCCGTGAGGAGGCCCTCGTCGGCGCCGGCCCCGTCGAGCCCCCGGCGAAGCGCGTCCCAGCGCAGGCGCACCTGCTTCTCCGCGTCCTCGCCGGGGGAGCGCGCCTCGAGGTAGACCGTCGCCAGGGGCCCCTCGGCGTCGTATGTCGCACGGATGCTCTGCAGCTTCACGTCCTCATCCCTTCTGTGCGGCGACCCGCACCAGCTTGCGGTTGACGAACTCGTTCATCCCGTCCTCGGCGAGCTCACGTCCGTAGCCGGAACGCTTCACCCCGCCGAAGGGCAGCCCCGGCAGGGTGGTCCCGTGCTCGTTGACGTAGGCCATCCCCACCTCGAGTCGGGTGGCCACGGCGGCTGCCTGCTCCGGGTCGTCGCTCCAGACCGAGCCCGACAGGCCGAATCCGGAGTCGTTGGCCGCCTGCACGGCCTCATCCACGTCACGCATCCGGTGGACCATCGCCACCGGACCGAAGAGCTCCTCGGACCAGGCGCGCATGTCCGCGGTGATGCCGGTCAGGACCGTCGGGGCGTAGAAGTACCCGTCGCCGTCCAGGGGCTCACCGCCGGTGTGGACCTTCGCGCCCTTGTCGATCGCGTCCCGCACCTGCTCGTCGATGTCGTCACGGGCCTGGGCGGAGGACATCGGACCCACCGTGGTCGACTCATCGGTCGGGTCGCCCACGGTGGCCGCCTCCACCTCTCGGGTCAGCGCCTCGACGAACTCGTCGTGGATCGCGTCGGCGACGTACATCCGCTTGGGGGAGTTGCACGCCTGCCCGGCGTTGGAGAGCCGGGCCCTGGCGGCGATCTTCGCCATGCCGTCCACGTCCTGGGTGTCGAGGACGAGCATCGGGTCCGAGCCACCGAGCTCCAGGACCGACTTGGTCAGGTTCCGCCCGGCCGCCTCGGCGACCGACGCCCCGGCCCCCTCGCTACCGGTGAGGGAGACCCCCTGCACGCGCGGATCGGCGATGATGTCGGGCGCGAGGCGGCTCGAGACGTAGAGGTTGGTGTAGGCGCCGTCGGGGAGCCCGGCGTCGCGGAGCGCCTCCTCCATCAGCGCCGCGGACCCGGCGCAGATGCTCGCGTGCTTGAGCAGGATCGTGTTGCCCAGCATCAGGTTCGGCGCGACGAAGCGGGCCACCTGGTAGTAGGGGTAGTTCCACGGCATGATCCCCAGCAGGACACCCACGGGGTCCTTGCGCACGACGCTGCGGCGTGCCCCCTGGGCGTCGAGGTGCTCCTCCTCGAGGAGGTCCGGACCGTTGTCGGCGTACCAGCGGTAGATGGCCCCGGCGAGGCCCACCTCCTCCTTCGCCTGCTTGATCGGTTTGCCCATCTCGACCGCGATCGCCCGGGCGAGCTCGGCGGCGCGCTCGTCGTAGATGTCGGCGGTCCGGCGCAGCACCGCCGCGCGGTCCTGCGCGGATGTGGTCCGCCAGGACCGGAACGCCTCGTCGGCGCGGTCGATGGCGGCGGTCACGCCCCCTTCGTCGATCTCGTCGAAGGTGCGCTCGATCGTGCCGGTCGTCGGGTTCTCGGTGCGGTAGTCGGCCATTGCCTGCTCTCCCTCGGTCGGGTACGGATCGCTCTTCCCGCCCCGTACCCGCGGACTCGCTGCCCATGCCCGGTGGGTGCATGTGTGTCCGGCACGGGGGTAGCCACACATGGGCCCACCCCATCGAGGAGGCAGCGATGAGCGCTGACGAGCAGTCGCCCCATGACGAGATCACGATCCCCGGCGCGCCCAGCCGGGTGTCCCCGTCCCGGGAGGAGCCGACCCACCCGGTCGATCCGGTCCCGCCGGCACCGGACGAGCAGCCGGCAGCGGCCGTCTCGCCCACCGGGCGGCCCAGCGGCGAAGAGGAGGACCGTCACCAGAGCGGGGCGTGGCTGACGACCGCCCAGGGCGCGCGGGTGCGGGACACCGACCACTCGCTCAAGGCGGGGGAGCGGGGGCCGGTGCTGCTCCAGGACCACCATCTGCGGGAGAAGGTGATGCACTTCGACCACGAGCGGATCCCGGAGCGTGTCGTCCACGCCCGCGGTGCGGGCGCACACGGCACCTTCACCGCGTACGGCACGGCCGCAGGGGTGTGCCGGGCCGCCTTCCTGGGCGAAGGGGAGCAGACGCCGGTCTTCGTCCGCTTCTCCACCGTCGTCGGGTCGCGGGGCTCCGCGGACGTGGTGCGCGACACCCGCGGCTTCGCGACGAAGTTCTACACCAGTGAGGGTGTCTTCGATCTGGTGGGCAACAACTTCCCGGTGTTCTTCATCCAGGACGCGATCAAGTTCCCCGACGTCGTCCACGCGGCCAAGCCGCACCCGGACCGCGAGATCCCGCAGGCACAGAGCGCGCACGACACCTTCTGGGACTTCGTGTCCCTGCACACCGAGGCACAGCACCACACGATCTGGCAGATGTCGGACCGGGCGATCCCGCGCTCGTTCCGGATGATGGAGGGCTTCGGGGTGCACACCTTCCGGCTCGTCAACGAGGCGGGCGAGACCAGCCTGGTGAAGTTCCACTGGAAGCCGAGGCTGGGGGTGCACTCGGTGGTCTGGGACGAGGCGCAGCTCATCAACGGTGCGGACCCCGACTTCCACCGCCGCGACCTGGCCGATGCGATCGAGGCGGGGGCCTACCCGGAGTGGGAGCTCGGGATCCAGGTGATGCCCGACAGTGAGGACCAGACCTTCGAGGGGATCGACCTGCTGGACCCGACGAAGATCGTCCCCGAGGAGATCGTCCCGGTGCAGCCGATCGGCCGGATGCGTCTCGAGGCCAACCCTGCCAACTACTTCGACGAGACCGAGCAGGTGGCCTTCCACCCGGGCCACCTCGTGCCCGGGATCGACGTGACCGACGACCCGCTGCTCCAGGGACGGCTCTTCTCCTACCTGGACACCCAGATCTCCCGGCTGGGCGGGCCGAACTTCCCTCAGATCCCGATCAACCGTCCGCACGCACCGGTCAACGACATGCTGCGCGACGGCGCGCACCAGAGCGCCGACCACGCCGGTGTCGCTCCCTACCGTCCCAACTCCCTCGACGGTGGGTGCCCCTTCACGGCGGGAGGGGACGTGTCCGCGCTCATCGACGTCCCGCAGGCCGTCGCCGGGCCCAAGACCCGCGAGGCCGCGGCGTCCTTCGACGACCACTTCAGTCAACCACGCCTCTTCTGGCGGAGCCTGAGCGCCGTGGAGCAGGATCACGTCGTCGCCGCGTACACCTTCGAGCTGGGGCGCTGCTACGAGCAGGCCATCCGCGAGCGGCAGCTGGAGGTGCTCGCCCGGATCGACACCACCCTGGCCACCCGCGTCGCCGAGGGGCTGGGGCTTCCGGCCCCCGTCGGGGAGGAGGTCGAGACCCCCTTCGACACCAGCCCCGCGCTCTCCCAGGTCGGTGGGCACTGGCCGGTGGACGGCCGGGTCCTCGGGATCGTCGTCGACGAGGAGGCCGATCTGGCGCAGGTGGAGCGGGTCCGCCGGGCCACCGACGAGGCGGACATGGTCCCGCTCGTCATCGCCCCGACCGGTGGGGTGCTCAGGCCGGACGACGGCACGCCGATCCCCGTCCAGCGGACCCTGCTGACGGCCCGCTCGGTCGAGGTCGACGCGCTGCTCGTCCTCGGCGCACCACGGGGCAGTGCCGACCCCCTGGCCGGGACGGACGCCCGGGCGATGGACCCGACGGCAGCCTCGTCCGGCGCGGCGGTCGACCCGCGCCTGCAGCTGCTCGTGCAGGAGGCCTTCCGGCACGGCAAGGCGCTGGCAGCGAGCGGACACGGCGTCGAGGTCCTGGAGGTGACCGGCTCGGCCGGAGCCGTGGGCGTCACCCGCGGTGAGGATCCGGTGGCGCTCGCCCGGGAGCTCATCGACCTGCTGGAGACCCACCGGGCGTGGGCCCGGTTCGGGGACGGGCGCCCCGATGAGTGACTCCGCCGGCCCGGAGCCCGCGGACGTGCGGGGCGGATGACCCGTGCCCCACGCCGGCCAGCCGGACCCGCGACGTTTCCGTGCCGATGAACCGGAGCGTCGCCGTCGTCATGGTTCTCCTCCGATGGTGCGGAACGGGCTCTCGCCGGGCCTACCCGGGCGTCGGAGGCGCATGCGCCTCGGCGTGCCCACCACCGGGGCGCGAAGGGGGCGAAGGGAGGCGTGCCGACACCGGTCGGGGAGACCTGATCTCCTCGAGAGCCTGCTCCGTGGATCGGGTGACGACCCGCCAGTCGTGGTGTGCGACGGCCCGGACGCGGCCTGCGTGCCCCATACGGCGCCCGATCCGCGGCTGGTCCAGCAGGTCCCGAAGTGCCCCGGTGAGCGCAGGCACGTCCCCGGGCGGGACCAACCGGCCGGTCACCCCGTCGACGACCGAGTCCAGCAGGCCGTCCACGGCGGCACCGACCACTGGTCGTCCGCAAGCCGCGGCCTCGAGCGGTGCGGTCTCGAAGGTCTCGGGCCCCGGGAGGGGCAGCACGACGTCCGCGGAGCGGTAGAGGCCCGGCATGTCCTCGTGCGGTAGGGACCCGACCAGGCGCACCCGAGAGCCGACCCCCAGCTCCTCGGCGAGGACGGACCCGACCGGGCCACCGGCGATGACCAGCTCGACGTCCTCCGGCAGCTGCGCGAGCGCCCGGATCGGGATGCCGCAGCCCACCAGCCCGTGCCCGACGAGCAGCACCCGTCGGCGCGGCGACCGTGGGCGAGGTCCCGGGGTGAAGCGAGCGATGTCGACGCCGCCGGGGACGATGGTCATGCGGGTGCCGTCGACACCCATGTGCCGCAACTCCTCCACCTCGTTCCTGCACGTGGCGATGATGAGGTCGACCTCCTGTGCCACCGCGTGTTCGAGCCGCTGTCGCCCGGGAGGGCTGGTGTCGGCCGTTCCCCGCAGTCGACGCTGCACGCTCCCGAGCGCGTGGAAGGTCTGTGCCACCGGGACCCGCCGTCGACGACCGGCACGCAGTGCCGCCAGCCCGGACGTCCAGAAGTGGGCGTGGACCACGTCCGGGTCGCCCCGGCGGCGCCAGCGCTCCTCCACCCGGTCGCCGAAGTCGTCCATGAGGCCCGGCAGGTCGCCGTTCGCGACCGGCCCGGGCCCTCCCACCGGGACGTGGACCACGGTGACGCCCGGTACGGGCTCGACCGGGGCGTCCCGAGCGCCGTCCCGCCGGGTGAGGACCTCGACGGTGTGTCCTCGGCGGGCCAGTCCTCGTGCCAGCGCCTCCACGTGCACGTTCTGCCCGTCGGCCTCGACGCGCGCCGGTCCGGCGAAGGGGTTCGCGTGCTCCGCGATCACGGCGATCTTCATGATGACGGGGAGGTACCCCGGAGAGCTCCTTCCACCCGTCGTTCTGCAGGGGCCGGGGCTACTCCCCGGGTCGGGTCCGCTGGTCGCTGCTCCAGGCCCAGTCGCGAACCGCCGGGATGTCGTCGCCGTGCACCCGTGTCCAGGCGCGCGCCTCGCTCCTGGCGTCCAGCATGTCCTGCCGCACGAGGGCAGCCCGCGGGCCGAGTCCGGGCACCCGGTCGATGACGTCGATGACCAGCTGGTAACGGTCGAGCTCGTTCATCATCACCATGTCGAAGGGGGTCGTCGTCGTCCCCTCCTCGCGGAACCCGTGCACGTGCAGGTTCGCGTGGTTGGCCCGGCGGTACGTCAGACGGTGGATCAGGGACGGGTAGCCGTGGTAGGCGAAGACCACCGGCCGGTCCCGCGTGAAGACCGCGTCGAAGTCCCGTGCGTTCAGCCCGTGGGGGTGCTGGTCCTCGTCCATCAGCCGCATCAGGTCCACGACGTTGACGAAGCGCACGGCCAGCTCGGGCAGGTGGCGACGCAGCAGGTCGGCCGCCGCGAGTGCCTCGAGCGTGGGCACGTCGCCGGCGCAGGCGAGCACGACGTCCGGGTCGCCGTCGTCGGTCGAGGCCCACTCCCAGATACCCAGGCCGCGAGTGCAGTGCAGCGCGGCCCGGTCGGCATCGAGCCAGTCGAACTGCGGTTGTTTGCCGGCCACGACGACGTTGACGTGGTGTCGGCTGGAGAGGCAGTGGGCCATCGTCGCCAGCAGGGTGTTGGTGTCCGGAGGCAGGTACACCCGGACGAACTCGGGCTTCTTGTTGACGACGTGGTCGATGAAGCCCGGGTCCTGGTGGGAGAAGCCGTTGTGGTCCTGGCGCCACACGTGCGAGGTCAGCAGGTAGTTCAGCGAGGAGAGGGGCGGGCGCCAGTCCAGCTGGGCGGAGACCTTCAACCACTTGGCGTACTGGTTGACCATCGAGTCCACGATGTGCGCGAAGGCCTCGTAGCAGGAGAAGAGCCCGTGCCGGCCGCTGAGCAGGTAGCCCTCCAGCCAGCCCTGGCACAGGTGCTCGGAGAGGACCTCCATGACCCGGCCCTGTGGGGCCAGGTGCTCGTCGACCGGCAGGATCTGCTCGGCGAAGACCTTGTCGGTCACCTCGTAGACGCCGTCCAGCCGGTTGGAAGCGGTCTCGTCGGGGCCGAAGAGCCGGAAGTCGTCCGGGTTGGCACGGATCACCTCTGTCAGCAGGTCGCCCAGCACCTTCGTCGCCTCGTGGGCGGAGGCACCCGGCGTCGGGACGTCGACCGAGAAGCGACGCGGGTCCGGCACCTGCAACGGGCGGCGGAGCAGCCCACCGTTGGCGTGGGGGTTGGCGCTGGTGCGACGGTCCCCCCTCGGGGCGAGGGCGCGGATCCGCTCGACGACCCGTCCGTGCTCGTTGAAGAGGGAGCCCGGGTCGTAGGAGGACAACCAGTCCTGGAGCAGGGCCAGCTGCTCGGGATCGTCCCGGACGCCGGTCAGCGGCACCTGGTGCGCCCGCCACGTGCCCTCCACGGGCAGACCGTGGGCGGACTCCGGACCGGTCCACCCCTTCGGGGTCGCCAGGAGCACCAGGGGCCACGACGGGCGCTCCCCGGCCCCGGCGCCACCTCGTGCGGCCTCCTGGATCTCCCGGATACGGGTGTGCGCCTCGTCCATGGCGGCGGCCATCTGCTGGTGCACCTCCGCCGGGTCCTCGCCCTGGACGGTGAGCACGTGGTGCCCGTGCGCGCGCAGCAGCGCGACCAGACTCTCCCTGGGCATGCGCCCCGGGACCGTGGGGCCCGCGATCTTGTAGCCGTTCAGGTGCAGCACCGGCAGGACGGCTCCGTCGTGGACGGGGTCGACGAACGCGGTCGACTGCCAGGAGCCGGCCAGCGGGCCGGTCTCGAACTCGCCGTCGCCGACGACGGCGACCACGAGCAGGTCCGGGTTGTCCATCGCCGCGCCGTGGGCGTGGGACAGGACGTAGCCGAGCTCTCCCCCTTCGTGCATCGACCCCGGCACGTCGGCGGCCGCGTGACTCGGGATGCCGCCGGGGAAGGAGAACTGGCGCATGAGCTCACGCAGTCCGTCCTCGTCCTGACCCATCTGCGGGTACACCTCGGACCACCGGCCGTCGAGGTAGGCCTCCGCCACTTCGGCCGGTCCTCCGTGGCCCGGGCCGGCGAGCATGATCGCATCCACGTCCCGCTCGCGGATGAGCCGGTTGAGGTGGGTGTGCACGAGGTTCAGGCCGGGCGCGGTGCCCCAGTGCCCCAGCAGCCGGGGCTTGACGTCCTCGGGCGTCAGGTCACGGCGCAGCAGCGGGTTGTCCAGCAGGTAGATCTGGCCGGCCGAGAGGTAGTTGGCCGCCCGGAACCACGCGTCGAGGTCGCCGGCCTCGCGCTCGGACAGGGGAGTGGTGGCAGTCATGCCTCTTCTCTTCCCCGGCGCCGGCGAACTCACACCCCGGTCAGCCGTGCCAGTACCGGTAGAGGGCCAGCTCGTCCGCCGACGTCATGGGCTGCCTCGGTCGCACGCGGGGGGATGCCACGAGGTGGGGCCTGGACGTCGCCACACGCAGGTCGTCGCCGAGGTCACGCAGCATGGCGACGGGAACGGCTCGGTGGTGGCGCAGGTGCGGACCTCGAAGCCGCACGACCACCCACTCGGCGGTGGCGCTGTCGGAGTCGAGCAGGACGTCGTCGACAGTGCCGACCACGCGGTCGTCGCGGCAGAGCACGCGGCAGGCCAACCACGTCTCGGGTGCGGTCCGGTCACCTCGCACGTCCCTCACTCCGTCCGTGTCGGCACCCGGGCACGTCTCACCCTCGCGAGTGCTCATTGCGCATCTACCTCCCAGAGCGGGTGTTGATGCATCGTGTGGCGGAAGAGTTCCAGACATTACTGGACAGTTACCCGGGAGCGTGGTCCCGGAATCGTGCGTGCGCCCGAGGCACGGATCACGTTGAACGATCACCGATGGTTGCGAGGGAGCGTGAGAGGTGGTTCGGTGGTCACCACGACGTCGGCTCGAGACCGCGGCTGATATTGGAACCTCGTACGAGGAGTATCCATGACCAGTGTCGTCCGTGATCAGACCAGCGACCACCGTGAGCGCGATCGTCACGCCGCGCTCGAGCTCGGGCGGGCCTGCCAAGAGACCGACCCCACCCGCGCGGCGCGCATCCGCGAGGAGGTCGTGATCGCCAACCGCGGGCTCGCGATCGGACTCGCGAGGCGCTTCGGGGGACGAGGCATCGAGCGCGACGACCTCGTCCAGGTGGCGATGCTCGGGCTCGTCCAGGCGGCCCGACGGTACCGTCCCGATCGAGGGCACGGCTTCAGTGCCTTCGCCGCGCCCACCATCATCGGCGAGCTGAAGCGGTACTTCCGTGACCACGGGTGGGCCGTCCGCCCGCCCCGTGGCCTGCAGGAGCTGCACCACGACGTGCGCGACACGGCGGCCCGGATGGAGCAGGAAAACCAACGGAAGCCCACCGAGGCCGAGGTGGCAG
Source organism: Janibacter corallicola NBRC 107790 (assembly GCF_001570965.1). Lineage (GTDB taxonomy): Bacteria > Actinomycetota > Actinomycetes > Actinomycetales > Dermatophilaceae > Janibacter > Janibacter corallicola. The sequence goes on along the minus strand of NZ_BCSR01000013.1, from coordinate 25,503 downwards.
CAGAGATGGACCTCTCGGTCGAGCAGGTGCGTACTGCCGGGCTCGTCGGGGACCAGTACCGCTCCAGCTCCCTCGACACCCCTGCCCGGGAGTCCTCCGAGCAGCCGCTGATCGAGACGATCGCCGCGGAGGAAGAGGACCCGAATGACAAGACCGTCACGCTGGTCTCGCTGCGGGAGGCGATGGGAACGCTGGACACCCGGGAGCAGCGGGTGCTGCGTCTGCGCTTCGTCAAGGACCTCACCCAGCGCGAGATCGGTGAGCGGATCGGGGTCAGCCAGATGCAGGTCTCGCGGATCCTGACCTCGGTGTACGCGCGCCTGCGCACGAGGATCGAGGGCGAGGACGCGACCGCGGGCAGCGGGAGCCCCCGAGGCTGAACGGCCGGGCACGATCGGCGGCGGTGGCGCACGCAGGCCTCACCGCCGCCGATCGTCGTGCAGTGCCGTGATGAGTGACTCCAGGTCGTCGTAGCGGCCGTCGTGGGGCAGGTGGGAGAGCAGTCGGAGCAGCCGGACCGGCGCGTGCTCCCGCACCAGGCGCGCCTGCAGGTCGTCCGTCCCGCCGGGGAAGCAGCCGTCGTCGAGGCGGCTGCACGGCTCGCCTTCGTCGGCGGAGAGCCCGCCCACCCCGTCGTGGATCATCGGGCCGCCCCGCCGCCTTCACGGCTCGTCCCCTCGAGGGCACGGCCGTGCCGGGCCACCTCGACGTCCTCGTGCGTGCTGACGACGAGGGCCCCGACGTCACCCGGGTGGGCGCTGAGCACCCCATCGCCCCTGCACCGGTCGTTGCGGTCCTCGTCGATGTGGACCCCCACCCACGAGAGGGCCCGTGCGACCCGTGAACGCACCAGCGGCGAGTGCTCACCGACCCCGCCGGTGAACACGATCGCGTCGGTTCCACGCGTCGCGGCCATCATGCCGACGGCCTCCTTGGCGAGACGGTGGACGTAGACATCCAGGGCGAACGTGGCCTGCTCGTCGGCGGCCTCGGCGGCGCGGACCACCGTCTCCATGTCTCCGGTGCCGGCCAGTGCCAGCAGGCCGGACTCCTGCTCCAACGCCTCCTGGACCTCCGCGGCCCCCATGCCGTGGTGGCGCTGCAACCAGAGGATCATGCCCGGGTCCACCGTCCCGGACCGGGAGGACATGACCAGCCCCTCCAGTGGGGTCAGGCCCATCGTCGTGTCGATGCTGCGCCCTCCGTCGACCGAGCACAGCGAGGCGCCGGATCCCAGATGGCAGGTGACCACCCGGAGGCCCCTGGGGTCGCGGTCGAGCAACTCGGCGGCACGGCGGGCCGTGTACGCGTGCGAGAGCCCGTGCGCGCCGTACCGTCGCACCGGCCACTCCTGCGGCACCGCATAGATCCTGCTGACCGCCGGGAGGCCGGCGTGGAAGGAGGTGTCGAATGCCGCGAAGGCGGGGCTGTCGGGGTAGGCCCTGGCCGCTGCGTCGATACCGGCGCACGAGCGGGGCTGGTGCAGCGGGGCGAAGGGCGCCAGCTCGGCCAGGTCGGCCCGGACGCGGTCGTCGATCCACGCCGGGCCGGTGAAGCGGGAGCCCCCGTGGACGACCCGGTGACCGATGACGTCGTGGTCCCAGTCCGGCAGGTCCAGGCCCGCGTAGTCGCCGTCCCAGTCCTCGATCGTCTCCGCCTGGACGATGGTGTCGTCGGGGTCGACGAGCGAGACCTTCAGGCTCGACGACCCGGCGTTGAGGACCAGGGTCCGCCGTCCCCCCTTCGTGGGTCGCACCAGAGCACCTCCCATGGTTTCGTGCGCCACCTCCCGCAACGCGCTGCCGTGGTACCCGCCGCCCCTGCGGTCATGCGCCGTCGACGCCTGCTGCAGGTGCGGACGGGTGCCGGTTGAAGTGCCGACGGACGGGTACCGACGAGAGGAGACCGGAGAAGCCAACTGGAAGCTGAGGCGTGAGCTGATGAGCGAAGAGCGTCCGCTGCGGGAGTACCGGCGCAAGCGTGACTTCCGGGAGACACCGGAACCACGGGAGACGACCGGTCGACCCGGCAGGGCACCCGTGTTCGTCGTGCGGTGCCGACCGAGGACCACCCCTTGGACTACGGCGACTTCGAGGGCACCATCCCGCAGGGTGAGTACGGGGCCGGCAGCGTGATCGTGTGGGACACGGGCAGCTACCGGAACCTCACCGAGAAGGACGGACACGAGGTCCCGGTGGCGGACGCGGTGGAGCAGGGCCACGTGACCGTGTGGCTGGAGGGCGAGAAGCTCACCGGCGGGTATGCCCTCACCAGGGTCGGCCGGGGCGAGCGGTGGCTGCTGGTCAAGCAGCGTGATCACGAGGCGGACGCGCGCCGCAATCCCGTCAGCACCGAGCAGCTGTCGGTGACGTCCGGACGTGGCCTCGACGAGGTGGCGCGGGAAGGCCAAGCATGACGGACCTGTCGGAGCTGCTGTCGACCGAGGACCTCGAGCACGTGCGCCCCCGGTCCCACCCGAGTTGGGTCCAGCCCACTCTCGCCACGCTGACCCATGACCACTTCTCCGACCCCGCGTGGCTCTACGAGCGCAAGCTCGACGGCGAGCGCTGCCTTGCCTTCCGCGACGGCGACTCGGTCCGCTTCCTGACCCGCAACCGCAAGGACGTCTCGGACACGTATCCGGAGCTCGTGGACGCGCTGGCGGCTCAGGACGTGGCGGACGTCGTCCTCGACGGCGAGGTGGTCGCCTTCGAGGGGCGGCAGACCAGTTTCGCCCGGCTGCAGGGCCGACTCCAGCTCAGCGACCCGAAACGGGCCCGAGCCAGCGGGATCGAGGTCTTCTACTACGTGTTCGACCTGCTGCACCGTGACGGGTACGACCTCACCGGTCTGGGCCTGCGCACCCGAAAGAACGTGTTGCGGCACACCCTTCGCTTCACCGACCCGCTCCGATTCTCGGTCCACCGGGTCGAGCACGGGGAGGCGATGTACCGGGAGGCCTGTCGCAAGGGCTGGGAGGGAGCCATCGCCAAGCGTGGTGACGGCTCCTATCACCACGGCCGTTCGACGGACTGGCTGAAGTTCAAGTGCGTACGCGACCAGGAGCTGGTGATCGGTGGATACACGGAGCCGCAGGGGAGCCGGCACGGTCTGGGCGCGCTGCTCGTCGGGTACCACGACCACGGCGGCCTGCGCTATGCCTGCAAGGTGGGAACCGGGTTCACCGCGAAGGTGCTCGCACAGCTGCACGACGAGTTGAGCCGTATCTCCACCGACGCCTCCCCGTTCACCGATGCCCAGGACGTGCCGCGTCGCGGCGTGCACTGGGTCCGGCCCCGGACCGTCGCCCAGATCGGGTTCACCGAGTGGACCGAGGCAGGCCGCCTGCGCCATCCGCGCTACCAGGGGCTGCGACGGGACAAGGACGCACGTGACGTCGTGCGGGAGCAGACATGAGCAGCCGTCTCGGACGCCGGGTGGGCGGGCGCACCGTCGAGGTCTCGAGGCCGGAGAAGGTCCTCTTCCCCGCGGACGGCCTGACCAAGGCGGATCTGGTCGACTACTCCATCGCCGTCGGCGAGACGATGCTCCCGCACGTCCGGGGCAGACCGGTGGCCATGCGGCGCTTCCCCGACGGGATCGGCGAAGGGGGCTTCTTCGAGAAGAAGGCCCCGGAACACTTCCCGGACTGGATCGATCGGGTGCAGGTGCAGACGCGGGAGGGGAGCCAACGACACGTCGTGTGCAACGAGGAGGCGACGCTGGCCTACCTCGCCGACCAGGCGTGCGTGGAACCGCACGTCTGGCTCTCGCGGGAGGACGACCTCGACCATCCGGACCAGCTGATCATCGACCTGGACCCGTCGGTGGAGGACCTGCGGCGACTGCGTGCTGCGACCCGGGCGGTGGGGAACCGGCTCGAGAACCTGGGCCTGACCCCCTTCGTCAAGACCACGGGGTCACGGGGCTACCACGTACACGTCCAACTCGACCGTGGCGAGGACTTCGACACCGTCCGGGAGTTCGCGAGATCGCTTGCGGAGACACTGGCCGATGAGGACCCGGATCTCATGACGACGAAGCAGCGCAAGGACGAGCGTGGCGACCGGGTGTTCCTGGACTACCTGCGCAACGCATACGGCCAGAACGCGATCCCGGCCTACGGGGTCCGGGCCCGTCCGGGAGCCCCCGTGGCGACGCCCGTCGACTGGTCCGAGGTCGGGCAGGTCGCGCCTGACGGGTACGACATGACGTCCGTCCTCCGGCGCCTGTCGCAGAAGGCGGACCCGTGGCAGGGCATCGCCGGCCACGCGTGCTCGCTCGACGCGGCTCGCCGGAACCTCGCGCGCGGCAGAGGCGGCGAGTGACGGCGGTCGGCCTTCTCCACCCCAGCGGTGGCCAGCCTCCTGCGCGTCGTGGTGGGATGAGGCCATGAAGCCCAGTCAGCTCGCCGACGGCGAGGAGATCCAGGCCGACCTGCGCACGCACTGGAAGGCCCTCGTCGGCCCGATCATCGTGCTCGTCGTCGCCGTGGTGGCCCTCATCGGCGTCGCGGCCTTCGGTGAGGGCACCTCGTGGGGCCGGTGGGCGCTGCTCGTCGTCGCCGTCCTCGCCGTGGTCCTCGTCTGGCTCGCGACCGTTCTTCCGGTGTGGCGCTGGAGCTCGACCCACTACGTCTTCACCAACCGTCGGATCAGCCACCGGTACGGACTCCTGACGAAGAAGGGCCGCGACATCCCCCTCTACCGGATCAACGACGTGGCGATGGAGAAGGGGGTCCTGGACCGGATCCTCGGCTGCGGCACCCTCGTGGTCTCCGATGCCACCGAGAAGGCGGGGATGGAGCTGTACGACGTGCCGCACGTGGAGGAGGTGCAGGTGATGCTGCAGAACCTGCTCTTCGGCGGCGACGACGGCAGCGACGACGGCGAGTTCCCGCCCATGGAGCCGCGGCGGCGCTGATCACCACTCCCAGCTGAAACCGAACGCCCCCGGGCCGACGTCCTCGAGGACGAGTGTGGTGCGGTTCTCGGCATCGAGGCGGGCCTCCTCGAGGAAGCGGAAGTCCTCGCCGGGCGCCTTCTCCACGTGGGTGATCCGGCCGGGGCACACCTCGAACTCCACCGAGACGACGATGGAGCGCGCGGTGTGCGTCGGCCCCCAGACGAAGCCGTCGGAGCCGGGCCCCCGGCGACCGTGGCCGGTGTCGCACACCTCGTAGGCATAGGCGTGGTTCGCCCCCTTCGGCAGCGCCTCGGGCAGCCCCACCTCGAAGACGACGACGTCGCTCTCGGGGAAGAACCGGCGGCTGATGAGATGGCAGCCGAGGAGGGGCGTGAATTCCAGGTCCTTCGCGGAGGAGGACTGGTCGCCGACCTGCACGTTGAAGACGCGGTCCAGGCCGTCTTCCACGGCGCAGATGCTGGAGTGGCACGCGGTGCGGCTCAGCCGCCGGTCCGCGGAGACATGGGTCCGCCAGATCTGGCTGATGACGCGGTAGTTCCCGAGACCGGCGCGAGTGAGGGAGTCGATCTGCTCCATCTCGCTCATGCTCGGGTCGACGAGCAGCCCGTCGAAGCTGGCCGGTCCCTCGGTGGCCCAGCCGTGCATGAACTCCGTCTGTGCCCGCGGACCCAGGTCGAGGCCCAGGGCGAGCTGCTGCAGCGTGGCGATCTGGGGCCGCAGGATCTCCCCGCGCTCGAGACCACGGATCGTGCGGACGCTCACCCCTGAGCGGTGGCCGAGCTCGGCCTGGGTGAGCTTCGCGTCGGCACGGGCAGCCCTGAGCACCGCTGCCCCCCGCGATGACTTGCTCATACCTCCACGATGCCCCACGAGGGGTCCTGACACGTGCTACCGCACCTGATCGTGCGGTGAAGGGCCGTTCCCTGCCGAGGAACGGCCCTTCACCATCCTTCCCCCGGAGCGATAGCGCCCTCACGATAAATGGCGGGCTGTCAACTGGGCCAGACTGCGCTGGCAGGTTGCCGGAGGATTGCCGCTCGAGGGGTACCACTTCGGCAGACGGCGGGGATCTGGAAGAGTGGGGACATGAGCGAGGACGTGCGGGTATGGGTCGACGGGCGGCTCGTCGCGGGGGACGAACCGGCGCTGGCGGCACTCGACCACGGGATCACGGTCGGTGACGGGGCCTTCGAGACCTGCAAGATCGTCGGCGGCGAGGTCTTCGCCGCGGACCGCCACCTCGCCCGGCTGGACCGCACCCTCGCCGGCCTCGGCCTGCAGCCGGCGGACCACGCCCGTATCGAGGAGGGTGTCAAGGCCGTCCTGGCGGCGGGGGAGACGATCGCCTTCGGTCGGCTGCGCTACACGGTCACCGGCGGGGCGGGTCCGCTCGGGTCGGACCGGCTGCAGGAGGGGCTCACCTACATCGTCGCCGCGACGGAGGTGCCCCCGCCCCCGGAGACGGTCGCGGTGGCCACCGTCCCGTGGACGCGCAACGAGCGCGCCGCGACGGCCGGTCTGAAGACGACCTCCTACGCCGACAACGTCATCGCGCTCGCCGCCGCCAAGGCGAAGGGGGCCACCGAGGCCATCTTCGGCAACACCCGGGACGAGCTGTGCGAGGCGACCGGGAGCAACATCTTCGTCGTCGTCGACGGGATCGTCCTGACCCCACCGCTGGAGAGCGGGCCCCTGGCGGGGATCACTCGTGAGCTGACCATCGAGTGGGCCAGGGAGGCCGGGCTCGAGGTCCGCGAGGAGGCGTTGCCGATGGGCGTTCTCGAGAGCGCCGACGAGGCCTTCCTCACCGGCACCACCCGCGACGTGCACCCGATCCACCGCATCGACGACCGGGAGCTCGCCGCGCCCGGGCCGGTGACGGAGCGGGTGCGTGCGGCCTTCGCCCGGCGATCCGTCCAGGACATGAATCCGTGAACCACGAGGGGATGGTCGTGGGCGAGCAGGTGGACGTGGACGAAGGGGGCGGGCCCCCACCGTGGTCAGGCCGCGGCCGGGACGGCGAGGGGAACCGGCGGCCCTACCGCGACGTGCGGCGGGACCACCACGCGATCGTGCGTGCCGAGCTGCGCGAGCGGTTCGGTGACGACGGGCGCATCGACGCGAGCGAGGACCCCGTCCGGTGGCGCCGCGCCGTGCGATGCCATCCCGTCGCGGCTCCGCTCTACCGGGTCGTCATCGGTCTGCTCGGCCTGGCGCTGATCATCGTCGGCATCCCGATGGTGCCGCTCGTCGGTCCCGGCTGGGCGACCATCTTCGTCGGGCTCTTCCTGTGGAGCACGGAGTTCATCTGGGCCCGCCGGGTGACCCAGTTCGTCAAGGCCGAGGTGAAGGCCTTCGAGCAGTACGCGATGGCGCTGCCGTGGAAGGCGAAGGCGCCGATGCTCATGCTCTCGGCGGCCTTCGGATGGTTGTGCTTCTACGTCGCACTCCTGCTCACCGGCGTGCCCGGCTGGACGCCCGACCAGGTCGAGGACCTGCTGCTCATGGTGCCTGGCCTGCACCGCGCGTGAAGCCCGGCACCCACCGCGCCCGGGGGCGATTCGTCCCCGGGGGAGGGGACCGGGTACTCTCATCCCGTTGCCCGACCGGGACGCCGGTGCGGGGAGCACCACGGACGTGTAGCTCAGCTGGTTAGAGCGTTCGCTTCACACGCGAGAGGTCAGGGGTTCGAGTCCCTTCACGTCCACCATCGACGTCGCCGGAGGAGCGCACGTCGGCGTCTGCGGCGATCCTCTGGTGACATCCCGCCTGAGCGACCCACGGACACCGGTCCTGGTCGCACTCGTCCTCGCGATGGCCCTGATCGCGATGGACACGACGATCGTCGCGACGGCCGTCCCGCAGGTCGTCGGTGACCTGGGCGGGTTCGCCCTCGTCGGGTGGGTCTTCTCGATCTACCTGCTCGCCCAGACCGTCACCATCCCGGTCTACGGCAAGTTCGCCGACATCTACGGACGCAAGCCGGTCCTCGTCGTCGGGGCGATCGTCTTCCTGCTCGGGTCGGTCCTGTCCGGCGCTGCCTGGGACATGATCAGTCTCATCGCCTTCCGCGGCCTGCAGGGACTGGGGGCCGGTGCGATCGGCGCCACCGTGCAGACCCTGGCCGGGGACATGTACACCGTCGCCGAGCGCGGCCGGATCCAGGGATACCTGTCCAGCGTGTGGGGCATCTCCGCGGTCGTGGCGCCGGCGCTGGGTGGCCTCTTCGCGCAGTACGCCAGCTGGCGGTGGATCTTCTTCGTCAACATCCCGATCGGTGTCGCGGCCGTGGCCACGATCATCGTGCGTCTGCACGAGGACGTCGAACGGCACGAGCACCGCATCGACTGGCTCGGGGCGGCGCTGCTCTTCGCAACCGGGGGTCTCGGGGTCCTCGGCCTGCTCCAGGGCGGGACGGCCTGGCCCTGGCTGTCCACGCCGAGCGTGACCATCTTCGCCCTGACCCTCGTGTGCGCCGTGGCCGCGGTGCTCGTCGAGCACCGGGCGAGCGACCCGATCATGCCGCCCTGGCTGTGGACCCGAGGGCTGACCGCGGGTTCGTACCTGGCCACCGCGCTGTCCGGGATGGCGATGATCGGCCTGTCCACCTTCCTTCCCACCTGGGCCCAGTTCGTCGGCGGTCTCAGCCCGGTCGGCGCAGGCTTCGTGCTGGCCGTCATGTCGATCGGGTGGCCAGTGGCCTCCTCGCTTTCCAGCAGGCTCTACCTGCGCATCGGCTTTCGTGACACCGCGGCGGTGGGGGCCCTCTTCCTCATCGTGGCCGGAGGTGTCTTCGTCAGCCTGGACGAGACCACCACGACCGCGGTCGCGGTGCTGGGCAGTCTCTTGCTCGGGGCCGGCATGGGCCTGATCACGACCCCCCTGATCGTCGGCCTACAGTCGACGGTGACCTGGTCCGAGCGCGGCGTGGTGACCGGGGGAGCGATGTTCGCCCGGTACCTCGGGCAGAGCCTGGGTGCGGCGATCTTCGGCGCGGTGACGAACCACGTGCTGCTGCGCGAGCTCGATCACGCGCCGGCCCGTCTGCGCGGCAGCGTCCCGGAGACGGTCGACGGCATCACCGGTGCGCTCCTGGGCAGTCCCTCGGCAGCGGCGGCGGAGTTCATGCGCTCCGCGCTGCACTCCTCGACCCATGCGGTGTTCGTCGGGCTGCTCATCGCCGGCGTCGCGGTCCTGCTCTCACTGGCCCTGGTGCCGCGCCGCTTCCCCTCACTCGACCCGCCGAGCGACTAGCGGGACGAGGGGCACGGCATGTCGCACGGCAGTTCGCCTCCCTCGGCGCTCCGCAGCCGCGGCATTCCGGGCGCGCCCGCCGGGGCCATGGCCGAACTGCCGTGCGAAGTGCTGGCGGGTCGCCGCATCAGCCTAGGCTGGGGGCATGGCAAGAATCGTCACGGACCAGAAGACACGCGTCGTCAGCGCGCCGGTCGCCATCCTCGTCGCGATCCTCACCGCCGGCTACATGCTGCCGTGGGCGATCGCGGCCGTGCGCGGCAACGCCAACGCCTGGTCGGTCTTCTGGGTGAACCTGCTCCTCGGCTGGACGGTGATCGGGTGGATCATCGCGCTCGTGATGTCCATCAAGGAGCACCGGATCGTCTCGGTGCGCTGACCCCCTTCGTCAGCGCTCCGAGGGCCCGGAGGGGACCAGCCGCAGGCCCACGACGGAGGCGATGATCCCGGCGAGGAAGACCACCTTCGCCGGCGAGGCGCTCTCCTCACCCGTGGCCATGGCCCAGGCGACCGTCAGGGCCGCTCCCACGCCCACCCAGACGGCGTAGCCGGTACCGATGGGGATGGTCTTCACCGCCCAGCCGAGCCCGGTCTGACTGAGCGCCAGGGCGATGAGGAAGACCACCGTCGCCACCGGCCGGGAGAAGCCCTCGGAGTGCCCGAGCGCGGTGGCCCAGACGGCTTCGAGGACCGCGCTGAGGAGCAGGACGACCCAGGGCATCTCAGGCCACCGCCTTCAGGCCGACGACGCAGCCGACGAGGAGGACGAGCAGGCCCACCCGGGCGGTGGTGGCACGCTCGGCGCCGCTGGCCATCGACCAGACGGCCGTCAGGGTCGCGCCGATGCCGGTCCACACCGCGTACGCCGTCCCCGTCGGCAGCGAGGTCATCGCCCATGCGAGACCACCGAGGCTGCCGGCGAGGAAGACCACGAAGAGCACGCTGGGGACCACCCGGTGGAAGCCCTCGGACCGGGCCAGGGCGACGGCCCAGACCGCCTCCATCATCCCCGAGACGACGAGCACGAACCACGCCATGACGACTCCTTCGTGAGTCAGTCTTGTCGTGGTGCGGGTACTGCTCCCTCGTCCGCGAGCCCTACGGCCGGGCTCCGCCTGCCACCATAACCTCCGGCCGCAGGTCGAGCCCCCGCAGGAGCTGGGCGTTGAGCGCGACGATGATCGCGGAGAGCGACATCAGGATCGCGCCGACCGACATCGGCATGACGAAGCCGATGGGCGCCAGGACACCGGCGGCCAGCGGGACCGCGATGATGTTGTAGCCGGCGGCCCACCACAGGTTCTGCTGCATCTTCGCGTACCCGGCCCGGGAGAGCTCCCGAACCGAGAGCACGGCCCGCGGGTCGTCGGAGGCCAGGACGACGCCGGCGGAGCCGATGGCCACGTCGGTGCCCGCACCGATCGCGATGCCGACGTCCGCCCCGGCCAGCGCGGGGGCGTCGTTGACGCCGTCCCCGACCATGGCGACCGTGCGTCCCTCGGACTGCAGCTCGGCGACCTTGGCCGCCTTGTCCTCCGGACGGACCTGGGAGAAGTAGCGGTCGATCCCCAGCTCCGCCGCGACGGAGGCGGCCACCGGCTCGGCGTCGCCGGTGATCATGGCGACCTGGACCCCCTTCGCGTGGAGCGCATCGATGGTCGCCCGGGACTCCGGGCGGATCTCGTCGGCCACGCGCAGGGCGCCGCGCACCTGCCCGTCGACCAGGACGTGCAGGACGGTGGCCCCCTGGTGGCCCCACTCCTCGGCCACGCCCACGGCCTCGGCGCCCTCCTCCTCGAGCAGGTAGGGACCGCCGACGCGCACGGTGCTTCCGGAGACGGTCGCGGTGACCCCGACGGCGGGGGAGGAGGCGAAGTCGTGCGCCGCCGGCACGGACAGGCCGCGCTGCTCCGCCGCGGCGACGATCGCGCGAGCCAGCGGGTGCTCCGAATCCGACTCTGCCGCAGCGGCCAGGGCGATGAGCTCGTCCTCCGCGACGTCGGCGACGGGTGCGGCCGCGGTCACGGCGGGGGAGCCCTTCGTCAGGGTGCCGGTCTTGTCGAAGAGCACCGTGTCCACGGTGCGCATGCTCTCCAGCGCCAGCCGGTCCTTGATGAGGACGCCACCCCGGGCGGCGCGCTCGGTCGCGATCGAGACGACGAGCGGGATCGCCAGGCCGAGCGCGTGCGGGCAGGCGATGACGAGCACGGTGATCGTGCGCACGACCGCGGAGTCGGGCAGCCCGAGCAGTCCCCACACCAGCGCGGTGAGCACCGCTGCCCCGAGTGCGAACCAGAAGAGCCACCCCGCAGCACGGTCCGCGAGGCGCTGCGCCCGCGAGGATGAGGCCTGGGCGTCCTCGACGAGCCGGCTGATGCCGGCCAGGGCGGTGTCGTCACCCACGGCCGTGATCGCCACGCGCAGACCGGAATCGGTGGCAATCGTGCCTGCCACGACCCGGTCGCCCTCCTCGCGCCGGACCGCGGCGGACTCACCGGTGATCATCGACTCGTCGACGCTCGCTGCCCCGACGACCACGACGCCATCGGCCGGGACGCGCCCACCGGGGCGGACGATGACGACGTCGTCGACGGCCAGCGCCATCGGGGAGACGATCTCCACGTCCTCGCCGACGACCCGCTCGGCCTCGTCCGGGAGCAGCTCGGCGAGGGAGTCCAGGGCGGAGGTGGTCCGGGCGAGGGAGCGCATCTCGATCCAGTGCCCGAGCAGCATGATGACCACCAGCAGGGCCAGCTCCCACCAGAACTCCAGCTGTTCGTCGAGCAGCCCGGTGGTGGAACCCCAGGAGGCGAGGAAGGCGACGGTGATCGCCAGCCCGATGAGGAGCATCATGCCCGGGGCTCGGTCGCGGATCTCGTCGGTGCCGCCGGTGAGGAAGGGCTTGCCGCCCCAGAGGTACATGACCGTGCCGAGGACAGCGGCGACCCAGACACCCCAGGTCGGCGGCTCGTAGCCGAGGAGCATGCCGAAACCGGGCGAGAAGCCGACGACGGGGACGGCGAGGACGAGCATGATCCAGAAGAGCCGGCGGAACATCGCGACGTGGTCGTCGTGCCCCGCGTGTCCACCGTGGTCGTCGTGGTCGTGGTGGGTCGTCATCGGCATCCTTCTCGGTAGCGTCCGTGCGTCTGGCCTCACCCCACGTCAATGCTATACCCCAGAGGGGTATTCCCTTGATAATTCGTGGCCCCGGACATGCGGATCTGGGAGCATCCCGATTCGTGGGACATGTGGACGTGGCAGGCGTGCGGTACGAGCTCTCCGACGGCCGGGTGCTCCTCGACGAGGTGGCCTTCCGGGTCGGGGACGGCGCCAAGGTCGCCCTCGTCGGTGCCAACGGTGCGGGCAAGACCACGCTGCTGCGCCTCGTGACCGGGGAGCTGACACCCCACTCGGGCACCATCGTGTGCTCCGGTGGACTCGGCGTCATGCGACAGCACGTCGCGGCCGGCCTCGGCGCGGACCCCACGGTCACCGACCTGCTCCTGTCCGTGACGCCGGAGGCGGTGCGGGCCACCGCGAGGGAGATCGACGCCCTCGAGCTGCGCCTGATGGAGAGCGATGACGAGCGGACCCAGATGCGCTACGCGAGCGCCCTGGCCGACTACGCCGATGCCGGCGGTTACGACCAGGAGGTCCTCTGGGACGTGTGCACGACCGCGGCCCTCGGTGTCCCCTTCGAGCGGTGCAGGTACCGGCAGATCAGTACGCTCTCCGGCGGCGAGCAGAAGCGCCTCGTCCTGGAGTACCTCCTCCGTGGCCCCGACGAGGTGCTCCTCCTGGACGAGCCGGACAACTATCTCGACGTGCCGGGCAAGATCTGGATGGAGGAGTCGCTGCGGGCCTCGGAGAAGACGGTCCTCTTCGTCAGCCACGACCGCGAGCTGCTCGCCAACACCGCGACCCGGGTGGTCACCGTCGAGCTCGGACGGGCCGGGAACCGCGTGTGGACCCACCCGGGTGGCTTCGCGAGCTACCACGAGGCACGAAGGGAGCGTTTCGCCCGGTTCGAGGAGCTGCGCCGGCGGTGGGACGAGGAGCACGCCAAGCTGCGCTCGCTCATGCTCATGTACAAGCAGAAGGCGGCCTACAACTCGGACATGTCCACCCGCTACCAGGCGGCCCGCACCCGGCTGGAGCGCTTCGAGGCGGAGGGCCCGCCGACCGAGCAGCCGCGCGAGCAGCGGGTCACGATGCGACTGCGTGGTGCCCGTACCGGCAAGCGGGCCGTCGTCTGCGAGCGGCTGGAGCTGACCGGTCTCATGCGCTCCTTCGACCTGGAGGTCTGGTACGGAGAGCGCATCGCGGTCCTGGGGTCGAATGGTTCGGGGAAGTCCCACTTCCTGCGGCTGCTCGCGGGTGGCGGCAGCGACCCGGAGCCGGAGAACCGTCCCGTCGGGGAGGCCGTCATCGAGCCCGTGCAGCACACGGGTCGGGCCAGGCTCGGTGCTCGCGTGCGGCCCGGCTGGTTCGTCCAGACCCACGACCACCCCGAGCTCACCGGGCGCACCCTGCTGCAGGTCCTCCATCGCGGGGACGACCACCGTGACGGCATGGGCCGGGAGGCGGCGAGTCGGGCGCTCGACCGTTACGAGCTGGCCCACTCCGGCGAGCAGTCCTTCGAGTCGCTCTCCGGCGGCCAGCAGGCCCGCTTCCAGATCCTGCTGCTCGAGCTCTCCGGCGCCACGCTGCTGCTGCTCGACGAGCCGACGGACAACCTCGACGTGGAGTCGGCCGAGGCGCTCGAGGAAGGACTCGCGGCCTTTGCCGGCACGGTGCTCGCCGTGACCCATGACCGGTGGTTCGCCCGCGGCTTCGAGCGCTTCCTCGTCTTCGGCGAGGACGGCCGGGTCCGGGAGAGCGAGGAGCCGGTCTGGGACGAAGGGCGCGTGGCCCGCGCCAGGTGAGCGGGCCGGCGCCGCTTAGAACTCGGCCAGGTCCGCCATCATCTCGGTGGTGAGCCACTCGTGCGGGATCGCGAAGGCGTCCACGAGCGTGGCCGCGTGCGGGCGGAGCTCGTCGCACAGCTCGCCCACCCGCGCGATGACGCCCTTCGCCTGGCCGGCGCTCAGGCGGCCGTGCTCGAGGTACCAGGCCCGGTTCTCCTCGACGGTGCTGAGGACGTAGAGGTCGCAGACCTTCTCCAGCAGGTCCCGGCCCGGCCCCTGGGCGGCCTCGTCGACAGCGGTGACGAAGGCCTCGAGGACCACCCGGTCCATGTGTGCCCGGGCGGCCTCGAGCAGGTGGTCCTGGGCGTCGTTGAAGACCGTGAAGGAGTCGGTCTCGTCATCGCCGGCCCGACGCAGCCGCATCGCGAGGGACTCGGTCAGGTGGGCCTCCCGGTCCTCGAAGAGGGCCAGCTGACCGCCGCGGTCCCGCAGCGCCTCGTCACCGTCACGTCCCGGGGCACCGGAGAGCAGGCGCTGGATGATCGACCCGCCGATCGTGTGCTCGATGACCGAGGTGGTCAGCTGCCGCGCGCCGAACATGATCGCGCCGGTGGTGTCCAGGTCGGCGAAGTCCTGCTTGTAGTCGGTGAGCATGCCCTTGGCCACCAGCTGCAGGAGGACCGTGTTGTCGCCCTCGAAGGTGGCGAAGACGTCGGTGTCGGCCTTGAGGTCGGTGAACCGGTTGGCGCTCATGTAGCCGGCGCCGCCACAGGCCTCGCGCGCCGCCTGGATGGTGTCGGTCGCGTGCCAGGTCGTCACGGCCTTCAGCCCGGCGGCGCGGGCCTCGAGCTCGCGCTGGGCGTTCTCCCCGGTCTCCTCGCCCACGGTGATGTCGTGCAGCCGTGCGGTGAGGGCGTTCTGCGCCAGCGCGAGGGCGTAGGAGCGCGCCAGGCGGGGGAGGAGCTTGCGCTGGTGGCCGCGGTAGTCCAAGATCGCGACCTCGTGCACGCCGTCGGGGTAGTGGAACTGGGTGCGCGCGAGCCCGTAGCGGACCGCGATGGTCAAGGCGTTGCGGGCGGCCGCGCCGGCAGCGGCGCCGACCGTGATGCGGCCGCGGACGAGGGTCCCGACCATGGTGAAGAAGCGACGGTTCACGCTCTCGATGGACGAGGAGTAGTGGCCGGCGTCGTCGATGCTCCCGAAACGGTCGAGCAGGTTCTCCCGCGGCACCCGGACGTGGTCGAAGAGCAGCCGCCCGTTGTCCACGCCGCGCAGGCCCATCTTCGGGCCGCAGTCGGTGATGGTCACCCCGGGGAGCGCGTCGCCGCCGTCGTCGCGCAGCGGCACGAGCACGCAGTGCACCCCGTGGTGCTCGTCGCCGACGACGAGCTGGGCGAAGACGGCAGCCATCCGCGCGTCCCGGGCGGCCCCTCCGATGTAGTCCTTGCGGGCGGCCGGGGAGGGGGAGTGGACGACGAGCTCGTCGGTCTCCGGGTCGTAGGTCGCCGTCGTGAGGAGGGTCTGCACGTCCGAGCCGTGGCCGGTCTCGGTCATGGCGTAGGCGCCGGGCAGCTCGAGTCGCAGCGCGTCGTGCAGGTACGTCTCGTGGTGGCGCGTGGTGCCGAGGTTGGAGAGGGCGCCGCCGAAGAGTCCGAACTGGACGCCGGCCTTGACCATCACCGAGAGATCACCGTGGCCGAGCATCTCCAGACCGGTGATGGCCCGGCCGAGCTCACCGGTGCCGCCCTGCTCGGGTGGCACCGCCCCGAGGACGAAGTCACCGTGGGCCAGGGTGCGGCAGAGCTCGAGGGTCCGGGCCCGGTGCTCCTCCAGCCCGAGCTCGAGGTTCGGGACGGCCACCGGGAAGTCCGGATCGGCCCGCATCTGCTGGCGGACCTCACCCCACCTGCCGTCCAGGACGGTCCTGATCTGCTCGGCGCTCGGGTCGGTGGTGCGGGGAGAGTCGCTCATACAGGCATCGTGGCAGACCCCGGCGGCAGTTCGGGGTCGGCACCCAGCTCGGCTCGGGCCAAGGAGCGCAGGTGGACCTCGTCGGGACCGTCGAAGAGGCGCATGGCGCGGTGCCACGCGTACATCGCGGCCAGGGGGGTCACGTCGGTGATGCCTGCGCCCCCGTGGACCTGGATCGCGCGGTCGATCACCCGCGTGGCTGCCCGGGGCACGGCGACCTTGGCCATGGCCACGAGGTGCCTCGCCGCACGGTTCCCCTCGGTGTCGATCAGCTGGCAGGCCTGGTGGCAGATCAGCCGTGCCTGGGTGATCTCCATCCTGGACTCGGCGATCTGCTGCTGGACCACGCCCTGGTCGCTGAGCGGCCCGCCGAAGGCGACCCGTTCCTTGGCGCGGGCGACCATGAGGGCCAACGCCCGCTCGGAGGCGCCCAGGGCGCGCATGCAGTGGTGGATGCGGCCGGGCCCGAGGCGCATCTGCGCCGCGGCGAAGCCACCCCCTTCGTCCCCGAGGAGGTTCTCCGCCGGGACCCGCACGTCGGTGAGCTCGACGACGGCGTGCCCGTGCTGGTCGTGGTGGCCCATCACCGGCAGATCGCGCACCACCCGTACGCCGGGGGTGTCGACGGGGACGAGGATCATCGACTGCTGCCGGTGGGTCGGCGCCTCGGGGTCGGTGCGGCCCATGAGGACGAGCAGCTCGCAGCGCGGATCCATCGCGCCGCTGGTCCACCACTTGCGTCCGTTGATGACGTAGCCGTCCCCGTCGCGCTCGATGCGGGTCCGGATGTTGGTCGCGTCGCTGCTGGCCACGGCCGGCTCGGTCATCGCGAAGGCGGAGCGGATCCGCCCCTCCAGGAGCGGTCGGAGCCACCGGTCCTGCTGCTCCTGCGTGCCGACGAGGTGGAGCAGCTCCATGTTCCCGGTGTCGGGCGCGGCGCAGTTCGTCGCCTCGGGCCCGAGCTCGAGGCTCCATCCGGACAGCTCGGCGATGTGGGCATACTCCAGCTGGGTCAGACCGGACTCCGCCGGGAGGAAGAGGTTCCACAGCCCGCGCGCCCGGGCGCTCTCCTTGAGCTCCTCGATCACCGGGGGCGGGTCGTGCCGGCCGCCCTCCGCACGCTGCCGGGCATACGTCTCCTCCGCGGGCAGGACCTCCTCGCGCATGAAGTCGCGCATCGCGAGGCGCAGCTCCTCGGCTCGGGCGGAGGGTGCGGAGAGTGGTTCGGTGGTGCTCATCGATTCCTCACTGTGGGTGTCCGGAGTGGGCTGCCCGGGCGGAGTCGAGCAGCTGGGGGACGAGGGGGCCGAGTCGCTCGAAGCCCTCGCCGACGGTCTTGCCCGCGTCGTGACGGGCCCGGATGCCCTCGAAGATGGCGGCGATCTTGTACAGCGCGAAGCCCAGGTACCAGTCGATCTGGTCCAGGTCGAGGTCACTGCCCGCCGCGTAGGTCTCGAGGAGCACCGAACCCGCGGGGTAGCCGGGCACATCGCCGGGGTGGGCGGCGACGGGGGAGTCCAGACCGCGCATGCCGTCCCACCACACGAGTGTGGAGGCGACATCGGCGAGCGGGTCCCCCCGGGTGGCCATCTCCCAGTCGAGGACGGCCACGATCTCCTGTCCCGGCCCCACGACCACGTTGTCCAGGCGGTAGTCACCGTGGACGAGGCAGGCGCGCTGGGTCACCGGTCGGTCGGCGCCCAGTGCGGCGGCGACCTGCTGGAAGCGGGGGAGCAGCGGGGAGTCCACGGCGGCCACCTGGCGCAGCCACCGGTCGAGCTGGCGCTCGAGGTACCCCTCGGGACGCCCGAGCTCGGCGAGCCCGACCTCCTCGGGTGGCGTGCCGTGCAGCGCGGCCAGCGGCTCCATGAGGCGCCGGCCGAGTGCCTCCGGGTCGGTGACCGCGGCGAGCTCCTCCGGCTCGCGCAGGACCGATCCATCGGCGAAGCCCATGAGGAAGAAGGGCGCGCCGAGCAGGTCCTCGCCCTCGCCGTCCGCCAGGTGGATCGGCCGGGGGACGGGAACCGCGCCGGGGTGCAGCGCCTCGAGCATCCGGTACTCCCGGCCCATGTCGTGGGCGGTCGAGAGCACGCCCCCGAGCGGCGGGCGGCGCAGCACCCAGCGGCGGGCGCCGTCGGTCAGGAGATAGGTGAGGTTGGAGCGGCCCCCCGAGATCAGCGACGCCCGGAGCGGGGCGTCGCCGATCTCGGGCACCTGCTCGGCCAGGTACGGGTGCAGCCGGCGAAGGGGGAGGCCGGGCAGATCCTCCTCGGCAGGATCCGGCACCGGCTCACTCCCGCAGCTGGCGGCGCAGGATCTTGCCCGTCACCGTCTTGGGCAGCTCGTCGATGACCTCGACCTGTCGGGGGTACTTGTACGCCGACATCCGTTCCCGGCAGAAGTCGATGATCTGCTCCGCGGTGGCGGTCCGGTCGGCGCGCAGGCTGACGAAGGCCTTGACGGTCTCGCCACGCTTCTCGTCCGGGACGCCGACGACCGCGGCCTCGCGGACCGCCGGGTGCTCGGCCAGGACGTCCTCGACCTCCCTCGGCCACACCTTGTAGCCGGAGGCGTTGATCATGTCCTTCTTGCGGTCGACGATGAAGATCCAGCCCTGGTCGTTCATGAAACCGACGTCGCCGCTGTGCAGCGCCCCAGCGGGCAGCGAGGCCTCGGTCTCCTCGGGCTTGCGCCAGTACCCGGCCACGACCTGCGGGCCCTCGGCGACGATCTCACCGACCTCCCCGAGGGGCAGGTCCTGCCCGTCGTCGTCCCGGATCCGCACGATGGTCGAGGGCGCCGGGGCACCCACGGACAGCGCCCCGGAGTCCGGGTCGACCGGCGAGTCGGTGCCGAAGGGGGTCAGCGTCATCGGACTCGTGGTCTCGGTCAGCCCGTAGGCGTTGTGCACCTGCCGACCGGTGATCTCCTTGAATCGTCGTTCGGCGGTGGGAGAGATCGGTGCCCCGCCGGAGTAGACGGCCTCCAGGGAGGAGAAGTGCTCCGGGGTGGCGTCGGGGTGGTCCAGCAGCGCGTTGAAGGCGGTGATCGCCCCGATGGTGCACGTCGGTCGGTGCTCGGTCAGCGCATCGAGCACGACCCCGGGCTCGAAGCGGTAGGCGAGCACCATCGGGATCGGGTCGAGCATGCTCACGGCGATGTGCCCGATGAGCCCGGTGATGTGGAAGAGCGGCGCGATGGCCAGAACCGACCCACCGGGCCCGAAGCGGGCGCAGTCGCGGTAGACCATCGCGGTGAAGACGACGTTCCCGTGGGTGTTCATCGCCCCCTTCGGCTGACCGGTGGTGCCCGAGGTGTAGGTGAGGAAGGCGATGTCCTCGGCCCCGGGGGAGACCGGTGGCGGGGTCTGGCCCCGGTGACGGCCCATGAGCTCGGCCATGTCGGTCGTGCCCTCGCGCCGGGACCGTTCGGTCCCGGCGAAGAGGCGCTCGTCCATCCGGCTCTGGTACTCCAGCTCGCTCGTGGTGAGGACCAGGCGCACGTCCGAGTCGGGCAGGACGTGACGGGCGACCTCCTCGTGCAGACCCTCCTGGGACAGCAGGACGCTGGCGCCGGAGTCCTCGAGGAGGTAGCGCAGCTCCCGCTCCCGGCTCATCGGGTTGATCGAGACGAGCATCCCGCCGGCCTTCCACGCGCCGAGCATCGCGATGACGAACTGCGGGACGTTCTGCAGGTAGACCGCGAGCCGGTCCCCGGCGACGAAGCCCTCGGCCAGCAGCCCCACGGCGAGGGCATCGCTGAGCTCGTCGAGCTCGCGCCGGGTGAGGGTCCCGTCGAAGTAGCGGATGGCGTCGCCGTCGGGATCGGCATCCACCCCCGCCCGGAACATCTCCAGCGCGGAGACGAACTCGGGTTCGATCTCCGCCGGCTGGTCCCCGTAGAGGCCCAGCCACGGCTTGTCGTCGTAGACGCTCATCGCCGGATCACTTGATGACGATCGGGTTCACCGGGGCACCGCTGCCCTCCGCGACCTTGAGCGGGGCGGCGGCGTAGAAGACCTCGTAGGTCCCGTCCTCGGCGCAGTCGGCGGCGAGCTCCTCGAGGTCGACGATCTCGGTGAAGGCGATGCCGAGGTTGCGCATGAGGGCGTTGTGCAGGGTGAGCGCGACACCGGTCTCGGGGTCGGTGGTGACCTCGTTGGCGATCGTGTCCGTGACGAGGTTCGGGATCTCCATGTCGGCGAACCACTGCACGAGCTCCGGGCTGTAGATCAGGCCCGGTTCGCAGAAGTCGTCGTAGAAGGCGTCACCGAGCTCGTGGAAGCGGGCGAGGTAGTTGGTGCGGATGAGGATGATGTCCCGTTTGCGCAGCTCGACGCCCTGCTGCTTCGCGCACGCCACGAGGTCCTCGTGGGTGTAGGTCTCGGCCGAGTCCAGGCTGTCCTTGCCGCGGTGGCGGGCCATGTCCAGCAGCACGGCACGCCCGACGACACCACGATCGGCGATCGGCTGCACGCTGGCCTTCTTCATGCCGCCGACGGTGGTCCGGGCGTCGAAGCCGTTCCACAGCTTGCCGTCGTACCAGACGTGGCCGAGGGCGTCGTACTGCGTCGAGCCCTGGAGGAAGGCGAGGATCTTGTCGTCGGCGTAGTGCAGGCCACCGGGGAAGGCCGGTGCGTCGTCACCGTCCCACGAGGACTCGTCGAAGATCTGGGTGCGCACGGCCGGCTCGCGACTGGGCCAGACCGGATCGCCCTTCGGGTCGCCGATGAGCCGCTGGATGGGGAAGACCGAGCCCTTGCGGATCAGCCCTGCGGCGGCGATCACCTGCTCCGGGCCGAGGTAGTTCAGGCTGCCCACCTCGTCGTCAGGGCCCCACTTGCCCCAGTTGCTCGGGGCATCGCGCAGCAGGTCGGTCAGGTCGGGTGCGGTGTCGGTCATGGCTCCTCCTTGAGCACTGTCAACCAGAACAATCACTCGGTAGCCGAGGTGAGAACCCCACCGTGGTACGGGGGCGTAACGTTGTCAACGAAAATCATGTTCAGTGACTCCGAACATCCGACGACGGGAGGTGGGCCGGCGTGAGCACCCCTGGGCAGCCCTCCCTGCACCGGGTGGAGCTGGGGCGGACCGTCCGTCGACTCCGGGAGCACCGCGGCATGACCGTGCGCGCCCTGGCCGGGCAGCTCGGGGTGAGCATCGGGACGGTGAGTGCGATCGAGAACGCCCTCGTCGGGGTGTCCTCGGAGCGGGTCGTCCACCTCGCGGACGCCCTCGGTGTGGGGCCGGGGCTGCTCATGCACGGGGTCGCCGAGCCGATCCGCGACGTGCGGTGGGCGGACGCGGCCGGGACCCGGGGGGCACCCGGGGTCGGGGACTGGCGCCACTACGCCCCGCTCGACCTCGACCCCGCCCTGCGCGGAGCGCTGGCCAGCTTCCTCGAGTTCGGTTACCACGGCTCGACGATGAGGGGCATCGCCGAGCGTGCCGACCTCTCCGTCGCCGGTCTCTACCACTACTACGCGAGCAAGCAGCAGCTGCTCGTGACGTTGCTCGAGCACACGATGTCCGAGCTGCAGGGGCGCACGACCGCCGCGAGCGCCGAGGGAGTGGACCCCTGGGGCCGGTTCGCGCTGCTCGTCGAGTGCCAGGCGCTCTTCCACAGCCACCGCCGCGAGCTGGGATTCATCGGCGCCACCGAGATGCGCAGCCTCGCCCGCCCGGCCCGGGACCGGATCGCCCGGGTGCGCCGCGAGGAACAGGAGCGCATCGACCTCGAGGTGCTCGCGGCCTGCGGGGCGGGGGCATTCGGCACCCCGCGACCGCACGAGGCGGCCCGGGCGGTGGTGACGATGTGCACGGCGATCCCCCAGTGGTACCGGCACGGGGGCGCCTCGACACCGGAGCAGGTCGCCCGGTGGTACGTCGACTTCGCCCTCGACCTCGTCCGGTGCGACCCGGCCCACCGACCGGGGTGAGGCCCTACCCCCGGACCCGGCGCGGGACGGGGACCACCGGCAGCCGCCAGAGGGCGAGCGCGGCGAGCAGGGCCGATCCCGAGCAGACACCCCAGACGACGAGGTACCCCTCGAGCGGCGCGTGACCGGCCGTCGGGTCCGAGATGCTGCCCGTCGAGGCGAGCGCGACCGCGAAGACCGCGGATGCGACGCACCCCCCGACGGTCTTCGTCGCGTTCGTCAGGCCGGCTGCCTCGGCGGTGCCGCC
Organism: Janibacter corallicola NBRC 107790; assembly: GCF_001570965.1. Taxonomy (GTDB): domain Bacteria; phylum Actinomycetota; class Actinomycetes; order Actinomycetales; family Dermatophilaceae; genus Janibacter; species Janibacter corallicola. Next base: position 3,257 of record NZ_BCSR01000013.1, on the reverse strand, counting down.
GTGGGAGGCGACGGACGCCGCCGCGGCAGGCAGGGATGCGACGAGCGCCCCGGACCCGATGCCGGCGACCCCCATGGCGGTCATCGCGTGCAGCAGCTCGCTGTGCAGCGGGATGAAGATCGCGTACCCGAGCGCGACGACCGCGGCGGAGAGCACGAGCATCCACCGCACGCCGAACCGCCGCGCCGCGACCGGTGAGAGCAGCGCGCCGATCGCCATGCAGATGACGTAGAGCCCGATGAGCACCGAGATCGCGCCGGGCCCGACCCCGAGTCCGTACCCCACCTGGGCGGGATCGGTGCGGGCGAAGGTCGACAGCGGGATCTGCGCGCCGAGCACGCTCATCCCGAAGAGCCCCGAGGCCAGCTGGACCGGCCACATCCCCGGAGCCGCCAGTGCCCGGACGTCGATGAGCGGCGAACGGTGGTCCCGCTCCACCCGGACGAAGACCCACAGGACGAGGCCGCCGAGGACGATGAGCAGCCAGGCCGGGGCGCTGCCCACGCCCTGCAGCCGCACGAGGACGAGACCACCGAGCACGAGCAGCAGACCGAGCGCCAGCAGGCCGGTCCCGGGCAGGTCGAGACCCCCCGGGGCCCTGGCCGAGACGTCGCGCACGCCCACGAGGACGGCGACGAGGGCGAGGGTCGTCGCGGCCGCCGGCACCGCGAGCAGGGCGGTCATGCCGATGATCGGCGCCAGCGCGCCGGCACCGAGGGCGCCGATGATGACGCCGACCTCGAGGGCCATGACGAGCAGTGCCGCCCCTCTTCGCACCAGGGCATCGGGGTCGGGCCGGTCGCGGGCACGCTCGTGGAGGATGGCGATCTCCATCGGCAACCACACGGTGTAGGCACCCTGCAGTGCCCAGCCGACCAGGAAGGTCCAGAAGCCCGGCGCGAAGGCGACGACCCAGCCGCCGACCGCCGTGACCACCGTCGCGAGGACCAGCACCCGCCGGTGCCCGTGCAGGTCGCCGAGGCGCGAGAGGACCGGCACGGCGAGGGCTGCGACGATGAGCTGAGCCGCCTCGAACCAGTTGACGTCCCCGTCGGCGATGACGAGGTGGTCGGCGATGTCGCTGTAGACGGGCGTGTAGTAGCCCTGCAGGACGCCCGAGGCGATCTCGACGGCCGCGAGGAAGCCGACGAGCCGCCAGATCGCCGGACTCACCGGCCGGCCTGCGTTCCCTGGCCCCCGAGGGAGTCGAGCAGCGTGCGGTACCAACGGATCCCGTCGCGGAAGTCGGAGACTCCGAGCCGCTCGTCGTAGCTGTGGATGGCCTCCCGCTGCTCCGAGCTCATCCGGAACGGCGCGAAGCGGTAGACCCGTTCGCAGATCGCCGTGAAGTGGCGCGAGTCGGTTGCGGCGTACATGACGTAGGGGACGGCCACCGCCTCCGGGAAGACGGCCGCCACCGTCTGCTCCAGCAGCGCGAAGGCCGGGTCCTCGATCGGCGAGGTCGGGCTCGGCTCGTGCGCGTCGTCGACGTGGACCTCGACGTGGCGCCCCACGACGTGCCGGACCCGTTCGGTGGCCGCGGTGGTGGTCTCCCCGACGGCGACGCGCAGGTTCAGACCAGCCTCCACGGAGGTCGGGCTGACGTTGATCGCCGGACTCCCCGTGAGAGTCGTGACCGCCACGGTGGTGCGGGCGAGGGCGGCCGGCTCCGGCCCGGCGGCGACGAGCAGGCGCGCCAGCAGGGACGGCGCCCGGTCGGCGCGCTCCACCACCGGGCGCAGCGGCCGCGGCAGGTGCGGCGCGAGCCGGCGGAACATCTCCAGCGTCGCGGGGGAGAGGTGCGCGGGGAAGGGGTGGCGCTCCAGACGGGTGATGGCGGCCGCGATGCGCGCGGCGGGGCCACCCTTCGCCGGGCGGGACGCGTGGCCACCGCGGCCGGCGGCGGTCAGGCGGAGGGAGAGCACGCCCTTCTCGGAGACACCGACGACCCCGAGCGGGCGGGTGATGCCGGGGAAGGCGTCGGCGGCGACGGCGCCCCCTTCGTCCAGCACGAACCACGGGTGGATCCCGCGCTCCTGCAGCACCTCGACGGCGGCGAGGGCACCGGTGCCCATGACCTCCTCGTCGCTGCCGAAGGAGAGCCAGACATCCCGGGCCGGGGAGCGTCCGTCTGCGAGCAGGGACTCGACGGCCGCGATCACCGCGACGAGCTGCCCCTTGTCATCGAGGGTCCCTCGCCCCCAGATGACGCCGTCGACGACGTGCCCGCCGAGCGGCGGGTGGGTCCACCGGCTCTCGTCCCCGACCGGGACGACGTCCATGTGCGCCATGAGGACGACGGGGTCGGCACCGGCGTCGGGGGAGTCGGAGTCGGCCGGCACCCGGATGAGCACCCCGTGCGGGGGTACGTCGATGACCTCGCCGGCGGCGTGCGTGAGGGGGAAGGCCTCGCGCAGCACGTCGGCGAGCTCGACGAAGGGGGCCGGGTCCGCCCCGTCCCCGGCGACGGTGGGCAGCCGCAGGAGTCGCTGCAGGACGTGGACCGGGTCGGCGGGTTCGCTCATGGACCGAGCCTAAGCACGTGCGGACCTTCGTGAGGCCCGACGAAGGGGTCAGTCGGCCTGCCGCGTCCAGGCGATGGCCAGCCCGGACCACGCCATGTCGGTGAGGTGCTCGGTGACCTCCTCGCGGGTGTTCTCCCCGGTGAGGCCGGCGAGCCAGGCGTCGGCGCCGGCGCGCACGAGGCCGACGAGGGACTGCCCCCACAGCCGGGCCGGTGCGGGGTCGTTGCCCTGGCCGACGAGGGCGCCGGCGACGAGGCCGCTGATCTGGGTGGCGATGTGGCCGGTCGCCGAGGCGGCGACCTCGGCGGCGTTGGCGCCGCGCCCCGAGCCGACGATGGGGGCGGCGATGACGAAGCGGTAGACCTCCGGGTCGCGCTCGACGAGGCGCAGGTAGGCGTCGATGGCCGCGCGCACGACCGAGCGCGGGTCGGCGTCCAGGGCAGAGAGGCGGCCCTTGGTCTCCTCCGAGGTACGGCCCCCGAGCACCCCACGGATGTCGCGCAGGATGAGGTCGTCGACATGGGCGGCGACTGCACGGTACAGGCCTGCCCGGTCGGTGAAGTGCCGGTAGAAGACCGTCTTGGAGGTGCCTGCGGCAGCGGCGAACTCATCCATGCCCACGGCTGCCCCGCGTTCCCGGATGGTGCGGATCGTGGACTCGACCAGCTGACGGCGACGCTCCTCGCGGTGCTCCGCCCAGCGCGCGCTTCGTCCGTCCGTGGTGGTGCTCAC
>NZ_BCSR01000012.1 GCF_001570965.1 Janibacter corallicola NBRC 107790 | reverse complement strand
CACCTCCTGGGACCCGCCGGTCACCCTCGGAGTGCGGCTCGTCAGTGTCGTCAACGACGACACCCAGCACATCGGGCAGGCCGCCTTCCTGCGTGGGCTCCTTCCGACCGACGCGTGAGCGAGTTCCTGGTCCGGGTCGAGACCGACCTGACCCCGGCGCAGGCCTGGGAACGGGTCTGGGACCTCGACCGGCAGAGCGCGCTCGTCCCGCTCACCCGCGTCGACCTCGACCCGCCGGCGACCCGGCTGGGCGACCGGGCCGGGTTCACCGGCCGCACGTCGTTCGGCCCGGTCGGCTTCGAGGACCCGATGCGCATCACCACGTGGTCCCCACCGACTGATGCCGAAGGGGGAACCGCGACCGTCGTCAAGGTCGGCCGGGTCGTCGGTGGTCGGATCGAGGTGCGGGTGGACCCCCTTCGCGGCGGGGCTGTGGTCCGGTGGCGCGAGGAGCTGACCCTCCCCTGGCTCCCGGCCCCCGCGCGCCCGCTCGAGGCGGTCGCCGCGCGCATGGCCGCACCCGGCTACCGGTGGGTGCTGCGACGGCTCGTGGCAGCCGCAACAGGTGCCAGTGGGGAGGGGGTGGGGATGACGCTGCGGATCGAGATCTTTCCCGCGGACATCGAGGCCTCACTGCGCTTCTACACCGCGCTGGGTTTCGAGGTGCTCTCCCGCACGGACCATCCGCCGTACGCGTGGATCGGCCGGGACGCTGTGCGGATCGGGATGCTCGAGTCCCCCGCCCGACCGGCGGAGCACCGGCACCTCCCGAGCGGCACCGAGATCGTCCTCGACGTCGACGACGTGCGGGCCGAGCGCGACCGGGTCCTCGCTGCGGGGATCGAGCCCGCCGAGGACCTCACCGAGCGCGAGTGGCACCTGACCGATTTCCGCGTGCACGACCCCGACGGCTACTACCTGCGGATCACGGGCCGCTCGCGCCGATGATCGTCGGTCGGCGGTACCGCCCGCGCGAGGACGTCGACGCGGGGTAGGCCGACAGCACTCCGGACGGCACCCGTGGCGGGTCACATCCGGTGCTTCGTGCGTGCCGTCGCCGGTGCACTCCACGGGTCCTCCGGCCACGGATGCTTCGGGTAGCGCCCGCGCATCTCGGCGCGCACCTGGGCATACGGCCCGGACCAGAAGGAGGCCAGGTCGTCGGTCACCGCGAGCGGCCGCCGGGCGGGGGAGAGCAGGTGGAAGAGCACCGGAACCCGGCCGTCGACGAGACGAGGGGTCTCGGCGAGGCCGAAGCACTCCTGCAGCTTCACCGCGACCACCGGTGCGGCAGAAGGGTCGTCGTGCGGCGGCCAGGTGATCGCGGCGCGGGAGCCACTGGGCACCTGCAGCCGCTCCGGAGCCAGCTCCTCCAGCCGGGTCGCCTCCGGCCAGGGCAGCAGCCGGCGAAGGGGGTCGGTCAGGTCGATCCGGCCCACCGGGGTCCCCGTGGCGATCCGTTGCAGCTCCGGGCCGAGCCACTCGGCCAGCCGGCCGGCCAGCGCGTCGTCGGAGACGTCCGGCCACGGCTGACCGAGGTGGTGGTGCAGCGCGGCGAGGCGCCGCCGGAGGCGATCGGCCGCCTCGGACCAGTGCAGGACATCGAGTCCCCCGGCGGCGAGGGCGCGCTCCACGGCACCGGCGCCGGTCGCCGCGTCGGCGCGCACCGGGGTGGAGGCGAGCTCGATCGCGCCGATGGCATCGACCTCGCGGGCACGGACCCGCCCCTCGCCCAGCTCGGCGCGGACCTCGCGGACGTGCAGCCCGGCCGCGGCGGTCTCGGCGTCGCCGCGATCGATCCCGGCCGCGAGGCGGATGACGGCACCGGTGCCGGCCGCGACCTTCGCGTCGGTGCGTCCCACGTCCGCCACGGCCACCCACTCGTGGTGGCGAAGGGGGCTTCCCGCCGGCAGCGCAGCCCGGGTGCCGGAGGCGAGCAGGTAGGTCGGGCCGTCGCCGACGCGGCGCCCGACCCGCCCCGGGTGGGCCAGGGCCGTGACGAGCCCCGAGACCGGACCGCCCTCGCGCCCGGCGTCCCGGTCGCCGGTGGAGCAGTCCCCGCCATCCGCCGACGTCCCGTCCCCCGCGGGGGCCAGCCGGGTCAGCCGATCGACCTCGCGACGCCACCGGGCCGCATCGCGGACCCGGCCGGAGCGCAGCTCGGCGACCAGCCGGTCCAGGTCACCGTCCTCGCTGCGCAGGTCGCCGGACAGCACGGCGACCACTTCCGCTGCGCGACGGGGTCCGACGAGCGGCGCGCCGTCGAGCAGGGCACGGGCGAGGCGTGGATCGGCGGGGACCCGGGTCGCGGCGAGCCCGTCGTCGGTGATGCGGCCGTCGGTGTCGATCAGTCCGAGCCCCCGCAGCGTCCGCTCGGCGGCGGTGATCGCGACCGCGGGTGGTGGGGTCAGCAGCGGCAGGTCGTCACCGCGCGGCGACCCCCACGCGGCCAGTGTCAGCGCGGTGTCGGTGAGGTCGGCGGTGGTGATCTGCGGCGTGACGTGCTCGGGGGCGTGGGTCCACACCGACTCCTCGACGAGCCGGACCACCCGGCCCGGACCGAGGCGGGCGGCGCGCCCGGCCCGCTGGGTCATCGAGGCCCGGGAGGCCTGCACCGTGACGAGGCCGGTCATGTCGCGGGCGGCGTCGCGTCGCGGTTCGCGGGAGAGACAGGCGTCGACGACGAGCCGGACGCCGGGCACGGTGAGGGAGGACTCGGCGAGGTCGGTCGAGACGATGATCCGGGGGCCGTCCCCGGTGCTGATCGCCCTGTCCTGCTCGCGGGGCGCGAGCCGGCCGTGCAGCGGCAGGACCTCGGCTCCGGTCACGAGGCCGCGCAGTCGCTCCACGACCCGGTCCACCTCGCGGGCGCCGGGGACGAAGACGAGGGTGTCGCCCTTCGAGGCGCCCACGCGGGGCGTGGGACCCGCTCCGTCGCGCCTCAGGGCGCGGTCCCCCTCGCCGTGGTGGGCCGCGGTCGTGGTGGCCACGTGCTCGAGGAAGTCGAGGGACACGCCCCGGGCATCGGTCCGGGGTCCGGGCGCGGGCCGCCACTCGACCTCGAGCGGGTACAGGGAGCCCTCGCTGTCGACGACCGGCGCGGGCCCGACGTCGTCACCGAGCAGACGGGCGATCCCGGGGGCGTCGAGGGTCGCGGACATCGCGACGAGCGGGAGGTCACGCAGCTGGCGCACCTCGGCGAGCATCCCGAGCAGCAGGTCGGTGTCGAGCGCCCGCTCGTGGACCTCGTCGAGCACGACGGCGGCGGTGTCGGTGAGCTCGGGGTCGGAGAGCAGCCGGCGCACGAGCACCCCTGGGGTGACGAATTCGACTCGCGTGGAGCGCCGCACGTGCCGCTCGCCCCGCACGGTGTAGCCGGCGAGGTCGCCGAGGTCGGTGCCGGTCAGCCGGGCGAGGCGCCGGGCGGCGGAGCGGACGGCCACCCGGCGCGGCCCGGTGACGACGACCCGGCCTTCGACGACGTCGGCGAGCAGGGGCGGCGCGAGGGTCGTCTTGCCGGAGCCCGGCGGCGCCTGGACGACGGCCACGCCGCGCCCCTCGACCGCCGCGCGCAGGTCCGCCAGCGCCTCGGCGAAGGGGAGCCCCGCACCGATGCGGGCCGGGTCGACGTCGCTCACCGCGTCATGGTCGCAGGTGGGAGGCACCGTTGAGGTCGAGCGTGGCGCCGGAGGTCCAGACGGCCTCCGGGGAGGCCAACCACAGCACGGCCGAGGCCACCTCCTCGGGGCGCCCCACCCGGCCGAAGGGGGAGTCCGCCCGGATGGCTTCCCCCGCAGCGGAGTCCAGCCGGTCCCTCACCCTCTCGGTCTCGACGAAGCCCGGCGCGACGGTCGCCACGGCGATCCCGTGGGGCGCGAGCGCGACGGCGAGCGAGGCGTCCATCGAGTGCAACGCGGCCTTGGAGGCGGCGTACGCGGGGAACTCCGGCTCGCCCCGGTGCACCCCGCGGGTCCCGATCGAGACGACCCGGCCGGGCAGCCCGACCTCGATGAGCCGGCGGGTCATCGCGTGGGTCACCATCGCGGTGCCGAGGGCGTTGACCCGCAGGTACTCCTCCCACGCCGCCTGCCACTCTGTCGCCGAGGTCTCCGCCGGCGGATGGGCGAGCGCGGGCGTGGTCGCGATCCCGGCGTTGTTGACGAGCACGGTCACCGGCCGCCCGAGCGCCGCCTCCGCCCTCGCGACGAGCTCAGCTGCGGCCGTGGCGTCCCCGAGGTCGGCGGTGACCAGCGCGTGCCCCTCGCCGGGGAGCGAGGCGACCGTCGACTCACCCTCCGCCACCGCCGAGCGGACGTGGACCGCGACGCGGTCCCCGTGCTCGGCGAAGGCCCTCGCGACGGCGCGCCCGATGCCGCGGGAGGCACCGGTGACGAGGACGGCGCGGGAGTGGCTCATACCGACAGTCTGCCCGCCGGTCGGCCGCGGGGGAGGACCATCACGACGACGTCCGGCGAGTCCGCGTCGAGCCAGGTCGGTCGGGCCCGACCGACCTCCTGCCACCCGGTCCGGTGGTACAGCCGCAGCGCCCCCGCCCCGTTGACGTGCACGTCGAGGCAGGGGGCGAGGCCCCCTTCGTCCATGGCGGCGACGGCGGTGTCCAGCAGACGACGCCCGACCCCGGTGCCGGCCGCCGCCAGGGAGGTGAAGAGCAGCACCACCTCGCCGAGGCGGTCGTGCGGTCGGTCGTGCGCCCCCATCCACTCGCGGATGAGGTCGGCGTCGCCCTCCGGCAGCGTCGCCGGATCCGCCGGGACGGAGATCGCGACGTGCCCGAGCAACCGGCCGTCCTCCTCCGCGACCCACGCCGCGCGCTGCCCCGGCCGGCGGATGAAGGCCTCGGCCGTGCTCCTGAGCGGCATGTGGTGCGGGTAGCCGGACACCGGCTGCTGCTCGAGGAGCATCTGCCCGAGCTCGACGAGGTCCGCGTCGCGGCGAGGACGGATGGTGATCACGGTGTCAATCCTGCCCCGGGCCACCGGGAGAGGTCACACTGTCTCGCGTGCGACGTTTCGAGGAACTGGCCTGGAGCGAGACCCCACGCGGTGAGATCAGCCTGCGGCGGCGGGCCGAGCCCACCACGGGGGCAGAGGTGTACGAGGTCAAGCTCGGCGACGAGTTCCTCATGTCGAGCCTCTTCACCGTCGCCGAGATCGAGCTGGCCCGGCTGGGCCTGGCCGAGGCGAAGGGGGAGGCGCTCGACGTCGTCGTCGGCGGCCTCGGGCTCGGCTGCACCGCCCGGGCGGCGCTGGAGGACCCGCGGACGCGCTCGCTCGTCGTCATCGAGGCGATGGCCGAGGTCATCGACTGGCACGAGCGCGAGCTGCTGCCGGATGCCGCCGCCCTCGTGCGCGACCCCCGCACCCGGCTCCGGCACGAGGACTTCTTCGCGCTGGCTGCCTCCGAGGGCGGCTTCGACGCCGACTCGCCGGGTCGGCGCGTCGACGCGGTGCTCCTGGACATCGACCACACGCCGGACCACCTGCTCCACCCGGGGCACGCCCCCTTCTACTCCGAGGCAGGGCTGCGTCGGCTCACCGAGCACCTCCGGCCCGGAGGCGTCTTCGCGCTCTGGTCCGACGACCCCCCGGAGGCGGGGTTCACCGGCCTGCTGGAGCAGGTCTTCGATGACGTGGTGGCGCACGTGGTCAGCTTCGCCAACCCCCTCACCCGCGGGGAGTCCAGCAACACCGTCTACGTCGCCCGCTGACCGCCACCGACCCCGGAAGAAGGATCGCGATGACTGCGCGTGAGGTCCTGCTCGTCGTCAACCCCGCCGCCCGCAACGGTCGCGCCCGGAACATGGTGGGGGAGGCGAGCGAGGTCCTGCGCTCGCACGGCTGGTCGGTCGAGGTGGTCGTCACGCGGTCGGCAGCGCACGCGGTGCAGGTCGGTGCCGGCGCCGACCCGGAGAAGCAGCTGCTGCTCGCCCTCGGCGGTGACGGGCTCATGGCCCGGGTGGCCGAGGGTGCGGTCCGCTCCGGTGCCGTCGTGGCTCCACTGCCCGGTGGGCGCGGCTGTGACTTCATCCGGGCCATCGGCGGCTCCCGGGACCTGCGTGAGGCGGCCGAGCGCCTCCCGTTCGCCACGGAGCGACGGGTGGACATCGGCATGGCGGGGGAGGTCCCCTTCCTCGGGGTGGCCACGGTGGGCTACGACTCGCTGGCCAACCACCACGCGAACGAGGCGCCGGCCCGGCTGCCGGGCGGGCTCGTGTACGTCTACGGCGGGGCGCGGGCGCTCCTGGAGAGCCGCCCGACGTCAATCACGATGTCGACCGACGGGGTGACGCGCAGCTTCCGGGGCTGGGGTGTCGCGATCGGCAACTCCGGGCACTTCGGTGCCGGGATGATCGCCACGCCCGGCGCCAGCCTCGAGGACGGCCGGCTCGCCATCACCACCGTCGAGGGGCTGCCCCGGTGGCGGTACCCCCTCCTGCTGCCGCGCTACTTCCGGGGCACCCAGGTCGACGGGGTCGACATCCGGGGCGACCACGGGCAGGAGGTCGAGGTCAGTGCACCGGAGGGGTATCGCGTGTACGCCGACGGCGACCTCGTCGGCCGGACGCCGATGACCTTCACCGTCCTGCCGGGGGCGCTGCGCATCCTCGCCTGACGTCTCCCTCCCCACGGCGGGCTACCGTGCGGAGCATGAGTCAGGCATTCCAGGACACCTACCCGCCCGAGCTCTCGCACTGCTACGGCTGCGGGGCCAACAACGCCTCCGGTCACCAGCTGAAGTCCTACTGGGACGGTGACGAGACGGTGGCGACCTTCACCCCGGGTCCCGAGCACACCGCACTGCCCGGGTACGTCTACGGCGGGCTGATCGCCTCCCTCGTCGACTGCCACGGCACCGGGAGTGCCTCCGCCGCGGGGCACCGGGCGCAGGGCCGCGAGATGGGAAGCGAGCCACCGCTGCGCTACGTGACCGGCTCGCTGCACGTGGACTACGTCGCGCCCACCCCGATGGGCGTGGAGCTGACGCTGCGCGGGGTCATCGAGGAGGTCACCGAACGCAAGGTCGTCGTCTCCGAGACCGTCGAGGCGAACGGCACGGTCGTCGCGAAGGGCAAGGTCGTCGCGGTGCTCATGCCGGAGGGGATGGGCCGGGGCTGAGCCGGCGGCTCAGCCGATGACGTCCGCGGCCCGCGCCGGCCCGGCGTAGGCGCGGGCGAGCGAGTCGATGGTCTCGTGGGCGTTGAGCCCGCTGGGGTTGGGCACGACCCACAGCCCGGCGCCCTCGAAGGCCTCCGGCTGCTCGCCGACGGCGGCTCCGCGCGCCCCGAAGGCCTTGCGGTAGGCCGTGATCCCGGCGACGGCGACCACCGCCGGAGCCGCGGTGCGCACGGTCTCGCGCAGCCGTTCACCGCCCTCGCGCAGCTCCGCGGCGGTGAGCTCGTCGGCCCGTGCGGTCGCCCGGCGCACGATGTTGGTGATCCCGATCCCGCGCTCGCGAACGTGTTCGCGGTCGGCGTCGCTCATCCCCGCGGAGGGGTCGACGCGCTGCCGGAGGACCCCTGCCTGCAGCAGTGCCGGGTAGAAGCGGTTGCCCGGATGGGCGAAGTGGGTCTGCGTCGCCGCGGTCCACAGGCCGGGGTTGATCCCGACGAAGAGCAGGCGCAGGTCCTGCCCCGGGCAGGGCAGGAGGTCGGGCACCTCCGTGTCGCGGAAGGTCTGCAGCTCGGCACGGGTGAAGCTGCGGCGCGAGGGCATGAGATCGACGCTACACAGGGGCTACCCGGGATGGGACGCCGGCAGCGGCGTGGCCATCCAGTAGGCGTAGGTCCGCAGGCCCTCCGTGGTCCGGATCCGTTCCTCGGTCCGGCGCGCCGCCCCCAGGACGAAGGGGACCGGCCACCGGAAGAGCGGACCGTCGTGGGCGAAGGAGTGGTACTCGCCGAGCTCGCCGCAGGGGTCGGCGCCGGGCGGCAGGCTCGTGACGAAGCCCCGGTCGAGAGGGACGCCGACCGCCTCCGGCCCGAGCAGCGAGGCGTCGACGACGACCGTGGTGGCGCGGATGCCCGAGGCGAGGACGTGCTCGATGCACTCCGTGGAGGTCAGCTCCCCGAGCGGCGTGAGCACCTCGATCCCCAGCGGCCGGGCCTGCTCCCGCCGGTGCTCGAGGACGCCGGAGGCGGCGAGGTCCCCGAAGGCGAAGGCGTCGATGCCCTCCCTTCGCATCTCCGCCGCGGCCGCGGCCATCGCCTCGGTGTAGCCGGTGAGTCCGGGGCCGGGGATCGCCACCGTGTGCAGCGGCAGACCGATGCTCTCGGCCTGCGCCCGCAGCAGGGCCGTCGGGATGTCGTGGACGGTCGAGGCATTCCGGCCGCGCTCGACCGTCGTGACGAGCCGGTCGACGAGCACGTCCTCGTCATCGAGGAGTGCGATGAGCGCGAGGGCGGAGTCCTTGCCGCCGCTCCAGTGGAAGGCGACCCGCTGCACGGCCGGGATCACGCCTCCAGCTTGGCCACGATCCGTTGCACGGTCAGCCAGGTGCGGGTGGTGATGTCCTTGCCGTGGGTGCGCTCCAGCCAGCTCATGAAGTCCGGGGTGCTGCCCGGCTCGCTGTTGTCGATGACGGTCAGCACGGCGCGGGCGTCCCGGTCGTGCCCGACGATGCGCATGCGCGGATCGGAGAGCTCGGGCAGCTGCGGCTCCGGCGTCCCCTCCTTGAGGAAGGTCACCGTCAGGTAGCTGCCGCGGCCGTGGACGAGCCCGGGGAAGGGGTCGCTCGCCAGCAGGGCACGCAGCTCGGCGTGCTCGCGGATGATCGTGCCGCCGCCGATGCCGAGCCGCTCGGTCAGGGCCGACTGGATGCGGCGCTCGAGCGCGGGCACGTCCCCGTCGTCGCTGCGGAAGAGGATGTTGCCGCTGGCCAGCACCGAGGTGACGTGCTCGAGGCCGAGCTCCTCGAAGACCCCGCGGAGGCGGTCGTTCCTCGTGTTCGGGTTGCTCGGCGCGATCCCGCGCAGCAGCGCGGCGTAGCGGTTCATGCCCGTCGACCCTACCCGGGCAGCGCCGGTCGTCGCCTCGGCGCGGCGATGAGCAGGAGGCTCGCCAGGACCACGACGATGCCGGTGGCGGAGGCGACGGAGAGGCGCTCGTCGAGGACGAGGACACCGAGCAGGGTGGCGGTCACCGGTTCGGCGAGGGAGAGGGTGGCGACCGTGCCCGCGGAGAGCCGGGCCAGGCCGTGCTGGAAGAGCACGTAGGACAGGCCGGTGGCGACGACCCCGAGCCAGAGCACCATGAGCAGGCCGGTCGGCTCGGTGAGCCACGTGAGGTCGGCGCCCACCAGCGTCGGCAGCAGCAGGAGCGCGCCGGTGACGAAGAGCCCGGCCATGACCAGGGTGCCGCGCGCGCCACGCAGCAGCAGGGTGCGCGCGGCGACGGTGTAGCCCGCGTAGGACAGTCCGGCGCCGACTGCCGCCGCGATGCCCACGGCGTCGACCGGGGCGTCTGCGCCGGAGCCCGCGACGAGCAGGACGACTCCCGCCACGGCCGCGCTGGTGGCCACGGCCCAGCGGCCGGTCGGTCTCTCCGAGAGGAGCAGGCCGAGCAGGCCGGTCGCCAGCGGGGCGGTCCCGAGCGCGATGACGGTGCCGACCGCCACCCCGGAGCGGGCCACCCCCTCGAAGAAGCACGCCTGGTAGGACGCGACGCAGCCGCCGCCGAGCAGGACGACGACGGGGGCGGGGACGCATGCCGGACGGGCAGACGGTGGGGCGGCGCCGCGCCGGGCAGTCGCCAGGGCGAGCAGGACCAGGGTGATCGCGCCGACCACGATGCGCAGCGTGCCCACCGAGACGGGGTCGGTGCCGGCCGGCCCGAGGGCCTGCGAGGTCCCGGTGGTGCCCCAGAGTGCGGCCGCCGCGACGGCCGCGAGGCCCGCCGAGGCGGCGACGAGGGTGCGGGTCACGGGTCGAGGAGGGCGAGCCCCGGGCCGTGCAGCGACTCGAGCGCGTGCCGTCGGCCGGTGAGCACCATGAGCAGGGCCAGAGCGCTGCCGCGCAGCTCGGGGCCGTCACCGAGGCGCAGGTCGGCGTCCTCGCAGACGAGGGTGACCCGCTCGGCCAGCGAGCGCCCGCCGCCGAGGGAGTCCTTGGTCCGGGCCTGGTAGCGGATCGCGGGGACCACCGCAGCGGTCGGGTAGTCGCGGCTGATGCCGACGGCGCCGCGGATGTCCTCCCCGTGGGCGACCTCCTCGACGAGTCGGCTCTCCAACGGGGCGAGCCACGTCGGGGGGCCGGTCCGCCGGTCGGTGACCGCCCGCAGCCGCTCCAGGGTCTGCGCCGGGGAGTCGCCGCGGCCCGCTGCGACGCCGGCGTCGTTCTGCCGGTCGAAGTCCCCCTTCGCGCGCGCCATCGCCACCACGAGCCCGAAGGGGGTGACCCTCGCGTTGGTCACGAGGTGCCCGGCGACGTCGTGGACGGTCCACCCCTGCGCCAGCGAGGGTGTCTCCCACTGCTCCGCGGGCAGGGTGGCGAGGTCGGCGACGAGTGCGCGGCGCTCGGTGCGGACGAGGTCCCAGACGTCGTCGCTCATCGGTCGCCCGCCAGCTCTGGCCGAGTGCCGTCTTCGTCCACGGCGTCGGGCCCGCGGTAGCCGCCCGGGAGCAGGTCGCCGACGGTGACGCTCCGCGGTCCCTGCCCCGTCGGGACGATGACCCGGCAGCGGGGGTGGTAGTCAGCGAGCACCTGCCGGTCCCGGCCGCACGGCGTGAGCACCCCACGACCACCGCTCCCCACGGCGACGATCGTGACGACCTCCCGGGCGCCCTGGGCGCGTGCGGTCCCGAGCGCGACGAGCTCGGCGCAGGGGCCGCCGGTGAAGTGGTAGAGGTTCACCCCGGTGAAAGTCCGGTGGTCACCGGCCATGACGGCCGCGCCCACCGTGTGCACCCCCCTCGCCGGACTCCGGCGGGTCCGCGTCAGTGGCGGCGTCGATGGTGCGGGTGGCGAGGTCGATCAGGGCGAGATCGTCCTCGCTGGGTGCACGCGCCGAAGGGAAGTCCATGCAGAGCAGTCTGGCGCACGCCGTCAATGCTTCACCGACCCCGGCTCCTCCTCGCTGATCGTCGGCGTCTCGATCTGGATGGTCGAGTGGTGGATCGCCACGTCGAAGTGCTCGGCGACGCACTCCTTGACCTGTGCGAGCACCTCGGCCGCGTGACCGTCGGCGAAGCACTCCTCCTCGACGACGACGTGAGCGGTGAGGGTCGGCAGCCCGGTCGCCACCGTCGAGGCGTGCAGGTCGTGGACCTCCCGGACGTGCTCGACGGAGAGCATGTGCTCGTGGACGGCCGCCAGGTCCAGGCCCTTCGGGGTGAACTCCATGAGCACGCTGGAGGTCTCCCGCAGCAGCTTGATCGCGCGGGGGAGGATGAGAGCCGCGATGAAGAGTCCGGCGATCGCGTCCGCCCGCAGGTACCCGGTGGTGGCCATGACGATCGCGGCGACGATCACCCCGACCGAGCCGAGGGCGTCGTTGAGCACCTCGAGGAAGGCGGCACGCATGTTGAAGTTCGCCGACCTGCCCGAGGCGAGGACCGCGATGGCGGTGAGGTTGGCGACGAGGCCGATGACGCCGAAGACGAGCAGTTCCTGCGCCGGCACCTCGGGTGGGGCGAAGAGGCGGCGGATCCCCTCGACCGCGGTGTAGGCGCCGACGAGGAGCAGGATAGCGGCCTGCCCGAGAGCGGCCATCACCTCGATTCGGCGGAAGCCCCAGGTCCGTCGGGACGAAGGGGGCCGCAGCATGAGCGTGCCGGCGACCAGGGCGACGAGCAGACCGGAGGCGTCGGTGAGGGCGTGGGCGGTGTCGGTCAGCAGCGCGAGGCTGCCGGTGAGCCAGGCGCCGGTCGCCTGGGCGAGCACGATGAGCGCGGTGATGCCGAAGGCGATGGCCAGCTTGCGGCGGAAGTCCCCGGGGCGTCCTGCGTCCTCGGCGCTCGGGGTGTGGTCGTGTCCTGCACCCATGGGTCCATTGTCCCCGATCGCCCCTTTGGGCGGGGGTGGGGCCCGCATGCCGGGCCCGGGCCGCGTGGCGCAAGAACACGATGACGCCTTGTGTGGGCCAGGTCACTGCTTCAATGGTCCGCGCAGCGGCACCGGAGGCCCCGGCGGCGTCCAGCTGCCATGGCACACGGATCGACGCCTACATCGACCGGCGACATGTCGGCGGATGGAACACGAAGGACGTCGGCTACTACAACGACTCCGCCGAGCCGAGATCCCCGAGGAACATGAACGGCACCGGCGTCTCCTGGGGCGGAGCCCTCCGGGCGAGGTGTCCCGCGTCGGCCGGGTCAGGCTGCGCGGGCGAGGTTGGCCAGCGACCTCGTCATGCCTTTGCCGTTCGCCGTGGCCGCCGTACGGCGCAGGACCGCCCCGATCGGGCTCGCCCCGTAGACGAAGCTGTGGGTGACCTCCGTGCTGCCGTCCGGGCGCTCCGCGAACTCCCAGCGCCAGCCGTGTCCCAAGGGGTGGCGCCACTCGACGACCTCGCCGGGCGTCGCGGCGGTGACCGTGCTCCTGAGGCGGTACGGGACGCCGAACAACTTCATCCGCACGGTGAAGTGCTCGCCCGTGGTCAGCGGCGCCTGCCCCGAGACCACCTCGCCGACGGTGCCGCCCCCGTCGACCTCGTGGTGGCGGCGCGGGTCCGCCAGCACCCCGTAGAGCTCGGTCGCCGGGCGTTCGATCACGGCACGACGCACGATCGCGCCGGTCTCGTCATGGCAGGTCACGTCTGGGTCGGTCATGATGCTCCCGGTCGCAAGGGGGTTGGCTCATTTATCGTATGGCCTCGAGAACGACCCACGATTAGCATGGGTGCCATGTACTCAGGCATCGCCTCGATGAGGCTGCGGACCGGCCGCTGACGGCGGCCGAGCCCTTCATCCCTTCGCTCTGTACGCCGTCCCGCGCACTCGCCGGGCGGCCCCCTTTGGCGTGCCCGGCTCCCCACGAGCCGAAGAGAGCACATGTACAGCACCACCCATGCACGCGCTGCCCTGATTCGCGGGAACCCCGCTGGCGGCAGCGCCCACATCCGCGCCCAAGGCGTCTCGGTCACGCTCGGCGGGCACCCCGTCCTCACGGACGTGGACGTCACCGTCTCCGCGACCTCCCGCTTGGCGATCGTCGGTGAGAACGGCCGCGGCAAGACCACCCTCCTGCACGTCCTCGCGGGCCTGCTGGAACCCGACTCCGGCACGGTCGTCCGGTCCGGGTCGATCGCGCTCGCCGAGCAGGCCCTCGACGTCGGTCGTGGCGAGACCGTCGGGTCCCTCGTCGAGCTCGCGATCGCGGACTCGCGTCGGGCCCTGGCCGACCTCGACGCGGAGACCGAGGCGCTGGCGCAGGAGCACCCCGGTGCCGCCGATGCCTACGCCGACGCGCTGGAGCGGGCCTCCGCGCTCGACGCGTGGGACGCCGACCGACGCGTCGACGTGGCTCTCGCGGGGCTGCGCGCGTGCACCGACCGCGACCGCGAGCTGTCGACCCTCTCGGTGGGGCAGCGCTACCGGGTGCGCCTGGCCTGCGTGCTCGGTGCCCGACCCGACCTGATGCTCCTCGACGAGCCCACGAACCACCTCGACGCGGCGGGCCTGGACTTCCTCACCGCGAGGCTGCGCGAGCACCCCGGCGGGTTCGTCGTCGTCACCCACGACCGGGCGCTGCTGCGGGATGTCGCTCGGTCCTTCCTCGACCTCGACCCGAGCGAGGACGGGCGGCCGCGGCTGTACGCCGGCGGCTACGACGGATGGGTCGAGGGGCGCCGGGCGGACCGGGCACGCTGGGAGCAGGACTTCGCCCACCAGCGGACCGAGCACGAGCGGCTCGTGCAGGCGGCCGCGGATGCGCGCTCGCGGCTGCGCACCGGCTGGCGCCCGGACAAGGGGACCGGCAAGCACCAGCGGGCCACCCGTGCCGGTGGGGTCGTCCAGGCCGTCAACCGACGCCAGGAGAAGCTCGAGGTGCACGCCGTCACGGTGCCCGAGCCACCGCTCGAGCTGAGCTGGCCGACGGTGGGAACCCGGTCCGGGAGGCCCGTCGTCACCTGCTCCGACGTGACGGTGGCCGGGCGGCTCCCGCAGGACGTCTCGCTGGAGCTGTCCGGGGGAGACCGGCTGCTGCTCACCGGGCCGAACGGGTCCGGCAAGTCGACCCTGCTGGCCGTCCTCGCCGGGATGCTCGAGCCGACGACCGGCCATCGGGTGCAGCACACCGGGGCCCGGATCGCCGTGCTCTCGCAGGAGGTGCCGGACTGGCCGACGGGGGTGAGCGCGCACGGGCTCTTCGAGCGGCACGTGGGCGCGCGCGAGGCCGCCGGCGTGCGCGGGCGGACCTCGCTGTCGTCGTTGGGTCTGCTCGACCGGCGGGCCCTCGCCGCACCGGTCGAGCGGATGTCCCAGGGGCAGCAGCGACGTCTGCACCTCGCGCTGTGCCTCGCGGACGAGCCGGACCTGCTCGTCCTCGACGAGCCGACCAACCACCTCTCGCCCCGGCTCGTCGACGAGATGACGGAGGCACTGCGGACGACCCACTCGGCGGTCGTCGTGGCCACGCACGACCGGCAACTGCTGCGGGACCTGCGGGAGTGGCCGCGGCTGGAGCTGTCGGTCGGGTGAGCAGCGCCAGACGGACTGCAGGTCGGCCCGGGCAGAACGCCGGGCCCCGTGTGCCGGGTCTCACGCGGTCGACGAGCCGACCTGCAGTCCGTGTGGACCACCGGCCGTACCGTGGGTGCATGGGGTGGACGGTGACGACTCACGACTGGTCGCACGAGGTGGACACCGACCACCTGCTCCGGGCCAGGGAGCTGTCGGAGTCCTTGGGTGATGCCTTGCCGGTGCACCTCGTCCTCGAGGTGGTCGCCTATGCGGACGACGAAGCGGCAGCCACCGGCCGGCGGGGACACGTCACCGTGACGGTGGACGGACCGGACGTGGAGGTCGTCGATGACGGACGCGGTACCGACACGCGACGCGATGAGGCCGGCCGCCCCGTGCGCAAACCCGTCATGGCCACTCGTGACGTCCGGTTCTTCGACGCGGAAGACCCGCCTGTGCTGCCGGACGGGCTCCCGCGCCGGGGGATGAGTACCGTCGCCGCGGTCTCGCCGGTCCTCGTGCACGAGAACCGGCGACGTGAGGGGGCCTGGCGGCAGTCGTACCGGCACGGCTGCCCGGACTCCGAGCTGCGCGAGGTGCCGTGGTCGGGGCACTCGGGTACCTCCGTGACGCTGCGGCTGCCGACATCGGTCTCCCTCGACGTGGAGCGTCTGGAGGTGCTGGTCCGCGAGTTCACCGAGGTGAACGTGGTGGTCGAGGAGGCACTGTCGGGAGGCAACGCGTC
This sequence comes from Janibacter corallicola NBRC 107790, assembly GCF_001570965.1. Lineage (GTDB taxonomy): Bacteria > Actinomycetota > Actinomycetes > Actinomycetales > Dermatophilaceae > Janibacter > Janibacter corallicola. Next base: position 47,346 of record NZ_BCSR01000012.1, on the reverse strand, counting down.
TGCCGGAGTCGTCCGGGTCGGTGACACGATGCGCAAGCCCTGGCTGCGGACCACCCCACGTACCGCGGACTTCACCCACGAGCTGCGACGTCGGGGCATCGACGTGCCGGAGCTCCGCGGGCGCGACGATCGCGGACGGCAGGTCCTCGACTTCGTGCCCGGCGACCTCGCCATGGACCGTACGCCCCTCGACACCACGACCGTGCGCCGGGCGGGTACTCTGATCCGCCGGATCCACGACGCGAGCGAGGGTCTGGAGGTGCCTGCCGACTGGGAGGTGCTCATCCCGGCGGACGGGCCGGACCTGGTGTGCCACAACGACCTCGCGCCGTGGAACCTCGTCATCGACGGAGACCGGCTGGTCTTCATCGACTGGGGCGGGGCGGGCCCGAGCACGCGGCTGTGGGACCTTGCCTACGCGGCGCTCGCCTTCGGCCACCTCTTCCCCGGGGCCGACGTCGAGGACTCTGCCGCCCGGCTGTCGGCCTTCGTCGACGGGTACGCGGCGGACGAGGAGCTGCGGGTCTCGCTGCCCGAGGCCATGGGTGATCGGGCCGCCGCGATGCACGAGCTGCTGCGCAGTTCGCACGCCCGTGGTCGGGAGCCGTGGGGCTCCATGTACATCGACGGGCACGGCGAGCACTGGGCGCGAACGACCCGGCTCATCCGTGAGCACGAACAGCGGTGGGCGCTCGCCCTCCGGCGAGGTGCGCGCTGACCGGACGCGGTGTGGCCAGCCAGTAGGTGTAGGTCCGCGACCCACTCGTCGTGCCGATCTCCTCAGAGATCCGCCGCGGCGCGGACAGCGTGAAGTCGACAGGGCTGGCGAAGGGGCCGCCTGCGAACGAGAAGGAGTGGAACTCGCCCTGCTCGTCGCACGGGTCGACGCCCTCGGCGCATATCGAGCGATGCCTCCGTGACGGTCTCGACGTACCCGTCGAGCCCCAGCCCTGGACGGTCAGCGTCTGCAGGGCCGGCCGATGCTCTCCGCCTCCGTCAGGAGGAGCTCGACCGGGATCTCGTGCACCGTGGACGCGCCGGTTGCACGGCGGTCACGAGGCTATCGACCTGCACGGCGTCGTCACGACGCAGCTCGAGCAGAGCGAGTGCGGACCGGTTGCCGCCGCTCCAGTGGAGGGCCACCTTCCGGGGAGTCCCTGTCATGTCCGCCAGTCTCCCGGGTGCCCAACCTGGATCCGCATCTCCCTAGGGAGGTGCGACGAACGGTTCAGGAGGCGAACTTCCCCCAGGGGGCGGCCGGGAACAAACTCCCTTCGTCCATAGTTGAGCCAAGTGAACTCAACTTTTGGGCTTCGGATTTGCGCAGGTCGTGACCGGTCCGTAAGTTGAGTGACAGCAACTCAACCTGCCCGGGGGCAACCACCCCGGCACCCGAATCACGAAGGAGCGCCTCACATGGCACGTGCCGTTGGCATCGACCTCGGAACCACCAACTCTGCCGTCGCCGTCCTCGAGGGTGGCGAGCCCACCATCATCGCGAATGCCGAGGGTGGTCGCACCACCCCGTCCGTCGTCGCCTTCTCCAAGGGCGGCGAGGTGCTCGCCGGTGAGGTCGCCAAGCGGCAGGCCGTCACCAACGCCGACCGCACCATCCGCTCGGTCAAGCGCCACATGGGCACCGACTGGACGTCCGACGACATCGACGGCAAGCAGTACACCGCGCAGGAGATCTCCGCGCGCACCCTGCAGAAGCTCAAGCGCGACGCCGAGGCCTACCTCGGTGAGGACGTCACCGACGCGGTCATCACCGTGCCGGCCTACTTCGACGACCACGAGCGTCAGGCCACCAAGGAGGCCGGCGAGATCGCGGGCATGAACGTCCTGCGCATCGTCAACGAGCCGACCGCCGCCGCCCTGGCCTACGGCCTCGACAAGGGCAAGGAGGACGAGCTCATCCTCGTCTTCGACCTCGGTGGTGGAACCTTCGACGTCTCCCTCCTCGAGGTCGGCAAGGACCCGGAGGACGGCTTCTCCACCATCCAGGTGCGCGCCACCTCCGGTGACAACCAGCTCGGTGGTGACGACTGGGACGAGCGTGTCGTCCAGCACCTGCTCACCCAGGTCAAGAACAACACCGGCGTCGACCTGAGCAACGACCGGATCGCGATGCAGCGTCTGCGGGACGCGGCCGAGCAGGCGAAGAAGGAGCTCTCCTCCGCCACGACGACCTCGATCAACCTGCAGTACCTGTCCATGGGCGAGAACGGCCCGATCCACCTCGACGAGACCCTCTCCCGGGCCAACTTCGAGAAGATGACCAAGGACCTGCTGGACCGCACCAAGCAGCCCTTCGAGAACGTCATCAAGGACGCGGGCGTCTCCCTGGCCGACATCGACCACGTGGTCCTCGTCGGTGGCTCGACCCGCATGCCCGCGGTCAGCGACCTGGTCAAGGAGATGACCAACAAGGACGCGAACAAGGGCGTGAACCCGGACGAGGTCGTCGCCCTCGGTGCCGCCCTGCAGGCCGGTGTCCTCAAGGGTGAGCGCAAGGACGTCCTGCTCATCGACGTCACCCCGCTCTCGCTCGGCATCGAGACCAAGGGCGGCCTCTTCACCAAGCTCATCGAGCGCAACACGGCCATCCCGACGAAGCGTTCGGAGGTCTTCTCCACCGCCGAGGACAACCAGCCCTCGGTGCTGATCCAGGTCTTCCAGGGTGAGCGCGAGATCGCCCAGCAGAACAAGAACCTGGGCACCTTCGAGCTCTCTGGCATCGCGCCCGCACCGCGTGGCGTGCCGCAGATCGAGGTCACCTTCGACATCGACGCCAACGGCATCGTCAACGTCTCCGCCAAGGACCGCGGCACCGGCCAGGAGCAGAAGATCACCATCTCCGGCGGCTCCGCGCTGTCGAAGGAGGAGATCGACCGCATGGTCAAGGACGCCGAGGCCCACGCTGAGGATGACAAGAAGCGTCGCGAGGAGACCGAGGTCCGCAACAACGGCGAGAACCTCGTCTACTCCACCGAGAAGTTTCTCTCCGAGTCCGGCGAGAAGCTGACCGACGAGCAGCGCAAGCCGGTCGACGACGCCCTCGCGGACCTCAAGGAGGCCCTCAAGCCGGAGGCCGAGACCAGCGCCGAGGACCTGAACACGAAGATCGACACCCTCAACGAGGAGTCCCAGAAGATGGGCGCGGCCCTCTACGCCGCACAGGCGGAGCAGGGCGAGGCCGGCGGCGCCGGTGCCGATGAGGCGGCCGGTGACCAGTCCGGGGCCCAGGACGAGGACGTCGTGGACGCCGAGGTCGTCGACGACGAGGAGAACAAGTGACCGACCAGAACCAGCCCGTGGACCCCGAGGTGACGGCCGAGGAGGCCGCTCCCGAGGTCGAGGAGCAGGTCGACGTCGCGCCCACCGGCGAAGGGGAGGCCACCTCCCCTTCGCCGGAGGGCGAGGCAGAGGTCCACCCGGACACCGCCCTCGCCGAGGAGCGCCTCGCGGACCTGCAGCGGTTGCAGGCGGAGTACGTCAACTACAAGCGGCGCGTGGACCGCGACCGTGCGGACATCCAGATCCGCGCCGCCCACGACGTGCTCGAGAGTCTGCTGCCGGTCCTCGACGAGATCGAGCTGGCCCGTCAGCACGGGGACCTGCCCGAGGGCAGCCCCTTCCGGGCGATCGCCGACAAGCTCGAGCAGACCCTCGGCAAGGCGCACGGTCTGGAGCGCGTCGGCTCCAAGGGAGAGGTCTTCGACCCCAACGTCCACGAGGCGCTCATGCACGCCGAGTGGGACGCCGGTGACGAGGACCTGCCCTCGGACGCGACCGCCACGACCGTGGTCACCGTGCTCCAGCCCGGTTACCGGGCCGGCGAGCGGGTGCTGCGGCCCGCGCGCGTCGCGGTCGCCGACCCGCAGTGAGCACCGTGCAACCGACGACGAAGACCTCGGAAAGGAGGGGACATGGCCAGTCAGGACTGGTTGGACAAGGACTTCTACGCCGTCCTCGGCGTCGGCAAGGACGCTGACGAGGCCGAGATCAAGAAGGCCTACCGCAAGCTCGCCAAGCAGTACCACCCGGACCGCAACACCGGCGATGCCGAGGCGGAGCAGAAGTTCAAGGACGTGGGCGAGGCCCACGCCGTCCTCTCCGACCCCGAGCAGCGTCAGGAGTACGACGCGATCCGCTCGATGGCCGGCGGCGGTGCCCGGTTCACCGCCGGCGGCGCGGGCGGCAACGGGGGTTTCGAGGACATCTTCAGCGCCTTCGCCGGCGGAGGGGGTGGCGGTCCGCGCGTGCGCTACAGCACCGGGGGCGGCTCCCCCTTCGGCGGGGGCGGTGGCGAGCCGGACCTGGAGGACATCCTCTCGATGTTCGGTGGCGGTGGTGGCGCCGGCTTCGGTGGCCAGGGAGCGGGCTTCCGCCCGCCGCCCCGCGGCCCGCAGAAGGGCGCGGACCTGACCGCCAAGACCTCGCTGAGCTTCCGCGACGCGGTCGAAGGGAGCACCATCTCCCTCGACGTGAACGGCGAGAAGGTCAACGCCAAGATCCCGGCAGGGGTCAAGGACGGGCAGAAGATCCGCTTGCGCGGCAAAGGCGCCCACGCCGGCGCCGGTGGGCAGCGCGGCGACCTCATCCTCACGGTGGGCGTCGCGAGGCACCCGGTCTTCGAGCGCGACGGCAACAACCTCGTGCTCGACCTGCCGGTGACCTTCCCCGAGGCCACCCTCGGGGCGACCGTCACGGTGCCGACCCTCGACGGGGCCGGCGTCAAGGTCAAGGTCGCACCCGGCACGCCGAGCGGACGCATGCTGCGGCTGAAGGGCCGCGGCGTGAAGACGAAGAAGGCCACGGGCGACCTGCTCGCACGGGTCCAGGTGGTCGTGCCGACCGACCTCGGCGACGCCGAGCGGGAGGCGATCGAGGTCCTGCGCGATGCGCGCGAGGAGGACCCGCGGGCCGACCTCGCAGCCAGGGCCCGCGACTGAGCCGACGAAGGAAGTGAGTTCGATGGCCCGGATCTCCGGGTTCAGCGGGGACGACAGGACGCCGGTCTTCGTCATCTCCGTGGCTGCCGAGCTCGCCGGCATGCACGCGCAGACGCTGCGCCAGTACGACCGGATCGGACTGGTCACCCCGTCACGCACCCGCGGTGGCGGCCGGCGGTACAGCGCCGCCGACGTCACCCGGTTGCGGGAGGTGCAGCGTCTCTCCCAGGAGGAGGGCGTCTCGCTCGGGGCGATCCAGCGGATCTTCGAGCTCGAGCACCAGGTCGCTGCGCTGCGCGCCCGGGTCGGCGAGCTGCGCGCGGAGCTGGATCGCGCCCACGACGAGCTCGGGCAGGGGCGGCGGTTCTTCGCCGTCGGCTCGGAGGGTGACGTCGTCGCCCTTCGCCACGGTGAGCGTCCGCGCGGCCGGTCCGCCGGCCAGGCCCTCGTGGTCTGGGACCCGGCGCGGCGTCGGCGCTGAGCCCCCTTCGGACACTACGGCCCTGATCCATGTGGTGACTCATGATCCACCACATGGATCAGGGCCGTCGTCATCGCCTGCTGCGCCGCCAGCCGCTTCATCCCGTCCGCGGGGTGGATGGGCACCGGCCACTTCGGACGGGTGGTGTCCCCTTCGTTGCGCCCGGTGATCCGGCGCCGCAGCAGCGGAACCACCTCATCCCGCGCGAAGCCGACCTCCGTGCGCAGGGCCCGACGCCAGTCGACCGGTTCGACCGGCACGAGGTCACGCAGCTTGAGGGTGTGCGGCACCCCGATCCGCTCGGCGATCGTCGCGGCCATCCGCTTGTGCCCCGGGCGGGACATGTGGATCCGGTCCGGCGCCCACAGCATCTGCTCGTGGAACTCCGGCATCCGCGCGTGGTCGACGAGAGTCGCGTCGTACGTCGCCGCCAGGTCGCGGATCACGTCGTTGAAGTCGCCCACGCGCCGAACCAACGGCTGGACCAGACGACTGGTCCGCGGCTCGAAGGTCGTCACGAGGATCACCCGGGCACCCGTCGCGGTCAGCCGGGCCAGTGCCGCCTCGTAGCGCCGCGCGATCGAGTCGACGTCGGCGCGCAGCGAGAGCAGGTCATTGCCCCCGGCGTTGAAGGAGATGTGGCTGGGCCCCATCGCGATGGCCGGCTCGAGCTGCTCGGCCACCACCTGGTCGAGGAACTTGCTGCGGATCGCGAGGTTGGCATACCGCCACGACGGGTCCGCCCGCCCCAGCTGTCGCGCCAGGCGGTCCGCCCAGCCGCGGACCCCGTTGGGGTAGTGCAGGTGCGGATCACCCACGCCCTCGGTGAAGGAGTCGCCGATCGCGACGAGGAGCCCGCTCATGTCGATCCCCATGCCACCTGCCGGGGGCCACATGATCAAGGCCTGTCGGCAGGGGTTCACCGAGGGTTCAGCCACGCGGTGGCATGGTGGGGACATGCCTCTTCCCCGGGACGCCGCCTCCGTCTTCGACCGCAAGAACACCCCGCTGATGCGGCTGCTCGACCGCGCCGACCCGCAGGCGCTCACCGCCGCGAGCCCCTGCCCGGGGTGGTCCGGCGTCGACGTCGTGGAACACCTCATCGAGAGCCAGCGCGACTTCCTCCTGCTGGCGGGGGCGGACATGCCCGATCCGGCGCCGACCGTCGAGCAGCTCGGCGCCGCGATGGCCTGGCGCACCCATGCCGAGGCCGTCGCCCGGCAGCTGGCCGACGACGGCTTCGCCGAGCATCCCCACCGGCGTGGCGAGGACGGACCCAGCGTCGGCCGGGTCTTCGAGGCCACCTTCGGGCTGGACCTGCTGATCCACCGCTGGGACATCGCCCGCACGCTCGGTGGGGAGACCACCTTCTCCGACCGGGAGCTGGACCAGATCGAGGAGGCGCTCACCGCCTCCGGCGAGCACCTCCGGGCGAAGGGGATGCTCGCGCCACCCGTCGCCGTGGCAGCCGACGCCTCCCGGCAGGACCGACTCGTCGCCCTCACCGGCAGGAGGCCGTGACGCGGGACGCCGGGGTGGGCGGCGTCGGCGTGTCGCCCCGGAGGCGAGCCCCCTGCCCGTTCGTGGGAATCGACCCTCGCCGGATGCAACCTTTCACCGGTTTGGGGCGTTCACATCCATGTGTGCCACCATCTACCGGCCGGAGCACCGTCGGTACCCGGCACCTGTCGCCCCCGACCCGAAGAGGTAGCTGACCAGTGACATCCGAGAGCAACGCCCGTGTGCCCGGGCGTTCCGTGGGTCAGCGGGGGGCCCGCTCGCGTGAGCACGGCAGGCGCGTCCGACGCTTCTACGTCCTCACCGCGGCCAGCACGCTCGTGCCAGGTCTGGGGCTGATCCCCTCCCGCCGCCGGACCGGGTGGACGATGGTCACCCTCTTCGTCCTGGCGCTGCTCTTCGTCTGCGGTTTCGCCCTGAGTCGTGGCCTGGCCTCGTCGGTCATCCGGGTCGGGGTCAGTGGCGCGGTGCTGCTCGTCGCGACCTTCGTCATCGTCGTCGGTGCCGCGGCGTGGATCTGGGGGATCATCACCACCGCGCGCGACAACTACCCCGAGGGCATGAGCACCGGCCCCAAGATCGCGATGATCGTCTTCACGACGATCGCTGCCCTGCTCGTCTTCGCGCCCGCGACGCAGGCGGTGCGCTACGCCAACATCCAGCGCTCGGTGCTCAACACGGTCTTCGACAGCATCCGCCCCGACGGTGCGGTCGGCCCCGGCGAAGGCGACGACCCGTGGGCGGACACGGACCGGGTCAACGTCATGCTCATCGGCTCCGACGCCGGACCCAACCGGACCGGGGTGCGCCCCGATGCGGTGATCGTCGCCAGCGTCGACACCCAGACCGGCGAGACCGTCCTCTTCGGCATCCCGCGCAACCTGGAGGACATTCCCTTCTCCGCGAAGAACCCGCTCTCGGAGAAGTACCCCGACGGGTACAACTGCGGCAACGACTGCCTCATGGAGTACGTCTGGATGCTCGGGGAGGAGAACGCCGACCTCTTCGAGACCGACGATCCCGGCCTGGCCGTCACCAAGGACGCCGCCTCCCAGATCCTCGGGCTGGACATCGACTACACCACGGTCGTGGACCTCGACGGCTTCCAGGAGCTCGTCGACGCCATGGGTGGGGTCACGATCAACGTCAAGGACCGGGTCTGCATCGGCTGCGAGCTCGTCAACGGCACCGTCGTGGGCACCACCGGCTACATCGAGCCCGGGAAGCAGCACCTCGACGGCTTCGAGGCGCTCTGGTACTCCCGCTCCCGCGCGGAGTCCAAGGACGGCGACTTCTCCCGGATGCGTCGGCAGCGCTGCATGGTCGGTGCCCTCCTGGACCAGGTCGACCCCAAGACGATGGTGCTGCGCTACCCGGCACTGGCCAAGACCCTCGAGGACAACGTCCGGGTCGACATCCCCCGGCAGGACCTCGACGAGTGGGCCGATCTCGTGCTGCGCATCCAGGACGCGGACGACATCAAGTCCCTCCCGCTGACCAACCAGAACATCGACGTCACCGACCCGGACTACGCGAAGATCCACGCGATGGTCGACAAGGCGGTCAACCCGCCGGAGCCGAGCGACCAGCCGGAGCCCAGCTCCTCGAGCTCGAGCTCCAGCGAGCCGGAGCCGGACGAGCCCTCGCCGAGCGAGAGCACGAACAAGGACAAGCTCAGCGACATCGACGCCACCTGCTGAGGACTCGTCGGTGGGTCCTCGGCCGGGACCCCGTCAGGGCCGGGCGGTGACCAGGTGCTGCAGGCGCGGCCGGTGGCCGGGCGCCGCACCGAGCCGCAGATCGGTCTCGAGCACCTCGTGCAGGGGGCGGGTGCGCACCTCGCGGTAACCCGCGGCGCGCACCACGTCCTCGGTGGCGGCGATGCTCTCGGCGGTGGCCAGCGGGAGGTCCCCCAGCAGCCCCTCGTAGGAGTCGATGAACTCCTCCGGGGACCCGGCCAGGCCCTCCTCGAACCACGTGGCGTCCACGAGGGCGAGCACCCCGCGGGGCCGGAGCAGCCGGCGCCACCGGCGCAGCGCCGCGACCGGGTCGCGCAGCGTCCACATGAGGTACCGGGAGGTGACCGCGTCGAAGCCGCCCTCGGCCAGGTCCGGCGCGACGGCGTCGCCGTGGACGAAGGTGGGGACCGCCCCCTTCGCGCTCCGGGCCCGCTCCTTCGCGACTCGGAGCATCTCGGTGGAGGCGTCCAGACCGGTGACCCGGTGGCCGAGCCCCGCCATGACGAAGGCGGCGTGGCCGCTGCCGGTGCCGAGGTCCAGGACGTCGGCGGGCGGCTCCGGCAGCACCTCGGCCCAGATCCCGCCCCACAGGCGTTGGTCGACCTGTTCCCGGTCGCTGCGCTGCTGGTGGGCGTGGTAGGTCCGCGCCCGGAGGTCCCAGTAGTGATCGATCTGCTCCTGCACCGGCCCGGTCATGCGGCTCCCTCCAGCGGGGTGAAGAGCAGGTGGAGGCCGTCCTCGGCGTCCACCCGGCGCACCCCGATCCCGTAGACCCGGGTCAGCAGCTCCGGGTCGAGCACCTCGGCGACCGGGCCGCTGCCGGCGACTCGTCCCTCCTCGAGGAGGACGACGTCGTCGCAGTAGCGGGCGGCGAGATTGAGGTCGTGCAGGACGACGACGGTGGTCCGACCCACCGAGCGCAGCAGGCCCAGGACCTCGTGCTGGTAGCGGATGTCGAGATGGTTGGTCGGCTCGTCGAGCAGTAGGTGGTCCGCGTCCTGGGCGATGGCGCGGGCGATGAGCACGCGCTGCTTCTCGCCTCCGGAGAGTGCGGCGAAGTCTCGCCGGGCCAGGTGCCGGGCACCCACTCGGTCCATCGCGCGGGTCGCGGCGGCGACGTCCTCGGAGCTGGTGCGCTGGAAGCCGGACAGGCGCGCGGTGCGCCCGAGCAGGACCATCTCGGCGGCGGTCATCGTGCTCTCGCCACCGGCCTCCTGGACCACGACGGCGACCCGGCGGGAGAGCCCGCCGCGGTCGATCTCCTCCAGCGGCCGGCCGTCAATGCGCACCTCGCCGGACGCGGGGGAGAGGCCGCCGTGGAGCAGCCGCAGCAGGGTCGTCTTGCCGCTGCCGTTGGGCCCGATGAGGCCGAGCACCCGCCCCGGCCTGCTCGTGACGTCGACACCGTGGATGATCGGGGTGGCCCCGTAGGCGAAGCGCAGCCCGCTGGCCTCGATCACGTCTGGTCCTTCTCGGCCGCGCGCACGTTCTCGATGAGCTGCTCCAGCCCGTCGACGACGAGTGGGCTCGCCGGCTCGGCGAAGTTGAACAGCTCGGTGTGCACCTGCCCGGTGCGCACCGCGGTCAGCTTGTCGGCCCCGGGGAGGGAGGTCAGTGCCTGCTCGACCTTCTTCGGGTCGCCGTCGGAGTGCAGCAGGACGATGACGTCCGGGTCCTTCTCGAGAAGCTTCTCGAGGGTGACCTCGAAGACGCGCTGGTCCTGCCCCCCGAAGACGTTCTCCATCCCGGCCGCCTCGAGGAGCGGATCCGGCATCGACTTGTTGCCGTAGGCATAGGTCGTGCCGCCGCCGACGGTGGGGTAGAGGACGGCGCCGGTGCGTTCCCCCTTCGTCGTGGAGCTCGTGACCTTCTCCACCCGCTTCTTCAGACCCGCGATCGCGTCCGCTGCCTCCTCCTCGCGGTTGAAGACCTTCCCGTACATCTCGACCTCGTCGTAGATCTGCTGGAAGCCCGGCTCCGGGAGGTTCTGCGTGCACAGCCCGGAGGCCTCGAGGCTCGGGATGCCGACCTCCTCCAGCGAGGCCCGGTTGAGGTTGTCGGTGTGCCCGAGGACGAGGTCCGGCTCGCGCTCGATGACCGCCTCCTTGGAGATCTGCAGGTGGCCGGAGGCGTCGGTGCGGTCGGTGAGGGAGTCGATCTCCTCGACCTGCCGGGCGACGTCACCGGAGAAGTACCCCTCCGGGTAGGCGCCGGCCTTGACGCCCACGTGGTCCAGGACCCCGACGGAGGTGAGGAAGGGCACGACCGCGGACTTGAGCATCGCCACGTTCGTCGGCTCGGACTCGATCGTGACCTGCTGGCCGCAGTTCTCCACCGTGACGGGGTAGTGCCCCTCGTCCGGTCGGGTCTCGGCGTCCTCGGCGCTGCCGGAGCCGCCGCAGGCGGCCAGCAGGGCGGTGACGAGGGTGAGGGTGGCGACGCGGACGCGTCGGGTGGTCACGAGTGACAAGGCTGCTCCGTGATCGGGGGTGGACCGGGCGGGTGGTTCAGGTGGACGAGACGTGCATGCGGCGGATGAGGACGAGGAGGAAGGGGGCGCCGACGAGCGAGGTGAGGATCCCGAGCGGGATCTCCTGGGGCGCGAGCACCGTGCGGGCCACGATGTCGGCCCACACGAGGAAGATCGCGCCCATGAGCGCGGCGACCGGGACGACCTGCCGGTGCCCGGACCCGACGGCGCGGCGGGCGAGGTGGGGGATAACCAGCCCGACGAAGCCGATGCTGCCGGAGGCGGAGACGACGACCCCGACGCACAGCGCGACGAGCAGCAGCAGGTGAACCCGGAAGCGGTCCGGGGCGATGCCCAGGGTCTGGGCGGTCTCGTCGCCGATGGCCAGGGCGTCCATCCGGCGGGCGTTCCGCAGGAGGGCGAGGACGGTCAGCACGACGACGATCCCGACGATGAGCAGCGGGGCGCCCCAGGAGGCCAGCGCGAGCGAGCCGAGCAGCCAGAAGAGGACCGACCGTGAGCCCTCGGCGGAGTCGGAGGCGAAGATGAGGAAGCTGGTCACCGCGTAGAGCGCGTAGCCGACGGCCACCCCCGCGAGTAGCAGGCGAAGGGAGGTGACCCTCCCCCCGGAGCGGGCCACGACGAGGACGAGCAGCGAGGCGGCGAGGGCGCCCGCGAAGGCGCTCGCGGGCAGGGCGTGCGCACCGGCACCGGCTCCGGCACCGAAGAGGATCGCCGCCGCCGCGCCGCTGGAGGCGCCGGAGTTCACGCCGAGCAGGTACGGGTCGGCCAGGACGTTGCGGACCATGGCCTGCAGCGCGGTGCCGCACACCGCCAGCCCGGCGCCGACGCCGACCGCGAGGAGCGCCCGGGGCAGGCGCACGTCCCAGATGATCGCGTCGCGGGCCACGGACCAGGTCTGCTCCGAGAGGCCCGCGAGGTGGTGGGCGATGATCCGAGCGGTCTCCGTGGGCGGGACGGTCACCGCGCCGCTGCCGACGGAGACGATCACGGACACGACGAGCAGGGCCAGCAGGCCGAGCGTCCAGGCGCTCGCCCGGCGGCGACGGGCACCCAGCCCGAGGTCGTCGTGTACCTCGTCCGCCCGGGTGGGCGTGGTGAGGGCGGTCATGGTCCTCCGCGGGCGGGGTGTCGTTCTTGCACAGTGTTCGCAGCAACGGTAACAACGCATCGACGCCGGGGTGGCGCGGGGAGGGGCGGCGGCGCCGGACTCAGGGTTGAGCGGAATAGACTCAACTTTGCTGCGGTTGGACCTGACGAAGACCGACCACACAGCCCTTGACCCCGAAGGAGATCCATGGAGTTCCAGCCGACCACCAAGGTCGCGGAGGCGATCGCCCTGGCCCAGCGCTCCGCACAGAGCGAAGGCCACGCCGAGGTCACCGCGGACCACCTCGTCAGCGCGCTCGTGCAGCTCGACACCGCGCAGTGCGACACCCTGCTCCAGGCCGCCGGTACGGGAGCCGCGCACGTCCTCGGGCAGGCCGACGCCGCCCTTCGTGCCCTCCCGCGCACCAGCGGCTCCACCCAGCCTCCGGGCATCGGCCGGGAGCTCGGCGCCGTCCTGCAGCAGGCCGACACCCTGATGCGGGCGAAGGGGGACACCCACCTCGCCCTGGACCTGCTCCTGCTCGCGCTCGCTGAGACCGGCCACCTGGCCGCGGTGGAGAAGCGCGGGGCGGCCGACATGGAGGCGAAGATCGACGAGCTGCGGGCCGGGCGGAAGGTGACCTCCGAGACGCCCGCCGACGGCGGCGAGTCGCTCGAGGAGTACGGCACCGACCTGACGGCGATGGCCCGGGACGGCCAGCTCGACCCGGTCATCGGCCGCGACGCCGAGATCCGACGCGTCGTGCAGGTCCTCTCCCGCCGCACGAAGAACAACCCCGTGCTCATCGGTGACCCCGGTGTCGGCAAGACCGCCGTCGTCGAGGGCCTCGCGGCGCGCATCGTCGACGGCGACGTGCCGGAGTCCCTGCGGGACAAGCGCCTCGTGAGCCTCGACCTGTCCGCGATGGTCGCGGGGGCGAAGTACCGCGGTGAGTTCGAGGAGCGCTTCAAGGCCGTCCTCGAGGAGATCAAGGCCTCCGAGGGGCAGGTCATCACCTTCATCGACGAGCTGCACACCGTCGTCGGTGCCGGCTCGACCGGTGACGGCGCGATGGACGCGGGCAACATGCTCAAGCCGATGCTCGCCCGTGGGGAGCTGCGCCTCGTCGGCGCGACGACCCTGGACGAGTTCCGCGAGCACATCGAGAAGGACCCGGCGCTGGAGCGGCGCTTCCAGCAGGTCTTCGTCGGTGAGCCGAGCGTCGAGGACTCGATCGCGATCCTGCGCGGGCTCAAGGAGCGCTACGAGGCCCACCACAAGGTGGAGATCGAGGACAGCGCGCTCGTCGCGGCCGCCTCGCTCTCGGACCGGTACATCACCGGGCGCAAGCTGCCCGACAAGGCGATCGACCTCGTCGACGAGGCCGCCTCGCGGTTGCGGATGGAGATCGACTCCAGCCCGGTCGAGATCGACGAGCTGCGCCGTGCCGTGGACCGGCTGAAGATGGAGGAGCTGCACCTCGCCAACGAGACCGACGAGGCCTCCAAGGAGCGGCTGGCGCGGCTGCGCGCCGACCTCGCCGACAAGTCCGAGGAGCTCGCCGGCCTCACCGCGCGGTGGGAGGCCGAGAAGACCGGCCTGAACGCCGTCGGTGACCTCAAGGCCCGGCTGGACGACCTGCGCACGCAGGCCGACCGGCTGCAGCGCGAGGGCGACTACGAGGGCGCCTCGCGCCTGCTCTACGGGGAGATCCCGGCCGCCGAGGCCGAGCTCGACGAGGCGCAGGCGCACGAGGACCAGCTCGAGGCGAGCGATGTCTCGCCCATGGTCAAGGACCGGGTGGGCAGTGACGACATCGCCGAGGTCATCGCCTCCTGGACCGGCATCCCCGCCGGTCGGCTGCTGCAGGGCGAGACCGAGAAGCTGCTGAGCATGGAGTCGATCATCGGCTCCCGCCTCATCGGCCAGACCGAGGCCGTGCGGGCCGTCTCCGACGCGGTGCGCCGCTCGCGGGCCGGGATCGCCGACCCGGACCGGCCGACCGGCAGCTTCCTCTTCCTCGGCCCGACCGGTGTCGGCAAGACCGAGTTGGCCAAGTCGCTCGCGGACTTCCTCTTCGACGACGAGCGGGCGATGGTCCGCATCGACATGTCGGAGTACTCCGAGCGGCACTCGGTCGCGCGGCTCATCGGGGCCCCGCCCGGCTACGTCGGCTACGAGGAGGGCGGTCAGTTGACCGAGGCGGTCCGCCGTCGGCCCTACTCGGTCGTGCTGCTCGACGAGGTGGAGAAGGCCCACCCCGAGACCTTCGACATCCTGCTGCAGGTGCTCGACGACGGGCGGCTGACCGACGGCCAGGGCCGCACGGTCGACTTCCGCAACGTCATCCTCGTGATGACGAGCAACCTCGGTAGCCAGTTCCTCACCGACCCGACGCTCGAGGGGGAGGCCCGCCGCGAGTCCGTCATGGGCGTGGTGCGCCAGTCCTTCAAGCCGGAGTTCCTCAACCGGCTGGACGAGATCGTCGTCTTCGACGCCCTCAGCCGGGACGAGCTCGGCCACATCGTCGAGCTGCAGGTGCGCGAGCTGGCCACCCGGCTGGCCGACCGCCGCATCGAGCTCGAGGTCACCGAGGCCGCACGGGCCTGGCTCGCCGAGAAGGGCTACGACCCCGCCTACGGCGCCCGGCCGCTGCGCCGCCTGGTGCAGAGGGAGATCGGGGACCGGCTGGCCACCGCCCTGCTCGCCGGCGACGTGCGCGACGGCACCGCCGTCACCGTGGACGTCGCCGGGGAGGGCCTCTCCCTGACGTGACCGCTCGCGTGCACAAAGGGGCGTCCTGGTGCATCTCGCGTCGTTCGACCGTGGGTATCGGGCAGATCCACTACCTCTTGTGCTCGCGAGGAGGGACCCGGCCACCGCTACCGTCGAGGGGTGCGTGAACGCGTCCTCGTCGTCGGTGGCGGCATCGCCGGGCTCGCCCTCGCTGCCGCGCTGGACCCGCGCCGGGTCGAGGTCACCCTCGTCGAGGAGCGGCCCGAGCGGGCGGGGGCGGGCACCGTCCTCACGCTGTGGCGCCCGGCCCTCGCGGCGGTGGGCCGCATCGGCCTCGGCGAGCAGCTCGCGGCGGCCGGCAGGGCCAGTGACCACGGCACCCTGCGGGACTCCCGCGGCGAGGTTCTCACGAGCCGACGGGTGCCGCGGCTGACCTTCGTCCCGCGGCCCGCCCTCGTCGCGGCCCTCGAGGGGGCGCTGCCCGAGGGCGTCACCCGGATGACCACCGGCGTGACCGACCCTCGCGCCCTCGCCGCGGAGCTCGGCGCCGACCTCGTCGTCGGCGCCGACGGGGTCCGCTCCACCTGCCGACGGGATGCCTTCCCCGGCACCGACCCCGTGGCCACCGACCAAGTCGTACTCCGTGGTCACCTGGCGCAGGAGGCCACCGATCCAACCGAGTGGTGGGGCCCGGGCGGGGTCTTCGGGGCGACCCCGGGGCCGAGGGGGAGTGCGTGGTTCTGCTCCGTGCACGACCCGGGGCCCCGCACCCCGACCGTCGACCACGCCGACGTGCTGGCCCTGGCGACGCGCCACTTCGCCGACTGGGACCCCCGGCTGGGTGAGGTCCTGCGGATCGCCGGCGAGGGCGCGGACGCCCAGCGGATCCTGCTCACCCCCGCCATGCGCCGGATCACTGCCGACGGGCTCGTGCTCATCGGCGACGCGGCCCACGGCATGGCTCCCAATCTCGGCCGCGGCGCCAACGAGGCCATCCATGACGCGCTCGTCCTGGCGGGCGCCGTCCACCGCCACGGGGCGAAGGGGGCGCCCGCCCCCTTCGCCCGCCGGCGCCACCTGCGCACCCAGGCCCTGCGGGCCACGGCCACCGTCGCGATGCGCACCGCCACCAGCCGCCGGCTCCCACCGGTGCGCGACCCGTTGCTGCGCCTGCTCCCGGGAGACGTGGATCACCACGCGATCCGGGGTGGCAGCGGTTAGGTTGACCCCATGCGACGTCGTTCCTTCCTCACGGCCGTTCCGCTGGCCGTCATCGGCACCGTCGGCTGCTCCGCCTTCGAGGAGGCCACCCCGCCGAAGGAGGCGCTCGCCACGGCGCGCAAGCGCTTCACGAGCGGCAAGTCGGTGGTCTTCGACCTCGAGCAGAGCGCGATCCCCAAGGGGCGCAACGGTGTCTCCGCCGCCCAGGGGTCCGGCATCATCGACGCGAAGACCCCGAAGTTCAAGGGCCAGGTCACCGGTGTCATCAAGGGCAACTCGGCCGGCGTGAAGATCATCGCCATCGACAAGGACACGTGGATGTCCTTCTTCACCAAGGACTACAACCCCGTGGACATGGCCGACCTCGGCTCGCCGAACCCCGCGGAGTTCTTCCGCGCCGGCTCCGGCGTCGACCAGGTCCTCGAGAAGACGACCGGCGCCGAGGAGGGCGAGCGGGTGCGCTCCGGCGACACCGTCCTGCAGGAGTACACCGGCACGGTGCCGGCCACGGAGATCCAGCGGCTCTTCCTGCTCGGCAAGGGCGCCGACGACTTCGACGTCACCTACGGCATCGAGCCGGACAGCGGTGAGCTGCGCACCGTGGAGATCACCGGCAACTTCTACGAGGAGAAGCAGACCACCTTCACCCTGAAGATCTCCGACTACGGCAAGTCCGTCGAGATCGACCGACCCACGTGAGCACCGTCCCGGTGCCCGGTGCCCGCCCCCGCGTCCTGCTCGCGGTGGCCTCCACCGCGGTCGCGCTCGCCGCCGCGGACACCTATGTCGTCGTCCTCGCGCTGACCGACATGATGAACGGGGTCGGCCTCGGGCTGGACAACCTGCAGCGCGCGGCGCCGATCATCTCCGGCTTCCTCCTCGGCTACGTCGCGGTGCTGCCGCTCATCGGCCGTCTCGCCGACGTCGTCTCCCGCTCCCGGATCCTGCTCGGGTGCCTCCTCGTCTTCGTCGTCGGCTCCGGCGTCACCGCGCTCGCCGTCGACCTCGACGTCCTCGTCGCCGGTCGCGTCGTCCAGGGCGTCGGCGGCGGAGGGTTGGTCCCCGCCACGCTGGCCCTGGTCGCCGACCTCTGGCCCCCCGGGCGAAGGGGGCTCCCGCTCGGCCTGGTCGGCGCCGTCCAGGAGCTCGGCTCCGTGCTCGGCCCGCTGCTGGGCGCTGCGGTCCTGCTCGTCGCGGACTGGCGGGCGATCTTCTGGCTCAACGCCGTCCTCGGCGTCGTCATGGCCGTGTGCGTCGCGGCCGTCGCCGGCGACGTCGGTCGGCCGCCCGCGCTGCTCACGGCGGTCGGTGCGCTCACCGTCGGGTTGCTGTGGCTGACGCTGGCCGCGCCACCGGCCCTCGCCACGGACGTCTACCTCGGGATCCCCTTCGTCCCCTTCGGTGACGGGGACTCGCGGCTGCTGACGCCGATCGGACTGGTCACCGCGCTGCTCGCCCTCGGGCTCGTCGTGGCGTCCCACCGTCGCTGGTGGCCGCCGCTGCGCCGCAGCGACCTTCCCGGCGCGCTGCTGCTCGGCACGGCGCTCGGGTGCGTCATCCTCACCTTCTCCAGCGCCGACCCGGAGACCGAGGTCGTCGGCCCGCTCGGGTACGCCCTGCTGCCGGTCGCGGTGGTCGCCGCGCTCGGCTACCTGTGGCGCCACCAACGCGCGGAGCAGCCGCTCATCCCGCGCGGCACCGTCCGGGGGCGGACCGGCTGGGCGCTGCTCGTCTCCTTCCTCGTCGGCGTCGCGCTCGTCGCCGTCGTCGTCGACGTGCCGCTCTTCTCCCGCCTGACCACCGACGGGAGCCAGACCGAGGCCGCGATGGAGCTGGTGAAGTTCCTCGTCGCGGTCCCCGTCGGCGCGGTCGTCGGTGGCTGGATCCTGCGGTGGGTCGGGGACGGCCTCTCCTCCGGGGTCGGGCTGCTCATCGGCGGGGTCGGCCTGGTCCTCATGTCCGGCTGGGAGCGCGGGTCGCTGGAGCAGGCCTCGGCGACCGTGCTGCTCGCGCTCGTCGGCTTCGGGCTCGGGATGGCGCTGGCCCCGGTCAACGACGCAGCCCTGGCCGACTCGCCGCAGGACGTGCACGGCAGCGCGAGCAGCCTCGTCGTCGTCGGGCGGATGGTCGGCATGGTCGTCGGGCTCGCGCTGCTGACCGGCGTCGGCCTGCACCGCTACTACGAGGCCGTCGAGGCGCTCCCGGAGGCCCAGCAGACCTCCGGCCGGGCGCTGCTCGACGCCGCGCTGCTGCAGGTGCACACCGTCTTCATCGGTGCCGCGATCGCCGCCTTCGTCGGCGCGGTGATCTCCTTCGCCCTGCTGGGGATCCGGCGCCGGGAGGGCTCAGGCTCGCTGGCCCGCGGGTTCGGCGTCGAGGAGTAGCCCGAGCCGGTCGACCACCGCGTCGGTGGCCTCGTAGGTGAGCATGTGCCCGACCCCCGGCAACGACCAGAAGGTCGACCCGGGGATGGCCGCGGCGGTGCGCCGGCCCGCGGAGACGGGGGTGAGCCGGTCCCGGGTTCCGGTGGTCAGCACCGTCGGGATCGTGGCGAAGGGGGAGAGCGACTCCCGCAGGTCCATGCGCCCGAGCGCGCCGAACCAGTCGGCAACGACATTCGCGCGGGTGCGGCGGGTCATCCGGCTCACCGCGCGGACCGCGGCGGTGTCGGGGTGGTCCCCGAAGAGGTTGTGGGCGGTCAGGGCGGGCACGGTCGGCAGCCCCTTCGCCGTGGCGGGCAGGTGGGCGAGCAGGCCGATGACGAACCGCTCGCCGGGGAGGCCGCGCCGGTGCCCCAGGTGGGCGGCGGTACCGAAGAGCCCGACACCGCGCACCCGGCGGGCCAGCAGGTCCGGGGCGAGGGCGCCGAGGGACATGACGGTCATCCCTCCCATGGAGTGGCCGGCGAGGACGAGCTCCCCGTCCGGGACGCGGTCGGCGAGGACCGCCTCGAGGGTCCGGCCCAGGTGGGTGATCTCGGCCCGCCGGGAGTCCGCGGACGTGGACAGGCCGTGACCGGGCTGGTCGTAGGTGAGGACCCGCACATCGGGCCGCCGGTGCTGCAGCTCGGTGACGACCGGGTCCCACGTCTCGTGGGTGAGGCACCAGCCGTGGGCGAGCACCACGGTCGGGGTGCCGGGGGCCGGCTCCGGCGCGGGGTGGTCGAAGACGGCGACGCGGGCGCCACCGGGGACCTCGACGGTGACGCGCGGCGGAGACCCGAGGGTCTCGGGTGCCGCGGTCGGCGAGGTCACGCGGCGCCCCCCTTCGAGGCTCGGGCCGGGGGGTCCTCGCTCATCGGGGCATCTCCGTCCAGGTCGACGATGACCGGCGCGTGGTCGCTGGCGCCCTTGCCCTTGCGCTCCTCGCGGTCGATCTCGGCGCCCGTGACCCGCTCGGCGAAGGGTGCGGAGCCGAGGACGAAGTCGATGCGCATGCCACGCTTCTTGGGGAAGGCGAGGCGCTGGTAGTCCCAGTAGGTGTAGGTGCCCGGCCCGGGAGCGTGGGGGCGCACGACGTCGGTGAAACCGTCCTCGAGGAAGGCGTTGAAGGCCGCCCGCTCCGGAGCGGAGATGTGGGTCTTGTCCTCGTAGTACTCGACCGACCAGACGTCCTCGTCCTGCGGGGCGACGTTCCAGTCCCCGCAGAGGGCGAGGGGGGTGCCGTCGGCGGCCCACTCGTTGGCGCGCCCGCGCAGCTGCTCGAGCCAGGTGAGCTTGTAGTCCATGTGGGGGTCCTCGAGCGCGCGCCCGTTCGGGATGTAGAGGGACCAGACGCGGACGCCCCCGCAGGTGGCGCCGATCGAGCGCGCCTCCGGCGCGACAGGGTCACCCCAGCCCGGGTCGCCGTCGAAGCCGATCTGGACGTCCTCCAAGCCGACCCGGGAGACGATCGCGACACCGTTCCACTGGTTGAGGCCGTGGTGGGCCACCTCGTAGCCGAGCTCGGTGAAGCGGTCGTGGGGGAACTGGTCCTCCTTGGCCTTCGTCTCCTGGATCGCCAGCACGTCGACGTCGCTGCGCTGCAGCCACGCCGCCACGCGGTCGATGCGGGAGCGGATGGAGTTCACGTTCCAGGTCGCGAGTCGCACGGTCGCCACACTAACCGGCGGGCCTCGGGGTGGCCGCCGTGGTCCGGAGGTCGTAGCGTCGAGGGCATGCGACCGCTCATCGAGATCCCCGCCGCCGACGGCACCGCCGAGGCCGTCGTCGCCCGACCCGACGACGCGCCCCATCCCGGCGTGCTGTTGTGCATGGACGCGATCGGGCTGCGGCCCCGGATCGAGGAGATGGCCGACCGGATCGCCTCCTGGGGATACGTCGTGCTGGCGCCGAACACCTTCTACCGCTCCGGGAGCGCCGAGCAGACCCGCCCCTCCCCGGACGCCGACCTGAGCGACCCGGACCAGCGGGCCTCCTACGGCAAGGTCACGCGCCCGCTGCTCGCCGAGCTGACGGGTGAGCGAATGGAGGCCGACGCGCCCCACTACGTGCAGGCCCTGCGGGGCCTCGAGGGCGTGGCGGACGGGCCCATCGGGGTGACCGGTTACTGCATGGGCGCGAAGCTCGCCACGCGGGTCGCCGGCCTCGAGCCGGGCGTCGCGGCCTGCGGTGGCTTCCACGGCGCGCAGATCGCCACCGACCAGCCGGACAGCCCGCACCTGCGGCTCGCCGGATCCACGGCGGCCTTCGTCTACGGCCACGCCGACCACGACACGACCAACCCGCCCGAGGACGTGGCGCGCCTCGACGCGGCGCTGGATGAGTACGGGCTGTCGGCGCGGACGGCGGTCTACCCGGACGCCCCGCACGGTTACACGATGAGCGACACCTCGAGCTACCAGGAGGCCGGCGCCGAGCGGCACTTCCGGGAGCTGCGGGAGCTGTTCGACGCGCAGCTGGGCTCATGAGCGCGCTCGTCACCGGCGCCACCGCCGGCATCGGCAGGGAGTTCGCCATCCAGCTCGCGACCCGGGGAGAGGACTTGGTCCTCGTCGCCCGGGACGAGACCCGCCTCGATACGCTCGCAGCCGAGCTGGGCGAAGCCCACGGCGTGACCGTGCAGGTGCTGCCGGCGGACCTGTCCGACCGCGATGCGCTGGAACGCGTCGCGGAGCGGCTGCGCGACCCCGCGCACCCGGTGGACCTCTTGATCAACAACGCCGGTTACGGACTGGGCGCCCCCTTCCCGGAGGCCGACCTCGTGGACGAGGAGCAGCTGCTCGACGTGCTCGTGCGGGCAGTCCTCGTCCTCAGCCACGCGGCCGCCGGAGCGATGACCGACCGGGGGAGCGGGCGGATCATCAACGTCTCCTCGGTCGCGAGCCTGCTGGCCAGCGGCACCTACGCCGCGGCGAAGTCCTGGGTCACGACCTTCACCGAGTCCCTCTCCGGGCAGCTCGCGGGCACGGGCGTCACGGCCACACTGCTGCTGCCCGGGTACGTCCGCACCGAGTTCCACGAGCGCGCGGGCATCGACAAGAAGCGCACCGGCCCCTTCTGGCTGGCCGCCGACGCGCTCGTGCGGGAGGCGCTCGACGACGCCGACTCGGGCAAGGCCACCTCGGTGCCCAGCCCGCAGTACAAGGCGGTCGTGGGCCTCCTGCGCCACGTCCCACGCACTCTGGTGCGCAATCCCCGGGTCAGCGCACTGCACCGGCGGAAGTGAACCGCCCACGAACCGGCGAGGGAGATCGATGGGGCGGGCCTGGGGCCGTGGGAGACTGCGGGGCGTGACTGACATCGCTGCCGACCGCGCCCGCCTGCTGCAGATCATCAAGGACAAGGCCATCGTCCACGGACGGGTCACCCTCTCCTCCGGCAAGGAGGCCGACTACTACGTCGACCTGCGCCGCGTCACCCTCGACGGCGAGGCCTCCCCGCTCGTCGGTCGGGTGATGCTCGACCTCGCCTCGGACCTGGACTTCGACGCCGTCGGCGGGCTGACCCTGGGCGCCGACCCGGTCGCCACGGCGATGCTGCACGCCGGCGCGGCGAAGGGGGAGCGCCTGGACGCCTTCGTCGTGCGCAAGGCGGGCAAGGCGCACGGGCTGCAGCAGCGGATCGAGGGGCCCTCGATCGCGGGTCGCCGGGTGCTCGTCGTCGAGGACACCTCGACGACCGGCGCCTCCCCGCTCGAGGCCGCCACCGCCGCCCGCGAGGCGGGTGCCGAGGTCGTCGCGGTCGCCACGATCGCCGACCGCGCGACCGGCGCCGCGGACAAGTTCGCCGAGGCCGGGTTCGAGTACCGGCACGCCTTCGGGCTGGCCGACCTGGGCCTGACCTGACCTCAGACGTCGCGCTTGGTGCGCTTGCGCAGGGCGCTCCACGCGGAGGTGCCGACGACGACCAGCAGGAGCGCGTAGATCCCCCGGGTGATCCAGCCCGTGACCAGGGTGGTCGGGTCGCCGACCGATGCCAGCAGTGCGTCCCGCAGCGACGTCTCCGCCAGCGGCCCGAGGACCATGCCGATCATCAGCGGCGCCAACGGGTAGTCGTAGCGGCGCATCACGAAGCCCAGGATCCCGATGACCAGCAGCAGGACCAGGTCGAAGACGGACGCCGCGGTGGCGTAGATGCCGAGGCCGCAGAAGAGGGTGATCCCGCCGTAGAGGTACGGGCTGGGGATCAGCAGGAGCTTCGACCAGAGCTGGGCGAAGGGCAGGTTGATGGCCAGCAGGACCACCATGGCGATGAAGAAGCTGGCCAGCAGCGACCACACGAGGTCCGCGCTCTGCTCGAAGAGGAGGGGCCCGGGCTGCAGCCCGTACTGCTGCAGGGCAGCGAGCATGATCGCCGCGGTCGCCGAGATCGGCAGACCCAGGGCCAGGAGGGCGCCCATCGCCATGCCCGTCGTGGCGTTGCCGGCTGCCTCCGGTGCAGCGAGGCCGCGGATGGCGCCCGTGCCGAACGTCGGGCGCTTGCGCCGCCGGTCGAGGCGACGCTCGACGTCGTAGGAGATGAAGGTCGGGATCTCGGCCCCGCCGGCGGGAACGACCCCGAAGGGCAGCCCGATGAGCGTGCCGCGGCCCCACGCGGGTGCGGCCTCGAGGAACTCCCCACGGCTGAGGAATCCCCGTCCGGCCTTGCGGACCTTGAGGTCGTCCCTGTCACGTCGCACGCGGGAGGCGATGTAGAGCACCTCGCCCAGGGCGAGGATCGCGACGGTGACCGTCACCAGGGAGATCCCCTCGAAGAGCTGCGGCATCCCGAGGGTGAATCGCTCGACACCGGAGACGGAGTCGACGCCGATGACGGTGATGCCGACCCCCAGGACCAGCGAGGCCAGGCCCTTGAGGACGCTGTCCGAGACCACGGAGGAGGTGGCGATGAAGGCGAACATCGCCAGGGCGAAGAACTCCTCGGGGCCGAACATCGCGGAGAACTCCACCAGGCTCGGCGAGACGAAGACGACGAGCACCGAGGAGACCATGCCGCCGATGAACGCTCCGATCGCCGCAGTGGCCAGGGCCTGCGGGGCGCGGCCGGAATTGGCCATCCTGTGTCCCTCGAAGGTCGAGGCGATGGCCGACGCCTGTCCGGGTGTGTTCAGGAGGATGGCCATCGTGGAGTCGCCGAAGAGGCCACCGAAGTAGACGCCGGCGAAGAGGATGAAGGCTCCCGTCGGGTCCAGGGCGAAGGTCATCGGCAGCAGCAGGGCCACCGCCATCGACGAGCCCAGGCCCGGCAGCACGCCGACGGCGGTCCCGAGCAGGCAGCCGATGACCACCCACATGAGGTTTGCCGGCGTCAGGGCTCCGGCGAAGCCCTGCATCAGCAGCTCGAGGGTGTCCACTAGAAGCCACCTCCCAGGATGCCGGACGGCAGGTTCAGGCCCAGCGCCGTGCCGAAGACGAGGTAGATGATCGAGCTCAGGAAGAGCGCGACGAGGACGTCGAAGAGGGGGCGGCGGGAGCCGAAGCCGCGGGCGGTGCACCAGAAGACCAGGGCGCCGGCGAGGATCCACCCGAGATGGGGCAGGAGCAGCGCGAAGGCGAGGAACCCGCCGGCCACCCACGCGAGGGCGCCGAAGTCGGAATAGGTGCGGTGGACCCCGGGAGTCGGGTCGTCGACCGGCTCGGGGTGACGGAGCACCCCTGCCGCCAGGAGGACGGCCAGGACCAGCCCGGTGCCGCCGACGATCAGGGGGACGAAACGGGGTCCGGGGAACTCTGCCTCACCCGGTTCCAGCAGCGCGCTCCCGATGAGCAGGAAGAGGCTGAAGGCGCCGATGATCGCCGGCATCACCAAGGCGGAGCGGCCGTGCCAGAACCCGCCCTTCGTGGGGGACTCGGGCCCGGCGGGGCCCCCGGGTCGGTCGTCCCTCGTGTCGGTCGACGTCATACGCCCATCTCCTCGATCAGGGAACCGATCTTGTCGATCTCCGCCCGGATGAACTCGTCGAACGCCTGGCCCGAGAGCGGGACCTCGACCCAGTAGTTGCGTTCCACGGCGTCCTTCCACTCGGCGGTCGCGGTGGTCTCCTCCATGAGCCGGACGAGCTCGGCCACGTCCTCCTTGCTCGCGCCGGGCGGTGCGAACTGGGCGCGCCAGTTCGTCAGGGTCACGTCGTACCCCTGCTCCGGCATGGTCGGGATGTCGACCCCCTTCAGCCGCTTCTTCGAGGCGACGCCCAGCCCTCGGAGCCGCCCGGACTGGACTTGCGGGTAGATGTCGGGGAAGCCCCCCGAGGAGGCCTGGGCGGTGCCGTTGAGCATCGCCTGGATGGCCTCGCCGCCGCCCGAGGACGGGATGTAGGTGATGTCTGCCGGATCGATCCCGGCCGCGAGGGCGAGCTCGGTGATGACCATCTGGTCGGAGGACCCCCCGCCGGTCCAGGCGATCTTCTTGGGGTCCTTGCGCCACGCCCGGACCAGGGAGTCCAGGTCCTTGTGGGGCGAGTCGGCCGGGACGTTGACCAGGAAGAGCTCCTCGACGACCCGGGCGACGGGGGTCAGGTCGGTGATCCGGGAGGGCGTGCCGAACTGCGCGGTCGCCGCGATCTGCCCGGTGCCACCGACCATGAGGTAGCTGGGAGTGGTGCGCTTCTTCATGCTGCCGACCGCGATGGTGCCGCCGGCGCCGGGGATGTTGAGGACCTGCACGTTGCCGACCAGACGGTTGGCACGCATCGCCTCCTGCATCTCCCGTTGGAAGGTGTCCCAGCCGCCACCGGCCGCGGCGGGGGCGATGAGGGTCAGGTTCGACCGGACGCTCGTCCCCTGGTCGGCGGCGCGGACCGACTCGTACCCGGCCGCCCCGATGACGGGGACGGCGAGGGCGCCGAAGCCGATGCCCAGTGCGCGTCGTCGGGACGGGTGGGCAGCTGGTGGCGCATCGTCGACGCCGCCGTCGTCGGGTGAGATGAGGTGACTCCTTGGTCCGTTGCGCGTCGCGGCAGGGGGCTGCCAGATGTGCTCTGCGTCACTGCGAGTGTAATCATCCGAGGGCGCCACGGTGGTGCGGCGGCTTCCGCCCGCCGCGATCCCGCGCCGGGGTTGCGTCGGGCAGGGAGGGAATCATAAGTTAGGCAAGCCTTAACTCCTCGACGGAAGGTCCCCTGTGTCCCCGAACCGCCGCGCGGTGATCGCCACCGCGCCCGCGCTCCTGCTCGCCCTCACCGCCTGCTCCACCGGATCGACGGAGGGCTCGGACACCAAGGCCTCGGGCGGCGCCGGCGAGGCCGAGCCCGGCGCCTTCCCCGTGACGGTCGAGCACGCCCACGGCAAGACGAAGATCACCGAGGCCCCGAAGCGGGTCGCGACCGTCGGCTGGAGCGACCAGGACGTCGTCGCCGCCCTCGGTGTCGTGCCGGTCGGCGCCACGAAGATCACCTGGGGCGGCAACAAGCGGGGCTCGACACCGTGGTTCGACAAGGCCGTGGCGAAGATCGACCCCGACGCGGAGATCACCCGCTACGACGACGC
The DNA here is from genome assembly GCF_001570965.1 of Janibacter corallicola NBRC 107790. GTDB lineage: Bacteria > Actinomycetota > Actinomycetes > Actinomycetales > Dermatophilaceae > Janibacter > Janibacter corallicola. The sequence continues at coordinate 21,190 of NZ_BCSR01000012.1, read as the reverse complement.
GGACGGCATCCCCGTCGCCGAGATCGCCAAGCTCTCGCCCGACCTGGTCCTCGGGGTCAACTCCGGCATGACGAAGGAGGAGTACGACAAGCTGACGAAGATCGCCCCCACCGTCGCCTACCCCGACCTGGCCTGGGCGACCCCGTGGGAGGACAGCATCACGATCATCGGCAAGGCGCTCGGCAAGCCGGACGAGGCGAAGGACCTCCTCGAGAAGACCAACGACGTCATCGACGAGGGGATCGCCGAGTACCCCGAGATCAAGGGCAAGACCGTCGCCTGGGCCTCGATCGTCCCCACCGACCTGTCCAAGATCGACATCTACACCACGAACGACCTGCGTCCGCAGCTGCTGCGACGCTTCGGCATGAAGGACGGCCCGCTCGTGGCCAAGCACTCCGAGGGCGAGAAGTTCTTCTTCTCCATCTCCGCCGAGAAGGCCCGTGACATCAAGGCCGACGTGCTCATCTTCTACGCCGACGGCCAGGAGCAGATCGAGAAGATCACCAAGGACCCGCTCCTCGGCGAGATCCCCGCGATCAAGAAGGGCCACTACGTCGCCTCCGCCGACCGGCAGGTCTCCACGACGCTCTCCTCGCCGTCGCCGCTGTCGATGGAGGTCGCCGTCACGAAGTTCGTCCCCGAGATCGCCAAGGCAGTCAAGGGCAAGAGCGACGGATGACGGGCGCCGCGCGCACCACCGCGATCGCCGCCGGGGGGCTGCTCCTCCTGGTGGCGGCGGTGGTGGTGTCGGTGCTCGTCGGGGCCGAGTCGGTCCCCTTCGCCCAGGCGGTCTCGGCGGTGCGCGGCGGGAGCAACGACGCCGCCGGGATCATCGGCGCCCGGGTCGACCGCACCCTCATCGCGGTCGTCGTCGGGGCCTGCGTCGCCCTCGCCGGGACGGTCCTGCAGGGCCTGACCCGCAACCCGATCGCCGAGCCGGGGATCCTCGGGCTCAACTCCGGTGCAGCGCTGCTCGTCGTCATCGGCATCCGCATCGGGCTGCTCGACGGGGTCCTGGACTACTTGTGGACCGCGTTGGTCGGGGTGATCATCGCCGGGGCCCTCGTGCACGCGGTCAGCCTGACCGTCCCCCTTCGCCACCAGCCGATGACCACCGCGCTCGCCGGCGCCGCGATCATGGCCGCCTGCTCGAGCATCATGGTCGGTCTGCTCGTGACCGACGACGCCGCGCTGGACCTCTTCCGCTACTGGCAGGTGGGATCGGTCGCCGGCAAGGACGCGGGGATCCTCTGGCCGGTGCTGCCCTTCGTGCTCATCGGGCTGCTCCTCACCCTCACCTCCGCGCGCACCCTCAACGCGATGGCCCTCGGCGACGACATCGCCCGGGCGCTCGGCCAGCGCGTCGTCCTCGCCCGCGGCGCCGCCCTCCTCGGCGCCCTGCTGCTGACCGCCGCCGCCTGCGCGGTCGCCGGACCGATCGCCTTCGTGGGACTCGCCGTGCCGCACGTGGTGCGCCTCTTCGGCGGGCCGGACCACGGCCGGCTGCTCCTGGGTGCCCTCCTGCTCGGACCCGCCCTCGTCGTCGCCGCGGACACCCTCGGCCGGGTGGTCGCCCCGCCGGGCGAGATCCAGGTCGGCGTCATGACCGCCGTCGTCGGCGCTCCCGTGCTGATCCTGCTGGCGCGAAGGGCGGTACGCCGGTGACCACCCTCCGTACCCCGAGCACCGCCCCGGCGGCCGGATCGCCGTCCGGCACCGGCCCGGCCGACCTCGTCCGCCGGGTCCGCCGCGGCCGCGCCCGGTGGGCGCTGCGCCGCACGCTCGTCCTCCTCGTGCTCGTGCTCGCGGCCTTCGTGGTCCGGGTGACCTTGGGGGACTTCACGATCACCATCCCGGACGCGGTGCGGATCATCGGCGGCGCCGACGTGCCGGGGGCGACCTTCATCCTCATGGAGTCCAAGCTGCCGCGCGCGGTGGGCGCCCTGCTCGCCGGCGCGGCGCTCGCGGTCGCCGGGGCGATCATGCAGGACCTCATGCGCAACCCGCTGGCCAGCCCCGACATCCTCGGGGTGAGCGGCGGTGCCTCCACCGCCGCGGTCTTCTCCCTCGTCGTCCTCGGGCTGGACGGGACCGGCGTGACCGTCGCGGCCTTCCTCGGTGCCACCGCCGTCGCGGCCTTCCTCGTCGGGATGAGCGGCGGCGCCGGGCGGGGCAACACCCAGGCCCTGGTCATCGTCGGTGTCGGCTGCGCGGCCCTGCTCGTGGCGCTCACCCACTGGGTGCTGCTGCGGGCCGACGTCTACCGGCTCTCGGAGGCGATGGTCTGGCTGACCGGCTCGGTCTCCTCCGTCACCTGGCCGCAGCTGGGCCGGCTGGCCGTGCTCGTCGCCATCCTCATCCCGGCGATGCTGCTCCTGCACCGGCAGCTGCGGGTGGTGCTCCTCGGGGACGACCTCGCCGCCGGTCTCGGGGTCGCCGCCGGACGCCACCGCGCGCTGGCCATGTTCGGGGTGGTGCTCCTCGTCGCCGGCACCTGCGCGGTCTGCGGGCCGATCGCCTTCGTGGCGCTGCTCTCCGGGCCGATCGGACGCCGGTTGCACCGCGGGCGGACCCGTCTGGTCGACATCGCGCTCATCGGCGCGCTGATGGTCCTCGTCGCCGACCACGTCGCCGCCTACCTCGTGCCCGGCGGCTCGAATCTGCCCGTCGGCGTCGTCACCGGCCTCGCCGGCGCCCCCTTCCTCATCTGGCTCATCGTCACCCGAACCCGCGTGGAGACCGCATGACCGCCCTGCACACCACCCCAGAGACCCCGACGACGCCGGTGTCGGCCCCCACCGGCGAAGGGAGCCCCCCTCGCCTCCGCGCCGAGGGCCTGGCCCTCGGGTACCGGGACCGCACGGTCGTCGAGGGCCTCGACCTGAGCGTGCCCGACGGTGCCGTCACGGCGATCGTCGGGCCGAACGGCTGCGGCAAGTCGACGTTGCTGCGCGGGATGGCGCGCCTGCTGCCGGCCAAGGCCGGCAGCGTCCTGCTGGACGGGCGCTCCCTGGCCGGCATCCCGACGAAGTCCGTCGCCCGGCAGATCGGTCTGCTGCCCCAGGCCCCGATGACCCCCGAGGGACTCACCGTCGCGGAGCTGATCTCCCACGGGCGCCACCCGCACCAGGGGCTGCTGCGCCGGATGAGTCGTGAGGACGACGCGGTCGTCGCCGAGGTCATGGAGCTGACGAACACGACGACGCTGGCCGAGCGGGTCGTCGAGGAGCTGAGCGGCGGGCAGCGCCAGCGGGTGTGGATCGCCCTCGCGCTGGCCCAGCAGCCGGAGATCCTACTGCTCGACGAGCCGACCTCCTTCCTCGACATCGCCCACCAGATCGAGGTCCTCGACCTCGTGCGCACCCTCAACGGCGGCCGCGGCACGACCGTGGTCATGGTGCTGCACGACCTCGCGATGGCCGCCCGCTACAGCGACCACCTCGTGGCCATGCGCGACGGTGCCCTCGTCGCACAGGGCACCCCCGGCGAGGTGGTCACCGAGTCGCTCGTCGAGGAGGTCTTCGACGTGCGCTGCCGCATCCTCCAGGACCCGGACACTGGGACCCCGGTCGTCCTGCCCCGAGCCAACCAGGAGCACCCATGAAGATCGCCGAGCTGGCCGACCGCGCCCTGTACGGGGCGGCCCGTGTGTGGAACCGCCGTTCGATGGCGGCCGTCGCCGAACGCGACGGGCACGTGCAGTTCGAGGCCACCGTGGCCGCCGTGACGGACCTGAACCCCTCGATGCGCCGGATCACCCTCGCCGCACCGGAGTTCGGGCAGTACGCCCTCGCCGGGCCGGACGAGTACTTCGGACTGCTCATGCCGGGCGCCGACGGACGGCTGCACCTGCCCGACGCCGAGCGGATCAACGTGCGAGCGGCGGTGGCCGAGATGGCCGAGGAGGAGCAGCCCGGGCTGCGCTGGTACACCGTGCGGGAGCTGCGCCGCGCCACGAGCGAGCTCGACGTCGACATCGTCACCCACGGCGACGCCGGGCCGGGGTCGGCGTGGGCGGTGCGCGCGAAGGTCGGGGACCCCGTCGGGTTCCGTTCCGGCGGAGCGCTGTACACGGCCTTCGACCCGGCGCGCCAGCTCTTCGTCGCCGACGAGACCGCGGTGCCCGCGCTGCTCGCGATCCTGCAGGAGCGCTCCCGTCGCAGGCTGCCCGGCCTCGGCGACGCGGTGCAGGTCCACGTCGAGGTGCCCGCAGCAGAGATGCTGGAGGGGCTCGACCTCCCGGCCGAGGTCACCGTCCACCTGCGTGGCGACGAGGACCCGGGCACCGCGGTGCTCGCCGCGCTCACCGCGGACCCCTCGCTCACCGAGGGCTTCGACTACGCGTGGGCCTGCGGGGAGGCCGGCCTGGCCACGTCCGTGCGCCGCCACCTCGTCTCGGTCGGGATGGAGAAGCGCGACATCACCTTCTCCGGCTACTGGAAGCTCGGCGCCGCCCGCGGCTGACCCGGTGGGCGCGAAGGGGGCCGGTGGCCGGCGGAGGGGGCGCCCCCTTCGCCGGCCACCACCGCCGGATAGCGTGCAGGCATGGAGCCGCACCTCGTCGCGCTGGACGTCGACGGAACCATCCTCACCCACGACGGCCGGGTGCGACCGGCGACCCGGGAGGCGGTCCGCGCCGTCGCCGAGGCCGGTCACCACGTCGTCATCGCCACCGGACGCTCGGTCGTGGCGACCGCACCCGTGCTGGAGATGCTCGAGCTCACCCACGGCTGGGCGGTCTGCTCCAACGGGGCGGTCACGGTCACGCTCGACCCGCAGGAGCCCCACGGCTACCGGGTGAGCGAGACGGTGACCTTCGACCCGCGGCCCGCGATGACCCTCATCAAGAAGCACGCACCGGACATCCTCGTCGCGGTGGAGGAGGTCGGCTCCGGCTTCAAGGTCGAGCGTCCCTACCCCGAGGGCGTCCTCTGGGGCGAGCAGCGGGTCGTGCCGTGGGAGGAGCTCGTGGGGGAGCCGACCACCCGCGTGACATTCCACGACCCCGAGGGGGACAGCCAGGACTTCGTCGACCTCGTCGAGGCGGTCGGGCTGCACGGCGTCGGCTACGCCGTCGGGTACACCGCCTGGCTGGACCTCGCTCCCGAGGGCGTCTCGAAGGGCGCCACTCTCGAGCTCGTCCGGCGACGACTGGGCATCGAGCCGCACCTGACCTTCGCCGCCGGGGACCAGCGCAACGACCTGGAGATGCTGCGCTGGGCCGCGCGCGGGGTCGCCATGGGCGGCGCGCCCGAGGAGGTCGTCGCCGCCGCCGACGAGACCACCGGCGGCGTCGAGGAGGACGGGCTCGCCGACGCCCTGCGTCCGCTCCTCGACAGCGCGTGAGGGCTGCTCGGCCTGCGCGGAACACCCCGCCGGCTGAGACCGCTTGCCCGGACGAGGGGAGAGCCCTACCCTCGGCGGGTCCGACCGGTCGGTGACAGCGTCCGGTACCCACGGCCCGAAGGTGATGACCCGCCCGATGCGGCACCAGATCTCCCGCGACTGACCAGCGCGACCGACCGCGGCCCACGCACCGCGCGTCCCGTCGGCGCGCCCGCCGCGACGGCAGGAGATCTTCCGTGTCAGCACCCACCCCGGGGGCGGACGCCCTCGTCACCCTCACCCACCTCACCCTCGACTGGCCCGACGGCACCCGTGTCCTCGATGACGTCAGCGGGTCCTTCGGCCGCGGCCGCGCCGGCCTCGTCGGTCGCAACGGTTCCGGCAAGACGACGCTGCTGCGTCTGATGACCGGTGATCTCACCCCGACCTCGGGCACCGTGGACGTCGCGGGCACCGTCGCGACGCTGCCGCAGCAGCTCGGCCGGGACACCGGCCGCACGGTCGCCGAGGCGCTCGGCATCGCGCCGGTCCTGCGGGCCATCGCCGCGATCGAGGCCGGGTCGCTCGACCAGGCGGACTTCGACCTGGCCGAGGGCCGCTGGTCGATCGGGGCGGAGGCCCTCTCCACTCTTGCGACGCTCGGCCTGACCGGCGACGCCGATCTGTTCGAGCGGACCCTGGGCACTCTCTCCGGGGGCGAGGTCGTCACCGTCGGGCTGGCGGCGCTGCAGCTGCAGCGCGCCGACGTCGCGCTCCTCGACGAGCCGACCAACAACCTCGACCGCGAGGCCCGTGCCCGCCTCGTCACCGCGATCGACGCCTGGCCGACCGGTCGCTCGCTCGTCGTCGTCAGCCACGACACCGAGCTGCTCGAGCACGTCGACCGGATCGTCGAGGTCCACGGGAGCGAGCTGCGCACCTTCGAGGGGCCGTGGTCGGTGTACCTCGAGGCGGTCACGGTCGAGCAGCAGGCGGCGGCCGATGCCGTCCGCTCCGCCGAGCAGCAGCTGCGCCGCGAGAAGCGTGACCGCATCGAGGCCGAGCTGGGGCTCGCTGGGCGCGCCCGCGCCGCCAACCGGGCTGCGGCCCGCGGCGACCTGCCCAGGATCGTCGCGGGCAAGCGCGCGATGTCCGCGGAGCGCTCCGCTGCCAAGCACCGCGACGTCCACGACGACCGTCTCGGGAAGGCCCGGGAGGCACTCGCCGATGCCGAGTCCCGCGTGCGGGAGGACCGGTCCGTGCGGATCACGCTGCCCGGCACCCGGGTCCCCGCCGGCCGAACCGTCCTCGAGCTGCAGACGAAGGGGGAGGACCTCCCCTTCGTCGTCCGCGGGCCGGAGCGCATCGCGCTCACCGGTCCCAACGGCGCGGGCAAGACGACCCTCCTGCGGGAGGTGGTCGGGCAGCCCGTCGCGGTGCCGCCGGCCGCGCGGCTGCTCCGCCGAGTGGAGGAGGTCGGGTACCTGCCGCAGCGGATCGACCTCGACGACGACCTGACGATCCTCGAGACCGTCCGGGCCGCGGCGCCCACCGCGTCACCGCAGCAGGTGCGGGCGTCGTTGGCGCGCTTCCTCTTCCGCGGGACCCTCGCCGACCAGCGGGTCGCCGGGCTGTCGGGGGGCGAGCGCTTCCGCGTGGCCCTGGCCGCCGTGCTCCTCGCGGACCCCGCCCCGCAGCTCGTCGTCCTCGACGAGCCCACCAAGAGCCTCGACGTGGACAGCGTCGACCAGCTCGTCGACGCGCTCGCCGCCTACGAGGGGGCGCTGCTCGTCGTCAGCCACGACGAGGGCTTCCTCGCCCGGGTCGGGATCACCCGTCGCTGGCAGGTTCGGGCCGGGCGTCTGGGCGAGGTCGCGCCGGGAAGCACGCCAGGCCGATGACCGCGGTGAGCGTGCCGAGGGCCAGGCCGGCCGCCACGTCGCTGGCGTGGTGCACGCCGAGCAGCACCCGGTCGGCCGCGGTGAGCGCGGCGCCGAGGAGGGCGAGCAACGTTGCACACCAACGGATCCAGACGGTGCGTACGGCCCGCACGAGGGAGATGACGAGGACCGCTCCGAGGGCGATGTTCGTCGCGTGACCGCTGGGGTAGGACCAGGAGTCGAGCGTCACGAGGGCCTCGTCGGGCCGAGGCCGTTCGACGATCTCCTTGCACAGCGCACCGAGCACTCCGCCGGCGATGCCGATCGAGAAGGTGACGAGTGCGGTGCGCAGCGTGATCCGGTGCCGTGCCGCGAGCAGGAGCCCGAGGGCCAGGACGAGCGGATGGACGACCCACGGGCCGCTGAGCACCGCCCACCAGTGGGCCGGGTCGACCAGCCCCGGGTGGCCGGTGAGCACACCGGTGCCGCGGCCGACGCCCCCTTCGTCCAGCGAGCGGACCCACGCGGAGGGGATGATGACCCGTTCACCGAGCACGGCGACGAGGCCGGTGAGCGCCAGCAGGGCTGATCCGGCGCCGAGGACGCGAAGCGCGGAGACGGCGCGGTCGATGAGCACCCACCGATTGTGGGGCATGCTTGACCTGCCATGTCCGATCTCGTCATCACGTCGCCGTCCAACCAACGCCTCAAGGACCTGATCTCGCTGCGCCGCCGCCGCGCCCGGGAGAGCACCGGCAGCACGCTCCTCGAGGGCCTGGAGGAGACCGGCCTCGCCCTCGACGCGGGCGTCGTGCCCCGGGTGATCCTCCACTGCCCGGAGCTCATGCTCGACCGTGCCGCCGGGGCCGCACTCGTCGAGCGTGCCCGTGGGGTCGGCGCCGAGGTCGTCGAGCTCGGCCGTACCGCCTTCGAGAAGGTCGCCTACCGGCAGGGACCCGACGGCATCCTCAGCAGGGTGGCCGCCCCCGGCCGGAGGCTCGTCGACATCGAGCTGCCGCAGGACGCCCTGGTCCTGCTCTGCGAGGGGGTGGAGAAGCCCGGCAACCTCGGCGCGATGCTGCGCACCGCCGACGCCGCCGGTATCTCCTTCGTCATCGCCGCCGACCCGGTCACCGACTGGGGCAACCCGAACGTCATCCGCTCCAGCAAGGGCACCGTCTTCTCCGTGCCCGTCGCGGCCGCCTCGGTCGACGAGGCCTGGCGGTGGCTCGCCGAGCAGCAGGTGCCGGTCGTTGCGACGACACCGGACACCGATGTCGCGCACACCGACGTCGACCTCACCGGGTCGGTGGCGATCGCGGTCGGCTCCGAGAAGTACGGCCTGACCGGCAGCGCGCTCGCCCGCTCCGCCCATCGGGTGCGGATCCCCATGTCCGGCAAGGCGAACTCGCTCAACGTGGCGACCTCGGCGGCGATCGTCGTCTACGAGGCGGTCCGCCAGCGGCGGGCCGGCTGACCGTACCCGATTACTCCGGGGGCTGCGCGCTGTGTCACGATGCCTGCATGCGCGTTGACCATGTCTCCTTTGCAGCGGACCAGAGCGGGCTCCAGTCCACCGCCGAGCGTCTCGGCGAGGCTCTCGGCGTCACCCCCGTGGACGGGGGTCTCCACCCACGTTTCGGCACGCGCAACATGATCCTGCCGCTCGCCCACGAGCGGTACGTCGAGATCGTCGAGGTGCTGGACCACCCGAGCGCCGACAAGGCCCCCTTCGGCCAGGTCGTGCGGGCCCGCTCCGAGGCCGGCGGCGGCTGGATGGGCTGGGTCCTCCGGGTCGACGAGGACCTCGAGGGGGTCGAGAAGCGCCTCGACCGCCAGGCCGTCCCCGGCAACCGTCGCCTCGCCGACGGCCGGGAGTTCCTCTGGAAGCAGATCGGTATCAAGGGCACCCTCGCGGACCCGCAGCTGCCCTTCTTCGTCAAGTGGGGCGAGGGCTCGCCGCACCCGTCCCAGGAGGCCGAGACGGACGTGACGATCGCCTCGATCCAGATCGCCGGCGACCCCGAGCGGGTGCGCGACTGGTTGGGCGGGCACACCGCGGAGGAGACCTCCTCGGTCATCTCCTTCGACTTCGTGGCCCCCAACGGCACCCCCGGCCTGATGTCGGTCACGTTCAACACCCCGAACGGGCCCGTCACCCTCTGACCCGGTCGTGGTCACGGCGCAGCCATGAGCAGCTGGTCCACGCGCTTCGAGGACTTCCTCGCCCTCGACGAGGACTGGGTGCGACCCGGCGCGGCCGTCACCCGCGGTGACGTCCTGCTCACCGTCGTCACGGTCCTGCTCTCCCTCTTCGTCCTCGCGCTGATGCGCTCCATCGGGAGCCTCGCGGAGGTGGAGGACCCCGTCTGGCAGCAGTGGCTGCTGACCGCCGCGCCCGGGCTGCTGCTCCTGGTCCGGCGCCGCTGGCCGCTCGTCACGGCCTCGCTCGGCAGCCTCATGTACTGGGCGATCGGGACCTGGTCCCCGATGATGTCGAGCCTGCTCTCGACCCAGGTCGTCTACCTCATGCTGATCTTCGCCGGGGTGGCGTGGGCGCGGAACCGGCGAGCGCTCGTCGCCGTCTACGCGCTGATCCTCGCGGCGATGTTCTTCTGGCTCGTCTGGGGCCTGGGGGTCGGCAACGTCGTCAGCGACATGGTCACCGACACCGACCCTGACGCGCTGATCCCCTCCTCCGTCGCCGCCCCGCTCATGGTCGGCGTCATCAACATCCTCTACTTCGGTGGTGGCGTCATCGGGGGGCAGGTCGCCTGGCTCGGAGCACGGCAGCGAGCCCGACTCGAGGAGCAGGCAGCGACCATCACCGAGCAGTCCGACCGCCTGCGGGAGCAGGCCGTGGTCCAGGAGCGGCTGCGTATCGCCCGGGACCTGCACGACGTCGTCGCCCACCACGTCTCCGGTCTCGGGGTGCAGGCCTCGGCGGCCCGCCGGGTGATGGAGCGCGACCCCGAGGCGGCGAAGGGGGCCCTCTCCCGGATCGAGGAGGGCAGCCGCGAGGCGGTCAGCCAGATGCGCGGCCTGCTCGGGACCCTGCGCATGGGCGCCACCGGCGGTGAGGACCACGGCCCGCAGCCCGGGCTGGAGGAGGTCGCCTCCCTCACCGGCGGCCGGCCCGGTCTGGAGGTCCTGCACGAGGTGGTCGAGGCCTCGCCGGGTGCCCTCGGGGCCGTCCCGGACGCCGCCGGGCACTCCCTCTACCGCACCGCCCAGGAGGCGCTGACCAATGTCGCCCGCCACTCCACCGCCCGTACCGCCCGGGTCATCGTGCGGGTCGACGCCGCGAGCGCCGAGGTGGAGGTGACCGACGACGGCCGTCCCCGGCAGGGCACCTCCGGGACGGGCATGGGCCAGCTGGGCATCCGGGAGCGGGTCGCCAGCCACGACGGCACCGTCGAGATCGGGCCACGGCCGATGGGCGGGTACCGGGTGCGGGCGAGGATCCCCCTTCGTGCGGAGGCGAGCGGATGAGCGAGGTGCTGCGGGTGCTGCTCGTCGACGACCAGCCGATCATCCGCTCAGGGTTCGCGATGATGCTCTCGGTCGAGGACGACATCGAGGTCGTCGGTGAGGCGGGCAACGGGCAGGAGGCGCTCGAGCTGGTGCGCGCCGCGGCGCCCGACGTCATCGTCATGGACGTCCAGATGCCGGTGCTGGACGGGATCGCCGCGACCCGCGAGATCGTCGCGCAGGACCTCGGGCGGGTGCTCATCCTGACCACCTTCGACCGGGACGACTACCTCTTCGCCGCGCTGGAGGCGGGGGCGAGCGGCTTCCTGTTGAAGAACGCCCAGGCCGAGCAGCTCGTCGAGGCACTGCGCGCCGTCGGGGACGGCAATGCGCTGCTCGCCCCGGAGGTCACGAAGCGGGTGATCCAGCAGATGAGCGCCCCGGCACAGCAGGCCGACACGGCCGGCGGCGGCCGGCACGAGGAGCTCCTCGCCCAGCTGACCGACCGCGAGCGGGACGTGCTGCGGCTCATCGGTGCCGGACGCTCCAACCGGGAGATCGCTGCGGAGCTCTTCATCGGGGCGGCGACGGTGAAGACCCACGTCTCGAGCATCTTCGCCAAGCTCGCGGTGCGCGATCGGGTCGGGGCCGTGATCATCGCCCACGAGGCCGGGATCGTCGCGTCCGACTGAACCTGTCCCGCCCCCGTGCGGGGACGGGAGGGCGGGGGTCTCCCCCCGCGGGGGGAGACCCCCTTCGCCGGAAGACCATCCCCGGGGCGGATCCGCGCAGGAGCGCCGGTCCCTAGATTCGTCCCCATGGACACCGCACCGCAGAGCATCACCGTGGGGGGGCTGACCCGGCGCTTCGGCGAGGTCGTGGCCGTCGACGGCGTGGACTTCACCGTGCCGGCCGGGCAGATGACCGGCTTCGTCGGGGGCAACGGCGCCGGGAAGACGACGACCATGCGCATGATCATGGGCGTCCTCGGCATCACCGAGGGGCGGGTGCTCTGGGGGGAGCGCCCCATCACCACCGCCGACCAGCGCGCCATCGGCTACATGCCGGAGGAGCGCGGGCTCTACCCCAAGCAGAAGATCGCCGAGCAGCTGATCTACCTGGGCCAGCTCAAGGGGATGAGCCGCAGCCACTCCCGCGAGGCCGTCATGGAGCTGCTCGAGCGGCTCGGTCTCCACGAGCGCACCGGCGATCCCGTCGAGAAGCTCTCGCTCGGCAACCAGCAGCGGGTGCAGATCGCCGCCGCGCTGATGACCGACCCGGCAGCGCTCATCCTCGACGAGCCGTTCTCCGGGCTGGACCCGGACGCGGTCGACTCGATGGCCGACCTGCTGCGCGAGCAGACCGCCCGTGGGGTGCCGGTCCTCTTCTCGAGCCACCAGCTGGACCTCGTGGACCGGCTCTGTGACCGCCTCGTCATCCTCGCCGGTGGTCGGGTGCGGGCGCAGGGGACCCCCGCCGAGCTGCGGGGCGGGTCACCACGTCGCCACCGGCTGGTCGCCACTCGCGATGCCGGCTGGGTCCGGGAGGTCGCCGGTCTGGACGTCGTCGACGTCGACGGGCCGGTCGCGGTCCTCGACCTCGCGGCGGCGTCCGAGCCGGAGCGCCTCGAGACCCTCGAGCGGCTCCTCGGTGAGGGGCTGCGCCGCGGTGGCGTCACCGAGCTCTCGCCGGTCGTCCCGGCGCTGTCCGAGGTCTACCGGGAGGTCACGGCATGAACACCAAGAACGCCTGGGCGACCGTCGCCCAGCGGGAGATCTCGATCCGGCTGCGGGACAAGACCTTCATCGGCTCGACGCTGCTGTCCCTCGTCATCCTCGTCGGGGTCTTCGGCTTCCAGACCTGGCAGTCGAACAAGGACACGACCTTCGACGTCGCCGTGACCAGCCAGTCCCAGCAGATGGGTGAGGTGCTGCACACCGCGGGGACGAAGGGGGGCCACGTGGGCGTCGATGTCGTGGACGTCGCCGACGACGACGCCGCCGAGGCGGCCCTGGACGACGGAGAGGCCGACGCGTGGCTGCACCCGACGGACGGCGGGTGGCAGCTCACCGGCAAGGACGGCGTCGACGACCAGCTCAAGGGCTTCGCGGAGGAGAAGATCAGCCAGGCGGTGATGGCCGACAATGCGCAGCAGGCCGGCACGAGCATCGACGCGCTGCAGCAGGGCGCGACCGTCACCACCGCGAGCCTCAACGGGGACGCGGACGAGGAGACTGCCGGTCAGGTCGTCGGCTTCATCATGGCGATCCTCTTCTACATGTCGGCGATCATGTTCGGCAGCTACCTGGCGATGAGCGTCACCGAGGAGAAGCAGTCGCGGATCGTGGAGATCATCGCGACGTCCATCCCCCTTCGCCAGCTGCTCATCGGCAAGCTCGTCGGGATGGTCGTGCTCGCCGTGGGACAGATGATGCTCTACGCGCTCATCGGGATCATCGGGGTGAGCTTCACCGACATGGGTGACATGCTGCCCGGCCTCACCTCGAGCCTGGTCTGGTTCGTCCTCTACTTCCTCGCCGGCTTCACGATGATCGCCGCGATGTTCGCGGTCTCCGGGGCACTGGCCTCGCGGCAGGAGGACATCCAGACCACCTCGATGCCGGTGACGATGCTGATCATGGTGGTCTTCTTCGCCGCGCTGCTCGCTAAAGGCACCGTCGCGGAGGTGCTGGCGTGGATCCCGCCCTTCTCGGCGATCATCCAGCCGATGCGTCTGGCCGCCGGTGACGGGACGTGGTGGGAGGCGCTGCTGGGCCTGGGCGTCCTCGTCGCGGTGACCGCGGTGGTCATCGTCCTCGCCGAGCGCATCTACCGCCGGGCGCTGCTGCAGACCTCCGGCAAGCTGCGGCTCAAGGAGGCGTGGAAGGCCGAGGTGTGAACCGGCCATCCGGGAGGTACTCGGCCGGGCGCTCGCAGGGGGAGCGCCCGGCCGAGTGCGTGCCCGCGGGGCCGGGCCGGGACTCAGGGGGCGAGGGCGGCGATGACCTCGGGCGGGATCCGGTCCAGCTCCTCGTCGGTGACGTCGTGGGAGGCGATGTACTCGACCTGGGCGCGCTCGACCTTCTCGGCGAAGTTGCGCGCCCAGCGGCCGTTGCCCCGGCCGGAAGCGGCGTCGTAGGCACTCGCGGCCACCTCGAGGAGGTGATCCTCGTCGAAGACCCAGCTCGCGGAGAGCCTGGCCGCCACGATGCGGGCGACCTCCTCGGAGGAGTAGTCCGGGAACTCGACCCACCCCGGGATGCGTGAGGGCAGTCCGGGATTGGCCTTCAGGAAGTGGCGCATCTCCTCGGAGTAGCCGGCGAAGATGGCCACGAACTTGTCCCGGTCGTTCTCCAGCCGGGGCAAGAGCGTCTCGACCGCCTTGTACCCGAAGTCGTTGCGGCGATCCTGCGGGGTCAGGGTGTAGGCCTCGTCGACGAAGAGCACCCCGCCGAGGGCGGCGTCGATGGCTCTCGTCGTGTTCGCCTCGGTGTGGCCGATGTACTGGCCGATGAGGTCGACGGCGCCCACCTCGCTGACCGTCGGGGTGGCGAGGATCCCGAGGTTGTGGAAGAGCTCGGCGACGATCCGCGCGACCGTGGTCTTGCCCGTACCGGGGTTGCCGGCGAAGACCATGTGGTACGTCGGTCGGGAGGTGCCCTTGTCCAGCTGCATGCGCCGCTGGTCGACTGCCACCTGGTTGACGAGGCGGCGCACCCACTCCTTGACCGGTGCCAGGCCCACCATGGCGTCGAGCTCGTCGAGGAGCTCCCGGACCCGTGCGTCCTTGTCCCGGCTGCTGCCCCCGGTCAGGGTGTGCAGGTCCTCGGCGGTGACGTGGGAGATGTCGGTCTCCGCGGGGGAGGAGAGGACCCGCTCGGCGAGCACGGCGACGAGGTCCTGGTTGAAGTTGCGGACCCAGCGGCCGTTGCTGCGGTCGGTGGCCCGCGTGTACTCGCGGGCGACGGTCGCGCGGTACAGGTCCTCGTCGACGGTGTGCTGCCCGTCGAGCAGCGCCCGGTAACCGATCTCGGCGATCTCCTCCGGGGTGTAGTCCTCGAAGTCGAAGCGGTTGGTCACGCGGGAGCGCAGGCCGGGGTTCATGCCGATGAAGTCCTGCATCTGCTCGCCGTATCCGGCGAAGAGCACCACGATCTCGTCGCGGTGGTTCTCCATGAAGGTGAGGATCGTGTCGACGGCCTCCTGGGCGAACTCGTTGGCCTGCGGCTTGTAGAGCGTGTACGCCTCGTCGACGAAGAGCACCCCGCCGAGGGCGGACTCGAGGGCCGCGGTGGTCAGCTTCGCGGAGCTGCCGATCGTGTCGCCGACGAGGTCGGCGCGGCCGGTCACCTCGACGAAGGTGTCGCTGGGGATGGCGCCGGCCCGGTGGAGGGCTCGGCCCAGCAGCCTGGCCACGGTGGTCTTGCCGGTCCCGGGGTTCCCGAGGAAGAGGCTGTGCAGGACCATCGGGCTGCCGGCCTTGCCCTGCTCCTCGCGCAGCTGGTTGTAGCGGACCATCCGGGTGAACTTGCGGACCTGCTGCTTGACCGTCGTCAGTCCGGTCAGCGCCTCGATCTGGGCGAGCGGATCCTCGTCCGTGGCGTCCTCGCCGGGGTCGTCGACCCCGCCGGGGGTGTCCTCGCGCGGGTCCTCGAGGGGGTGGTCCTCCGGGACGTCCCCTTCGCCGGGGACCGTCGCCCCGGTACCCGCGGTGGGCCGGGCCTGCACCTGCGCATCGAGGTCGGTGATGGTGATCGCGGCCCTCTCGTCCACTCGGACCCGTGCTCCGCCGGCCACCAGGACCTGACCGTTCCCGTCCTCCGGCACGGTGAGGCGCTCGATGCTCAGGGTGCTGTCCTCGGCGTAGGCCTCGAAGGCGGGGAAGTCCGTGGCGAGGCTCTCGAGGGAGATCGTGGCCGACTGCTCGGCGACGACCTGCCGCATGGAGCGGGTGTTGCCCTCGACGACGTGGCTGCCCCGCGACGTGATGGTCGCCCCCGACGCGCAGAGCCAGTGGGATCCGCAGTCCCGGAGTGAAACCGATCCGCGTTCCACGGCGGTGACCCAGCCGAGGTCCGAGGAGGTGGCGTCCAGCCGGGCGCGATCGGTGACATGGGTGACCCCGGCGCCGGAGTCGGCGGGCACCTCGACGGTGCAGCCGTGCATCGTCGTGGTCCCCGACCCCAGGTAGACGGCCGGGTAGGCCTCGCTCGCCGAGGTGATCCGGACGTCGGTGAGCTCGAGCGTCGAGTCGACCTTGTTCACCACCCCGTTGTGCTCGCGGGGGTCGACGGTGAGGTCGCTGACGGATGCGTCGTGACCGTCGAGGAGGAACAGCGAGCCGTGCAGTACGGTCCGGTCCGCCCCGGCACCGACGACGTGGCAGGCGATGCCGAGGGCCCCGTTCTCGCAGTCCTGCAGGAAGTACTCGCCCTCCTCCAGACGGAGGGTGTCGCCGGCGCCGAGGTGCGGGGCGACGGCGGTCAGGTAGTCGTGGGCGTCGCTCACGTGCCACGTCACGACCTTCGGCGGTGGCGGGGCGTCGGGGTCGTAGGTCGTGACGGCATCGTCCTCGGACTCGACCACGGAGCTGCCGCGGACCGCGACGCGGATCCCGCCGTCGTCGCCGTGCACCGAGTCGATCTGCAGGAAGCTGTCCTCGCAGAGCGCGCTCACGGGCGGGTCGGTCAGGTGGAGGGCGGAGATGGTGCCCACCGACTCCCCGGAGAGGGCCATGGCGTGGTGCCCCTCGGGTGGCCGGACCGTCAGCGTGTTGTAGGCCTCGATCCGGGCACCCTGGGCGCCCTCGAGTGTCGTGGTGCTGACGTCGGCGAGCACCGCGCGCCCACCGATGAGCTGGATGCCGTCGACCCGTGAGTCGGTGGCGTGCAGGTAGCCGCTCTGGGTGAGGGCCACGCCGAGGGACCCCTCCGGGGCGCTCATGGTGGTCCGGGAGAGGACGAGGGTGCCGCCGTCGCCGTAGACCGTGGGGTACTTGCGGGCCGGGTCCCCGCCGACCGATGCACCGGTCAGGTCGAGGTAGGCGTCCTCCGAGCGGAGGTAGACGGCATTGCTGAAGTGGGGTGCCCGCAGCGTGATCCCCGTGATCCGGGTGTGGCCCCAGACATCCAGCCGCGCCTCGAGCACGATCTGGTCCGGCTCGCCGACACCGACGAGGTGGATGCCGTTGAGCATGATGGCCTCGGCCCGGTAGGTGCCCTCGTGGATGTGCAGCTCGTCGCCGACTCGTGCCTGGCGGAGCGCGTCCTCCAGCCCCCGGTTCGACAGCAGTGTCCTGCCCACGTGGATCTTGCCCACGAGGCCCCCTTCCCCTCAGGTGCACGTTCCTCGGCAGGATACGTCCGGCCCGGGCGCACCGGGAGGTGGGCATCCGCCGGTGGGAGGACTCAGAGGTCGGCGAGGGTCTTTCGGAGGCGAAGGGAGTTGCCCACCACGACCACGGAGGCCAGGGCCATCGCGACGCCGGCGAGGAGCGGGCCGATGAGGCCGGCGAGCACCAGGACCAGGGCCAGGGCGTGGTACACGGCGAGTGCGAGGAGGTTCTGACGCATCACCGCGACGGTCTCGTGCAGGACCCGCATCGCCCGGGGGGCGGAGACGAGGTCGCCGTGCACGAGGGTGACGTCGGAGAGCTCGCGCCCGAGCTTCGTGTCCGCGCCCAGGGCCATGGCGAGCTCGCCCTCGCGGGCGCCGGCGGTGTCGTGCAGCCCGTCGCCGAGGACTGCGACGACGTGGCCTTCGCCCCGCAGCCGGGCGATCTCGGAGGCCTTGTCCTTGTGGCGCACGTCGCTGAGGACGTGCGCCGGGTCGATGCCCACGCGCTCGGCGACGGTCTTCGCGTGGTGGGCGTTGTCGCCGGAGAGCAGCCATACCTGCAGCCCCCGGGCCCGCAGCGCGCGGATGGCGTCACCAGAGGTCTCGCGGACCTCGTCGGAGACGGTGAGCGCGCCCCGGGCCTTGCCCTCCCAGCCGACGAAGACGGTGGTGCCGGCCCGCTCCAGCGTGGCCAGCTCGGCCGGGACGTCATCGAAGAGCTCGGCGCGCCCGACGGTCACGCGCATGTCCTTGATCTTCGCGGAGATGCCCTGCCCGGGCAGCGCCCTGGTCCCGGTGGTCCTGGGGACCTTGATGTGCTGCGCCTCGGCGCGGGCGATGATGGCCCGCGCGATCGGGTGCTCGCTGCCGGACTCGACGGCGGCGGCAGCGGTGAGCACGGCGGCGGGGTGCAGCCCCGGAGCGGCGGCCAGGTCCGTCACCTGGGCGACGCCGGTGGTGATCGTGCCGGTCTTGTCCAGGACGAAGGTGTCGATGTCGGCTGCGGTCTCGGGCATCTGGGGCCCGGTGACGAGCACGCCACGCTCCACCCCGCGGCTGGTGCCGACGAGCAGCGCGAGCGAGGCAGCGATGGCCAGCGCGGCGGGGCTGGCGACGACGAGCACCGCGATCGCGACGCCCAGGGCCGTACCGACCGAGCCGCTGCCGATCCACCACCCGACGAAGGCGAGCACCGCGAGCACCGCGACGGCGGGCACGAGGATCGCCGTGTACCGGTCGATGCGCTCCTGCAGCTTCGTGGACCCGGTGCGGGAGCGCTCCACGATCCGACGGATCGCGGCGAAGGTGGTGTCCTCACCGACGGCGCGTGCCTCGACGACGAGGCGGCCGGTGGTGTTCAGGGTGCCGGCGTGCACGCGGTGGCCGGTCCGCACGCTCTCCGGCTCGTCCTTGCCGGTGATGAGGGAGGTGTCGACCGCGCTCGCACCGTCGATGACGACGCCGTCGAGGGCGACCTTCTCCCCGGGCCGGACGATGAAGTGGTCCCCCACCTGCAGCTCCTCCACGGGCAGCCGCACCTCGGTGGTCGCGCGGGTCCGGGAGTCGATCCGCTGCACGGCGACGTCGGGCGCACCCAGGTCGAGCAGGGCGTCGGTCGCGGCGCGACCCTCGTCCCGGCCCCGTGCCTCCAGCCAGCGGCTGCCGATGAGCAGGGCGGTGATGGCCGCAGCCGCCCCGAAGTAGTACCGACCCCCGGCGCCCGCACCGGTCGCCGCGACCCCGAGGGACCACAGCCAGGCCAGCACGATGCCCAGACAGGTGAGCACCTCCGCGGTCGGGGTGCCCTGCCGGGCGCGGATGACGGCCTCGCGCAGGAAGGGCAGGCCGGGCCAGCCGATCGCCGCCGTGGCCGCGACGAGCTGGATCCACGGGTTCGCGGCGCCGCCCCAGTCGCCCTGGTCGATGGCGACCGTCACGACGGCGAGCACGAGCGCCACCAGACCGCGACGGGCGAGGTCGCCCCGCTGGGTGGGGGTCGGCTCAGGGGTCCGCAGTCGTTCGACGAGCGGTGTCCCGGTGGTCATCGCTGCCGGCGTCGACGACTGCTCGGTCGAGGCGACCTCGTCCGAGGCCCCATCGCCCGACGGGCTGGGCGAGGACTTTCGGGAGAGCAAGGACGTGGAGATGGCCATGCTTCATTCTGGCCCCGGGAGCCACGCCCCTCGGGGAGGTGGCAGGGTGTTTCGGCCTCAGGAGCGCACGAGACGCGCGATCGCGGCACTGGCCTCGGTGACCTTCTCCGCAGCGGCCTCGTCGGACTCGCGGGCGGCGTCGACGACGCAGTGGCCGACGTGGTCCTCGAGCAGGCCGAGGCTGACCCCCTGCAGCGCCTTGGTCGCCGCCGAGACCTGGGTGAGGATGTCGATGCAGTACGTGTCATCCTCGACCATCCGCGATATGCCCCGGATCTGGCCCTCGACGCGCTTGAGCCGCGCGAGGTACTGCTCCTTGCTTCCGCTGTATCCCGCCATGTCTCCTCCTCGGGTCTCCGTGTCCTGTGCAACAGGATACCCGCGCGGGGTATTTCAGGTCACGTGATGACCCGGAAGAGCGGGCTGTCCGGGTCCACCCGCTCGATGGCGAGGGGGGAGGCGTCCATCCGGGCCAGCAACGGCAGCAGGTCCTCGGGGTCGCCGAGCTCCAGGCCGACGATGGCAGTGCCGGTGTCCCGGTTGTTGCGCTTGATGTAGTCGAAGTACGTGATGTCGTCCTCCGGCCCGAGCACCTCGTCGAGGAAGCGGCGCAGCGCCCCCGGCTCCTGGGGGAAGTCGACGAGGAAGTAGTGCTTGCGCCCTTCGTGGATCAGGGCCCGTTCGACGATCTCGCCGTACCGGGAGACGTCGTTGTTGCCGCCGGAGACGACGGCGACGACCGTGGAGTCCGGCTCGAGGGCCAGGTCCGCCAGGGCGGTGCTCGCCAGGGCGCCCGCGGGCTCGGCGATGATCCCGTCGGTCTGGTACATCTGCAGCATCTCGATGCACACCGCCCCTTCGGGCACCGTGATCAGCTCGGTGCCGGTGGCATCCACCGCGGCGTGGGTCAGGTCACCGACGCGGCGCACCGCGACACCGTCGACGAAGGGGGAGACCTCGTCCAGGTCGATGGGCCGGCCGGCGGCCAACGCCGCCGCCATCGAGGCGGCCCCCTCGGGCTCGGCCCCCACGAGGCGGGTGCTCGAGGAGCGCGCGGCCAGCCACGTGGCCATGCCTCCGAGCAGGCCGCCCCCACCGACGGGGACGGTCACGACGTCCGGGGTCCGCCCGAGCTGGTCGACGATCTCACGGGCCACCGTGCCCTGCCCGGCCATGGTGTCCACGGCGTCGAAGGCCGGTACGACCACGGCGCCGCTGCGGGCGGCGTCGGCCTTGGCGGCTCGGGAGGCGTCGTCGTAGACCTCACCGACGACGACCATCTCGACGTGGCCGCCGCCGAGCGCTGCCACCCGGTCCCGCTTCTGGCGAGGAGTGTTGCGCGGCAGGTAGATCCGGGCGTCGACGCCGAGCCGCTGGCAGGCGAATGCCACCCCCTGCGCGTGGTTCCCCGCGGAGGCGGCGACGACCCCCTTCGCCCGCTGGTCGGGGGTGAGGCCGGCGATGAGGGTGAAGGCGCCGCGCACCTTGTAGGACCGGACCGGCTGCAGGTCCTCCCGCTTGAGCCAGACCTGCGCGCCGGTGGCGGCGGAGAGACGCTCGCTGCGGTGCAGCGGGGTGGGGTCCAGGATGTCGACGAGCCGCGCGGCGGCAGCGTCCACGGCGTCCGCGGTCAGGGGAGAAGTCACGGGCACCACGGTAGTCCCCACCCCATCGCGTCCCAGCGGCAGAGGCCGTGCACACGAGGTCGTGGAAGTGCCTGAAACCGGCGCCGCGACGACGCGGGATGCACCAGGACGACCTTTCGTGCACGCTTCGTCAGGAGCGGAGGGCCGCGTCCACCACCGCCGCCGCGTCCGCCTGCACCTGCGCGAGGTGCTCCGGCCCGCGGAAGGACTCGGCGTAGATCTTGTACTTGTCCTCGGTGCCGGAGGGGCGGGCGGCGAACCACGCCGACTCGGTGGCCACCTTCAGCCCGCCGATGGCCGCGCCGTTGCCGGGGGCCTCGGTCAGCCGGGCGGTCACCGGCTCGCCCGCCACGGTGTCCGCGGTGACCGCGTCCGG
>NZ_BCSR01000011.1 GCF_001570965.1 Janibacter corallicola NBRC 107790 | reverse complement strand
CCTTCCCCGCCTCGGCCGCGGTCGACGCGCTGGCGGAGTGGCGGCAGTGGCTCGCCGACCAGCCCGGCTCGATCTGGTCCAACGCCCACCTGGACGTCTCCGGGGGTTCGCTGTCGCTGCGGATCTTCGGGGTCACCCCGGTCGGCAAGGAGAAGGCGCGGCTGGCCTCCCTTCGCTCGGCCATCAGCGCCCGCGCGACGAAGACGAGCACGACGAGCCGGGACTTCCTCGGTGCGGTCGAGTACCTCGGGGGCGGGAAGACCTCTCCCCGCACCGGTTTCGTCGCCGGCTCGGACGTCCTCCGAGGGGTGACGAGGGGGCGGGGCGCCGCCATCGAGAAGGCGATGCACTGGGCCGCCACGCGTGGCCTCTCCGCCGCCGCGATCCTCGATCCCCTCGACGGCGCCGTCTCGGACGCGAAGACCGGGGACAGCGCCTTCCCCTGGCGCTACCACGCCGCGAGCGTGCAGTGGTACGTGGGGACCGGCTCGACGGCGCAGCGCCGGGCCGCCCTGCGGTGGATCAGGGACGTGCACGAGTTGCTCGGCGACCGCAGCTCCGGGGGGTACCTCGGGTACGTCGAGCCCGGCACGTCGATCGATCGCTACCTGGGGGCCAACGCCTCCCGGTTCCGGAAGATCCGCAGCACCTACGACCCGGACGGGGTCATCGCCTGAGCGGGCCACAAGGGCTGGGTGACCACGCGGACGAAGGGAGTCACCGGCGATACCAATGTCGTGCGGGCGGCGAGCCTGCGCGGCTTCGTCCCACTGGTGATCCGGCTCGGTGGTGACCCGGGCGGACTGCTCACGCGCTTCGGCATCGACCCGGCGGTCCTGGACGAGGTCGACGCACTCATCCCGATCACCGCCCACGACCGCATGCTCGACACCGCTGCCGAGGAGCTGGACTGCCCGGACCTGGGGCTGCAGCTCGCGGGCGAGCAGGATCTGGGCATCCTCGGTCCGCTGGCCCTGGCGATCGAGTCCTCCTCGACCGTCGCTGAGGCGCTGGAGCACGCGAGCCGGTACATGTTCGTGCACAGCCCGGCTCTGCACGTCGAGCTCGCGGCGGACCCCCGGCGGGTGCCGGGCGTCGTGGCCATCACGTACCGGAAGGACCTGCGCGAATCGCCCTACTCGCCGCAGGCCATGGAGCTGGGCGTCGCGCTGCTGCACCGCATCGCGGTCGCGCTGCTCGGCGGTGCCGCCGGGCTGCGGTCGGTCGAGGTCTCGCACGCACCCCTCTCCCCCGTCGATCGCTACCGCGAGGTCTTCGGTGTCGAGGTCGGCTTCAACAGCCCGGTCTCGGGGTTGCGGGCGAGCCGGCAGGTGCTGGACCGGCGCTTCGAGCGCTCGAGCCCGACCATCAGAGCCGTTGCCGTCGCGCACCTGGAGAGCGCCTACACCAATCCGGACGAGCGCGTCGCCGTACGGGTCCGTGGACTGCTCGCCGAGCTGCTCGGGACGGTCCCACCGACGCTGGCCCACGTCGGTGACGTCCTGTCCGTCCACCCCCGGACGGTGCAGCGCCAGCTGGCCACGGAGGGGACCAGCTATGAGGAGATCCTGGACGACGTGCGCCGTACCGCCGCCCTGCACTGGATCACGTCGACCGATCTGCCCTTCGCCCAGGTCGCGCCGCTCGTCGGTCTCAGCGAGCAGAGCGCACTGACCCGCTCGGTGCGACGGTGGACCGGCCGCAGCCCTCGCCAACTGCGGCGTGAGGGGCGCCACACCGGCACCTGAGAGCTGTCGCCTCGAGTCAAGTCCGGTGCGCCCGGCGGGGCCATGCTGGGAGGAGATGCCCCCTTCCCAGGACAGGAGTCGAGACATGACCGCCACCGCAGAGACGACCGCACGGACGCTCGCCGACATCGGCGCACGCACCATCCCGGAGTTCGAGGGTGTGCACGACGTGTGGCCCCGCGGTGACCGTCTCGAGGCCGTCCGCAGCGCGGCGGCCCGGTACAAGGAGCGCTTCACGGCCGAGGGGCGGATCACCGCCGTGAAGTCCGTCGACATCGCGTCCGCTCCCTACCCGGTGAAGTACGGCTTCAACACCGCCGTCATCGGGCCGCACAGCCCGCTCATCCCGATCATCAACCGCATGGTCGTCGTGCAGTACGACGACTGGGACGGCCGTCCCCGCACCCTCGTCTTCGAGCCGACGGTTCCCGAGGGGTCGGCCAAGGCGCCCTTCTTCGAGAAGCTGCAGCGCCTGACGAACAAGATCCCCTACGCCAACCGGGCCGAGCAGGTCATCGTCAACTACTACAACGAGCCGGACGAGGCCCTGGCCCGGGTCGGTCTGACGGCCGGCGACGTCGACTTCTGCGCCTTCGACCACCTGCACGTGCAGGACCCGCGGATGATCCTCGGCTCCTCCGCGACCATTCCCGGCGAGGCCTCCCCGCGGGACCCGATCTTCGGCGGCGCGAGGATGCTCGTGAACGCCCGCGAGCTGGCCACCCTCCAGTCGCTCCACCCGATGCAGTGGGCCTGGTACGTCGAGGGCAGCCTCGAGGGCGTCGAGATGGACAAGTTCGTGACCTTCGAGGGCGACGTCGAGCTCGGCCCCGGCGTCGCGCTCCTGTGGACCCCCGGCCACACCGATGGCAACCACTCGCTCGTGCTCAACACCCCGGACGGGGTCTGGGTCTCCTCCGAGAACGGCATCGCCCTGGACAACTGGCAGCCCGAGCAGTCCAGGATCCCGGGGGTGAGGCTGTACCACAAGCAGTACGGCAGGGAGATCTGCCCGAACGGCAACACCCTCGAGGACTCGGTCGACCAGTACGACTTCATGATCAAGGAGAAGACGCTCGCGGACCGGTCCACGCGCGACCCTCGCTGGCTGCAGATCCTCCCCTCGAGCGAGCTGGCGCCGTGGAAGCGCTTCTGGCCGGTCGTGCCGACCTTCAACCACGGAGGCATCGAGTACGGCACGATCACGGGCGACCACCGGTGACGGGTGCCCCACGCGGCGGTGCGGTCGTCACCGGAGCCGGCCGCGGCATGGGCCGTGGGATCGCCGAGCTGCTCGTCGCACGGGGGCACACGGTCCTCGTCACCGACGTGGACGGTGACGCGGCCCGCCGAGTGGCCGACGAGCTCGGCGCACGCGCCGAGAGCATGAGCGTCGACGTCCGGGAGGAGGCCCAGGTCCTCGCGGCTCGGGAGCGCATCCTGCAGCTCGCCGGGCACCTGGACGTCTGGGTCAACAACGCCGGGGTGCTCCCGACCGGCCCCACGTGGGAGTCGGACGAAGGGGGACGTCGTCTCACCCTCGAGGTGAACGCCCTCGGCACGATGAACGGCACCCTCGCCGCGATCGGCGCCATGCGCGCCGCCGGCGGCGGGCACGTCGTCAACATGGCCTCGCTCGCCGGGATCAGCG
This sequence comes from Janibacter corallicola NBRC 107790, assembly GCF_001570965.1. Lineage (GTDB taxonomy): Bacteria > Actinomycetota > Actinomycetes > Actinomycetales > Dermatophilaceae > Janibacter > Janibacter corallicola. The sequence goes on along the minus strand of NZ_BCSR01000011.1, from coordinate 61,445 downwards.
CGGTCCCGGGCGAGGGGGTCTACGCCGCCTCCAAGCACGCCGTCATGGGCTTCAGCATGAGCACCCTCGCGGACCTGCGCGCCGCGAAGGTCACGGACATCGACATCTCCTGCATCTGCCCCGACGGGGTGTGGACCCCGATGCTCCACGGCAAGCTCGATGACCCGGGTGCCGCCCTGTCCTTCTCCGGCAAGCTCCTGCAGCCGCAGGAGGTCGTCGAGGCCGTCGGGGACGTGCTGGACCGACCGCGCCCGGTCACGGCGCTACCGGGATGGCGCGGCGCTGTCTGCCGCCTCGGTGCCGTCCTCCCCCGCATCGGGCTGTCGGGCCTGCCGATCATGGCGGCCCAGGGCCGCCGGGTGCAGCGCCGGATGCTCCGGCAGCGCCGACAGGGGCGATCGGGTACCTCTGCCTACCGCTGACTGCGTGCCGCCCTCCCCAGACGCACCGGGCGGTTCCGGAAGATGCCCGCGACGAGGGCACCCGAGAGGTTGTGCCACACCGAGAAGACGGCCCCGGGCAGCGCGGCCGCCGGCGTGAAGAAGGTCGCGGCCAGACCCGAGGCGAGCCCGGAGTTCTGCATCCCCACCTCGATGGCCATGGTCCGGGCACTGACCTCGCCCTGCCCGGTCACCCTGCCGAAGAGGTAGCCCAGCAGGACGCCGAGCGCGTTGTGCAGCACGACGGCCAGGGCGACGACCAGCCCCGCCTCGATGAGTTGGTCCGCCGAGAGCGAGACCACGATCGCGACGACGACGCAGATCACGGTCACCGACAGCCACGGCATGGCCGGCAGCACCGCACGGACGAGGCGGGGCAGCAGCGTGCGGACGACGAGGCCGAGGACCACCGGCACGAGCACGATCTGCAGGATCGTCACCGCCATGCCGCGGCCGTCCACCGGCAACCGCTCCCCCACGAGCCACAGCGTGAGCAACGGGGTCATGAGCGGCGCGAGCAGCGTCGATACGGAGGTCATGGCCACCGACAGGGCCGTGTCCGCCCGCGCGAGGTAGGCGACGACGTTGCTGGCGGTGCCGCCGGGCACGCAGCCGACGAGGATGACGCCGGCGGCCAGCTCGTCCGGGAGGCCGAGGGCGGCAGCCACGCCCCACCCGACCAGCGGCATGACGGCGTACTGGGCGACGACACCGAGGACGACCGGCATCGGCCGGGTGAGCACGAGCCGGAAGTCCGGCAGCGTGAGGGTCAGGCCCATCCCGAACATGATCACGCCGAGCAGCGGGTTGATCAGCCCCGACTGGCTGGAGATCGGTCCCGGAAGCGCCCACCCGAGGACCCCGGCGAGGAGGACGAGGATCGGGAAGATCGTCACCGCGCGCCGTGCGCTGCGGTCCTCTCGGGCCGTGGGCGAGCCCGGGCGGGTCTCGGCGGACGTCATGCTCCTGCCTCCACGTAGGTCGCAAGGTGTTCACCCGTCAGTGTGGACCTCGAGTCCACGAGCTCGCGCGGGGCACCTTCGAAGACGACCCGCCCGCCCTCGTGCCCGGCCCCCGGGCCGAGGTCGATGATCCAGTCGGCGTGCGCCATGACCGCCTGGTGGTGCTCGATGACGATGACCGACGTGCCGCCCTCGACGAGCCGGTCCAGCAGCGCGAGCAGGTTGTCGACGTCGGCGAGGTGCAGGCCGGTGGTCGGCTCGTCGAGGACGAAGACCTCGCCCTTCTCCCCCATGTGCACCGCCAGCTTGAGGCGCTGGCGCTCCCCACCGGAGAGCGCCGTGAGCGGCTGCCCGAGGGTGAGGTAGCCCAGTCCGACGTCGACGAGACGCACGAGGATCCTGTGGGCGGCGGGCAGGCTCGCCGGTCCGCCCCGGGCGAAGAAGGCGAGCGCCTCCTCCATCGACATCTCGAGCACGTCGGCGATGTTCTTGCCCGCGAGCTCGTACTCGAGGACGGCCTCCTGGAAGCGGCGCCCTTCGCAGTCCTCGCAGGGCGACTCGACGGTGGCCATGACACCGAGCTCGGTGAAGATCACGCCCGCGCCGTTGCACGTGGGGCAGGCGCCCTCGGAGTTCGAGCTGAAGAGACCCGGCTTGACGCCGTTGGCCTTGGCGAAGGCCTTGCGGATCGGGTCCAGCAGGCCGGTGTAGGTCGCCGGGTTGCTGCGGCGCGAGCCCTTGATCGCGCCCTGGTCGACGATGACCACGCCGTCCCGGTGGTCGAGGGTGCCGTGGACGAGGGAGCTCTTGCCGGAGCCGGCGACGCCGGTGACGGCGACGAGGACCCCGGTCGGGATGTCGACGTCGACGTCCTGCAGGTTGTGGGTGTCGGCGCCACGGATCTCCAGCGCGCCGGTGGCGGAACGGACCTCGTCCTTCAGCCGCGCCCGGTGGTCGAGGTGGCGGCCGGTGAGGGTGTCGCCGGCGCGGAGCTCCTCGACGCTCCCCTCGAAGACGACCTCGCCCCCCTTCGCCCCTGCCAACGGGCCGAGGTCGACCGCGTGGTCGGCGATCCGGATCGTCTCCGGCTTGTGCTCGACGACGAGCACGGTGTTGCCCTTGTCCCGCAGGCGCAGCAGCAGGTCGTTCATCCGGGCGATGTCGTGGGGGTGCAACCCGATCGTCGGCTCGTCGAAGACATAGGTGACGTCGGTGAGTGAGGAGCCGAGGTGGCGGATCATCTTGGCCCGCTGGGCCTCTCCCCCGGACAGCGTCCCCGCCGGCCGGTCCAGGGAGAGGTAGCCCAGCCCGATCTCGGTGAAGGAGTCGAGCAGGTGCTGCAGCCCCGCGAGCAGCGGTCCGAAGCCGGGCTCGTCGAGCCCACGGACCCAGGCGGCGAGGTCGTCGATCTGCATCGAGCACAGGTCGGCGATGCTCTTGCCCCTGATCGTCGAGGCGCGGGCCTCCGGGGTCAGGCGCGTCCCGCCGCACTCGGGGCAGGTCTGGAAGGTGACCGCCCGCTCGACGAACCGGCGCACGTGCGGCTGCATCGCCTCGGGGTCCTTGGAGAGCATCGACTTCTGGATCTTCGGGATGATCCCCTCGAAGGTGAGGTTGACCCCCTCGACCTTGATCTTCGTCGGCTTGCTCCAGAGCATCGTCTCGAGCTGCTTCTTGGTGAAGTCCTTGATCGGCGTGGTCATCGGCAGCTTCATGCCCTCGAAGAGGCGCCCGTACCACCCGTCCATGGAGTAGCCGGGCACGGTGAGCGCCCCGTCGCGCAGGCTCTTGTGCTCGTCGTAGAGCGCGGTGAGATCGATGTCGCTCACCTGCCCCATCCCCTCGCAGCGCGGGCACATGCCGCCGAGGTAGACCTGCTGCTTGACCGTCGTGCGCTCGGTGCGGCCGGACTTCTCCGTCGTCATCGAGCCGCTCGCCCGGCGGGTCGGCACGTTGAAGGAGAAGGCCGTCGGCCCACCGACGTGCGGCTCGCCGAGGCGGGAGAAGAGGATGCGCAGCATCGCGTTGGCGTCGGTGGCGGTGCCCACGGTCGAGCGCGGGTTGGCGCCCATCCGCTCCTGGTCGACGATGATCGCCGTCGTCAGGCCCTCGAGGTGATCGACCTCCGGGCGCGACAGCGAGGGCATGAAGCCCTGCAGGAAGGCGCTGTACGTCTCGTCGATGAGCCGGCGGGACTCGGCGGCGATGGTGCCGAAGACGAGCGAGCTCTTGCCCGAGCCCGAGACCCCGGTGAAGACCGTCAGACGCCGTTTCGGGATGTCGAGACTCACGTCCCTGAGGTTGTTCTCCCTCGCCCCCTGCACGCGGATGAGGTCGTGGCTGTCGGCGGGGTGCGGCATGGGCGCTCCAGAGGAAATGGGATGGACCGGATCCGACGATCCAAGCAGATTCTGCGGACAGAGGAGGTCGTCAGGAAGTGCAAGAGGCGGCTTGGAACGTCACCCGTGCGTGTCGGGGGCCGTGGGCCGAAGCATGCGGGCCGAGCTCTCCCTGGCCTCCAGACCCGCGAGCGCGGTGTCGAGGTCGCTGGCGACCACGATCTCGGCCAGGCTCGCCGACGAGACGAAGCCCTGCTCGCCCAGCCCCCGGAGCGCGTCCAGCAGCGGGGTCCAGAAGCCGTCCGCGTCGAGGAAACCCACCGGCTTGTCCAGCAGCCCGATCTGCCGCCAGGTCCACACCTCGAAGATCTCCTCGAGGGTGCCCATCCCACCCGGCAGCGCGAGGAAGGCGCTCGTCAGCTCGGCCATGAGCGCCTTGCGCTCGTGCATCGATTCCACGACGTGCAGCTCGGTGAGGTCCTCGCGCCCCCACTCGCGGTCGATCATGAAGGTCGGGATGACCCCGATGACCTCGCCGCCACGGGAGAGTGCCCCGTCGGCGAGCGCGCCCATCAGGCCACCTCCCCCGCCGCCGTAGACGACCCCGATCCCGCGCTCGGCCAGGACGACCCCGACGTCATGGGCCACCTCCAGCCACTTCGGGTCGTTGCCGGGTGTGGAGCCGGTGAAGCACGTCAGTCGCTGGATCACCCGGGCACGATAGCCGGTCGGGGCGAGGCCGAAATCCGGTGGCGCCGGAGTCCCGATCGCGGTGTGCTGGGGGGCATGACGAGCAGCGACGTGTGGACCGCCGAGCAGGCGCAGCGCTACGACGAGGAGGGCGGGATGTTCTCCGACGAGGTCCTCGCGCCGACCGTGGAGGGGCTGGCAGCCCTGGCCGACGGGGGTGCGGCGCGGTCCCCCTCCGGGCGAAGGGCGTCCCCGTCGCCGGGATCGAGCTGTCGCCACCGATGGTGGCGCAGCTGCGCACCAAGGTCTCCGTCGAGGAGATCCCGGTGGCGATCGGCGACATGGCGACCACGCGGGTGGAGGGAGCCTTTTCGCTCGTCTACCTCGTCTACAACACCATCGGCAACCTGTGCACCCAGGAGGAGCAGGTCGAGTGCTTCCGCAATGCGGCCCGCCACCTCGTCCCCGGTGGCCGCTTCGTGGTCGAGGTGGGGGTGCCCTCCCTTCGCCGCCTCCCACCCGGGCAGGCGGCCGTCCCCTTCGACGTCTCGGACGAGCACGTCGGGTTCGACACCTACGACGTCGTGACGCAGGAGGCGGTCTCGCACCACCTCACCCGGCGCCCCGACGGCAGCTACCGCCGGGGCACGCACCACTTCCGCTACGTCTGGCCGAGCGAGTTGGACCTCATGGCCCGCTTGGCGGGGATGGAGCTCGAGAGCCGTGGCGAGGACTGGAGGGGCACGCCGTTCACCGCCTCGAGCGGGGCCCACGTGAGCGTCTGGCGCGTGGGATGAGTCCAGGTGCCGCCCGTCTGCCCGGGCGGTGGCACCCCCTACTGCTCGGCGATCGCCACCTCGACGAGGTGGCGTGCCGTGCGCTCCCCGGCGGCGATGGCCCGCTCCTGGTGCCCGCGCAGCATCCCGGTGATCGCGCCGAGATAGGCCACGACCACCTCGTCGGCCAGCCGCACGCCCCGCTCCCCCGCCACGACCTCCGCGGCGAAGTGCTCGATCCGCCCGTGCAGCAGGTCGTCCTCCGCATCGAGCATCCGGGTCACCTCGCGGCTCGGGCGTCCCACGGCCGCAGCGGTTCCGCTGAAGGCGCACCACCGCTCGCTGAGCCGCTCGCGCTGGTAGGTGCGCAGGGCCGGGAAGATCGCGAGCAGCCGGTCCACGGGTGACCCCGCGGCGGCGATCGCCTCGTCCCAGGCCTCGGTCCACTCCTTCAGGCGGCGCTCCAGCGCGGCGGCGACGAGGCCGTCCTTGTTGCCGAAGTTGGAGTACAGGCTCGCCGGAGCAGCGCCCGCGCGCCTGAGGATCACGTCGACCGGGGTGAGCACCACACCGTCGACGAACATCAGCTCGTCCGCGGCGTTGAGCAGCCGCTCCCGGGCAGGCCGTCTGCGCTGCTCCGTCTGCCCCGCCGGTTCCATGCCGACCACCCTAGATCCGCGGTGAGCGAAACGCACGTTTCACTTATGACTGAAACGTCCGTTACAGTCGATGCGTTCCCACGAACCCGACCCGAGGAGAGCCATGTCCACCCTGTTCATCGACGGACAGTGGTCCGCCGCGGAGTCCGGCCGGACCCGGGAGATCACCTGCCCCGCCGACGGCAGCCACATCGCCACCGTGGCCGAAGGGGGCCCCGCCGACGCCCGACGTGCGCTCGAGGCCGCCCGCCTGGCCTTCGACCACGGCCCGTGGCCCCACACCCCCGCCCCCGAGCGGGCGGCCCTGCTCCACCGCCTCGCCGACCGGTTGCAGGACGAGATCGAGCAGGTCGCCCGGATGGAGGCCCTCGACACCGGCAAGCGTCTCGTCGAGGCGAAGATCGACATGGAGGACATCATCGCGGTCTTCCGTCACTTCGCCGGGCTGGCGCAGGCCGAGGCGGGGCGGGTCGTCGACCCCGGGGTCGCTGACGTGTCCTCCCGGGTCGTGAGCGAGCCGGTCGGGGTCTGCACCCTCATCACGCCGTGGAACTTCCCGCTGCTGCAGACGGCGTGGAAGGTCGCCCCGGCCCTGGCCGCCGGCAACACCTTCGTGCTCAAGCCGAGCGAGCTGACCCCGCACACCTCGATCTGGCTCGTGAACGCCCTGGCCGACCTCGGCCTTCCCCCCGGCGCGGCCAACCTCGTCCTCGGCGCCGGCGCGGAGGTCGGCTCCACGCTGACCGAGGCCCCCGAGGTCGACCTCGTCTCCTTCACGGGAGGGGTCGTCACCGGCCGCACGATCATGGCCGCGGCCGCGCCGACGGTGAAGAAGATCGCCCTCGAGCTCGGCGGCAAGAACCCCAACGTCATCTTCGCCGACGCCGACCTGGACGCGGCGATCGACAACGCCCTCACGGCGATCTTCCTGGACTCCGGGCAGGTCTGCTCCGCGGGCTCCCGCCTCGTCGTCGAGGACTCGGTCCACGACCAGGTCGTCGACGAGCTCGTCCGCCGCGCCGGGACCATCCGCATGGGCGGCCCGCTCGACGAGGACGCCGAGACCGGTCCGCTCATCAGCGACGCCCACCGCGAGAAGGTCGAGGCCTACGTCGCCCACGCCGTCGAGCAGGGCGCCACGCTGCGCTGCGGCGGCGAGCGCCCAGGCGGTGAGCTCGCCAAGGGCAGCTACTACCCCCCGACGATCCTCGATGACTGCCACCAGGACATGGACGCCGTCCACGACGAGTCCTTCGGCCCGGTGCTCACCGTCGAGACCTTCACCGGGGCCGACCGGGAGGGGGTCGAGGACGCCGCCGTGGCGATCGCCAACGACACCGTCTACGGCCTCGCCGGGGCCGTCTGGACCCAGGACGCCGGTCGGGCCGAGCGCGTCGCCCGACGGCTGCGCCACGGCACGGTCTGGATCAACGACTTCCACCCGTACGTGCCCGCTGCCGAGTGGGGCGGCATGAAGCAGTCCGGCATCGGCCGCGAGCTCGGCCTCGCCGGCCTGCACGAGTACCAGGAGACCAAGCACATCTGGCACAACACCAGGCCCGCCCGCGCCGACTGGTTCGCCGACCGGGCCTGATCGCACCGACGCCACAGAGGGAGAGAAGAACATGAGAGAGAGCTACGACTACGTCATCGTCGGCGGCGGATCCGCCGGCTCGGCACTGGCCAACCGGCTCAGCGCCGACGCGGGCACCACGGTGCTCGTCCTCGAGGCAGGCCGCGCCGATTTCCTGGCCGACCCGCTGATCCACATGCCGGCAGCGCTGATGTTCCCTGCCGGCAACCCGCTCTACGACTGGGCCTACGAGAGCGACCCCGAGCCCCACATGGGTGGCCGCCGGGTCAAGCACGCCCGCGGCAAGGTGCTCGGCGGCAGCTCGAGCATCAACGGGATGATCTTCCAGCGCGGCAACCCCGGTGACTTCGACAAGTGGGCCGGCTTCGCCGGCATGGAGCACTGGGACTACGCCCACTGCCTGCCCTACTTCAAGCGGATGGAGACCACCACCGCCGGCGCGGACGCCTGGCGCGGTGGCTCCGGCCCGCTCACCCTCGAGCGTGGCCCGGCCTCCAGCCCGCTCTTCCAGGCCTTCTTCGAGGCCACGACCCAGGCCGGCTACGCCCGCACCGACGACGTCAACGGCTACCGCCAGGAGGGCTTCGCCCCCTTCGACCGGAACGTGAGCAAGGGGAGCCGGATGTCCGCCTCCCGCGCCTACCTGCGCCCCGTGCGCGACCGGGCCAACCTCGACGTGACGACGCTCGCCACCGTGACCGGTCTGCGCTGGCAGGGCAACCGGGTCACCGGGGTGGACTTCGTGCGGGCCGGCCGGCGGCACCACTCCGTCACCGCCGGCGAGGTCATCCTCTGCGGCGGCGCGTTCAACTCCCCGCAGCTGCTGCAGCTCTCGGGGGTCGGTGACCCGCAGACCCTGCGCGAGGCCGGCGTCACCCCGCACGTCGAGCTCCCGGGTGTCGGCGAGAACCTGCAGGACCACCTCGAGGTCTACCTCCAGCACGAGAGCCTGCAGCCGGTCTCCATCGCACCCTGGCTGAAGATGTGGAAGGCGCCGTACATCGGTGCCGAGTGGCTCTTCTTCGACAAGGGCGTCGGGGCCTCCAACCACTTCGAGGGCGGCGGTTTCATCCGCACCAACGACGAGGTGGCCTACCCGAACCTGATGTTCCACTTCCTGCCGATCGCGGTGCGCTACGACGGCACCGCCGCCGGCGGCAAGCACGGCTACCAGGTGCACATCGGCCCGATGAACTCCGACGTGCGCGGCCACGTGCGGATCAGGAACGCCGACCCGCTCACCAAGCCGAGCATCCTCTTCAACTACCTCTCCACCGAGCGGGACCGCCGGGAGTGGGTCGAGGTCGTGCGGGCCGCGCGGCACATCCTCTCCCAGCCGGCCTTCGCCCCCTTCGACGGTGGCGAGCTCTCGCCCGGCCCGGACGTGGCGACCGACGAGGAGATCATCGACTGGGTGGCCAAGGACGCCGAGACCGCCCTGCACCCCTCGTGCTCGGCGAAGATGGGCACCGACGACATGGCGGTCGTCGACCCCGCCTCGATGCGGGTCCACGGCACCGAGGGGCTGCGCGTCGTCGACGCCTCGGTCTTCCCCACCATCACCAACGGCAACATCTACGCGCCGGTGATGATGGTCGCCGAGAAGGCCGCGGACCTCATCGCCGGGAACACCCCCCTCGCCCCCGAGGACCCGCCGGTCTACAAGGCCGGGAGCGGGATGCCGCTGTACCCGCAGGGCGACCCCCGCAACGGCGCCTGGGACACCCCCACCGACCAGCCGAGCGCCGCACAGGTCGCGCGCGAGGCCGACGCCAAGGGGGTCTCGCAGTGAGCGTGAATCTCACCGACATCGACCCCGATTTCCTCGCGGACCGGCCGAGCCGGCCCCGGGCCAAGCGCTCGGTCCTGGCGATCTCCTTCGTCGTCATCGCGGCCATCGCCGCCTGGGCCCTCATCACGCCGGACCGTGCGGAGAGCACCCTGGGCGACGTCGTCGGGTGGATCTCGAACTGGTTCGGCTGGTTCTACATCGCCCTGGCCACGGCCGTGCTCGTCTTCGTGGTCTACCTCGGGGTGCGCCACTCCCGGGTGCGCCTCGGCGGCCCCGATGACCGGCCGGAGTTCTCCACCTTCTCGTGGGCGGCGATGCTCTTCGCTGCCGGCATCGGCACCGACGTGATGTTCTTCGCCGTCGCCGAGCCCGCCAGCCAGTACCTCGCTCCCCCGCAGGGGCAGGCCGAGACGGTCGAGGCGGCCCGTGAGGCCACCGTGTGGACCCTCTTCCACTACGGCATCACAGGGTGGGGCATGTACGCGCTCATGGGGATGGCACTGGGCTTCTTCGCCCACCGCAAGGGCCTCCCGCTCGCGGTGCGCTCGGCGCTCTACCCCCTCGTGGGCAAGCGCATCCGCGGCCCCATCGGCGACGCGGTCGACATCGCGACCGTCCTCGGGACCATCTTCGGCGTGGCCACCTCGCTCGGGATCGGCGTCGTCATGCTCAACGTCGGCCTCGGCGTGATGTTCGACGTGCCGCAGGGCATCCCCGCCCAGATCGGCCTCGTGGTCGTCGCGGTCGGCGTGGCCACGATCTCGGCGACCACCGGCGTGGACCGCGGCATCCGCTTCCTCAGCCAGCTCAACGTCATCCTGGCCATCGCCCTCGCGCTGTGGGTGCTCATCACCGGGCAGACCACCTTCCTGCTGCGGGCGATCACGATGAACGTCGGCGACTTCGTCTCGATGTTCCCCGGCATGACGATGGACACGATGGCCTACGACCACCCGGCCGAGTGGATGAGCCTGTGGACCCTCTTCTTCTGGGCGTGGTGGGTCGCCTGGGCCTCCTTCGTCGGGATGTTCCTCGCCCGGATCTCCAAGGGCCGCACCATCGGCCAGTTCGTCCTGGGGACCCTGATCATCCCCTTCATCTACATCGTGATGTGGGTGACGATCTTCGGTAACGCCGCCCTGAAGAAGATCTCCGACGGGGGCGAGAAGTTCGGCCAGCTGGCGATAAACCAGCCGGAGGCCGGCTTCTACACCCTGCTGCAGGACTACCCGGGAGCCTTCTTCCTCGTCGGTCTCGCGACCTTCGTCGGGCTGCTCTTCTACGTCACCTCGGCGGACTCCGGCGCGCTCGTCATGGCCAACCTCAGCTCCGAGCTGCCCGACAGCGAGAGCGACGGCCGGCCCTGGCTGCGCATCCTGTGGGCCGTGACGACCGGTGTCCTCACGATCGCCATGCTCGTCGTGGGCGGGATCGTCGCGCTGCAGTACGCGACGATCGTCATGGGACTGCCCTTCGCCGTCGTCATGATCCTGGTGATGGTCGGGCTGCACCGGGCACTGGAGGCCGAGCGCGGCCTGAACACCGCCGCCCGGCTCTCCCTCACCACGCACCTGGCCGGGCACCGCAGCACCGCCCGGGTCGGCTCGTGGCGCCAGCGGATGAGCAGCGGCTTCGGCCGGGTCTCGCTGCGGCAGGCCAATGCCCGCCTCGCCACCGTCGTGGTCCCCGCCCTGGAGGAGGTCGCGGAGGCGCTGCGCGGCGAGGGCCGGGAGGTCGAGGTCAGCAGTGCCACCGGCGAGCACGGTGACTCCGCGACGCTCTCCGTCGGTGAGGGGCCGAACGCCTTCGAGTGGCGCGTGCGGGCCCGCCAGGTCCCCGCACCGAGCTACGGCACCCGGATGCGTGAGGCCTCGGACCTGACCACCCGCCTCGAGGTCGCCCTGCCGACGGGCTCGAGCTACGACGTCTACCCCTACACCGGGGAGCAGATCTGTCACGACGTGCTCGACCACCTCGAGCGCTGGCAGGCCACGAGCGCGATGACCCAGCTCGGCTGAGTCACCTGCAGGCAGGCGTACGGGCCGCACCCCCACGTGGGGGTGCGGCCCGTCCCACATGTCGACAGGGGTGGCATCTGCATAGGGAACCTATGTAATATGGATGGACGTGAGTGATCGCGACCTGCTGCCGCTGAGCAGCGACCTGGTGATGCACGCCGCCCGTCTCGTGCGCGCCTCCCGTCGCCACATCCACTCCACTCCCCCCGCCGGTGTCCGCGTCCTCTCCCTGCTCGACGAGTACGGGCCGTGCGGCGTCAGCCGCCTCGCGGAGCTGGACCGCACCCGCCAGCCCACGATGTCCGGCACCGTCGCCACCCTCGTGACGCGGGGCTGGGTCACCAAGGAGACGGACCCGCAGGACGCCCGGGCCAGCCTCGTCACCCTCACCGACGGGGGCCGGGAGGCGCTGGGCGTCGTGCGTCACCGCAACGCCGAGGCGGTCGCCACGGTCGTCACCGACCACCAGAACCTGACCACAGAGGACCTCGCCACCGCCGTCCGGGTGCTGCGCGAGGTCCTCGAGGCAACCAAGGAAGGACCCCACTCCCCCGCATGAGCACCTCCGTCGAACCCACTGGATCCCCCTGGCGCCAGCCGCGTGCCGTCTGGGCGGTCGCCTTCGCCTGCGTCATCGCCTTCATGGGCATCGGCCTCGTGGACCCGATCCTCAAGCCCATCGCCGACGAGCTCGGCGCCAGTCCGAGCCAGACCTCGCTGCTCTTCACCAGCTACATGGCGATCATGGGCGTGGCCATGCTCATCACCGGGGTCGTCTCCTCCCGCATGGGCGCCAAGCGCACCCTGCTCGCCGGTCTCGCGCTGATCATCGTCTTCTCCGCGCTCGCCGGCGCCTCGGACGGCATCGGGGCCATCGTCGGCTTCCGGGCCGGCTGGGGGCTGGGCAACGCGCTCTTCGTCGCGACGGCACTCTCGACGATCGTCATGGCCTCGGCAGGCACGGTCGGCCAGTCCGTGATCTTCTTCGAGGCCGCCCTCGGCCTCGGCATCGCCGTCGGCCCGATCGTCGGTGGTCAGCTCGGCTCGATCTCCTGGCGGGCCCCCTTCTTCGGTGTCGCCGTGCTCATGACCATCGCCCTCGTCGCGACGATCTGGTTGCTGCCCTCCACCCCACCGGAGGGCAAGCGGACCTCGCTGGCCGACCCCTTCAGGGCCCTGCGCTACCCGGGGCTGCTCACCGTCGCGGTGACGGCGCTCTTCTACAACATGGGCTTCTTCACGCTGCTGGCCTACGCCCCCTTCCCGCTGGACATGAGCGCCTCGCAGGTCGGCTGGATCTTCTTCGGCTGGGGCCTGCTGCTCGCCGTCTGCTCGGTGTGGACCGCCCCGTGGTTGCAGCGCCACTTCGGCACGATCCCCTCGATCGCCGGTGCCCTCCTGCTCTTCACGGCCGACCTGGCGGTCATGGCGCTCTTCGTCGACCACGTCGAGGTGCTCGTCGTCGGGATCATCGCGGCCGGTGCACTCCTGGGCGTCAACAACTGCCTCATCACCGAGGCCGTCATGGGGGCGGCTCCTGTCGAGCGCCCCGTCGCCTCCGCCGCCTACTCCTTCGTGCGCTTCTCCGGTGGCGCCGTGGCCCCGTGGGCGGCCGGTCGCCTCGGTGAGGAGATCAACCACTCCGCACCGTTCTGGATGGGGGCCGCTGCCGTCCTCGTCGGCGCGGTGGTCTTCATGGCCGGTTCCCGCTACCTGCGCGGTGAGCAGGCTCCGGTACCGCACAGTGAGGCGGAGGGCGAGGCCCTCCTCGTCGGCGACGTCGACTGAGCGCCGACCCGGTCGGGGACCCGGCTATCTTGGGGGACACCAACGCAACGTCGCGTCCCCAGGAGGTCCCAATGGCATCGCCCGCTCTCCCCTCGTACACGTCCGGTACCTCGGACGCCCCGCTGCTCGGGGACACGATCGGGGACAACCTCGAGCGCACGGTGGCCGCCCACGGCGACCGCGACGCCCTCGTGGACATGCCCTCGGGGAGGCGGTGGACCTACACCGAGCTCCTCGCGGACGTGGACGCCCTCGCCAGGGGCCTGCTGGCCCGCGGGGTCGCCGCCGGGGACCGCGTCGGCATCTGGGCCCCCAACTGCCCCGAGTGGACGATGCTGCAGTACGCGACCGCCCGGATGGGCGCGATCCTGGTCAACATCAACCCCGCCTACCGCACCCACGAGCTCACCTACGTCGCGAACCAGTCCGGGATGCGCATGCTCGTCAGCGCGCAGTCGCACAAGTCCTCCGACTACCGGAGCATGATCGACGAGGCGCTGCCGGAGATCCCCGGCCTCACCGAGGTCGTCTACATCGGCGACCCGTCCTGGGACGACCTCGTGGCCGGGGGCTCGTCGGTCAGCCAGGAAGAGCTGGAGCGGCAGGGCGCGGGCCTGACGCCCGATGACCCGATCAACATCCAGTACACCTCGGGCACGACCGGCTTCCCGAAGGGCGCCACCCTCAGCCACCACAACATCCTCAACGACGGCTACTTCGTCGGCGAGCTGATCCACTACACCGAGCAGGACCGGATCTGCATCCCGGTGCCCTTCTACCACTGCTTCGGCATGGTCATGGGCAACCTCGCCGCGACCTCGCACGGCGCCTGCATGGTCATCCCCGCGCCCTCCTTCGAGCCGGAGGCCACGCTGCGGGCGGTCGTGGAGGAGAAGTGCACCTCCCTCTACGGGGTGCCGACGATGTTCATCGGCGAGCTGGGCCTGCCGGACTTCGCCGAGTACGACCTGAGCACCCTGCGGACCGGGATCATGGCCGGCTCCACCTGCCCGGTCGAGGTGATGAAGCAGGTCGTCGCGGAGATGAACATGGACGAGGTCGCGATCAGCTACGGCATGACCGAGACCTCTCCCGTCTCGACGATGACCCGCACCGACGACGACCTCGCCCGGCGCACCGAGACCGTCGGCCGCTCGATGCCCCACGTCGAGTCCAAGGTCATCGACCCGGTCACCGGCGTCACGGTCCCCCGCGGCGAGACCGGCGAGCTGTGCACGCGTGGCTACTGCGTGATGCTCGGCTACTGGGAGGACCCGGAGAAGACCGCCGAGGCCATCGACCGGGCCCGCTGGATGCACACCGGCGACCTCGCGACCATGGACGACGACGGATACATCAGCATCGTCGGGCGCATCAAGGACGTCGTCATCCGCGGTGGTGAGAACGTCTACCCCCGTGAGGTCGAGGAGTTCCTCTACACCCACCCCGCCATCGCCGACGTCCAGGTGATCGGGGTCCCCGACGACCACTACGGGGAGGAGATCATGGCCTGGGTCGTGCTCCGTCCCGGCCACGACGCACTCACCGCCGAGCAGGTGCGGGAGTTCGCCTCCGGGAAGCTCGCCCACTACAAGATCCCCCGGTACGTCCACGTGACCGAGGAGTTCCCGATGACGGTCACCGGGAAGGTGCGCAAGGTGGAGATGCGCGAGCGGTCCGTGGAGTTCATCAGGCAGTCCTGACCAGTCCTGCCCTTCCCGGGGGGACGGCGAAGCGCCGTCCAGAGGTGCGACGGAGGAGCCACGAAGGAGGGGGCGGTGCCGGGAGACCCGGCACCGCCCCCTTCGCGGTGGTGGCAGTGGGTCAGCCCTGCGGGCCGCCCTTGTCCTGCTGCATCTTCTCCAGCTGGCGGGCGGCCGCGTCGCGACCACCCAGACCGAAGGCCAGCGCCGCGGCGGCGGCGCCACCGACGACGAGGGCGCCGAAGCCGAGCTCGATGATCGAGTCGGCGATGCCCATGTACTTCAGGCCCATCGCGACGAACAGCACGATCGTCGCGTACTTCACGATGGTCCCGGCGCTGCCGGAGACCAGTCGGGCCAGCAGGTTCGCGATGAACAGACCGGCCGCGATGATCGCGCCACCGAAGATGACCCGGCTGCCGAGCTCGATGACCTCACTGAGGAAGTGCTCGATCTGCGGGAACTCCAGCATCTGGGCGGCCATCACCGCGAAGAACAGCACGATGCCGATCTGGACGACCTTGATGATCACCGGGGTGACCTTGGTGTCCTCGGGCAGCACGCCGCTCTGGGTGACGGCCCGCTCGAGGCCGACGCCGTCCAGGACCTGCTGGAGGATGTCGGCGACGAACTTCGCGATGAAGACGCCCACGGCCAGCAGCACGCCGGCGATGACGATCTGCGGGATGACCGTGAAGATCGTCTCGAGCATCTGCGAGGCCGGCTGCGAGATGGACTGGATGCCCAGGATCTGCAGCGCGGCGATCGCCACGACGATCATGATCAGCGCGTAGAGGATGGTCCCCGCGACCTTCGGCAGCGCCGCGGCCGGACCGCCGGCGGGAGCCGGGTCGCCCGTGGGCGGGGGCGGGGTCTCGCCGGTGGCGGTCCCCGTCACCTTGTCGGCGGCACCGCCGACCGAGGCGAACCACTTGTCGAAGGGCAGCGCGCCGAGAGCGGTCTCGACGAGCTGACGCACGACCTTGGCCAGCAGGGCACCGACGACGAAGACGATGCCGGCACCGATGAGGTTGGGCAGGAAGCCCAACACGCCGTTGAGCAGCTCCTGGATCGGGGTCAGGACCTGTTGCAGGCCGAGGACCTGCAGGACCGCGACGAGACCGAGGAGCCAGACGAGGAGGGAGGCGATCGACCCGAGCGTCGCGCCGATGCTCTCACCGCCGTTCCCGGCCTTCTGGAGGGCCGGGATCTTGCCGGCCAGCTTGGCGAAGGCCCATTTGATGATCGATGCGATGATCCAGGTCACCACCAGGATGGCGATCGCAGCGATCGCCTTTCCGATGATGGATCCCCAGTCGGTGTCCTCGAAGACATTCATGTGGGTGCTCCTTGCTGCGTGAATTCAGACATTGCCGACCGTACGGCCATTGGCGGCACAATTTCGCCAGGACGGGCCAGCAATTGGAAAAGACTTACCATGTTCACGTGCAATGTCTCCATTTCGAGGCCGGTGAATGCTCCTCCTGCACACTCATGGGGGCCCCGTACGAGCACCAGGTGGACGACCTTGGAGTCCGGGTAGCGCAGGTGCTCGAGGACGTGGTCCCGGGCGGGGCGTGGCAGGCCCCCTTCGTCGGGCCGGAGGCGGCCTTTCGCAACAAGGCGAAGCTCGTCGTCGCGGGCTCCCGCGAGGAGCCGACCTTCGGGATCCTGGACGCGGACCGGCGCGGGGTCGCCCTCCCGGAGTGCGGGCTGTACGAGCCGTCGCTGGCCGCGGCCCTGGACCGGCTGGTCCCGGCGGTCACGGACCTGGGGCTGGTCCCCTTCGACGTCCCCGGTCGTCAGGGCGAGCTGAAGCACCTCATCGTCACCGGGTCGCCCGATGGCGAGACCATGGTCCGGTTCGTGCTCCGCTCGCCCGGCCAGCTCGGGCGCATCCGCCGCGGCCTCGAGCGGCTGCACGCGGCGGAGCCGGGCCTGCGGGTGGTCTCGGTGAACATCCAGCCCGAGCACAAGGCGGTCCTCGAGGGCGAGGAGGAGATCGTCCTCACCGAGGCGGACACGCTGCCGATGCGGCTCGGTGACATCACCTTCCACCTGCGTCCCCGCAGCTTCTTCCAGACCAACACCGTCGTGGCCGGCGCGCTGTACCGCCAGGCCCGGGACTGGGTCGAGGAGGTCGGCCCGACGAGCGTCCTCGATCTCTACTGCGGGGTCGGTGGCTTCGCCCTCAACGCCGCCATGGCGAAGGGGGTGGCGCCGCGCCGTGTCGAAGGGGTCGAGGTCGCGCCCGATGCGGTGGCCAGCGCCCGTCGGTCCGCGGCCGAGCTCGGTGTCCCGGCCGACTTCCGCGTGGGTGATGCCCGGGCCCTGACCGCGCTGGGCCATGACCTCGTGATCGTCAACCCGCCGCGGCGCGGCATCGGGTCCGACCTGTGCGCCGCGATCGAGTCCGCGGCGCCCGCCCACCTGGTCTACTCCAGCTGCCGCGCGAGCAGCCTGGCGCGCGACCTCGCCGCGCTCCCGGGGTACCGGGTGACGCGGGCGCGGCTCTTCGACATGTTCCCGCAGACCGAGCACGTGGAGGTCATGGTCCTCGCGGAGCGGGTGACCGGCCGCTGAGGCGGGCCCGCCCACCACCTCGCCGCTAGGGTCGGTCGGGCGGTGACCACCGCGGTGTACTCGAAGAGGAGCAAGGATGAGAGCACTGGTCAAACCCCGACCGGGTCCGGGCCTGGAGCTGATCGACGTCCCCGAACCGACGCCGGGGCCCGACGAGGTGAAGGTCCGGGTGCTGCGCGCCGGACTGTGCGGGACCGACCTGCACCTTCACGGCTGGGACGACTGGGCGGTCGGCACCGTGCCGAGCACCCCACAGGTGATCGGCCACGAGTTCTACGGCGAGGTGGTCCAGGTCGGCTCCGCCGTCACGCGGGTCGCGGTCGGTGATCACGTCTCCGGCGAGGGGCACCTCGTGTGCGGCACCTGCCGCAACTGCCGCGCCGGCCGCCGGCAGCTGTGCATCAACACCATCGGCATCGGGGTGAACCGCGACGGCGCCTTCGCCGACCACGTCGTCATCCCGGCCGACAACGCCTGGGTGCACGAGCCCTCGATCGACCCCGACCTCGGCGCGGTCTTCGACCCGCTCGGCAATGCGGTGCACACCACCTTGTCCTTCCCCCTCGCCGGCGAGGACGTCGTCATCACCGGGGCCGGACCGATCGGGGTCATGGCCGCGGCGGTCGCCCGGCACGTCGGAGCCCGGTACATCGCGATCACGGACCTGTCCGACGCCCGGCTGGAGCTGGCGAAGGGGGCCGGCGCCGACCTGCTCGTCAACGCCGGGCGCTCCAACCTCGGCGAGGCGATGGCCGAGCTCGGGATGAGAGAGGGTTTCGACATCGGTCTGGAGATGTCCGGTGCCCCACCGGCCGTCGCGGACATGCTCGACCACCTCAACCACGGCGGACGCATCGCGATGCTCGGCCTGCCCGCCGGCCCCTACCCGCTGGACTGGGGCAAGGTCATCACCCACATGATCACGATCAAGGGCATCTACGGCCGGGAGATGTTCGACACCTGGTACACGATGGACGCGATGCTCTCCACCTCGCCCGCGCTGCGGGAGTCGATCTCCTCGGTCATCACCCACCGCTTCCCCGCCGAGAGGTGGGAGGAGGCCTTCGCCACCGCCGCCTCCGGGGAGTGCGGCAAGGTCATCATGGATTGGAGCTGACACATGTACGCATTCAAGGAGGACCTCGCGGCGACGCTGCAGCAGATCCGTGACGACGGCCTCTGGAAGGACGAGCGCCGCCTCACCAGCGCGCAGCAGGCGCACATCACGACGACGAGGACGCAGGCCCTCAACTTCTGCGCCAACAACTACCTCGGCCTCGCCGACCACCCGCAGGTGCGCGCGGCCGCGGCGGAGTCCCTGGACCAGTGGGGTTTCGGGATGGCCAGCGTCCGCTTCATCTGCGGCACCCAGGAGCTGCACACCCGGCTCGAGGCAAGCATCTCGGACTGGCTGGGCACCGAGGACGCCATCCTCTACTCCAGCTGCTTCGACGCCAACGGCGGCGTCTTCGAGGTGCTCTTCGGCGAGGAGGACGCCATCATCTCCGATGCGCTCAACCATGCCTCGCTCATCGACGGCATCCGGCTGTCCAAGGCCGCCCGCTACCGCTACGCCAACGCCGACATGGACCAGCTGCGCGCCCGCCTCGAGGAGGCGAAGGGGGCCCGCCGCTCCGTGATCGTCACCGACGGGGTCTTCTCCATGGACGGCTACCTCGCGCCCCTGGAGGCGATCTGCGACCTCGCCGAGGAGTACGGGGCGATGGTCCTCGTCGACGACTCGCACGCCGTCGGTTTCGTCGGCGAGGGCGGACGGGGCACCCCCGAGGCGCTCGGCGTGCTCGGCCGGGTCGACCTGCTCACCGGGACTCTCGGCAAGGCCCTCGGCGGGGCGAGCGGAGGGTACGTCGCCGGCCCCAAGGAGGTCGTGGCACTGCTGCGCCAGCGCTCCCGCCCCTACCTCTTCTCCAACGCCCTCGCACCGGTGGTGGCCGCCGGCTCGCTGAAGGCCATCGAGATCGCCCGCGGGTCGGACCGGGAGCGGGAGACGTTGCGGCACAACACCGCTCTCTTCCGGGATCTCATGGGCGGGGCGGGCTTCGACCTGCTGCCCGGGGAGCACCCCATCGTGCCCGTGATGTTCCCCGGTGAGGAGGGTGCGCGGCAGGCGGGGCAGATCGCCGAGCGGATGCTCGAGCACGGCGTCTACGTCATCCCCTTCTCCTACCCCGTCGTGCCCAAGGGGCAGGCCCGTATCCGGGTCCAGCTCTCCGCCGCGCACAGCACCGATGACGTGCGGACCTGCGTGGCAGCCTTCGTCGCCGCCCGGGACGCGGTCGGCGGGTAGCCGACCTACTCGAAGGGGGCCGGGTCGCCCGCCCCACGGCGGGCGATCTCGGCGCCGTCACCGGAGAGGTCGACCACGGTCGTCGGCTCGGTGCTCACCTCACCGGCGTCGATGACGATGTCGACCTGGTGGTCCAGTGCCTCCTTGACGTCCCAGCCGAAGGTCGGGGTGCTCTCCTCGCCGGGCAGCAGCAGCGTCGAGATGAGCATCGGGTCACCGAGGCCGTCCAGCAGCGCGCGCGAGAGCGGGTGGCTCGGGATGCGCACGCCCACGGTCCGCTTCTTCTGGTGCAGGAGGCGGCGGGGCACCTCCTTCGTCGCGGGCAGGATGAAGGTGTAGGGCCCGGGGGTCGCCGCCTTGATGGCCCGGAAGACCGAGTTGTCGACGTGCACGAGGTGCCCGAGCTGGCTGAAGTCCGCGCACAGCAGCGTGTAGTGGTGCTTCTCGTCGAGCTTGCGGATGTCGCGGATCCGGTCCTTGATCGACTGGTCGTCGAGCCGGCCGCCGAGGGCGTAGCCGGAGTCCGTGGGGAAGGCGACGAGGGCCCCTTCGCGGAGGCGCTCGACGACCTTGCCGACGGTGCGTGGCTGGGGGTTCTCCGGGTGGACTTCGAGGAAGGTGGCCATGGCCCCCACCGTAGGGAACGTGAGCCCGTCGTGGGAGGTCTCAGAGGTCCTCGGCGCTCATCTGCACCGGCGTGCCCAGCTGGACGGTCCGGGAGACCGTGCACAGCCGGTCGCGGGACTGCGCCACGGACCGGGGGAAGGCCTCGCGGGCCGCGTCGCCCCCTTCCCCCTCGGGGAAACGCACCCGGAAGGTGACCTCGATGTCGGTCATGTGGTTGCCCTTGCCCGGTTCGGAGGCCTTCTCTCCGCTCGCGAGCACGGTGAACTCCTCCGGCTCGGCGCGCCGGCTCGTGATGAGGTCGACGTCCACCGAGCTGCAGCCGGCGATCGCGGCGAGCAGCAGCTCCACGGGGGTGAACTCCTCACCCGAGCCGTCGCCGATGACCAGGCATCCGCCGCGCTCGTTGCGCAGCCGGTAGTGGCCTCGGGAGACCCGCTCCAGGTCGACGCTGCGGTGCCCCGCCCCGGGGTCCTCGGCGCTCATGGCAGCTCCCACGTGTGCACGGGCTGGTTGGTGTGCATGTGTGCACAGTAGCGCTCGAGCATCTCGGCGAGCGCGGTGGCGCGGTCCGCCCCGGTCTCCTCGAGGCGACGGACGCACTCGGTCTGCCAGACCGCGCCGTTGACCCCGGAGGTGCACCGCTCCTCGATGACGCCGAGGTAGCGGTCGATGACCTCCTGGGAGACCTCCCAGTCGGCGAGCCCGCGACGGGCCATCGGGAGCAGGTGGCGCAGCACGAGCTCGTCGGCCTGCAGCTCGCCCAGCCCGGGCCAGTAGAGGCGGGCCTCCATGCCGTCCCGGGCTGCGGCCTCGAAGTTCGCCTGCGCGGCGGGGAAGGACATCCGGGTCCACACCGGGCGGTCCTCGTCGGCGAGCGTGCGCACGACGCCGTAGTAGAAGGCGGCATTGGCCAGGACGTCGATGATCGTCGGGCCGGCCGGCAGCACGCGGTTCTCCACCCGCACGTGCGGGTGGCCACCGGCGGGGTCGTAGATCGGGCGATTCCACCGGTAGACCGTGCCGTTGTGCAGGTTCAGCTCCTCCAGCAGCGGGGTGCCGCCGGCCTCGAGGACCGCGACGGGGTCCTCCTCGCCGGCCTCGGCGAGCAGTGCTGGGAACCAGCGCGCGTTCTCCTCGAAGAGGTCGAAGATCGAGGTGATCCACCGCTCCCCGAAGAAGACCCGGGGCCGCACGCCCTGGTTCTTCAGCTCGATCGGTCGGGTGTCGGTGGCCTGCGAGAAGAGCTCGATGCGGGTCTCGGCGTGCAGCCGACGCCCGAAGAAGAAGGGCGAGTTCGCCGCGATGGCCACCTGCGGGGCGCTGACGGTCTGCGCGGCGTTCCAGTGGTCGGCGAAGCGCCCCGGCCCGACCTGCAGGTGCAGCTGGACCGAGGTGCACGCCGACTCGGGGGCGATGGTGTCGGCGAAGGTGTGCACCCGCTCCCCCGTCGGCCCCTCGATGTCGATGACGACGTCCTCCCCGCGGGCGTAGAAGATCGAGTCGTTCAGGGCCGTGTAGCGGTTGTTGTCGCTGATCCACTCGCCGGCGAGGTGCTCCGGCCGCAGCGTCGGCAGGATCCCGATCGGCACGATCCGCGTGCCGGACTCGTTGGCCTTGGTCTCGGCGCGGTTGAGCGACTCGCGCAGCGCCTCCTCCAGCTGCAGCGCGGCGTCGCCCGGCAGCGCACGGGGTGCGACGTTGAGCTCGATGTTGAACTGCGCGAGCTCGGTCTGGTAGTCGGGGTCGGCGATCGCCCGGAGCACGTCGTCGTTGACGAAGGCGGGCTGGTGCTCCTCGTCGACGAGGTTGAGCTCGATCTCCAGACCGGTGAGCGGCACGGCCTCGTCGAAGGCTCGCTCGGCGAGCATCCGCTCGAGGACGTCGAGGTCCTGGTGGACCTTCTCCCGGTACCGTTGCCGCTCCTCGCGCGAGTAGCTCTGTGCCGCGACTTCCTTGCCCATGGCTGACCTCTCGCCCGGCGGTGGGTGGGTCCTCGTGAATCTACCCAAGTCGGGCCGCCCGGAACAGGATCAGACCCAGGTCTGATGCGGTGGCCGTGCCGACGCGCCTACGCTCCCGGTGATGACCACGACCCCAGCCACCACCCGCCGGGGCCCCGGCGAGCGCCTGCGGCAGTGGTGGGAGGACCACGCGCAGCTCGTGGACGCGGCCCTGGCGCTGCTGCTGTGGTTTCTGATGACCGCGCTGGCGGTCGTCAGCCTCGCGCAGACCCCGACCCGGCTCGTGGTCATCGGCCTGGTCTCCAGCGGCCAGGTCCTCCCCCTCGCCTGGCGGCGCACTCGGCCCGAAGTGGCGTTCGCGCTCGTCGTCGCGACCCACGTGACCCAGCTGGTGGTGCTGGACACGACCCTGCCCTCGAACGTCTCCGCCCTCATCGGTGCCTACGCCGTGGCCCGATACTCCACCCACCGGCGGGTGCGGCTGGTCGGTGCCCTGGTCAGCGTGGTGGCCGGGCCGCTCGCCGTCCTCGACTGGGACACGTATCGCGACCTCAGCGGCAGTGGGCGGGTCATCGCCTCCTGCTACCTCAGCGGCCTGGCCCTGCTGTGCTGGTACTGGGGCGACCTGACGCGCAAGCGGCGCGAGCTGGTCTCCCGGTTGCGCGAGCAGAACGAGGCGCTCCGGCGCGACCGCGACCAGCGGGCCCGGATCGCCACCCAGGACGAGCGCACCCGGATCGCCCGCGAGATGCACGACATCGTCGCCCACTCCCTCAGCGTCGTCGTCGTGCAGGCCGATGGCGCCGCCTACTCCGCCGCGCACGCGGAGGACTTCGACCGGGGGCGCGCCGGGCAGGCGCTGGAGACCATCGGGACGACCGCGCGGGAGGCACTCGCCGAGACCCGCCGCCTCGTCGGTGTCCTCCGGACCGATGACGAAGGGGGCCCGGGCGCCTTGGCGTACGCACCCACCGGCTCGCTCGCGGACCTGCCGGACCTCGTGGGGCGGGTCGCCGACTCCGGGGTGACGGTCACCCTCGAGGACGAGGTCGGGGCCCTCGAGGTCCCGCGGGAGGTGGGCCTGGCCGCCCACCGGATCGTCCAGGAGTCCCTGACCAACGTCATCAAGCACGCCGGACCCGCCGCGGGCGCCCGGGTGCGGGCGCGGATCCGGGACGGGGCCCTGCACGTCGAGGTGCTCGACGACGGGCGGGGCGCCGGCGCCCACGACGACGGGAGCGGTCACGGCCTCGTGGGGATGCGCGAGCGCGCCGACAGCCTCGGCGGGTCCGTGGCCGCCGGACCGGTCCCCGGCGGCGGCTATCGTGTCCGCGCCGTCCTCCCCTTCGCCGATCCCGAGGAGACCACGTGAGCCAGGACCCCATCCGCCTCGTCCTCGTCGACGACCAGTCGCTGGTGCGCGCCGGCTTCCGGATGGTCCTCGACGCGCAGAGCGACATGACGGTCGTCGGAGAGGCCGGCGACGGGCGCGAGGCGCTCGACCTGCTCGAGGCGACCGCGGCGGACGTGGTCCTCATGGACATCCGGATGCCGCGGATGGACGGGGTCAGCGCCACCCGGGAACTGCTCGCCGGCGGCGGCCCGGCTCCCCGGGTCGTCGTGCTGACGACCTTCGACCTCGACGAGTACGCCTGGGCGGCGCTGCAGGCGGGCGCCTCGGGGTTCCTGCTCAAGGACGTCGGACCCGAGGACCTGCTCTCGGCGATCCGTGCCGTGCACGGCGGTGACTCGGTCATCGCCCCGAGCACGACCCGCCGGCTCATCGCGCGCTTCGCCGAGGACCTCGTGCCCTCGGCGAGGACCGCGCCCGCAAGCCGACCGGAGGAGGACCCGCGCCTCGCCCGGCTCACCGAGCGGGAGATCGAGGTCCTCAGCGCGGTCGCCAGGGGCGCGAACAATGCCGAGATCTCCCGCGAGCTGCACCTGGCCGAGGCCACGGTGAAGACCCACATCGGACGCATCCTCGCCAAGGCCGACCTCCGCGACCGCGTGCACATGGTCCTGCTCGCCCACGAGACGGGTCTCGTCGACGTACGACGCGGGTCGCAGTCCCACCTCACCTCGACGCCCAGGTCCCTACCGCAGGCCGATGTGCCACCCCCTTCGCCCCGAGGAAGGTGGTGGACATGACGACGACATCACCACCCACACCCCCGAGGACCACCCGCGTCGCCGCGCGGACCGTCGCGCTGACCAGGACCTTCGGCGCCGCCGACTCGGCCGTGACCGCACTGGACGCCGTGGACGTGAGCATCGACGCCGGCCGCTTCACCGCGATCATGGGCCCGTCCGGGTCCGGCAAGTCCACCCTCATGCACTGCCTCGCCGGCCTGGAGACGCCCACGAGCGGCCGGGTACTCATCGGGG
Organism: Janibacter corallicola NBRC 107790; assembly: GCF_001570965.1. Taxonomy (GTDB): domain Bacteria; phylum Actinomycetota; class Actinomycetes; order Actinomycetales; family Dermatophilaceae; genus Janibacter; species Janibacter corallicola. The sequence goes on along the minus strand of NZ_BCSR01000011.1, from coordinate 36,817 downwards.
ACACCGACCTGACCGCCCTCTCGGACAAGGCCCTGACGTTGTTGCGCCGCGAGCGGATCGGCTTCGTCTTCCAGTCCTTCAACCTGCTGCCGATGCTCACCGCCCGGCAGAACATCGAGCTGCCCCTCTCGCTCGCCGGCCGACGCACCGACCCGGACCTCATGGCCCACCTCACCACGACCCTGGGCATCGAGGACCGCCTCGACCACCGGCCCGGGGAGCTCTCCGGCGGGCAGCAGCAGCGGGTCGCCGTCGCCCGGGCCCTCGTCGGCGAGCCCGACGTGATCTTCGCCGACGAGCCGACGGGTGCGCTGGACTCGCAGTCCTCGGCGCAGCTGCTGGCACTGCTGCGCTCCAGCGTGCACGAGCTCGGACAGACCGTCGTCATGGTCACCCACGACCCCCGGGCGGCCTCCTGGGCCGACCGGGTGCTGCTCCTGGCTGACGGCGTCGTGGCCGGCGAGCTGGCCGACCCCACGGAGGACTCGGTCCTCGCGGCCATGAAGGGCCTGGGTGAGTGAGCATGACCTCGCTGACCGCCGCCTCGCTGCGCCACCAGTCCCGCCAGTTCCTCGCTCCCGGTCTGGCCGTCGTGCTCGGCGTCGCCTTCGTGGCCGCGACCCTCGTCCTCACCGGCACGATGAGTGCCTCCATCCGGGACGCCGTGGCCGGCCAGTACTCGTCCTACTCCGCCGTCGTGACCCCACCGAAGGGCGAGGAGACCCTCCCCGCCGGTGTCGCGGACCGCCTCTCCCACATCGACGGCGTGGCGAACGTCGACCCCGTCCGGAGCGGCTCCGGGATGATCGGGCGCTCCACCGACGCCTCCCCCGCGATGATCACCACCGAGTCCTCGCTCGTGCCCCACCCCGTCACCGAGGGCCGGGCGCCACAGGGCGCCGACGAGATCGCGCTCTCCGAGACCGTCCGTGCCGGCACCGGGCTGGAGGTCGGGGACACCGTCCCGGTCCGAGCGACCGACGACGGCGGTGCGACCCGGGCGAAGGTCGTCGGTGTCCTCGACGTCTCCGAGGACCCCCGCTACGGCGGCGGCACCCCCGCGGTCCTCGCGACGCCGAAGGGGGTCACCCACCTGACCGGTGTCACCGGCTGGGACGAGATCCCCGTCGCCGGCACCGACGGCGACGAGGAGGCCACGAGCGCGAGCATCACCTCCGCCCTGCAGTCGCAGGGGGCCGACGTCACCGTGCGCACCGCCACCGAGCACGCGGACGCCAAGGTCGAGGAGTTCACCGGCGGCAGCGACTTCCTGGCGTCCTTCTTCCTCGCCTTCGCGGTCATCGCGCTCTTCGTCTCGATGATCGTCATCGGGAACACCTTCTCGATCCTGCTCGCTCGCCGGGCCCGGGAGACCGCGCTGCTGCGGACCGTGGGTGCCACGCGCGGACAGGTCGTGCGCGCCAGCGTGCTCGAGGCGCTCGTCGTCGGGTCGGTGTCCTCGGTCGTGGGCGTCGGGGTCGGCACCGGTCTGGCCTGGGCACTCGTCGAGGGCGGCGGCGCACTGGCCGGTGACTCGCTGCCCGAGCTCGTCCTCACCGTGCCGACCCGCGCGGTGGTCGTGCCCGTGGTCGTCGGCGTCCTCGTCGTGCTCGTCGCCGGGCTGCGGCCCGCGGTGCGCTCCTCGAGGGTCTCGCCGCTGGCGGCGCTGCGTCCCGACGCCGCCGTCACGGCCCGCAGCCGGCGCGGACGGGTACGCATCGCCTCGGGCACCCTGCTGGCCCTGCTGGGCGCCGGTGCCCTCGTCGCAGCCGGGATGCTGCCCGCGGTCGGCCTCGGCGTCCTCGGCGGGCTCCTCTCCTTCAGCGGGATCCTGCTCGTCGGCACCGTCCTGGTGCCCCGGGTGGTGCGCCTCGTCGGGCTCGTGGCCGCCCGGCCCTTCGGCTCACCGGGCCGGTTGGCGGTCGAGAACGCCGTGCGCAATCCCGCCCGGGCGGCCTCGACCGCGTCCGCGCTGCTCGTCGGCGTGACCCTCGTGACGATGACCGCGGTCGGGGCGGCGACGACCCGGACCGTGATGACCGACTTCCTCGACTCGCAGTACCCGGTGGACGTCGTCCTCGAGGGGGCCCGAATCCCCTCCTCGAGCGTCGAAGCGGTCGGTGACGTCGACGGTGTGGCGGCCACCGCGGAGCTCAGCGGCACGCAGGTGCGCGTCTCCGGGCAGGGCTCCACGCCGCAGGAGCCGACCCCGGTCGCGGCGGTCCCGGGCGACGTGGACCAGGTGGTCCGTGACGCCGGTGCCATGCCCCACCCCGGCCCCGGGACGGTGGTCGTCGGCGAGGACGCCGCCGACGCGGCCGGGCTGGGCGACGGGGACGAGCTGCAGCTGCACGGCAGCGACGGCTCCGTCCCGGTGACCGTGCGGGTCGGGGGCGGCTTCGACACCGCGTGGCTCGTCACCCCGGGCACGCTGCAGCAGCTCGACTCCGGACCGACGACGACCGCGACCCTCGTGCGCCTCGCCGACGGTGCGGACGCCCAGACCTCCGTGGACCGCATCAAGGAGATCGGTGCCGGGGTCGAGCAAGGATCCGTCGGTGGCGGGGCACTGGTGCGCGCGACCAACATGCAGGCCCTCGACATGGCCCTGGCCGTGGTGCTGGCACTCCTGGCGGTCTCGGTGCTCATCGCGGTGGTCGGGATCGCCAACACGCTCTCGCTCAGCGTCATCGAGCGCACCCGCGAATCCGCGCTGACGCGGGCGCTGGGGCTCACCCGCGGTCAGCTGCGGCTGATGCTGGGCATCGAGGCGGCACTGCTCGCCCTCGCCGGGGTGCTCGTCGGGACCGGTCTCGGCGTGGTCTACGGCGTGACCGGGGTCGCCTCGCTCTTCGGCGAGTTCGTGACGGTCTCACCGACCCTGCCCTGGGGGCAGCTCGGCCTCGTCGCCCTCGTCGCGGTGCTTGCCGGCGTGCTCGCCTCGGTGCTGCCGGCCCGGCGGGCGGCCCGGGTGGCCCCGGCACGGGCGCTGGCCGCGGAGTAGCCGGCCTGCCCCCGTCACCACGCACGGCACCCGGCTGGGCGGGCCCCTCCCGGGTGTCGTGCCACGGCGTTGTCGGTGCCCGCTCATAACATGGGGAGCATGCGGTTGCTGCACACCTCGGACTGGCACCTGGGACGTTCGTTCCACGGTGTCGGCCTGCTGGGTGCGCAGGCGGAGTACGTCGACCACCTCGTGGAGCTGGTCCGCTCCGAGGCCCTCGACGCGGTGCTGGTCTCCGGCGACGTGTACGACCGGGCCCTCCCCGCCCCGGACGCGGTTGCCCTGCTCTCCGAGGCCGTCACGAGGATCATCGACGCCGGCGCGCGCGTGGTGATCTCCAGTGGCAACCACGACTCCGCCATCCGGCTGGGCTTCGCCTCCGAGCTGCTCGCCGACGCCGGGCTGCACATCCGCACGGACCCGGCCCGGATCGGTGAGCCCGTGCTGCTCGACGACGTCGCCATCCATCCGCTGCCCTATCTCGAGCCCGCGTCCTCGAGCGTCGGCGACCTGCTCGGCGTCACCGAGCGCAGCCACACGGCGGTCCTGCGGGCCGCCATGGACCGGGTGCGCACCGACTTGGCCCGCCGCGGGCCGCGCAGCGTGGTCATGGCGCACTGCTTCGCCAACGGCGGTGCCTCGAGCGACTCCGAGCGGGACATCTCCAGCGGTGGCGTGGGCATGGTTCCGGCAGAGCTCTTCGAGGGCGTCGGGTACGCCGCCCTCGGCCACCTGCACGGCCAGCAGCGCGTCGCCGAGACCGTGCGCTACAGCGGCTCGCCGGTCGCGATGTCCTTCAGCGAGGCCAACCAGGTCAAGGGCTCACTCCTCGTCGACCTCGACGCCGACGGCACCGCCCGGGTCGAGTCCGTCCCGGCCCCCGTCCACCGCCCCCTCGCCGTCATCCGGGGCGGGCTCGAGGAGGTGCTCGACTCCCCCGAGCACGCCGCCGCCGAGAGTGCCTGGGTGCAGGTGACCCTCACCGACGCCGTGCGGCCGACCGGCGCGATGGAGCAGTTGACCCGCCGCTTCCCGCACCTGCTGAACCTGCGCTTCGAGCCCGAGGGCGAGGTCCTGCCCGTCCGCAGCTATGCCGCCCGGCTGCGCCGTCGTGAGCCGCTCGACGTGTGCTGCGACTTCGTCCACGACGTCCGTCGAGGTGTGGGCGTGAGCGAGCAGGAGCGCGAGCTGCTGCAGACCGCGCTCGAGGACGTGCGTCGCTCGCCCGACGAGGGGCGCGGTGGCCGCCGGCGCCGGGGTGCGGCGTGAGGCTGCACCGGCTGGAGGCCACCGCCTTCGGACCCTTCGCGGACACGGTCGACCTGGACCTGGAGGCGCTCGGCTCCGCGGGGCTCTTCCTCATCCACGGTCAGACCGGCTCCGGCAAGACGAGCCTGCTGGACGCGGTCTGCTTCGCCCTCTACGCCGGTGTCCCCGGGGACCGCCGCCCGGACAGCCTGCGCAGCCACCACGCCCCACCCCGGACGCCGACGAGCGTCACCCTCGAGCTGACCATCGCGGGTCGGCGGCTGCGCATCCGGCGCAGCCCGTCGTGGGAGCGACCCAAGAAGCGTGGCGCCGGGATGACGACGGAGCCGGCGAGGGTGACGCTGGAGGAACGGACCTCCGGTGGCTGGTCCTCGCTGAGCACCCGGATCGACGAGACGGCCGAGGTGCTCGACGACCTGCTCGGGATGGGCCTCGAGCAGTTCCGCAGGGTGGTCCTGCTGCCCCAGGGGGACTTCGCCGCCTTCCTGCACGCCTCCGACGAGGTCCGCCGCGAGGTGCTCGAGCGTCTCTTCGACGTCTCCGACTACGCCGGTGTGGAGGCCTGGCTCGCCGACCGTCGCCACCGCACCCGCGAGGCCGTCGGTCGCGGACGGGACCGGCTCTCCCAGCAGGTGCTCCAGCTGAGCGAGCTGCTGTCGGAGAGCACCGCGCAGCTGCCCGAGCCGGACGCGCCGTGGAGCGAGCTCGGCGTGGACGAGCTGCCGGCGTCGGTGGCCGCGGTCGACGAGGCGCTCGTGGCCCACGCCGCCGAGCTGATGACCGTGGCCGATGCCGCACGCCGAGCCGACCGCCGTGCCACCGTGGACCTGCAGACCGCCCGGGAGCTGTCCACCCTGCAACAGCGGGGACACCGGGCCCGGGAGACCGCTGCGCAGCTCGCGGCGCAGGAGGCGACCCACGTGGAGCGGCGTGCCGCACTGTCCCGTGCGCGGGAGGCCGCCGCGGTCGCGCCCCTCGTCGCAGCCGAGCGCCGGGCCCGGGAGGCGGAGACGCTGGCGCGGAGCGCCCACGAGGAGGCGCTCCGCGGGCTCCCCGAGGGAGTGGACCGGGTGGCGGCCCGGGACTGGCTGGAGTCGGCCGACGAGCAGGACCAGCGGCTGCGCGGTGCCGAGCACGAGGTGGCGGGACTGACGCGGGTCCTCACCGACGTGCGGCGGCTGCGGCAGGAGGGCGAGGGCCACCGCAGCGCCCTGGCCAGTGCGCAGCAGGCAGTCGCCTCCGCGACCACCACGCTGCGGCACGCGCAGGAGCGTCTCGAGGAGGTGGGCGCCGCCGCCGAGCGGCTCGAGGTGGTGCGGCCGGAGACCGAGCGGCTCGCCCGCGCCCTGGCCGCCCAGGGCAGGGTCCGCGACCTGGCGCAGGCCCACCGGGCCGCCGTGGACGCCGCGCAGCGGGCCCGCGACACCGCACAGGATCGCCGGCAGCTCCTCCAGGAGCTGGTCCAGCAGCGACTGGACAACATGGCGGGTGAGCTCGCCGAGCAACTGGTCGAGGGACGGGCCTGCGCCGTGTGCGGCTCGCCCGAGCACCCCTCGCCGGCTCCCGCGGGGCGTGTGGTCACGGCCGCCCAGATCGACCTGGCGCGCGATGCCTCCGATGCCGCCGAGGAGGCCCGGGAGTCCGCGCGCCGTCGACGCGAGGAATCCGCCTCCGCGCTCGAGGCCGCCCGGGCCACGGCCGAGGAGCTGACCCCCGACGGAGCCGACGAGGAGGAGCTGCGCCGCCGGCACGAGGCACTCCTGACCGAGCAGGAGCAGCTGGAGCCACTCGCCCTCGAGCAGCCTGGGGCCGAGGAGACGATCGGGGCCGCGCACGCGGCGCTGACCCGGGCCGAGGAGGAGCACACCGCCGCCGAGCACGGACTGGCGGATCTCGCCAGCAGGTGGGACCAACTGGCGAGCGACGCCCACGGCGCCGACGAGCGGCTGCGCGGCCTGCTGGACGAGCACGGCGCGGACTGCGGTTGTCGTGAGTGGCCCGGGACGCCTCCGGATGCTCCAGCACCTGACCCGGAGTCGGAAGCGGGTGACGAGGTCCCCGGGGCCGACACCGTCGGTCGCTGGAGCGCTCGGCGCGATGCCTGGCAGGAGCTGCTCGAGAGCCACGCTCAGCGACACTCCTTCGCGAGGGACGCGGTCCTCGCCCGCAGCCGGGCCGAGACGGAACTGGTCCGTGCCCGCGAAGCCGCCTTGGATGCTGACGAGCGGCTCGGTGACGCCCTGGCGGAGCACGGCTTCAGCGACGCCCGGGAGGCCGACGAGGCCGCCCTGGGGCGCGCTGAGCTGGCCGCCCTGGCGGAGCACATCGAGCGTCACGAGCAACAGGTCGCCGCCGTGGACGCAGCACTGGCGGACGAGGACGTGCAGGCCGCACTGGCCCGGCAGGCCCCGGACCTGACGGCTCTCGAGGAGGCGGCGCGCACCGCACGTCAGGCCGCAGACACGGCCGGCCGGGAGCAGGCCTCCGCCGCGACGGTCCAGCGGCAGGTGGGCGCCCTGCTCGAGCGCATCCGGTCAGAGTGCGACTCGCTGGGTCCGGCCGTCGCCGAGGCGGACCTCGCCGGTGCCCTGGCCGACCTGGCGACGGGTACCGGCCGCGACAACGACAAGCGGATGCGGCTGTCGACCTTCGTGCTCGCCGCCCGACTCGAGCGGGTCGTCGAGCTGGCGAACGAACGGCTGCAGGCGATGGCCGACGGTCGCTACGAGCTCGCCCACGACGACGCCTCCCCGACAGGCCGTCGGCGCGGGGGCCTCGGGCTGCTGGTCCGCGACCTGTGGACCGGTCAGGACCGCGGCACCAGCACGCTCTCCGGTGGCGAGTCCTTCACCGCCTCCCTCGCTCTTGCGCTGGGACTCGCCGATGCCATCCGGGAGGAGTCCGGCGGGCGCGAGTTCGGGACGCTGTTCGTCGACGAGGGTTTCGGGAGCCTCGACGAGGACAGCCTCGAGCAGGTGCTCGACGTGCTCGACGGTCTCCGGGACGGCGGACGCGTGATCGGTGTGGTCAGCCACGTCAGTGACCTTCGCACCCGCATCCCGGCCAGGGTCACGGTGCACAAGGGGCAGGCGGGCTCACGCGTCACCGTCCACGACGACGCCGCTCGCGACATCGCCTGACCCGGCCCGATCAGAGCTCGGCCAGCTCCTCCGGCGACGGGCAGGAGCAGACGAGGTTGCGGTCGCCGTAGGCGCCGTCGATCCGCGACACCGGGGCCCAGTACTTCGCCGAGGGATCCACGCCCTGCGGGAAGACCGCGCTCGCCCGTTCGTAGGAGTGCTCCCACTCCCCCACGAGCGACTCCGCGGTGTGCGGGGCACCGCGCAGCACGGACCCCTCGATGCCACCGCCGGCGGCCGCGGCGTCGATCTCGCCGCGGATGGCGATCATCGCGTCGCAGAAGCGGTCGATCTCGCCCTTGTCCTCGGACTCGGTGGGCTCGATCATGAAGGTCCCCGCGACCGGGAAGCTCATCGTCGGGGCGTGGAAGCCGTAGTCGATGAGCCGCTTCGCGACGTCGTCGACGGTCACGCCGGAGTCCTTGCTGAGCTGACGCAGGTCGATGATGCACTCGTGGGCGACGAGCCCGTCCTGGCCGGAGTAGAGCACCGGGAAGTGCGGGTCGAGGCGGCGGGCGATGTAGTTCGCGTTGAGCACGGCCACCTGCGTGGCCCGGCTCAGGCCCGCACCGCCCATGAGCCGGATGTAGGCCCACGAGATCGAGAGGATGCCCGCCGACCCGTACGGCGCGGCGCTGATCGGCCCGACCCCGGTCCCCGGCCCGGCAGCCGGGGCGAGCGGGTGGTTCGGCAGGTACGGGGCGAGGTGCTCGCGCACCGCCACCGGGCCGACGCCCGGTCCGCCACCACCGTGGGGGATGCAGAAGGTCTTGTGCAGGTTCAGGTGCGACACGTCCGCCCCGAAGCGACCCGGCTGGGCCAGCCCGAGGAGGGCGTTGAGGTTGGCGCCGTCGACGTAGACCTGTCCGCCGGCGTCGTGCACGAGGGCGCACAGCTCGGTGATGGTGTCCTCGTACACCCCGTGGGTGCTGGGGTAGGTCACCATGATCGCCGCCAGGTCATCTCGGTGCTTGTCCACCTTCGCCCGGAGGTCGTCCATGTCGATGTCGCCGCCCTCGGCGGTCTTGACCACGACGACCTTCATCCCGGCCATCACGGCAGAGGCGGCATTGGTGCCGTGCGCGCTGGCCGGGATCAGGCAGATCCGCCGCTGCTCCTCGCCCCGCGCGGCGTGGTACGCACGGATCGCCAGCAACCCCGACAACTCGCCCTGGGAGCCGGCGTTCGGCTGCAGCGAGACGGAGTGGTAACCGGTGGCCTCGGCGATCCAGCCGCTCAGCTGCGTGATGAGCTCGCGGATGCCCACCGTCTGCTCGTCCGGGGCGAAGGGGTGCAGCCCGGAGAACTCCGGCCACGTGATCGCCGCCATCTCGGTCGTGGCATTGAGCTTCATCGTGCACGAGCCGAGCGGGATCATCCCCCGGTCCAGGGCGAAGTCCCGGTCCGAGAGCCGGCGCAGGTAGCGCAGCAGCTGGGTCTCGGAGCGGTGCTCGTGGAAAACGGGGTGGGTGAGGTAGCCGCTCGTGCGCACCAGTGCGCCGGGCCACTGCGGGCTCACCGGCTCGGCGGGCACGGCCCGGTCCTCCCCCTTCGCGGCCCCGCCGAGAGCCACGGCGACGGCCGCGACCTCGTCCAGGGTGCTCGTCTCGTCCACCGAGAGCAGTACCGTGTCGGCGTCGTGGCGCCAGATGTTCACGCCGGCCTGCAGCGCAGCGGCCACGGCGTCGTCGGCCCGGCCGGGCACGACGACCCGGAGGGTGTCGAACCACGGCCCTTCGGCGACCTGGACGCCACCCGCGCGGAGCCGGTCGGCGAGCTCGTGGGCGGTGCCGTGGACCTGCTCGGCGATGGCGCGCAGGCCCTCGGGGCCGTGGTAGACGGCGTACATCGAGGCCATGACGGCCAGGAGCACCTGTGCGGTGCAGATGTTGCTCGTCGCCTTGTCCCGGCGGATGTGCTGCTCGCGGGTCTGGAGGGCCAGTCGGTAGGCAGGACGTCCGTCGGCGTCCACCGAGACCCCGACGAGCCGGCCGGGAAGCGTGCGCTCCAGCCCGGCGCGAACGCACATGTAGCCGGCGTGCGGGCCGCCGAAGGCCATCGGGACGCCGAAGCGCTGGGTGGTGCCCACGGCGACGTCCGCCCCCCACTCGCCGGGCGGCGTGAGCAGGGTCAGGGCCAGTAGGTCCGCCGCGGCGGTGACGAGGGCGCCCAGCTCGTGGGCCGCGTCGGCGAGAGCCCGCCAGTCGTGGATGCGCCCGTCGGCGGCCGGGTACTGGACGAGTACCCCGAAGACGTCGCGGTCCCCCGCCGCAGCCCGCAGCTGCTCGGCGCTCGTGACGCCGGTGAGGTCGGCGGTGACGACCTCGATGCCCAGCGGCACGGCCCGGGTGGCGATGACCGCGCTGGTCTGGGGGAAGACATTGGTGTCCAGGACGAGCACGGCGTCCTTGGTGACCTTGCTGGAGCGGCGCATCACGGTCATCGCCTCGGCGGCGGCGGTGGACTCGTCGAGCAGCGAGGAGCCGGAGGTCTGCAGACCGGTCAGGTCCGCGACCATCGTCTGGAAGTTCAGCAGGGCCTCGAGACGACCCTGGCTGATCTCCGGCTGGTACGGGGTGTACGCGGTGTACCAGGCGGGGTCCTCGAGGACGTTGCGCTGGATGACGGACGGGACGATCGTCCCGTAGTACCCGAGGCCGATCATCGAGGTCAGGACCGTGTTCCTGGCGGCCAGGGAGCGCAGCTCCGTCAGGACCGCCAGCTCGCTGGGCGCCGCCTCGATGCCCAGGGCATCCGTCTGCCGGATCGCGCCGGGGACCGCCGCATCACACAGGGCGTCGAGGTCGGGCTGACCGACCGTCGCCAGCATCTCGGTGACGTCCTCCGGACGGGGGCCGATGTGGCGGCCGACGAACTGGGACAGGGACGGGTTGCTCATGAGGCTCCCTTGGACGCGTACGGGCACAAAGTCAGCCTCCCCTTCTGTCGCGCACGCGCTCCAGAGGTGCCTGATCCACGAGGTCCTTGGCGCCTGAGAGGTTCCGGGGAGTTTGCCCCTTCGGCGCCCCGCAGCGCGGGGACTCTCCCCCGTGGGGTGAACGGCCTGTGTCGCGGCCCCACACTAACAGCGTCGCCGCAGGCGCGTACCCGGGTCTCGGCGCGCTCAGGCCAGCTTGGCGCGACGCCGTGCGCCGAGCTCGTCGCCGGGCACCTCGGGGACCTCGGCATCCTCGTCGGGGTCGCCCATGCGCTCGCTCGGGATCTCCATGAGGGAGCCTTCGACCTCGCGCCAGACCCGCCCCACGGCGATGCCGAAGACGCCCTGACCGCCTTGGACGAGGTCGATGACCTCGTCGGCCGAGGTGCACTCGTAGACGCTGGCCCCGTCACTCATCAGGGTGATCTGGGCGAGGTCCTCCACCCCGCGCTCACGCAGGTGCTGGATGGCGACGCGGATCTGCTGCAGCGAGACCCCCGTGTCCAGGAGCCGCTTGACGACCTTGAGCACGAGGATGTCGCGGAAGCCGTACAGCCGCTGGCTGCCGGAGCCGGCGGCGCCGCGCAGGCCGGGCTCGACCAGCCCGGTGCGGGCCCAGTAGTCCAGCTGGCGGTAGGTGATGCCGGCGGCGCGGCAGGCGGCGGGGCCGCGGTAGCCGATGTCTTCGGCGAGCTCGGGCAGGTCGTCGTCGAAGAGCACGCCCTGACTGCGGACCGAGGTCCTGCCGTCTTCGTTCGTGGCGTTCACAGCGCCCTCCCGTTCACCATTGCCCGTCCGGGGCCGAACGGGAAAGCACACCGGCATCTTCCGGTGTGCTTTGACGCTACGACCCCGGAGGGGGAGCGTCAATCACCGGCGCACCCACGCCACCGCGTGTCGCGCCCGCGAGGGCTACCCCTCACCGGGCTCGTCGAAGTCCTCCGGGGAGACGTCGTCCAGGAACTCCTTGAACTTGGCCACCTCGTCCTCCTCGTCGGAGGACTCGATCCCGACCTCGTCCAGCACGCTCTCCTGGGCGACGATCGTGGCGCCGCTGCGCAGCGCGAGGGCGATCGCGTCGGAGGATCGGGAGGAGATCTCGGTGTCGTCGTCGAGGACCAGGCTCGCGTGGAAGACGCCCTCGAGGACGGAGTCGATCCGGACGCTGACGAGCTCGCGCCCGACGGCGTGGATGACGTCGACGAGCAGATCGTGGGTCAGCGGGCGCGGGGGCACCACTCCCTCCTGCGCGTAGGCGATGGCCGTCGCCTCGGCCGCCCCGATCCAGATGGGCACGTGACGGCCGCCGTCCCGCTCCCGCAGGAGCACGATCGGCTGTGAGGTGGGCATCTCTACACGGACACCGAGCACATCGAGAGACTTCACGTCTCCCACCGTATCCCCCGCCGCTGGGAGCCGGTCAGTCCTGCGCGTCGAGCTGCTGGCGCACCAGCGCCACGTGCAGCTCGAGGCACCCCTCGACCACCGTGCGCACCACGGTGGCGTCGTCCACGCCGTCCTCGGTCGCGGCACGCCCGCGCAGCGCCTGCTGCCCGAGGACGTGCTCGGTCAGCCCGACCTCGCGCTCGGCAGCGCTCTTGAGGGGGCGGAGGTGACGCACCCCGATGCCGGTCTCGACGAGCGCCCCGGCCGCCGTCGCGACCTCCAGGTCGTGGGCGTCGAAGTGCTCGCGGTTCTTCGGCAGCAGCCCGTAGGAGACCAGCTCACGGAAGATGTCGGTATCGATCCCGGCCGCCTGCTGCAGTTCGGGCCCGGTGAGCCGAAGCGGGCGGATCGGGGCGGAGAGTCGTTCGCCGATCTCGCCACCGGGGCCCCGCGGCGGGACCGGCCCCTCGTCGGAGTCGACGTCCAGACCCCGCTCCACGGCGTCCAGCCGATCCCGGATCACCTTGAGCGGCCAGAACCGGTCGCGCTGGGCGGTGAGGACGAACTCCAGGCGCTCGATGTCCTGCTGCGAGTACTTCCGGTACCCCGAGGAGGTCCGTGCCGGCGTGACCAGCCCCTCGGACTCGAGGAAGCGGATCTTGCTGATGCTGATGTCCGGGAAATCGGGCTGCAGCCGCTTCAGCAGGGCGCCGATACCGATGCGCTCCGCAGCCACCTCAGCCGGTGGCGCTGGAGTAGTAGTACACGAGGCGGAACTTGCCGATCTGCACCTCGTCACCCGTGCGCAGGCTCGCCTGGTCGATGCGCTCCCGGTTCACGTACGTGCCGTTGAGCGAGCCGACGTCCCGCACGCCGAAGCCGCCGTCCTCGCGGACGAAGACCGCGTGCTTGCGCGAGACGGTCACGTCGTCCAGGAAGATGTCCCGGTCCGGGCCCCGACCCGTGGTCACCTCGGCGTCGTCGAGGAGGAACCGGGCGCCGGTGTTGGGCCCCCTGAGCACGACGAGCAGCGCCGTCCCCGGGTTGAGGGCGTCGACCGTGGCCTGCTCCTCACGGTTCAGGTGGTAGTCCGTATCGCCCGCATCGGACGGGACCGAGCTGGTGAAGCCGGTGAACCGTTGCGTCGTGGGGTCCTGCCGAGCCGGCCTGCCCTCTTCGTTGCTGCTCATCTGCCCTCCTCAATCCTCTCGTGGGCCAGCCTAGTGCCCTTGCTCGTCAGTCGGTCTCGGCGCGGTAGGCCGCGGCGTCCAGCAGGGTCGAGGTGTCCGCGTCCTCGGCGAGCTCGAGCTCGTACATCCAGCCCTGGCCGTAGGGGTCCGAGTTCACCAGCTCCGGGGAGGCGTCGAGGGCGTCGTTGACAGCCGTGATGGTCCCCGGCAGCGGTGCGTACAGGTCACTGACCGACTTCGTGGACTCGACCTCGCCGCAGCCGTCGCCCGCGTCGACGGTCTCGCCGACCTCCGGGAGGCTGACGTAGACCACGTCGCCGAGGGCCTCCTGCGCGTACTGGGTGATGCCCACCCGCACCGTGCCCCCACCGGTGTCCTTCACCCACTCGTGGTCGCTGGTGTAGCGAAGGTCATCGGGGTAGGTCTCGGCCATCGTCTCTTCTCCTCGTCGAGCACAGGTCAGTCGGAGTCGTCGCTCGACTCCGGGACGGGCTGAGCGTAACGAGGCGATGATTTGGAACGCAACGCCCCCACGTTCACCGACTCGAACTGCTCCACCTCGGCGCTGCCGCCCTTGCTGCGCACCGAGGCGGTGACGCCTCCGGGAATCTCCATCGCGGAGCCCATCGTGTGCGCGTCACCGATCGCGGTGATCGTGTAGGGAGGATGCAGCTGGTGCCCGGCGACGACCACTCCCCCGTTGCCGTCGCGGAACCAGGTGTCGGCCACGACGCGCACGTCGCCGATCTGGATGGCCTCCGCCCCCGCGTCCCGCAGCTCCTGCACGGCGTCGAGCACGGTGGCCGAGGTGATCTGCCCATCAGGGTCCTCGATCCTCAGCGTGATGCCGGGCCCGGTCGCGCGCTCGGTGCCGGCGAGGATCCCGAGGGTGTCGGCCCGCTCCTGAGCGGCTCGGATCGCCTCCGGCGAGTCGCCCCCGCCCTCGGCGAGGTCGTCGCGGGTCCGCTCCAGATCCCTCACCTGGTCGTCCAGCCGGTTGCCGGTCTGGGTGACGTCGTCGAGGATCCGCACGAGCTCGTCCTCCCGGAGACTGTCCAGCCCCTGGGTCTGGGTCTGGCGCACCTGGGTGACGATCGCCACCCCGAGCAGCGCCGCGAGCAAGAGCGCGAAGCCGTTGGCGAGCGTGGCCCGCGGGCGGGCGATCCGGTACAGCCGACGCCACGCCCTGCCGGCGGAGCCACCCGGCTTCGTCTGCTCGGTGAAGGCCCGGTGCGGCTCCGGTGGCTCGTCCTTGGTGCTCATGCCTTGAAGAGGTGTCGACGGATGGAGGCGACGTTGGAGAAGATCCGCACGCCGAGGACGACGACGACACCGGTGGACAGCTGCGAGCCCACCCCGAGCTGGTCGCCGAGGAAGACGATGAGCGCCGCGACGACGACGTTGGAGAGGAAGCTGACGACGAAGACCTTGTCGTTGAAGATCCCGTCCAGGGCCGCCCGCACCGCGCCGAAGACCGCGTCGAGCGCGGCGATCACGGCGATGGGCAGGTAGGGCTGGAGCCACACCGGGACATCCGGCTGGAGCACCAGGCCCAGCACGATGCCCAGCACCAGTCCGAGGGCGGGGATCATCGACTCTCCTCTTCGACGGGACGTTCCGGCGGCATGTCCTCACCGGGCGAGACGACCTCCGCGTGCGCGGAGGAGACCTCGTCGGCCCCGGGGAGAGTCATGGTGTCATCGGTCGAGACGGATGCGGGGATGTCGTAGTCCGAGCCGAGCATGTCCAGGTACGCCCCGCCGGGGCCCTCCTCGAAACCCGAGCGCAGTTGCCCGGGGTCACCGATGGCCTCGATGGTGTACGGGCGGGTCAGCGGCCGGAAGTTCACGAGGATCGCCTCACCGGCGAAGCGGATCGCCGAGTGCGCGGTCAGACGCTGGTCGTTGACGGCGATCGCCTCCGCGCCGGCGGCCCACAGCCCGTTGGTGATGATCTGCAGGTCGCCGGACTGCACCCGGCCCTCGTCCGATCCCCCGGTGCGCGGGTCGCCGTCGGCGCTCCCCCCGGCGCCGTCGGCGTCGTCGAGGGTGATGGTCACTCCCGGTCCCTCGACCTCCACCACACCGGTGGTGACGCGCAGCGCCTCCTGGTCCTGCTGGCGCGCCTCGACCTCTCCGGGGGCGATCTTCGAGCCGGCCGCGTCGATCTGGCGCTGCAGGCGGCGGGCCTTCTCGCCCCCTTCGTCCACCGCGGCCTGACGGCTCTGGATCTGCTCGATGAGGTCACCCCGGGTCTGGCTGCGCACGTCCTGCCGGGCCCGCAGGCTCGCCGTGCTGATCCCGATGAGCAGTCCGATGAGGAGCAGGGAGATGAGCAGCAGGGGTCGGCGCGGGCCGGTGGAGCGTGGTTCGCCACGGGCCTCGCGTGCCTTGGCCATGGCCGCGTACCCGGGGTCCAGGGGCCGCTCGAGCATAGACGTCAGCAGCGTCATCGAGGCGTCCTTGCGGCGCTCCGCCCGCGGTAGGCCCGCCTTGTCGCCGTACTCGGCCTCGTCCTCGTCCAGGTCCGCAGGGTCCGGGAGCCCGCGCGACCCGGGCGCGCTCCGGTCCCAGCTCATGGCGACAGCCTAGGTGCTGGGGTCGGTGCGAGAGTGCAGGCATGGAACGACACGTGCTCACCCTCGACGAGACCACCTGCCGACGCCGCACGAGCGTGAAGTGGCGCGCCCACGGGGAGGACGTGCTCCCGATGTGGGTCGCCGAGATGGATGTCCTGCCGGCGCCCTCGGTGGCCGAGGAGATGGAGCGGATCACGCGTGACGGCGACTTCGGCTACCCGGTTCCCGCGGACTACCTGGAGTCGGTGGCCCGGTGGTACCGGGACGCCGGGGCGCCGGCCGACCCGGGACGGATGCGCCTCGTCCCCGACGTCATGACGGGCGTGCAGGCCGCGATCGCCGCGCTCACCGACCCCGGCGATCCCGTCTACGTCACCGTGCCGGTCTACCCGCCCTTCCACTCCGTCGTCAGGGCCGCGGGCCGGCAGCTCGTGGCTGTGCCGCTGACCCCGACCGGGCGCCTGGACGTGCCGGCCCTCAGCCGGCACTTCGCCGGCGACCCGGGGCGGGGCGCGGTGCTGCTGTCCAACCCGCACAACCCCACGGGGACGGTACCCACCGCCACCGAGCTGGCCTCGCTGGCCGAGACCGCCCGGACCCACGGCGTCGGGATCATCAGCGACGAGGTGCATGCTCCGCTCGTGCTGCCGGGGGCGAGCTTCACCTCCATCACCGCGATCCCCGCCGCCGAGCGGGCGCTGGCGGTGTTGTCGGCGGCGAAGGGGTGGAACCTCGCCGGCCTCAAGGCGGCGGCCGTGCTGGCCGGTCCCGGTTCGGCGGGCTCCCTCACCGGGGTGCCGGAGGACCTCGGCCACCACGCCAGCCACGTCGCGATGCGGGTGCAGAGCGCGGCCCTGGACGACGGCCGGGACTGGCTCGCGGACCTCGTGGCGGACCTCGACGCCAACCGGAGCCTGTTGCAGGAGCTGCTGGCCGATCTGCCCAGCGCGCTCTGGAGCCCGGGCGAGGCCACGTACCTCGCCTGGCTGGACCTGCGTGGGACCGGTCTCGGCGAGGACCCCGCCGCCGCGCTGCTGGGGCGCGGCCGCCTCGCCCTGAACAGCGGCCTCCCCTTCGGCGCCGGTGAGGGCTTCGCCCGGCTGAACTTCGCCGCCTCCCCCGAGGTGCTGCAGGAGGGAGTGCGCCGGCTCGCATCGGTCGCGGGGGCGTGACCGGGGTCGTCCCGGACGGCGGGTGTCACGGATCACGATGTGGCCAATTCCGCCGCATGGCGAGGCGTTCGGGCCCGATCCCACGGGGGCTGACTTGATTCGTGCGCTGGTCACGTTAAGTTGAAACAGGTGACCGCTGAGCCAGACAAGACCCAATCGACCTCCCAGCAGTCCCGCTTCACACTGCGTCAGCCGACCATCGAGGATGGCGGTTCGATGTGGCGCGTGGCCCGGGACTCCCAGACCCTGGACCTGAACACGTCCTACGCCTACCTGCTGTGGGCCCGTGACTTCGCGACCACGAGCGTGGTCGTCGAGGACGAAGGGGGCTCGGTCGTCGGCTTCGTCAGCGGCTACCTCCGCCCCGACGCCCCGCACACCCTCATGGTGTGGCAGGTCGCCGTCGACGCCGACCAGCGCGGCCACGGCCTCGCCGGCCGGATGCTCGACCACCTGGCGGACACCGTCCCCGGCGTGACCAGCCTGGAGACGACGATCACGGCGGACAACACCGCCTCACGCGCGCTCTTCTCCGGTTTCGCCCGGGGCCGCGGTGCGGGGCACGAGGAGATCGACCTCTTCCTTGCGGGGCACTTCCCCGACGAGGGCCACGACCCGGAGGTGCTGCACCGCATCGGACCCTTCTGACCCGCAACCCCGACACGCCACCCCCACGACTTCACGGAGGAAGGACCCCTCTCATGAGCAACCCCGACACACAGATCTTCACCACCCGCGAGTCCGAGGTACGCAGCTACTGCCGGAACTGGCCGGTCGTCTTCGACACCTCGAGCGGCCCGTACCAGTGGACCGAGGACGGCGAGCGCTACATCGACTTCTTCTCGGGCGCCGGTGCCCTGAACTACGGGCACAACAACCCGGTCCTCAAGGAGGCCCTCCTGGAGTACCTGGCCAGGGACGGGGTCACCCACTCGATGGACATGTACACCGTCGCCAAGCGCGACTTCCTCGAGACCTTCACCGAGCTGATCCTCGCGCCGCGCGGGATGACCCACAAGATCCAGTTCCCCGGCCCGACCGGCACCAATGCCGTCGAGACCGCGCTCAAGACCGCCCGCAAGGCGACCGGCCGAGAGGACATCGTCTCCTTCACCAATGCCTTCCACGGCATGACGCTCGGCGCGCTGGCGGTGACCGGCAACTCCTTCAAGCGCGGCGGCGCCGGCACCCCGCTGTACCACGCGACGGCTGCGCCCTACGACGACTACATCGACGGCGAGACCTCCGACTTCGCCTGGCTGAAGCGCATCTGGGCCGACAGCAGCTCCGGCCACGCCCTGCCGGCCGCGGTCATCGTCGAGACCGTCCAGGGCGAGGGCGGCCTCAACGCCGCCCGCGGCCAGTGGCTCAAGGAGCTGCAGGAGCTGTGCCGTGAGCACAAGGTCCTGCTCATCATCGACGACGTCCAGGCCGGCTGCGGCCGGACCGGCAAGTTCTTCTCCTTCGAGGAGTACGGCCTCGACCCGGACATCATCACGATCAGCAAGTCCATCTCCGGTTACGGGCTGCCGATGGCGCTGACGCTCATCAAGCCGGAGATCGACGACTGGGAGCCGGGCGAGCACAACGGCACCTTCCGCGGCCACAACCCCGCGTTCGTCACCGGCACCAAGGCGCTGCGCACCTTCTGGGCCGACGACGAGCTGGAGAAGAACGTCGCCGCCCGTTCCGAGCAGCAGCACGCCCGCCTCGAGCTCATCGCCGGCCTCGCCGAGGGCAGCCAGGTGCGTGGTCGCGGCCTGCTCTCCGGAGTCGCCTTCCGCGACCTCGACGCGGCCGACCAGATCGCCGCCGCCGCCTTCGAGCGGGGGCTGATGATCGAGACCTCCGGTTCCTCCGACGAGGTCATCAAGGTCATGCCGCCGCTGACCATCACCGAGGAGCAGCTCGCCGAGGGCCTCGACGCCCTCGAGGACGCGGCCCGGGAGGTCCTCGGCGCGCCCGCGCGCGAGGGCGCTACCGTCTCCGCGTGACCACCACCATCGACATCTGAGGAGGACACCGCATGAAGGTTGTCAACGTCAACGACCTGGACGGCACCGAGGACGACGTCATCCACGGCAACTGGCAGAGCCGCCGGATGGTCCTGGCCCGGGACAGGGTCGGCTTCAGCTTTCACATCACGGTCCTGAAGGAGGGCACGTCCTCGGACTTCTGGTACGCCAACCACGTCGAGGCCGTGTACGTGTACCAGGGCAAGGGCACCCTGACCGACCGCGACACCGGTGAGACGTACGAGCTGAAGCCGGGCGTCATGTACATGCTCGACGACGCCGACAAGCACACCGTGACCGTCGAGGAGGAGATCCACTGCGCGTGCGTCTTCAATCCGCCGGTGACCGGTCGCGAGGTCCACGACGAGAACGGCGTCTACCCGCTGCTCACCGAGGACGACTGAGCCGCCGCGAGCGATCGTTGACCTGACGAAGGGGGTGGGCCGTCGCCCACCCCCTTCGTGCTGCCCGGCGCCGTCCGGGACGGAGGATCCTGCGCCCGGAATTCATCCGGCGTTTCCGGGTGCGTGGCCCGATCCCCGGACGTACCGTGGCTGGGCTCACGCGGGACCCGACGCTGTCACCGACATCCCAGGAGGGGACATGAGTACGTCCGCACCGAAGGACGAGTTCGACGAAGCCCAGCCGTACCCGACAGGTGAGATCCCCTTCGCGGATCTACCGGACCGCAAGACCATCAAGCAGGCGGTCGCCGCCTCATCCCTGGGAAATGCCACCGAGTGGTACGACTACGGCGCCTACGCGGTCGTCGCCGGATACATCGGGACCCACTTCTTCCCCGGCGAGTACGCGACCCTGCTGACGCTGGCCACGCTGGCGGTCTCCTTCGTCGCGCGGCCCTTCGGTGGCTTCTTCTGGGGCCCTCTCGGCGACAAGCTGGGCCGCAAGGGCGTCCTGGCCCTGACGATCCTCATCATGTCCGGGTCGACCTTCTGCATCGGGCTGCTCCCCACGCACGAGCAGATCGGCCTGTGGGCGCCCGCCCTGCTGATCCTGCTGCGCCTCATCCAGGGCTTCTCCACCGGTGGTGAGTACGGCGGCGCGGCGACCTTCATGGCCGAGTACGCGCCGGACAAGCGCCGAGGTCTCTACGGCAGCTTCCTCGAGTTCGGCACCCTGGCGGGTTACGCCCTCGGCACCGTCGTCGTCCTGCTCCTCGAGCTCGGCATCGGCAGCGAGGCCATGACCGACTGGGGCTGGCGCGTCCCGTTCTTCGTCGCCGGTCCGCTCGGCGCGATCGGTCTCTACCTGCGGTCGCGCATGGACGAGACCCCCGTGTACCAGGAGATCGAGGACGAGGGAGAGTCCGAGGCCTCCGCCTGGGGGGACCTGAAGGAGCTGATCCAGACCTACTGGCGCCCGATCCTGACCATGGCCGGTCTCGTCATCCCGCTGAACATCATCAACTACACGCTGCTGGTGTACATGCCGACCTATCTCGAGACGAAGATCGAGATGGACGAGACGCCCGCACTGCTCGTCATCGTCATCGGCGAGGTCGCGATGATGGCGCTGCTGCCCTTCTGCGGCCACCTCTCCGACGTCATCGGGCGCCGCAAGATGTGGTGGACCTCGATGATCGGCCTGTTCGTGATGTCGGTGCCGATGTACTACCTCATCGGGACCAGCTTCACCGGCGCGCTCATCGGCTTCGCCGTGCTGGGCCTGCTCTACATCCCGCAGCTGTCGACGATCTCGGCGACCTTCCCGGCGATGTTCCCCACCCAGGTGCGCTTCGCCGGCTTCGCCGTGACCTACAACGTCTTCACGGCGATCTTCGGTGGGACGGCGGCGCCGCTGAACGAGAAGGTCGTCTCGGCCACCGGCTTCCTGCAGTTCCCCGCGGTGTACCTGATGTTCGGCTGCCTCTTCGGCATGGCGGCGCTGCTCTTCATGAAGGAGACGGCCGGCGCCTCGCTGCACGGCACCGACATCCCCGAGTCGGAGCCGGAGGACTACGGCACCGACGTCATCGAGCTCGAGGCCAGGGCACTGGACGCCTGCGGGCGCTGACCCACCCGGCACCTCCGCGAAGGGGGGGGGCGTGCCCGGCCGTCGACGTGGCCGGGCACGCCCCCTTCGTACGGCGGCTGTGGACCAGGCCATACAGTGTCGAGTGTGTCTGACCCCAAACGTGTTCGCCCGGCTCCCCACCAGATCTGGCGGGGAGTGCGTGAGTCCGCCCGAAGTGATGCCTTCGGCGGCCTCCTCCTCGTCGGCGCCGCGGTGGTCGCCCTGGTCGTGGCCAACACGCCGGCGTCCGGGCTCTACACCTCGGTGCGGGACGCGCAGGTGGCCATCCCCGCACTGCACCTGGACCTGACGGTCGGCCAGTGGGCCTCCGACGGTCTGCTCGCGATCTTCTTCTTCGTCGTCGGTCTCGAGCTGAAGGAGGAGTTCGTCGCCGGGAAGCTGCGCAACCCCAAGAAGGCGGCCGTGCCGATCGCCGCCGCCTTCGGGGGCGTGGCGATGCCGGCCATCATCTACGGACTCATCGTCGTGCTGTCCGGCCAGTCCGATGGGCTGCGCGGCTGGGCGATCCCGACGGCGACCGACATCGCCTTCGCGGTGGCAGTCCTGGCGATCGTCGGGCGCGGGCTGCCGACGGCGCTGCGGATCTTCCTGCTCACCCTGGCGATCGTCGACGACCTCATCGCGATCACGATCATCGCGATCTTCTACACCGAACAGCTGCACCTGGTCTACCTGCTGCTGGCGATCGTGCCGCTGGCGCTCTTCGCGCTGCTCACCCGCCGCGGCATCACGTCCTGGTGGCTCCTCTTCCCCCTCGGCATGATCACCTGGTGGCTCGTGCACTCCTCGGGCATCCACGCCACCATCGCCGGCGTGCTCCTCGGCTTCATGCCGCCCGTCGCCGCCACCGCGAGTGCGCACGTGCGGGTCGTCCTCGACGACGGCGAGCCGGCCTACGAGGGGATCGTCGCCCACCTGGCCGACCAGTGGGGCATCTTCTCCACCCTCGTGGCCGTCCCGGTCTTCGCCTTCTTCTCCGCCGGCGTCGTCGTGGGCGGCGTCGCGGGGCTCGGGAAGGCGCTGACCGACCCGATCACCCTGGGCATCGTCGCCGGACTCGTCGTGGGCAAGCCGATCGGCATCGTCGGAACCGCCTTCCTCCTGGACCGGCTGCCCGCCTTCCAGCTCGACGAGACCCTCGGCTGGGGGGACATGCTCGGCCTGGGCTTCGTGGCCGGTGTCGGTTTCACCGTCTCGCTGCTCGTCGGAGAGCTCGCCTTCGGCCCCCAGAGCGTCGCGGACGAGCACGTGAAGATCGGGGTGCTCCTCGGCTCCTTCGTCGCCGCGATCGTCGGCGGCCTCGTCTGCGCCCGGCGCGCCAGGGCCCGCCAGGCGGTCGCGGGTTAGTCGGACCGACCCCAGGGTCTCAGCCGGCGAGGGAGTCCATGGCCCGTAGCAGCTGGGCCTCGGCGATGTCGAGGTAGTGCGCGAGCGCCGCCCGGGCCTCCTCGTAGCGCTCGTCCTCCAGGAGCCGCAACAGCTTCTGGTTCTCCGCGAGGTAGGGCGCGTGGAACGCGTGCGGGTCGGCCATGACGCTGAAGACCAGCCGCATCTCGGCCAGCACCTGCTCCATGGTCTCGTCCAGCCGTCGGCTCCCCGCGAGGGCCCCGAGCTCGCGGTGGAAGTGCATGTTCGCCGACCCCAGGGCCGGCCAGGCCCGCTGGGTCACCGCCCGCTCCCCCTCCGCGGTCGCGTCGCGCAGGCCCTGCAGGTCCGGACTGCTCCAGGAACCGGCCCCGGACACCACGTCCACATCGGCCGCGGCCCCGTCGAGGATCGCCGGCACGGGGAAGGGAGCCCTCCTCGGCGCGATCTTCCTCATGGCCACCAGCGCCATCGGCCCCGGCTTCATCACCCAGACGACGGTGTTCACCAACCAGCTCGGCGCGGCGATGGCCTTCGCGATCCTCATCTCCGTCGTCGTCGACATCGGCGTGCAGCTGAACGTCTGGCGCGTCATCGGCATCACGGGGCTGCGTGCCCAGGACCTGGCCAACACGGTCCTCCCCGGGCTGGGGTACGTCCTGACGGCACTCGTCGTCTTCGGCGGGCTCGTCTTCAACATCGGGAACATCGGGGGCACCGCCCTCGGGGCCAACGCGATGCTGGGGGTCGACGCCAAGATCGGCGGTGCAGTCTCCGCCCTCATCGCCGTGGCCATCTTCCTCAGCAAGCGGGCCGGCGTAGCCATGGATCGCATCGTCGTCGTCCTCGGTGTCGCGATGATCGCCATGGTCTCCTGGGTCGCGTTCACCTCGAACCCGCCGGTCGGTGACGCACTCAAGCAGACCGTCGTGCCCGAGCAGGTCGACTTCCTCATCATCGTCACCCTGATCGGCGGCAGCGTCGGCGGCTACATCACCTACGCGGGCGCCCACCGGCTCGTCGACTCCGGGATCACCGGCCCGGACGAGGTCGAGTCGATCAGCCGCGGCTCGGTGACGGCGGTCGTCGTCGCGGGCATCATGCGCGTCGCGCTCTTCCTGGCGATCCTCGGCGTCGTCGCGGGTGGCTTCGAGCTGGCCAAGGACCACCCCACCGCATCGGCCTTCGAGCACGCGCTCGGCCATGCCGGTGTCGTCGTCTTCGGGGTCATCCTGTGGGCGGCGAGCATCACGAGCGTCATCGGGGCCTCCTACACCTCGGTCTCCTTCCTGGCCACCTTCACCCCGTGGCTGACCCGCTACCGCAACTGGCTCGTCGTCGGCTTCATCCTCGTCTCGACGCTCATCTTCGTCAGCGTCGACCAGACGCCGGTGACGCTGCTCATCCTCGCCGGGGCGCTCAACGGCCTCATCCTGCCGGTCGGTCTCGGCATCATCCTGTGGGTGGCGTTGCGCCGGCGGGACCTGCTCGGCGGTTACCGCTACCCGATCTGGCTGGGAGTGGTAGGACTGGCCATCTGGGTGCTCTCGCTGTACCTGGGGTGGGAGTCCCTCGCCGGCATCACGGACCTGTGGCAGCAGTGACCCAGCAGACCAAGGAGGGACCGGCCATGACCATCGACCTCAACGCGGACCTCGGCGAGAGCTACGGCCGCTGGACCCTCGGTGACGACGACGCGATGCTCGGCGTGGTCACGAGTGCCAACGTCGCCTGCGGCTTCCACGCCGGGGACGCCTCGGTGCTGCGCCGCTCCTGCGAGGGGGCCGCCGCCCGCGGCGTCTCGGTCGGTGCCCAGGTCGGCTACAACGACCTCGCCGGGTTCGGGCGCCGGTACATCGACATGGTGCCCGAGGAGCTGACCGCGGACATCATCTACCAGATCGGGGCGTTGGAGGGCCTGGCCCGGGCCAGCGGCACGAGCGTCCGCTACGTCAAGCCCCACGGGGCCCTCTACAACACGATCGTGCACCACGAGGAGCAGGCCGCGGCGGTCGTGTCCGCCGTCCTCGCCTACGACCCCACGCTGCCGGTCCTCGGCCTGCCGGGCTCGGCCTGGCTGCGGCAGGCCGGGGAGGCGGGTCTGGCCACGGTGCAGGAGGCCTTCGCGGACCGCGCATACACCCCCGAGGGGACACTGGTCTCCCGGCACGAGCCCGAAGCCGTGCTGCACGACCCCGAGGTCATCGCGCAGCGGTGCGTGCGCATGGCCCGGGAGGGCGTCGTCGAGGCCGTCGACGGCAGCACCGTCCCGGCGCCCGCCGAGTCGCTCTGCGTGCACGGCGACAGCCCCGGTGCGGTGGAGATCGCCCAGCACGTCCGGGCCGCCCTCGAGCAGGCCGGGGTGCGCATCACCCCCTTCGCCCCCGAGCGGGGACCGGGGTCGCGATGAGGACGCTGCCGTGCGGCGACAGTGGGCTGCTCGTCGAGCTGAGCGACCTCGACGCGGTCCTCGCGCTCTACGCGGCGCTCGTCGACGACCCGCCCGAAGGAGTCCTCGACATGCTGCCGGCCGCACGCACGCTGCTGCTGCGGATCGACCCGCGCGTCACCGATCCGAGCGCGCTGACCCGCGCGGTGCAGCAGACCTCCCACGGTCGGGCGCGTCGCGCCTCCGGCCGGGAGGTGGAGCTGCCCGTGATCTACGACGGCGAGGACCTGGCCGAGGTCGGCCGGATCACCGGGCTCGGTGAGCGCGGCGTCGTCGAGGCGCACACCGCCGGGGAGTGGACGGTCGCCTTCTGCGGCTTCGCCCCCGGCTTCGGCTACCTCGTGAGCGAGGACGAGTGCCTGCACGTGCCACGAAGGGAGTCCCCCCGGACCAGGGTGCCGGCCGGGTCGATCGGCCTGGCGGGCGAGTTCACCGGGGTCTACCCTCGCGAGTCCCCGGGAGGCTGGCAGCTCATCGGACGCACCTCGGCCCGGGTCTGGGACCTGGAGCGGGATCCCCCCGCCCTGCTGGTGCCGGGCACCAGGGTGCGCTTCGTGGAGGACTCGTGACACGGCCCACCCGCCGCCTCGAGGTGCTCGCCGCCGGGCCGCTCGCCACGGTGCAGGACCTGGGCAGACCCGGCCTGGCGGCACTCGGCGTCGGGCTCTCCGGGGCCGCCGACACCGCGTCGTTGCGCCTGGCCAACCGCCTCCTCGGCAACGACGAGGGCGCGGCCGCGCTCGAGGCCACGCTCGGCGGGCTGGAGGTCCGGGCCCACGGTGGCATGTTCATGGCCGTCACCGGCGCTCCGGCGGCCATGACGATCGAGGGCACCCCGGTCGGCCACGCCTCCGTGTGCTGGGTTCCCAACGGTGCCCGGGTGCGGCTGGAGCCGCCCGGGAGTGGCCTGCGCAGCTACCTGGCGGTACGCGGCGGTATCGGTGTCGACCGGGTGCTCGGCTCGCGCTCCACCGACACCCTCGCCGGACTGGGACCCGAGCCCCTCTCCCCCGGACGGCAGCTGCCCGTGGGCCGGCCCCCGGCGGGCGACCCACTCGTGGACCGTGCTCCCGTGGCTCCCCCGACGACTGGTCCCGTACGGCTGCGCGTGCGGCTCGGTCCGCGGGAGGACTGGTTCGACGGGGACTCGCTGCGGGCACTCCTCGCGGAGCCGTGGGAGGTCACCTCGGAGAGCGACCGCGTCGGCATGCGGCTCTCGGGGCCCGTCCTCCGGCGGAGCCGGGACGGGGAGCTGCCCAGCGAGGGCATGACCCTCGGAGCGCTCCAGGTACCGCCGTCCGGTCGGCCCACGCTCTTCCTCGCCGACCATCCGGTCACCGGGGGCTACCCCGTCATCGCCGTCGTCCTCTCACGCGACGTCCCGCTCGCTGCCCAGGCACGGCCCGGGCAGCGGATCCACTTCACGTCCCGGGAAGGGAGCTGATCGTCATGAGCGCGCTGCCGGAGCAACCGGACCTGCTGTCACCGAGCGAGGCACGCGAGCACTTCCGTGCCGGGCTGGGCGCCCCGACATCGGGATGGTGCGCAGGCTGGACCCAGGCCAACCTCATCGCGGTGCCCCGCGAGCACGCCTACGACGTGCTCCTCTTCGCCCAGCGCAACCCCAAGTCCTGCCCCGTGCTGGACGTCGGCGAGCCGGGCGAGGTCGCCACCGGGATCTTCGCCGGGGACCTGCGCACGGACCTGCCGGGGTACCGGATCTACGAGCACGGGCGGCTCACGGCGGAGGTCGACGACGTGCGCGACGTGTGGCGCGAGGACCTCGTCGCCTTCCTCATCGGCTGCAGCTTCACCTTCGAGGACCCGCTGCTCGAGGCCGGTGTGCCCGTCCGGCACATCGAGGCCGGCAGCAACGTGCCGATGTACCGGACGAGCCGGGACTGCCGCCCGGCCGGTGCGCTCTCGGGACCGCTCGTGGTCTCCATGCGACCGGTCCCCGCCGAGCAGGTCGCCACTGCGGTGCGGGTGACCTCCCGCTACCCAGCCGTGCACGGGGCGCCGGTCCACGTCGGCGACCCGACAGAGCTGGGCATCGAGGACCTGGCGGCACCGGACTTCGGCGACCCGGTCACGGTCCGGCCGGGAGAGGTACCCGTCTTCTGGGCCTGCGGGGTGACGCCCCAGGCGGCGGTGATGGCCTCACGGCCCCCCCTTCGCCATCGGCCACGCGCCGGGGATGATGGCCGTCACCGACGCGAGGGACAGCGAGTACGTCGTCCCCTGAGGTCCCGGCGACGATCAGTTGCCGTTGCCCTGACCACCGCCGCGGGTGACGGTGACGGTGTTCGTCTTCGGTGGCGCGCTCTTGGTCACGGTCTGGGTGATGGTCTCCGCCGGTGCCGTCGTGGTCACCGTGCTCTGACCACCCCCGCCGGTCTTCGTCACCGTCCGGGTGACCTGGTCGGTGACGGTCTGCGCCTCGCCCGGCACCGTCACCGTGGTGGCCTCACCGGCGACGGTCTGCGTCTCCGTCTCGGTGGCCGTGGCCGTGGCCGTGCTGGTGTCGGTGCTCGTCTCGGGCGGGGCCGTCGTCGTCGTGGTGTCGGTGCTCGTCTCCGTCGTCGTGTCCGCCTGCGGCGGCAGGAGACCACCTTGCGGCTTGGCGACGCCGTAGCCGACGAGGATGCCGATGAGCGCCAGCGCGATGGCGCCGACGACCACGCCGAACCAGAGGCCCTTGAGGTTCAGGCCCTTGTAGTAGCCGGGAGGCCCGGTGGTCGCGTTGCCCTTCTCGTCGACCCAGAAGTCCCAGCCGAGGGGCGCCTCGGGCAGGTCCCGGTCCGGTCGCCAGCCCTTGGGTGGGGTCCATCCCTCAGGCACCGTCCAGTCCGGAGGCGGGTTGAAGTAGGCCATCCACCCTTCCTTGTCTGGTCACGTGCGTGGGCCCTTCATACTGACACGTCCGACGTCTCCTGCCCCAACCACCATGCCGGTCTCGTCCCCGCCAAGGTCTCAAGCCGGTCACGGCTCCTGTCGCCGGGATCCGCCGGGGTCCCTCAGGTGCTAGGTTCACCGGATCATTCGCACCGTCCGCGCCCTCCCGGCATCCTGCCGGGTCCCGGTGACCGGGCGTCACGTCAAAGGAGACCGTATGCGAATCGGCATGCGCACGAAGGCCCTCGGCCTCACGGTGGCCGGGATGCTGGCCCTCTCGGCATGTGGTGGGGGGAGCGGCGACGGCGGCGATGGTGGCGGCTCCAGCGAGCCGCTCCAGCTCGGGTACGTCCTGCCCGAGACCGGGCAGCTGGCCTTCCTCGGGCCCCCTCAGGTGCAGGCCACCAAGTACGCCATGAGCGAGATCAACGACGCCGGCGGCGTG
This sequence comes from Janibacter corallicola NBRC 107790, assembly GCF_001570965.1. Classification (GTDB taxonomy): domain Bacteria; phylum Actinomycetota; class Actinomycetes; order Actinomycetales; family Dermatophilaceae; genus Janibacter; species Janibacter corallicola. The sequence goes on along the minus strand of NZ_BCSR01000011.1, from coordinate 8,916 downwards.
CTCGGCAAGAAGCTGCCCCCGGTGGTGAGCGGCGACGAGGCCGACACCGCGGCGGTGGCCTCCCAGTCCGCCGAGCGGGTGCTGGGCGAGGACGTGGATGCCATCATCGGGGCGGCCGCCTCGGGCATGTCCCTGGCCATCATCGACAAGGTCACCGGGGCCCAGGTCGTCCAGTGCTCGGGCTCGAACACGGCGCCCACCTTCACCGGCTACGAGGACGACGGCTACTACTTCCGCACGGCTCCCTCGGACGCCATGCAGGGGCCGGTCCTGGCCGACACGATCATCGCCGACGGCTACAGCAATGTCGCGATCGTCGCCCGGGCCGATGACTACGGCAAGGGCCTGGCGAAGGCCACGGCGGACGCGCTGGAGAGCTCCGGCGCGACGGTGGCGACGCAGGAGATGTACGACCCCAAGTCCACCAACTTCGACGCGGTGGTGCAGAAGACCGTCTCCAGCGACCCCGACGCCGTCGTGCTCATCGCCTTCGAGGAGGGCAAGCAGGTCCTCTCGGGACTCGTCGAGTCCGGTCTGACCACGGACGAGGTCGGGATCTACGGGGCGGACGGCCTGCGCAGCGAGGAGCTGCCGGAGCTGGTCTCCCCCAAGGACCCGAGCGTCCTGGACGGCATGAAGGGCACGGCGCCCGCCTCGTCGGCGAACAAGGACTTCGTCAAGGAGCTCAAGGGCTTCGCCCCCAAGCTGAAGGAGACCCAGTTCGCGCCGCAGGTCTTCGACTGCGTGAACATCATCGCGCTCGCGGCCGAGCAGGCCGACAGCACCGACCCGACGGACTTCAAGAAGGAGGTCGTCGGCGTCACCCGCGAGGGCACCGAGTGCGCCACCTTCAAGGAGTGCAAGGGCCTGATCAAGGACGGCAAGGACATCAACTACCAGGGCAAGAGCGGCCCGCTGGACTTCGTCGACGACGGCGAGCCCGGGGCGGCCTCGATCGAGGTCTACGGCTTCAACAAGAAGGGTGACCTCAACACGATCTCCACCGAGCAGGTCAAGGCCCAGGAGTAGCTGCGCGAGTGCCCCGGAGTGGACCCCGCGAGAGGAGGAGGTGGGGGCGCCGCCCTTGGACTACGGCCGCGGGCGGCCTACGTCCTGAGTCGGGCGGACCCCCACCTCCTCTCCCGCGGAGCCGACCCACCCCGGGGCCTGCTCAGATCTTGGCGAGCGTGCCCAGGTAGAGCTCGATGACCTTGGGGTCGTTCAGGAGCTCCTCGCCGGTGCCCTCGTAGGCGTTCCGGCCCTGGTCCAGCACGTACCCACGGTGGGCGATCTCGAGGCACTTGGACGCGTTCTGCTCGACCATGAGGATCGAGACCCCGGACTGGTTGATGGTGCGGACGGACTCGAAGACGGTGTCCTGCATCATCGGGGACAGGCCCGCCGAGGGCTCGTCGAGGAAGAGGACCGTCGGGTCGGTCATCAGGGCCCGGCCCATGGCCACGACCTGTCGCTCGCCGCCGGAGAGCGAACCGCACTTCTGCGAGCGACGGTCGGAGACGAGCGGGAAGAGGTCGCTGACGGCGGCATAGCGGGTGCGGAACTCCTTGGGCCGCAGGTAGATCCCCATCTCGAGATTCTCCTCGACGGTCAGTGAGGGGAAGACGTTGTCGTTCTGGGGGACGTAACCCAGCCCCTCGGAGACCAGCGCGTGCGCCGGGAGCGCGGTGATGTCCTTCTCCCCCAGCATCACCCGGCCCGAGCGGACCGGGACGAGGCCGAACATCGCCTTGATGAGCGTGGACTTGCCCGCGCCGTTCGGGCCGATGACGCCCACGAGCTCGCCCTTCCCCACGTGCCCGGTGCAGCCGCGCAGGATGTCCACCTCCGGGATGTAGCCCGCCACGAGGTCGACGGCGGCCAGTACGGGGGTGGTGTCGGTGTCAGTCATCCTCGGTCTCCTCCTCCTGCGGGGGCAGGCTGCGGTGGGCACCGAGGTAGGCCTCGATGACCGCCTCGTCCCGTCGGATGTCCTCGGGGCGTCCCTCGGCGATGAGTCGTCCCTGGGCGAACGTGGCGATCCAGTCGCTGATGCCCATGACGACGTCCATGTCGTGCTCGACGAGCACGATCGTCATCCCCTCGTCGCGCAGCGCCTGGATGTGGCCCAGCAACGACTGGGTCAGGGCCGGATTCACCCCGGCCATCGGTTCGTCCAGCATGATCATCGTGGGCTCGACCATGAGCGCCCGGGCCATCTCCAGGAGCTTGCGCTGGCCACCGGACATCGTCCCCGCGAACTCGTCGCGCATGTGCGCCAGGTTGAAGCGCTCCAGCAGCTCATCGGCGCGGGCCGAGATCTCCGCCTCCTGCCGCTTCCACATCGGCTTGACGAGAGCCGGGAGGAAGCGCTCCCCGCGCTGTCCCGTCGCCCCGAGCATGAGGTTCTCGTGGGCCGTGAGCCGGGTCAACGCCTTGGTCAGCTGGAAGGTGCGCACCATCCCGGTGCGGGCAACCCGGTGGGCCGGGAGCGTCGTGATGTCGCTGCCCCGGAAGCTCCACCGGCCCGATTCGGGGCGGTCGAAGCCGGAGACGACGTTGAAGAAGGTGGACTTGCCCGCGCCGTTGGGCCCGATGAGCGAGGTGATCGTGCCCCGCTGGATCTCCAGGTGGTCCACGTCCACGGCGCGCAGGCCGCCGAAGCTGCGCACGACGTCGTCCGCGACGAAGATCGCGTCCGGCTTGGCCACGCCCGGCTCCGGGCGCACGTCGACGAGGCGGCCGACCCCCTTCGCCGCCGGTGCCTGCTCACTTGACGTCAAGGCGCAGCTCCTTCTGGTTGCCGAGGATCCCGGCCGGTCGGTACACCATCAGCAGCACGAGGGCGAGCCCGACGACGATGAACCGGGCAGCACCGACGTCGCCGCTGTCCAGGACCTCGGGAGAGATCAGCCCGGACGCGGTGGCCCCGCGCAGGAAGCTGTCGAGGAAGGTCAGCAGGAACCAGAAGATGACCGACCCGAGCACCGGCCCCAGGACGCGGCTGGCGCCACCGAGGATGACGATCGTGTAGAGGTAGAAGGTCACCTTCGGGTCGTAGCTGTCCGGCTGGACCGACTGGACGCTGATCGCCATGAGCACGCCGGCGAGGGCACCGAGCACACCACCGAGGACGAGGCTCTGGAGCTTGAAGCCGTACGCGCTCTTGCCCAGGCTGCGGGCTGCCAGCTCGTCCTCGCGCACCGAGCGGAGCACCCGGCCCCAGGGGCTGGACATGAGCAGCAGCACCATGAGGCAACTGAGGGCGACGAGGCTCCAGCCGACCGTCATCACCCACAGCGAGCGGTGGTCGAAGGTGACCTGACCCCACCCGTAGCTGCCCGGCGGGTACGGGTTGAGCTCGAAGAACTCCCCGGCGAACTGCCGCAGCCCGTACACGCCGCCGGTGATCGGCTCCAGCGTGCTGGACCGGTAGACGTAGCGCAGCACCTCCGCCGCCGCGATGGTGGCGATCGCCAGGTAGTCCCCCCGCAGCCGCAGCGTGGGCAGTCCGAGGACGAGCGCCAGGAGCACTGCGCAGGCGAGGCCCACGAGCAGTCCCACCCAGAGGGACCACCCGAAGGTCACCACCGAGACCGCCGCCCCGTAGGCACCGACGAGCATGAAGCCCACCTGCCCGAAGTTCAGCAGACCGGTGTACCCGAAGTGGATGTTCAGCCCGACCGCGGCCAGGGCGAAGTAGGCCGCCTCGGGGCCGATCATGCCCTGGACGGCGTTGCCGAAGATGCTGGGCCAGTCCATCTCTCTCCTTGCCTCCCCCGGTCAACCCACGCGCTGCGCGCGGCCGAGGATCCCCTGGGGGCGGACGAGCAGGACGATGATCAGGGCGAGCAGCGCCCACGCGTTCTGCAGCTCGGTGGGGAACCACAGCGTGGACAGCTGGGCGACCAGGCCGACGACGAGGCTGCCGACGACGGCCCCGAAGGCGCTGCCGAGCCCGCCGAGGATCACGCCGGCGAACATCAGCAGCAGCAGGTTGAAGCCCATGTCCCAGTACACCGCCGTGGTCAGCCCGTAGAAGACGCCGCCGAGCGCGGCCAGTCCCCCGCCGAGGATCCACACGAGCAGGATCACCCGGTCCACGTTGATCCCCGATGACTCCGCCAGGTCGCGGTTGTCGCTGAGGGCACGCATCGCCTTGCCGATCCGGGTGCGTTGGAGCATCAGCGCCACGCAGAGGATGACGACGATCGCGATGACGGTCACCGTCAGGTCGCGCGGGGTGATCGAGACCGGCCCGAGGGCCATCTCCCCCTGCAGCCCGTACTGGTCGTACTGCTGGCGGCCTCCCCCGTAGAGCACGAGGAGCAGGTGACGCAGCAGCAGGGAGACCCCGATGGAGATGATGAACATCTGGATCAGGCCCGTCCCCCGCTTGCGAAGGGGGCGCCACAGCCCGCGTTCGAGCACCCCGCCGGAGGCGCCGCCGATGATGATGGCGAGCACGGCGGCGAGGACGAGTGGCAGGTCGACGGGGCCCGAGGAGAAGAAGAAGGCGGCGATCGCACCGAGCGCCACGAGCTCACCGTGGGCGAAGTTGATCAGTCCCGTCGTGCCGAAGACGAGCGAGAGGCCCACCGAGGTGATCGCGATGATGGTGCCGTACTTGATGCCCTCGACGACCAGCTGCAGGAAGCGCCCCGCGAAGCCGGATCCCTCCTGGGCCGGTGGGGCCGGCGCGTCGGCGCCGCCCGTGTCGGCGGTGGAGTCCTCCGTGGAGCTCGAGGATGTCTCGCTGGCCGCCTCCGGGTCCTGCTGCTTCGCGCTCGCCGCGATGAGCGGGAAGATCACCGTCGAGGCACGTCCGCTGCGCACCTGCACGTCCGAGAGGGTCGCTCCTCCCTTGTCCCGCGGCTGCATCCCCTTCGGGATGGTCGCCACGTCGAGGGTGACCGTGTAGGTGCCCGGCCCGGGGACGTCGACCCGCCAGGCACCGTCGGCATCGGTCTTCGCGCTGCCGACCTCCTTGCCCTTGGCGGCGACACTCAGTGCAGCGCCCTCGACCGGCTCCCGGTCCGGACCGCGCAGCGTGCCCTGGATGGCCTCTCCCTCGGCCTCGGTCACCGTGCTCGGTGCCGTCATCGTGCTCGCCAGGGCAGCCGGGGTCACCAACAGGGTCAGCAGCAGTGCCGTGAAGGCCACCACGAGGCGGGAGCGCACGGATCGGCCTCCGGAAGACGTCGTTGTCGGATCGGAGGGAGCATAGCCGGACGGGGATGCCCGGGGCCGGCGTGCGCGTCGATGACATCCGACTGTGACCTTCCGGGCGGGTGCTCCTCAGCCGTCGAACCAGAACCCGCGGCCGCCGAACCAATCGTCATACCCACCGGGCGGCCGCCCCGGCTGTCTGGAGCCGAGGTAGGACCCGAGCACCGCGGCGCCGAGGTCGTCCAGCTCGGGGGCGACGACGGTCCCGTCCGCCCTGCGGGCGAGGCTGTCGATGAAGCGGGCCAGGCCGGGGTCCTCCCCCAGCCGGAAGAAGGTCGTCCGGGCGCCGAGCCGCGCGAGGGCGTCGAGCTCGCGGACGGTGAGCGCGATGGTCAGCGGGTGTGGCGGGTAGTCGAAGAAGGTCTCGCCGTGGGGCTCCAGGTGGGCGGTCGGCTCACCGTCGGTGACGATGAGCAGGACCGGCTGCGCGTTCGGGTGCCTGCGGAAGTGACGCTGCGCGAGCAGCAGCGCATGGTGGAGGTTGGTGCCCTTGTCCCAGAAGGCGTCGAGCTCGGTGAGCTCCTCGATCTCCATCGCCCTGGCGTTCCGGCCGAAGCCGATCAGCTGCAGGTCGTCCCCGCGGAAGCGGCTGCGGATCAGGGTGTGCAGCGCCAGTGCGGTGCGCTTCATGGGGACCCACCGTCCGTCCATCGCCATCGAGAAGGAGGTGTCGACGAGCAGGGCGACCGCCGCCTGGGTACGCGCCTCGGTCTCGTTGACCTCGATGTCGTCGGTCGTGATGAGGCGGCTTCCCCCTTCGCCCGCCCGCCGACGGACGCCATTGAGGATGGTGCGGGGGATGTCCCAGGGCTCGGTGTCGCCGAAGGCCCACGGTCGGGTCGCGCCGGAGCGTTCGCCGGCGGCGCCGGCCTGGCGCAGGTCGCGCTGCCCCTGGCGACCGGACATGCGCCGGGCGATGTCGCGCAGGAGCGAGCGGCCGAGCTGCCGCATCGCCTTGGGGGTGAGCCGCAGCTGCCCGCGGGAGTCGCTCCGGACCGATCCGCTGCTGCGGAGTGCCTGCTCGAGGTCTCGCAGGGCTCGCACGTCGACGGCCGCCTCGTCGCCGAGCTGACGGGCGAGCTCGTCGAGGTCGATGTCCTCGAGCCGTGCGCCCCCGTAGGTCTGGGAGACCTGCTCGCCGAGGGCGTCCAACGCTGCCAGGTCCTGCAGGACGCCGGTACCGTCGCCGAGGCCGATCCCCTGCTCGCCGCCGAACTGCTCGGACCCGCTCCAGTCCTCACCCGGCCGCAGCGTCTGCAGGTTGCCGTCGAGGCGCCCCAACGACTCCATCAGCTCTGGTGAGCCGAAGGCCTGCGCGGATAGCTGCATGAGCTCTTCGCGCTGCTCGGGGGTCATCGAGTTCAGCATCCGCTGCGCGGCGGACGCCCGCCTCGCCAGGGTGTCGATGAGCTCCTCGACGTCCTTGGGCCCCTCGGGGAAGAAGTCCCCGTGCTCGGCCATGAAGTCCTCGAAGTCCTGCGGGGTGTCCTCCCCCCGCTGGTGCTTCTCCAGCAGATCGTTGAGGTCGGCGAGCATGTCGGCCACGGCCGCCCGGTCCGCGTCGGTGGCGTCCTCGAGGGCCTGCTTCATCCCGGCGAAGCGCTGGTCGAGGACCTCGCGGCCGAGCAGGTCCTTGATCCGCTCGTAGTCCTCCCGCGCCCGCGTGGACTGCCACGGGTAGTCCGCGAGGTCGTGGACCGCCGCGGCCGTGGAGTCCGGGAGCCCCTCGAGACGCATCTCGGCGAAGGCACGCTCGGTGTCGTCGAGGTGCACGTCGCGCGCCAGCTGGCCGCGTTCCTCGAGGACGGCCCGGTCGAGCAGCTCGCGGACCTCTCGCAGCGTGCCGTCGAGGTCGTGTCGCGCCAGCAGCTCCCGACGCTTCTCGTGGATCTGCCGGGAGAGGACGTCCAGCCCGGGGCGACCGTTGCTGCCGCGCCGGAGCAGCTCCTGCAGGGCGCGCTCCGGCGAGGACCCCCCCCATGACCCGCTCGCCGATCGAGTCCAGCGCCTCGGCGATGTCGACGGGCGGCGCCAGCGGGTCGCCCCCGTCATAGCGCCGGAAGCGGCTGCGGCTAGTGGCCATACACGGTTTCGCCTCCCGCGGTGTCCTTGCCGACCTTGCGGGCGAGGTAGAGGCCCTCGAGCGCGAGCTCGGCGGCCGCGGCGCGTTCACCCTCGGACCCGGCGGAGAGCCGTTCGAAGAGGTCCTCGTAGACGGTGGCCTCCGCGAGCGAAGGGAGCCCCGCCAGGAAGTCGGAGGCGCTCACCTGCTCACCGGTGGCGACCTCGGCGCCCTCCTCGATGGCGGTGACGAGCGGGCCGAAGTCGATGCCGCGCACGAGGTGGCGCACGGTCTCGGCGACCGCGGTGCGCAGCAGGTGCGTGAGGATCTCGTGCTCGCGGCCCTCCTCGCCGCTCTCGAACTCGATCTTGCCGGCGAGGACCTCGACCGCGGTCTCGAGGTCGACGACCCGGGCGACGGCCTCCCCTTCGCCCTGGCGGGCGGCGCGGTGCAGCGCCGAGGCGGCGATCGTCTCGGCGCCGGCGATGGTGAAGCGTGCGCTCACGCCGCTGCGCTGGTCGACCGAGGAGGACTCGCGCAGATTGCGGGTGAAGCGGGCGAGGATCTCCAGCAGGTGGTCGGGGACCTCCGCGGCGAGGTGTGCCTCCTGCCGGGTCACGGCGATCTCGGCCTCGAGCTCGCGCGGGTAGTGGGTGCGGATCTCGGCGCCGAAGCGGTCGCTCAACGGCGTGATGATCCGGCCGCGGTTGGTGTAGTCCTCGGGGTTGGCGCTGGCGAGCACGAGCACGTCGAGGGGCAGACGCAGCACGTAGCCGCGGATCTGGATGTCGCGCTCCTCCATGACGTTGAGCAGCGCGACCTGGATGCGCTCGGCGAGGTCGGGCAGCTCGTTGATCGTCACGATGCCGCGGTGGCTGCGTGGCACGAGGCCGAAGTGGATCGTCTCGGGGTCGCCCAGAGAGCGGCCCTCGGCGACCTTCATCGGGTCGACGTCACCGATGAGGTCGGCGACCGAGGTGTCGGGCGTCGCGAGCTTCTCGACGTAGCGCTCGTCGCGGTGCAGCCAGGTGACCGGCAGGTCCTCCCCGAGCTCGGCGGCCCGCCGGCGGGAGGCGTGGATGATGGGCTCGAAGGGGTGCTCGGCGAGCTCGGAGCCCTCGATGACGGGGGTCCACTCGTCCAGGAGTCCGGCGATGGCCCGCAGCAGGCGCGTCTTGCCCTGGCCGCGCTCGCCGAGCAGGACGATGTCGTGACCGGCGAGCAGGGCCCGCTCGAGCTGCGGGACCACCGTGTCCTCGTAACCGTGGATCCCGGGCCACGGGTCCACCCCCGCCCGCAGCCGCTCCAGGAGGTTGTCGCGCAGCTCGGTGCGCAGCGGCTTGGCAACGTGACCGGCGGCGCGCAGCTCGCCGACGGTCGCGATGGTCGGGGCGGCAGTCGAGGTGCTCACCGTCCCGAGGCTAGTCCTTCGGCGGTGAGGCGGTGCAGCTCGCACGGCAGTCCGGCCGGGACGGGGTGGGAGGGCCCGGTATGCCGCGGCCGTTGCGCGCGAAGGGGGATGAACTGCCGCACGACATGCCGACCCGAGATGCGCCGCAGGTCCACTCCGGACACGACGAAGGCCCGGAAACCCTTGGGTTTCCGGGCCTCTCACTCGGTCGGGCTGA